>JBDHTQ010000001.1:0-319725 GCA_039808765.1 Bdellovibrionales bacterium
CTAAGCTTGAAAAATTCGGGGACAAATTGCACGTCTGCATCAATTGGCCCGCGTCTCCTGCCGGGTTGTGGAATATCAGGTATGAAAACGGCCAGTCTTCGACTGAAGCGACGATCAAAATTCAGCCCTCGAAAATAACGGGAGATCAGCTCAGTATGGTCATGCAGGATCTCGACAGAGAATTACCTGCCTCAATTATTTTCCAGCTCGATCGCATGGGCGCATTTATATCGACAACAACGACCAGATTCAAAAAAATTACCATCGAACAGGAAATCGAGATTCTAAAAAGAGCTGTGCTCGGGCATGGTTCACAGAAGGGATTATTATCAATTCTCCCCGAGGTTTCCAGAGATCCGCATTTCGTTCTTTCTGATGAGTTGCACCAAGTGCGGAGTGAGCTTGCCCGACGTCTGACGGCGCAGGGGCTGGCAAGTTCTCTTATGAGGTCAGAGCTTGTTTTATATAATAAAACGTACATTCCAACGCATGTTCTCGATACAAAGAAAATTCAAAACTTCGATACTTACGAGAACAAGGTTTTACGTGAATACGTGACCCAGGTTCAGCGTCGATTGCGCCAGGTTATTAAGCACACAAGAGATAGATACCCATATTTACAGGACTGGTATACGAGACTTGGACAAGCACGAAAAGTTGTAGCATTTCTGGATGGCGTCGGAAATCTTAAGTCTCCGCCAGAACTGATAACAATGGTTTTTCTAAAAAAGCCTGCCTACCGCAGTGCCTACGACGGCTACCTTTCGCTAAGAAGGTCTTATAAAGATTGCCTGACTGTTGAGACACTAGATCTCCCGTTCCAAAACGTACCATATCTATATGAGAAGTGGTGCACTTTACATACAATTTTAGCTCTTCTGCGGACTGCAGACAAATCAGGTTTTAGGACCGAGATGCAGTCGCTCTATCAGCCATCTTGTGGTGGCCACTGGGTTGAGGTTATTCCAGATGGGAGATCTGCATTGCAACTAAAACATGCCGACGGCACAAGAATATCCCTCATTCCACAGCAATCTTATCATACGGATGCAGGGAGACGGCTGAAGAGTATCAGCTTTTGCCAGATTCCTGACATCTCCATTGAAGTTGCAGTATCAGACAATCTTGCGCTGTATGTACTTGACCCTAAGTATAAACTCGAGGGCGATGACGGGCCGAAGAAGGAAGATATCGACAAAATGCATGCCTATCGTGACTCAATCCGGGATGCAGATGGCCGCCGCATTGTCAGATCAGCTGTGATTCTCTATCCCGGTGAATCCAGCATCTATTACAACGCTACAAGCCTTGGGGCTATCAGTATGATCCCCGGTAGTGATGCGTCTCTTAATGGTCTTGATGCGTTTCTTTTGAACTCGGTATTCTCATTCAGGCCGGCGGCCTCCCCGGATTATGAGGAGAAACAGATATGAAAGACTATAAACCCCATATCTCCAGAACTATCGATGGAAACTATGCTGGAACTATTTGGCTAGGAACCGAGCCTGCTTATGTGTGTGAGAGCCATACCGAACAAGCCGTTAAAGACCTGATTGCGGAATGGCTTCATAAGCAGGAAGCTCTACCGCTTTTGTCAGCGCAGCTTCCCCAATCTTCGCCGTCCTCTGTAGGCAATGTGCCAACGACCAAATATTCAGGATCGTTAAAGCAGCTGATGTCTGCTGCCATTGAGGTCTATCGGAATTCATATTCAGATCACGATCTGGTTATCAAGAATCCGAGAGACGGAGATCGATATATCCAGATGACCTTCTCCGACTGGCCAGCGCGTGTTCATTACGAGTTCCTGACGCATCAAAGGGAGAACTTTTTGGGCGTTGAATTGCATGTAGAGACCGACAAATTTCCAGCACTAAAAACTGAAATGCCGTTGCTCTATAAAAAGCTGCACGGACAATTCGGACCTTATAAGCTGGAGTATTATCCGAACTGGGATGACAACGGTTGCAAGTTAATGGTTTGTGTTACTGAGGACGCGACAGCAGAAGCAGTCGCCGAGACAATGAATAACCTTGTCGGACTAACCTGCAATACTATCAATGATAAGTTAGGTCTTTCTTCATAATCATTTTATAATGTTCCTGACCTTGTCGTCAATTCGGTGCGTTTCGGGAGAGAAGGACATTGCTCGATGGCAAGACAGTCTAGCCTGAAATCAGGCAAGTTTAATCCATCAATGGCGGTGAAGCAGCTCAGGCTTCTTAAAGGCTAGCCTTGAAGAAATGAAGGGACTGACCGATGCCCTGCAAGAGGTCATCCGAGAATGGACTGCAGCAGAACCGCCTAATTCCCCTTACTATAATACCCTTGAACGACAGTTGCGGTTACTCGCAACTGAGTTAAGCGGCAAAAATCCATCGCTTCGGCTTTTGCGCCAGATTTTCCTTGTTGCGTCCTTCGCAGCGGTTGTTCTCGGCGTGATAAATGATGCCAAATCCCCGCTTGCCATCCGCTGGATCAGCGACAGGGATGCGATGTTTGATCGGCATGGCGGCATCGCATTTGATCTTGCTTGGATATTCTTCCAAATGATGCGGAGGAGCAAGGGAGGCGTAATTGACCTTCGGCGACCAGAAATAGCTTTTGCAACGCCGGGCATGGATGGCGTAACAGAGTATGCAGAGTTTGTGCGATTGCCCGATTGCTTGGCTGGAACGCTAGCAGATATGAAGCTGCCTCAGATGATGTTCACGCATCCAAAATTCCCGCCTGTGTTCAATCGACTTTTCGTCGGCGCAGCCAACAATGCGGTAATCGAGGTTATCACAGGACCGGATCGGGTGACGACGCGGCGCATAGCTTTTGGAGAACCGCCTACCGGTGCATTGAGTCTACGTCGCAACGGAGACGCAGAGACCACCCCAGAAGGTTGAGCCGGGTGACCGCCAAGCGGGATATTACTGGCATTAAGTTAGCCGGGTTAATTACCTACCAAGGCGCGCGCCGCAGCGGCTTTTACGAACTCGCGCACGGGCAAGAGAACGATGACTGATGTTCTAAACAAATTCCCTGTCAGGCTGATTAAATTCCCTGATATGGCCCGAAAAATTCCCTGTTATTTTCCGGGTCAGTTTTGCGTGTGTTGGCCAAAATATCCAGCTATTGCAGTAGTATAGACCCGGTTGGCAGGTTGCTATGGGGATTGAGCCCCGCAAGATTCCCTGTTATTTCCCTGTTTAACAGGGAACTGGCTGAAGAAAAGTTATCAGGTGACTGCGAGCACAGCCACTCAGTCACCCATTCCCCGAACTCAGAGAATATTCCCGCGCAATGCCCGCCATTGCGGGCGCTTTTGCACATCTCAACATTCCGCCGAACTTGGAGAACGGGCGATGCGGCCTCGTTTCCCCTTGGCTGGTTGTATGGGGGCGGTGAGCTGTTTTTCTTGTGCAAACATTATCTGATGCGCGACGCTCAGATTTACAAAAATTACATCATAGCGTTACGCAATAAGGTTATATGCCTGAAGCAGATCATTTTCACATCGCCATTGAATTGAAGGGGATTCGGGTTTAGATGGCGCTTGTTTGATCCCTGCTCTTGGCTTATAGAAGTAAAATTTGCGCGTGTTCGCACAAGAAATATGATGCTTTGCGCATAATGGCGGGATTGCACAGTCAAATTCTGTGACAGTCAATGAAGCTGGTGTGTTCATTGTTGCTCAAAACAGCAAAAACCCGCTATTTCTGGCGGGTCTTGCGTACATATGCGAACTATCACGAACATCCCCGAAAGGTAGGATGGAGGCACGGGCCGGAATCGAACCGGCCTACAAGGATTTGCAGTCCTCTGCATAGCCAATCTGCCACCGCGCCTTTGTGGGAGGTTGTATAGGCTGAAAAGGGGGGCAAGGTCAAGAGTTGTCAGCACAGCCAATCCATTCTATAAAGATTAACGAATTGCAGTGCGCATTTTATTGGCACAGATGACATCAAATGTTTTGGCACTGCATGAAAAGAGGGAGCAGATGATGACGATTGAACCACAAGAAGCCCACTTCGAGACCTTTCGCGCACGTCGCAACTTGGTAGACGGCGTTCTTCGTCCCAATGGCGTTCATGAACCGAGACTTTTGGGCGCTTTTACGCAAGTTCCGCGTGAGGTTTATCTCCCTCAAGATTACAAGCAATTTGCATATACAGAAAAGCGCATTCCTTTTTTAAACCGCTATTCTCCCGAACCTTTAGTGCTTGCTCATATGATTCGTGCCTTGCACCTAGAACCGCATGATACCGTGCTTGATATTGGTGCTGGCGATGGTTATGCCGCTGCTTTGTTGTGCACAATGCGTATGGATGTTGTTGCGATTGAAGATGAGCAGGGGTGGGGGCGTCTTTCTCAGGCTCCATTGCAGTTCAAACGCAGAGGTTCTGCCATGGTGGTGGCTTCACCGCTCGCGTCCGGTTATGCCGCGAAGGCACCTTATAAAGGAATATTGATTGAAGGTGGGGTTGAATTCATTCCCGCCGCTTTGATCGACCAATTGTGTGAAGGTGGGCGTATCGTTGCCGTTGATATGAGCGCGTCTACAAAGGTTGGCCATCTTACCGTATGGACAAAAATTGGAGAAACCCTTACCCCGCAACGTCTAAGTGAGGCATGTTTGCCCACTCTTTCTGGTTTTTCCAAGCCGCGTGTGTTCATGCTTTAATTTTTAAAAAAACTGTGCCATGCTGCCGCGCAAAGAGTTAATGGGTGGTCTTTATGGCTTTCATGCCTTATAGGCAGGGCTGATGAAAGATGAGGAAATTATGAAAATTAAGGGGTTATCCTTTTTCGCGCTGATGATGGCGCTCGCAACACCCGTTTTTGCCGACACAATGGATGAAGCGTTGGTGAAGGCATACAATACCAATCCAGACCTTGCTGCTGCCCAGGCGGAACTGCGTGCAACCGATGAACTTGCTCCACAAGCGTTGTCCAATTATCGCCCTAATGTTTCTGCTCAGGGTTCTGTTGGCGTGACAAAAGAAGAGGGCTCTTATATCGGTGAACAGGATTACAGCTCACGCAATGTGAGTTTGCAGCTTCAGCAGCCGCTCTATCGTGGCGGTCGCACCATTGCCGCTGTTCGTCAAGCCGATAGCTCAATCGCTGCCCAGCGCGCCATTTTGAAGGGAACGGAGCAACAGGTTTTGCTGCAGGGGATTCAGGCTTATTTGAATGTTTTGCGCGATCAAGAAATTGTCGGTCTGACAAAAGACAACGAATCTGTTCTTACAAAAGAATTGCAAGCTTCACGTGACCGTTTTTCTGTGGGTGAAATTACGAAAACTGATGTCAGTCAATCTGAAGCACGGCGCTCTGGTTCTGTTGCTGCGCGCATTCAAGCAGAGGGGCAACTGATACAGAGTCAAGCGACGTATCAACGGGTTTTTGGTGAAGCGCCGCAAAAAATAACAAAACCGGCCGAGCCACATCTTGATTTGCCGATTAGCTTGGATGAGGCCTTGGATACAGCCTTACGTAATAACCCGAATGTTGTTGCAGCCATGCATAACCAAGATTCGGCACAGGCTGCGCTCGACAACGTGAAGGGTGAGCGGCTACCGGAAGTAACTGCGCAAGGCTCCGTCACGCATAATTTTAGTGAAGGCGATTATATCGCCGAAGGTGATACAAACTCAGCTCAAGCTTTGATTTCTGTAACCGTGCCATTGTATCAGGCAGGGGCTGTTTCAAGCCGTATTCGCCAGGCTCGGCAATCAGTGAGCCAGTATGAGCATGTGCGCGATTCAGCAGAGCGTCAGGTTTACGAGCAAGTGATCAGCGCATGGCAAAGCCTCGAGACAGCGCGTGCCAGCAAGGTCTCCCTGCAAAGCCAAGTTAATGCCGCGCGTGTTGCACTCGATGGTGTTCGTGAAGAGGCCTCGGTCGGTTCGCGTTCTGTGCTTGACACCCTTGACAGCGAGCAAGAATATCTTAATGCACGTATCAGCCTTGTTCGGTCCGATTATGATGAAATTGTGGCACAATACGCGCTGCTGTCGGCAATCGGCCAACTAACTGCAAAAGATTTGCAGTTGAATGTCGACTATTATGATGATCAAGCGTATGCTAAGTCCGTCCGCTCTCAGTGGATTGGCAGCAGTATTGAGTAAGGTGATCCGGCGTGACAACGAACCAGCCACAAAATGAACCGTCTATGGAAGAAATTCTGGCGTCAATTCGCCGAATTATTTCCGATGAACCGCAAGAAGCTTCTGCTCAGGCAGAGGAGGGCGCTTCGGCAGCGGATGATATTTTTGAACTTACCCCGGCCATGCGTGCTGAAGTATCCGTTGGGTCTGGCAATCAAGCCGACTCCGATCAGCCCGAAGATGATCAGTCTGTTGATTTTGAAAATAATTTTGATCCGCCCACAGAGTCTGAGCAAGATCCTTTTGCGGAGAAGCCGGTAAAATATGTTCATCAAACATCGCCCGAAACACCCGATGATGTTTTTGATCCTGTACCTGTTTCTGCTACAGGGGATAGTTTTGAGGTGAAACCTGCCGTGGTTTCGGTGGAAGATTTCACTCCGCGCATTGACGCGGTCGATGAGCAGGCCGACGATCGTATTGTTTCGCCTCACACCGAGCGTGCAGCTGCTCATGCGTTGGCTGGTTTGTCGGCTTTGAGCAATCGGACAACGTTTGAAGGGCATACGGTTGAAGCCTTGGTGCGGGAGTTGTTGCGTCCTATGTTGCGGCAATGGATGGACCAAAACTTGCCCTCTCTGGTTGAGCGATTGGTTGAGGCTGAAATTGAACGGCTATCGCGACGTGGTCGATAATGCTTATGGCTGTGTATTCGGGTGCGTACGTGCTTTTTATCGCGTAAACACACTCGGCAGTCTTTAAATTTTAGAAGGGGAATTATTCTTGACTAATATCATATCTAAGAGCACAGGTAATTTTCGACTTAAAAAACGCTAAAAACATGATTAACCTTTTCGCATTTTCAATGCTAACCCACCACTAAAGATGACATTTTCGCTCCAACCAAAACCTTCAAACTCCGATAATTTCTCCCGTCATGGCTTTGATCGGCTTCTTGCGCTCGTCGCAGATGATATGACCGCCACCAATAATTTGATTATTGAAAGATTACACAGCAAGGTTGCACTTATTCCTCAACTCGCAGGGTATCTAATTGCGTCAGGTGGCAAGCGTTTGCGCCCGCTCTTGACGCTTGCCAGTGCACAGCTTTGCGGATTTACTGGAACACGCCATCATGGCTTGGCTGCTTGCGTTGAATTTATCCATACGGCAACGCTTTTACACGATGATGTTGTTGATGAAAGTGATATCCGGCGCGGTCAAAAATCAGCAAATGCTGTGTTTGGTAACCAAGCCAGTGTGCTGGTGGGAGACTTTCTTTTTACGCGTGCTTTTGAATTGATGGTTGCTGATGGATCGTTAGAGATTTTGCGTATTTTGAGTCAGGCCTCCAGCACAATTGCACAAGGGGAAGTCATGCAGCTTTCCATCGCCAACAATACGTTGACGACGGAAGGTGAGTACCTGGATGTTATTTCAGGGAAGACTGCAGCATTATTCTCGGCTGCATGTGAAGTGGGAGCTGTACTTGCTGATCGTCCCGCCATTGACCAAGAGGCCTTGCGCTTGTATGGGCAAAATTTAGGAATTGCGTTTCAACTTGTTGATGATGTCTTGGATTATTCTGCTGTACAGGCGCGCTTGGGTAAAGAGATTGGCAACGATTTTCGTGAAGGAAAAATGACGTTGCCGGTGCTGCTGGCGTATAAAAGTGGCGATGCTGAAGAAAAGGCATTTTGGCAGCGTACGATGGAAGAACGTGTTTATAACGAGACTGATTTAGCTTACGCTTTGCAGTTAATGGATAAACATCAAAGCCTGATAAAGACAATCGCGTTAGCGCGTTCATATGGCAATATGGCCCAGAAACTGTTGAAAGACCATTTTACCGAAACTCCCATTCGCTCAGCCATGATTGATGCAATCGATTTTGTCGTTGAGCGAGATTATTAAAGTGTAGGCACAATTACCTATGACGTCTGCGTGAAAACAGAGGGGCGACAGCAAACACTCGCTCGCTCGTGAAACGGTCCATAGGTTAGAGCAAATTCCGAAAAGATGGGCTCACAGAGACCATCTTTGGCGATGTATTTGCGTCAAAAAAAGTGAAACGAGAGTCTACCTACGGTACAAGCTCCATCGCAGTGCTCGTGGGCTGTTCCTTTAGGGCTTTTTCTTGCGCCAACTCCTTCAGTTTCGCTATTGTATTTAAAAACTGTGTTAGATAAGGATTGGGTTGACCAGATTCAGCACTTGAGAGGGTATTGAATTTGCAAATACGCCCCACTGCTTCATAATATTCTTTATCATGATCCTTACTCGATCTAATAATTTCAGCTGAACGCGCATCAAAAGCGGATGAACACCCAATAACAGCTCCTCCTGCACCGAGTCTGGCTGTTAGCGGAGCAGCTTGACTGATCGCGTTAAAAACTAATTCTGGCGTTGCATCTTGGTGACCTCTGAAGTAATCTCTATTTACAACGCTTCTTGCTGTAGCTAAATCATGTTCGTGCTTGGCACCTTCCTGGGGAGTGTAGGGCCATAGCAGAATCATCCTCGTATCGTCACCTGCAACAATTCTTGCAGCATTAAATATATCAATGACAGGATTAACTGTAGGTTTTTCGATTATTTCGCCGCATTTAGCGGGTTGCGTTGTCAAATCGCAGACTTGCGTTGCTATGAGGTAACGAGGGTGTGCAATCTCATGCGCTAATCTTGCGGCATCTTCTTCAGATAAACCATGTTCTTTTTGAACCTGTTTAGCGTATATTTCTTCTGTAGGGATAATACTTGTACTAAGCAAACTTGCACAGCCTGAAGCTGCAAATGCGCAGGTTGCAAGGAGCGCCGCTCTCCATCCTCTTACAGAAGCGGTTCGGGGATGCTGAGGTAATGTTTGACTCAAAGCCATGGTAATTCACCTCTAAAAGTAATTTAAAAATATGGTTATTTTTATCTTAATGAAGTTGTAGGAACCAAGTCAATCTAATCACGCAAAATAGGGTTAACGAAATTAATCTTTGATACGATTAGTGGAGAATGCGAGAGGAGGGTGCAGGGGGACGCTGCGGATCGGCAGGCTCATCTGGTTCAGTACGCGTTGTTTTTTCTGTAAGCTGAGCAGCTTTTGCTTTGCGGTTATGTTCGATTTCGTGCGCCAACTGATAGGCTGTTTCGCCTAATAATCGCAAATTTTCATGCGTTTCTGATGTTTGCTGCTGTTGATGTTGCAGTTTTTGAATCAGACACTCAATCTCATAGCGTCGTCGTCGTTCTGCAATATCCAGTCGTTTGGAAAGAACGAGACTGAACACCAGTGACAGCAAAGCTGCACATAGGGTTGAAAATAAGAGTATTTCATTGAGCATTGGGGGACTCCTGCGAGACATTATGCTTGAGAGGGCCTCTTTTTTTCAAGAACTCATTGCGATTTTCTGGCTGATAAAGGGTGATTAGTTGTTCAATTGTATCAGAAAAAGGGGCAAGGCGAGCCATGCGAATGAGATCCCATTTTTTCTTTTTATACAAAAGCCCGGTTTGGTCGCCCATTTGATCTTTTTGTTCTGGCGACATTAAGGGGAGAAGTGTGAGAGCATGTGTATAGCGCCAAAGCATAAAGGAGGGAAGGTAACGACCTGTTTTAAAAGAATTTTCAAGCGCATTGAGCGCGATATCTGTGCGATGTGCATGGTCGGCAGCATAGGATAGTCGCCCCCAGTCAAATGGGTTTTGAGGCGCACTGGCCGTGAGCTTTTGGTAGAATACCATGACATCCTGCCATTCATCAACCGATGCGTTAGGGTTTTGACGTAATTGTTCGATTCGGATAAGACCGAGCGCGCGACCGAGACGCGGATCAGGGAAAAGAGAGTAAGCGTTTTGCCATGCCTCTGAAAGAGCGTAAAGATCAACAGATGTGGCATAGGGGATCGATATTTGTTCGAGCTGTTCTGTGTAGGGCAGCACACGCAAAAAAGCATAAGCATAAAATACGCTAGGAATCAGTAACACAAAACCTATAAATATGGAACTCAGGCCCAAGAGAGAGCCTGAAATATTGTTTGAGATGGTTGTTGACGACTGATGCATGTTAACGGCACTCTAGCCCAATCATGAACCAATTGCCAATCTGCAATGCACCCCTGACGCTCGAACAACGTATGGCCCTGATCGGGGTCGCCAAAAAAGCGCAAAAATGCGCCCGTATTCCTCTTTCAGACTTTGCTGTCGGCGCTGCAATTTTGTGCAAAAGCGGGAAAATTTATGGCGGATGTAATGTCGAAGTGACACAAACAGGCGGTCTGTGCGCAGAAGAAAATGCAATTGCAAATGCGATTACCATGGGCGAGCATCTATTATCTGGGCGTCGTTTTGTGCGGGCAGTAGCCATCATTACAGCCAATGCCTATGATAAAGAGAATGTTGCGCATTGTGCACCGTGCGGAATTTGTCGGCAGGTGATCAATGATTGTACTGATGCGCACGCTTGCGAGATTGTCTTCGGTAACGATTGTGCCGACGTATTTAAATTAAGTGACTTTTTCCCCTATGGTTTTTCGCTGGATTCACGTGAAAATAGTGATCTTTCTCTGATTGCGTGTGAACAGCTTGAAAATGAAACAGCACAGCAGCCTAGCATGTTTCAATTAATGGAAGCCGCCCGAAAAATTACGGGCCATGCACTGACACACTCTCTGCGACATCAGCGGGAAGGGGCAGCGATTCTCACCACGCAAGGAAAGGTTTTCTGTGGGGTTTCGTTGGAAAATAGCAACACCAACCACTATCGCTCGGCATTGTCGATTGCAATCAACCGTGCTATCGTTCAGACGGGGGTGCGCGGAAAAAACTTTAGCACCGGACAATTTGTTCAGGCAGCAGCACTGCTCAGGGAGGTTGATGTTGGCGTTGACGACGTCCTTCCTCTCCCTTTACTCCATGATTTTTTTACGCCAGAAGCAACGCTTATGCTTACAACAGCGCGCGAGACCAAGTGCATTACAAAACCTATCGCTTGGGTGTATCAACAATAAAGCGCGAAACAAAAACGGCGTCTATTCCTCCCACGGAAACCTGATCCAGACATCTTGATCAATTTTTTCAACACAAAAATCAGTGCTTTTTATGCCTTCAGGTTTGGCAAACAAACTTGCAAACGTGGCGCGCGGCAAATAAGGGCGAAGCAACGCAAAGGTTGCACCGGTATCAACCAGATCATCAATCACCAGACATCCTTCTCCATTTCCCGGCAGAATTTTTAGAAATTTTGTCGACTGCCGCGCCCCTTCATCGTTATGAGTGGAAACGCATACCGTATCAACCATAAGCACACCCAGCTCACGCGCAACAATGGTGGCGGGGATAAGCCCGCCTCTCGCCACACCAACCACCGCTTGCCATGGGCCAGAGGGCGCTAATTGAGAAGCCAGTGATTTTGATAAAAGCTGAATCTTTTCCCAATTTACCGCAATGGTTTTTGGTTGCATCGACATGACGGGTACTCCTGAAAAGTTGTTTTTTTTATAGACGGTTACATTTTTTTTGTCACGCTGTTTGCGCCTCTTTAACTACTTTGAGGGATGATGATCAGAGAAGATCAAGCCCAAATGTTATTAAAAGGTAAAAAAATGGCACGTATCGTTCTGGCTGAAGATGATTCTGCACTACGTCATTACCTCACCATCGCCCTTGAGCGTGCGGGGAATGAGGTTTATGCCTGCGAAGATGGCGAAAAAGCATTGGCTGCGGTCGGTAGTCAGCGCTATGATCTGCTGATTTCAGATATTGTTATGCCCGGCATGGACGGCATTACATTGGCTCGTCATACGGTAAAAGAAGCCCCCAATACAAAAATCATGTTTATTACAGGCTTTGCCGCGATCGCTATGACGCAACTGGGTGATTTGCGCCATAAAGCTGCGGTTTATACCAAGCCGTTTCATTTGAAAGAGCTGGTCAAGCAGGTTGAGGCATTTTTGTCGCGAACAGACGCCGCCTAAAATAAATCTTTTTATCAAGAAACGATTTGGCCATCAACCAGATGTATCTGACGATCTGCGCGCTTTGCCAGTTCCATATCGTGAGTGACGACAATCACGGATGCGCCCGTATCATCCACAATTTTGCGAAATGCCTTGAAGACAATGTCGGCATTCTTCGTATCAAGGTTGCCAGTTGGTTCATCGGCTAATATGAGCGCCGGCGCGTTGGCGAGAGCACGCGCAATTGCTACCCTTTGGCGTTGTCCTCCTGAGAGCTGGTCCGGTCGCTTATACAGGTGTTCGGCCAGGTTAAACGTTGTCAAAAGCTGTTCGGCGCGCTGTTGACGTTCTTCAAAGGTGCTCTTGTTCAATTGATTCATTGGCAGCATCACGTTTTCAAGCGCGGTGAATTCTTCCAGCAAAAAATGAAACTGAAAGACAAAACCTATTTTCTGTAGACGAATGTCTGCTAATTCGGTTGTCGCGCAAGCACTTGTCGCTTGCCCCTGAATAAAGATTTCCCCGTTCGTGGGGCGATCCAGTAATCCCAAGAGGTAGAGAAGGGATGATTTACCGCCTCCCGATGGTCCCGTAATCGTAACAAATTCTCCGCATTTAACTGAAAGATTAATACCACGCAGCAAGGTTGTTTGTACGACACCGGATAAAATACGTGTCACATTTTTTACATCAAGCAATGGGGAAGGGAGGGGGCTTTTTTGCATCAGCCCACCCCGCGAATGATATCAACTGGATTGAGTGAGGCCGCTTTTCGGGCAGGCAGCCAAGCGGCAAACAATGCCGCAGTGATCGAGAAAAGTGCGGCAAGACCATAATGCCAAAACGACCAAAGGATAAAGAGGTGATCTGACTCAATCATTCCGCCAATATGAAGACGTACGGCTGCCAGCGCACTGCTGAGCCCATAACCCAATATCCAACCAATGATGACGCCGATCATTGCTACAATCAGGCCCTGCCAAACAAAAATAGCGCGTATGTTTTTTTCACGAAAACCGAGGGATTTCAGAATCGCAATGTCGCGGGTTTTTTCGTGAATAATTGTCGAAATAATATTAAAAATACCAAAGGCAGCAACCACCATAATCGCGCTTACAGTTGAGTACATCACAATGTTTTGTACGGTAAAAACACCGAAGATGCCGGAATTTGCCTCCTTCCATGATTCGGCTTTCCATTGAAAGCGCTGCTCCAGTTTAAGTGCAAGTGCAGCAGCATCATCAGGGTTGTTGATGCGCAGATTGATATCGCTGATACGGTTGGGTTTTTCTTCAAGAATTTGGACTTTTTTCAACAGCATATACGCCATGCTTTCATCAATGGTGGCAATGCCCGTTGCTAGCATGCCAACCACTTTTACACGCATTGTAAGCCCTCTTGAGGATACGGCAGTCAGGCTGTCGCCCATACTTACGCCCAGACGTCGTGCCATTGTTTGGCCTAAAATAATTCCGTTCGGGGCCGTTAAAAGATCATCAAAGGAACCGCTGCTCATATCGCGCTCAATGCGTGTGATCTTTCGTTCATCAGCGGGGACAATGCCCTGGATGCTCGCCGAAACTTCAGCCGTTCCATAACGCAAAAATGCCTGTCCCGATAGACTGGTGGAAAAAGTAATCCCGCGCATTTTTTTAAGCGCTTCAACGATCTCTCGATACTCGCGAATGCCGCGACGTTCATCTCGTGGGCGCAGGCCACGATAATTAATCAGCGTGGCATGAGGATACGCCAGTGTGGCCGGTTGCGGGCGAGGTGTTCGGTATTCATCTTGAATGCGGATGTGGGGTGAAACATCCACAACAGTTGAAAGAATATATCCCTGAAAACCCTGCATAAGTGCTGCGAGTGCAATAAAAAACCCCACCCCCAGCGCGACCCCTAATACGGAAACAAGGGACTGTCTTCGGCGGTGGCGTAGGTGCTTTATCGCAATGGTGAGGCTGAGAAACATGTATCATGGCTCATGTGCAGAGGCGGGCAGGGATAAAGGTACAATTTTTACGTTGACTCGATCGCCATTCTTTAAGTTGTCTGGAGGTGATGTAATAACAACATCTCCATCCTTCAAACCTGTTAAAACTTCGGTATGGCTACTGTTGCTGATACCCGTTTTAATTGATGTTTTAACACTGCGGTTGTTCTCTACTTTAAAAACACTTTCATCATTGATTACTGCCTCATGTGGAATCAGTTGTGTATTTTCATGTTCTTGAGCAACCAAATTTGCTTCCACCGTCATGCCCAGCGGCATTGTAAAACCATCGTTCATATAGACACGCACACGGTAACTTTTATTCAGCGTATCGCCGCGCGGGGTGATGTCGTGTACCCGGCCCTCAAATATCTGACGGGGAAAAGCATCTGCCGAAATAAGAGCCTTTTGCCCAACGAAAACGTGAGGAATATCTTCTTCATCCACATCTAAAGAGAGTCGGAGTCGATCTGGCTTGCCGATCACAAAAACCATCTGTCCTGCTGCTATGGTCTCTCCGCGCTCACGTTCACGGCGCAGAATAATGCCATCGTAGGGCGCAACAATCTGACGCTTTGCAAGTTGCTCGTGAGCTGTTTTAAGACGCGCTTCATCTTGCGCCAGAATGCTGTTTGCCCGGTCCAGGTTTTCTTTGCTGCCTGAGCGTTTTTCCCACAAAGTTTGCGCCCGTTGAGCTTCTGTACGATCGTTGTCGACCAGTGATTCCAAGCGGGCTACCTCAGCTTTTTCTTCCACATCGTCCAGTGCCGCAAGTGGCATACCTTGTTTTACTGTTTCACCCTCATCATGATACCAATCCGTCAGGCGGCCGCTTTCGTTGAAGGATAATTGAGATTCTTCCACCGGCTCAACCTCTCCCGTTGCGTAAACAATATCAACAGCCGTTCCGCGCGAAACCACGCTTGCCGTAACGTTATGCGTGGAATTAACACTTCTCCACAACACAAGAGCAACGATCGTTATGAAAAAGATGATAAAAAGCGTTTTTCGGCGCAACATATTGACCTCCCCTCTAACAGTAGCTAAGTTTGCATTCCTGTAAACCGCCAAATTGTGCAAAACGGAAACACGCACAATTCTTTTAAAGGGTTGCAATTCAAATGACCGAAACCGATGCTAAAATTCCTGTGACAGTGCTAACGGGCTATTTGGGAGCGGGCAAAACCACGCTTCTCAATCGCATTCTAACTGAGCCGCATGCCAAGCGCTATGCTGTGATCATAAACGAGTATGGTGAAATCGGAATCGATAACGATTTGGTGGTTAGCGCCGATGAAGAAATTTTTGAGATGAATAATGGTTGTATCTGCTGCAGGGTGCGCGGGGATTTAATCCGTATTTTGACCACACTTTTGAAGCGTAAAGGGAAGTTTGACGGTATTATCATTGAAACAACCGGCCTTGCTGATCCCGGGCCTGTGGCGCAGACTTTTTTTGTCGATGATGACATTCAAAAAGGGGCCGCGTTGGATGGTATCGTAACCGTTGTTGATGCGCGTCATCTGATGCAGCGCTTAAGTGACAGCCCCGAAGCGGAAGAGCAAATTGCTTTTGCAGATGTGATTTTGCTGAACAAACAGGATTTGGTTACTAAAACGGAATTGTTGTTGCTTGAAACGCGCATCCGCTTGATCAATCCCTATGCCAAAATTATCAAGACGACACGCTGCGAAGTGCCACTGACGGATATTCTTGATCGTGGGGCTTTTGATTTGGATCGCATTTTAAGTTACGATCCATACTTTCTTTTGCCAGACGAAGATCGTCCCCACGATGATGCGCATGCTCACACCCACGATGAGCACTGCCATGATGATCATTGCGACCACCCTGATCATCATCACGACGAAAACGGGGAAGAGGATGAAGAAGTACACCACCGTGCGCACCATCATCATCATGACGTTACGGTTGTGTCTGTCTCGCTTTCAGCCGATCGACCGCTTGACCCGAGCGCCTTTGATGCGTGGATGCAGCAGCTCATCGCCACCCAAGGGCAAGACCTTTTGCGGTACAAAGGAATTCTCGATTTAGAAGGCAGTGCCGAGCAATTTGTCATTCAAGGCGTGCATATGATCATGGAAGGGCGGCATACCCGGCCATGGCGCAGTGATGAAAACCGGCGGAGTCGTTTTGTTTTAATCGGCCGCAAACTCAATGCCGAGATGCTTAAAAAAGGGTTCGAAGCCTGTTTAATTAAGGCCTAAATTCTTGATTCGGGACGAAAAGTAACTTTTTGTGCATTTTTTGCATTCTCTCTCTTGAATCCCATTGACGGCTTCCCCATATGCCTTTAGCACTCACCCCATAAGAGTGTGCAGGTGTTTGAAGGCACCCTATGTTAACATTTGGAGGAGAGAAAATGGATTTTCGTCCACTACACGATCGCGTTGTTGTTGAGCGGTTGGAGCCGGAAACAAAGACGGCAGGCGGCATTATTTTAGCGGATACTGCACAAGAAAAACCCCAACAAGGCAAGGTCTTGGCCGTGGGTTCAGGCAGCCGCGATGAAACAGGTAAACTCATTCCTCTCGACGTCAAAGTTGGCGATACCATCTTGTTCGGTAAATGGTCCGGAACAGAGGTCAAGTTGAATGGTAAAGAGTACCTGATCATGAAAGAAAGCGATATTCTGGGCATTATGGCCGCCTAACCTCTCGCTTTACAACGGTAATAGGTGAGAATCGCTCTAAACAATCGGAAGGATGAAGAAAATGGCAGCTAAAGATGTGGTATTTGCTGACGATGCACGCGTAAAACTGGTTCGCGGCGTCAATATTTTGGCTAACGCTGTGAAAGTAACATTGGGTCCTAAAGGCCGCAATGTTGTGCTTGAAAGATCATTTGGTGGTCCGCGTGTGACCAAAGACGGTGTGTCGGTTGCAAAAGAAATCGAACTGGCCGACAAATTTGAGAACATGGGCGCACAGATGGTGCGTGAAGTAGCCAGCAAAACAGCTGACCTCGCTGGTGATGGTACAACGACTGCAACCGTTCTTGCGCAAGCAATCATTCGCGAGGGTGTGAAATTGGTGGCTGCTGGTGCAAACCCGATGGATCTCAAGCGCGGGATTGATAAAGCTGTCACCTTGGCCGTGGAAGATTTAAAGGCACAATCGAAGCCGATTAATGCCGGTAAGCGTGAAGAAATCGTTTCTGTTGGTACGATTTCTGCCAACGGTGAAAAAGAAATTGGTGAAATGATTGCTGCCGCCATGGAAAAAGTCGGCCCTGAAGGCGTAATCACAGTTGAAGAAGCCAAGTCGCTGACCAGTGATCTGGATGTGGTTGAGGGTATGCAGTTTGATCGTGGTTATCTGTCGCCCTATTTCATAACCAATCCTGAAAAAATGACGTGCGAATTGGAAAATCCCTACATTCTTTTCCATGAAAAGAAATTGAGTGGATTACAACCGTTGTTGCCGGTTTTGGAAGCCGTTGTTCAGACAGGGCGTCCGCTGCTGATTGTTGCTGAAGAGGTTGAAGGCGAAGCGTTGGCAACGTTGGTTGTGAACAAGATTCGCGCTGGTCTTAAAATCGCTGCCGTAAAAGCACCAGGCTTTGGCGATCGTCGTAAAGCGATGCTGGAAGATATGGCGATTTTGACAGGTGGTCAGCTTATTTCTGAAGATCTGGGTATTAAGCTTGAAAACGTCACGCTTGATATGTTGGGAACAGCTAAAAAGGTTCTCATCACCAAGGATGAAACCACGATCACAGATGGTGTGGGCGAGAAAAAAGCGATTGAAGATCGTATCGGTCAGATCAAGTCGCAAATTGAAGAAACAACATCCGATTACGATCGTGAAAAACTGCAAGAACGTCTAGCTAAATTAGCCGGTGGTGTTGCGGTTATTCGTGTAGGTGGTGCTACGGAAGTTGAGGTGAAAGAGCGTAAGGATCGTGTTGATGATGCTCTTCATGCAACCCGCGCAGCAGTGGAAGAGGGGATTGTTGCCGGCGGTGGTTCTGCCTTGCTCTATGCCTCGCATTGCCTCAACAAAGTGACATTCGAGAATGAAGATCAACGCCACGGCGTGGATATCATTCGCAAGGCCTTGCAATCACCTATTCGCCAGATTGCCGAAAATGCAGGCGTGGATGGTTCCATTGTTGTGGGGAAGGTTCTTGATAAGAAAGATGCCAAGTTCGGGTTTAATGCTGCAAAAGATTTTGAAGGTGATGCTTCCGTCATCGACATGCTTGCTGAAGGCATTATCGATCCAACCAAGGTTGTTCGTACAGCTTTGCAGGATGCTGCATCAGTTGCCGGTTTGTTGATCACGACCGAAGCCATGATTGCCGAGCGTCCTGAGAAAAAAGCCCCTGCTGGCGGTGGCGGCATGGGGGGTATGGGTGGTATGGGCGATATGGATTTCTAATCATCCACTCAGTAAGCATTATATTAAGGGCTGGGGGAAACTCCGGCCCTTTTCTATTTACGGACTTTTAATTCTGCCACTTTTTACAGGCATTTTTTGCAAAAAATAATTTTTGATCAGAGTAAAAAAGTGCTTGACCCTCTGTGCAACTATTGCTAGGCTCACTCTCAACAAGGCGGATAGACCGCATTGTGTGAAAAACAACAAGGAGTTTGTTGTGCTACAGAAAAAAATCAAAGCCTAGCCCTTTATGTAACTGATCGTCGTTGCGTTCGCTTGGAATGTTAACGGCGCGTTGAGCAAGCGTGCCAGTAAGGCAGTTTGATCACAGCGAATACTAAAAGGGTTGAAAAAATTCCTTTTGCTGTCCGCTTTGGTTTGCTCAAGACGGAGTTCACCGATCGCAATGATCTACGTGAACAATCATGATGCAGAGGACAACTGGTTCGGATTTTTCTTCGCTGTACCAGCATTCTTCTTTGTTTAACGACAAAGGAGATGGAAAATGTCAAAGGCACTACTTAATAATATTATCCTTAATGCGGATGCTTACAAAGCGTCTCACTTCAAACAATATCCCCCCGGAACAACATACGTATCAAGTTACATTGAATCGCGCGGTGGTCAGTATGAAGACGTGATGTCGTTTGGGTTGCAAGCTTTCATCAAACAATATTTGCTGAAACCCATTACCATGGAAGATATCGATAATGCCGAGATGGTGTTGAAAGATATGATGGGGCTGCCTTTTAATCGCGAAGGTTGGGAACACATTGTCAATGCGCATCAGGGATTTTTGCCAGTTGCGATTGAAACAGTACCTGAAGGCACCATTATCCCCGCCCACAACGTGACTGTGCAAATCGTGAATACCGACCCAAAATGCTTTTGGCTCACAAGCTATCTTGAAACCGCTCTTTTGCGCGGTGTTTGGTATCCCAATACGGTTGCAACCCGCTCGTATGAGTGCAAAAAAATTATTCAAGCCCACATGGAGCAAACGTGTGATGATTTGCAAGGTTTGCCCTTTAAGTTGAATGATTTTGGTGCTCGCGGGGCATCTTCAACCGAGAGTTCCGGGATTGGTGGGATGTCACATCTGGTCAATTTTGCCGGATCTGATACGGTTATGGGGGTTGTCAATGCCTTTGCTTTTTACGGTTATAAAGGCGAAATGCAGGGTGTTCCCGCAGCAGAGCACAGCACGATTACCGCTTGGGGTGAAAAAAATGAAAAAGAAGCGTATCTCAATATGCTTCGGCAATATTCAGGCGAAGGTAAAATCGTTGCTGTAGTGAGTGACTCTTACAATCTTTACAATGCTGTGGAGAATTTGTGGGGTGGCGAGCTTCGTGATGAGGTCATAAACAACGGTGGCTTGGTTGTTATTCGCCCGGATAGCGGTGAACCTGTCGATGTTGTCTGCAAAACACTCGAGATTCTGGCCGAAAAATTTGGCACTGTCACCAACACTAAAGGGTACAAGCTATTACCGCCCTATATTCGCGTTATTCAGGGGGACGGGATCAATGCCACTTCCATTGACGCGATTTTGACCGAGATGAAAGAACGCGGTTTTAGCGCTGACAACGTCGTTTTCGGTATGGGAGGCGAATTATTGCAGCGCTTGGATCGCGATACTCAACGTTATGCGCAAAAAACTTCTGCTGTTAGAATTGAAGAGAGCAGCGTTATAGCGCCTTCTTTCCCTTCTGATATTGATTTACCCCAGAGAGGATGGTCCGATTGTGAAATACATCATCCAGTCTATGACAGGGCAATTAAGGGGTGGAGAGCCGTTGCCAAACGTCCACAAACCGATCTTGCTAAAGCATCAAAGAAAGGAATTTTGGCGCTCACGTTCGATGAAAAATCAGGATATGTCACGTGTCGTCGCGAGCAACTGGGAGAGCGTAAAAACCTTCTTCAAACAGTCTACGTAAACGGAAAACTGTTAAAAGAAGTAACTTTTTATGATGTAAGGAGTACAGCACAGGAATCAGCGTGTAAACTTAATGACTACCGCGCAAGGGTAGCATCGTGTGTGGAGGCCTGATATCATGTGGAAAAATGAGGATATTAGACCAATGCAAAAAGCTGTCATTCTTTTTGGGGGGTCGTTCAACCCCCCGCATCCTGCGCATTTTGAAAAGGCTGAACAATTGCTTGGTCTTTATCGACCCTGCGAGGTTTGGATGATGTTTTCACAAAACCCGTTTAAGTCAGGAAATGAGTATGCTTCACTTGACGATCGGATGAAAATGGGAAGACTTATCGCTAAACATTTTTCATCCGAAATCAAACTGAACGATGAATCTGAAGAAATTGCTCAAGAGATTGGGCGTAAAGAAACCTACTACATCCTTAAGGAACTTAAGAAACGCTATCCTGAGAATCACTTTGTCTGGGCGATGGGCGCAGATAGTTTTGCTGGCTTTCACGAATGGAAAGAACGCGATTTGATCCTGAATGAATTTCCTGTCATTGTGGTTGGTCGTCTTGGCTATACAGAAAAAGCATTGTGCTCGCCAACAGCGCGAGAATGTAGTGCATTGCGTTTTTCATCCGTTGAGAGAGATGACTTGATCAATCATAAAAACGGATGGACATATGTTGAACTTCCTGAAGTCGATCAATCGTCAACCGCTCTACGAAAGGCGTTTGCATCAGGGCAACGTGAATTCACTGACCCACGATTGAGAGAGCTTGCTCAATATGTTTATGAGCGTAGTTTGTATGAAGCAGGTCCAGCGCATGCATAAGTAGTTGGCTTGCAAGCAGGAATGGCCTAGAATTGATGAGAATTTCAAAGGAAAAAACATGAAGTATCGTCTTGCTCTCAATATTGGTCGCTATCAACCTTTCCATAAAGGACATGAAAAAATTGTTCGCGAAGGGTTGAAAATTGCTCAACAAGTTATGTTATTGATCGGGTCATGTTTTGAGCCGCGATCTTTACGTAATCCATGGACCATTGATGAACGCATAAAAATGATTCGCTCATGTTTTACACCAGAAGAAAACTCTCGTTTGATTCTAGAGCCACTGCTTGATATTCGCTACAGTGATACGCTTTGGCTAACCCAAGTGCAAAAAGCGGTTTTTGATCATGGTGTGTTAAACGCCGAAGAAACGGTTTTAATTGGTGCGCCTCATCCGGTCAAAAGCGGCGCCTACTACACATCCTTTTTTCCACAATGGGATAGTGTTGCAGTCAATCTTTTACCGATCCGCCCCGGTACGCAGCTTCGTGAGCATTTGTTAGATAATCAAGCTCTAGCGCATCTGCAATCAGATATAGCGGAAGGTGTATTATCACAAATCGCCGCTTTTCTTGCCTCCAGTGAAGGACAAGATCTTATGGACGAGTTTACTTTTATAAAAAACTACAAAAAAGGTTGGGAATCAGCCCCTTTCCCTCCTACCCATGTGACTGTTGATGCCGTCGTGGTGCAGTCAGGGCATATTCTATTGGTAAAGCGGGGTGCGCGACCTGGTAAAGGGTTGCTCGCTTTGCCCGGCGGTTTCATTAAACAGGAAGAAACGCTCCTTAATGCCATGGTGCGTGAGCTTAAAGAAGAGACGCAAATCAAGGTTCCAATTCCCGCACTAATTGGCAGCATTAAACAGCAAATGGTTTTTGATGATCCCTATCGTTCGGATCGCGGCAGAACCATTACGCATGCCTTCTATCTCGAATTAAGGGGGGAAGAGTCGTTGCCGAAAATTAAAGGAGGAAAAGAAGCTTCGCAATGTTTATGGTTACCGCTCGGCCAGCTCGATTCAATTAATATGTTTGAAGACCATTACTTTATTATTCAGAAAATGCTCGGAACGTTATAAACATTGTGTGCGATGGCTATAAATAATGATGTTGCTCTTCTTCGAGGAGCTTTCACAGGGCTACATCTCTAAAACATAGCGACCTGGCGCGTGGGCAAATTCATGTGCACGTAAAATCTTGTTTGTTTGTGTTGCACTGACTTGTGGGCGGGATTGCTGTCGGCGTAGCCACGCTGCCCACTCTGGCCACCATGAGCCATTATATTGCGACGCACTTTTTACCCATGCATCAGGGTCTGTGTAAACATCGGATGACTTTTTTGTTTTTATTTGGTAGCGACGATTGGGGTGGCTGGGTTCGCTTACGATACCTGCATTGTGTCCGCCTGAGGTCAGGAGAAATGTTACTTCTGTGTCGCTGAGTAAATGAATTTTAAAGACAGAGCGCCAAGGTGCAACGTGATCTAAAACAGTTCCTACTGCAAAAATAGGCACGCGGATATCCGATAACGCAACGGGACGATCATTCACGCGATAGCGCCCTTCAGCGAGATCATTGTTGAGAAACAGTTCGCGCAGATATTCAGAGTGCATGCGGTAGGGCATGCGTGTGGCGTCGGCATTCCATGCCATAAGATCGGAGATTTTTGCGCGCTCGCCCATCAGATAATCATTGATCATACGAGACCACATCAAGTCGTTGGAGCGTAGAAGCTGAAAAGCACCAGCCATCTGTGTGCTATCAAGAAACCCTTGTTCCCACATCATATCTTCTAAAAATGAAAGTTGGCTTTCATTAATAAAAAGTGTGAGTTCACCGGCCTCAACAAAGTCTGTTTGAGCAGCAAAAAGTGTTATCGATTTAAGGCGGTCATCGTTTTCACGCGCCATGGCTGCGGCAGTAATCGAGAGGAGTGTTCCTCCTAAGCAATATCCTGCAGCATGAATCTTTTGTTGGGGGTAAAGAGCGTTGATACATTCCAGCGCTTTCATAATGCCATTTTCACGGTAGAAATCCATGCCCCAGTCACGCTGATCAGGCCCGGGATTCTTCCAAGAAATCATAAAAACGCGGTAGCCCTGATCAACCAGATATTTAACGAGCGAATTGTGCGGGGATAAATCGAGGATGTAATATTTCATTATCCATGCCGGAACAATAAGCAGGGGGTCAGCAAAAACTTTTTCAGTTGTCGGTTCATAATGAATTAGCTCAATGAGAGCATTGCTGTAAACTACTTTTCCTTTTGTCGCAGCAACATCTTTTCCCACCTTATAGATTTCTGTGCCGATAGGTTTTTTACCGCTTGCTGTCCGCTCCCAGTCATCAACAAAATTGCGAAAACCACGAGCCAGATTCATGCCCATTGTGTTGCGCGTCTTGGCTAGCAAAACCGGATTGGTTAGAAGAAAATTGGAGGGACTGACCATGTCAAGAATTTGGCGTGTCATAAATTCGACAACATTTTCATGTTGCTGCGTCACCCCACGAATGCCTGTTGTTGCGTTGTGCCACCATTTTTGCTGAAGCAGGAAACTTTGTGACATGACATTAAATGGCCAGTGCTGCCAAGCTTCATCGGCGAAGCGTTTGTCGTTGGGCAGAGGGTGGACACAATTTTCGGTATGGGGACCAAGTAATCCACATTGCCGCATGTATTGAGAAAAACGCACACTGCGTCGGAGCGCTTTATCAAAAAGCTGGAGGGTTTTTCCCGGATTGAAAGCTAGATGCGCGGCCCAATCCAAATAAGCCTCCCCAACTGCCGCGGGCGATATTCCCCCAGTCATACGGGCAATCGCGGCATGCAGCGAGCGATTCACCATGTCGCCATACGCCGACAGAATGTGATTATCTTGAAGTTTATCAGAATTGGAATCGTCAGGTGCAGGGGGAATCGTCAAAATTTGGTGAGGAAGATGTGCCATGTTACCTCTTGATGTCTCCCAAAAATGAGAGATTACATCGCCTTTATCATAGCACTTAAATACGGTAGAGCCAGTCTCATTTAAAAAATAAAACCATCACCTCTAAAATAAAAAAATTGGCCTGCGTCGATAAGCCATGGGTATATGATAAGCAAAACTTGCAACAATAAAGTTCAACGTATTAACCTGTTATGAGATTGATATGGATACAACAACGATTGTTCTTCTGATGCTGTTGCTGGTAGTGGCCAGCGGCTTGATTGTTCGTGTGATTCCTTGGATGCCTTTGCCGCTAATCCAAATTTTTTTGGGAGCAGTCATTTCCACCTTTGTGGGCTTTCATGTCACGTTGTTGCCGAGCGTTTTTTTCTTACTCTTGTTGCCGCCACTTCTTTTCCTTGATGGTTGGCGTATTCCCAAAATGAGTATGATACGCGATCGTTGGCCTATTCTGGCGCTGGCGGTTGGTTTGGTGGTTTTTACAGTGGTGGGCATGGGGTACCTGTTGCACTGGATGATTCCAAAAATGCCTTTAACGGTGGCATTTGCTTTGGCGGCGGTATTATCGCCCACTGATGCTGTCGCTGTTTCATCCATTGCCAAGCGGGTACGCATTCCCGAGCGCATGGTGCGCATTTTAGAAGGAGAGTCGCTTCTTAATGATGCCTCGGGTTTGGTTTGCTTGCGTTTTGCTGTGGCCGCAACGTTGACCGGCGCTTTTAATCTTGCCGATGCCGTTGCCACATTTTCGTGGCTAGCTGTGGGTGGAATCATGACGGGGATCATGGTAACTTTGAGCTGGGGATATGTAAAAAATTGGGTTGCGCGCCGCTATGGTGAAGAGACGGGAACAGAAGTTCTCATCAGTCTTCTGATCCCTTTTGGCGCATATCTTGCGGCTGAACATCTGGAATGCTCAGGTATTTTAGCGGCTGTTTCAGCCGGTATGGCGATGAGTTATGTTGAGCGTTCAGGACAAGCTCTGGCTTTAACGCGTGTTCGTCGCACCGCCGTTTGGAATACCATTCAATTTGCAATCAATGGGATAATTTTTGTTTTATTGGGGCAACAATGGCCATCATTGACACAGCGTGCCAGCAAAATTTTAAGCAAAGCAGGAGAAAATGGCGAATGGTTGTTGGCCATGCACGTAGGGGTAACATTTTTGGGATTGATCCTTCTGCGTTTTATCTGGGTGTGGATTTCGCTGCATTTCGCCAATTTTTATAATCGTATACGTCAACGCAAGCAGTCAAAGCCATCCTTTCGCTTGATTGCGGTTATGTCGTTTGCAGGGGTTCGCGGTGCCATTACGCTCGCCGGTATTTTGACGTTACCAATTGTTTTGAACAATGGAGCGCCGTTTCCAGCGCGTGATTTAGCGATCTTTATTGCTGCAAGCGTGACGGTTTTATCGATTGTTGTTGCCAGTGTCGTTCTCCCGATTTTGATGCGGGGTGCCAAAATTTTTAATGACTCGCATGATGCCATCGAGGAAAAAGCACGTCTGGCTGCCGCTAAAGCAGCCTTAATGGCCATTGAGGAAGAGCAACATCGCTTAATGAATGAAAATAAAAATATTGATTTGCTTGCGCAAGCTGGTGCAGAGATGATGAGTATTTACCAAAGACGTTTAGATGCAGAAAATGAGAATGGTATTGGTAAAGAAGATTTTCGTCGTCGTGAAAGCGTTGAGCGGCAGTTACGTCTAGCGGGTTTGCGGGCCGAGCGATCCGAACTTTTTCGTATGGCTCGTGCCAAGGAGATAGATGACAATATTGCTCACAAACTCATTCGTGAAATTGATCTTATCGAATATCGTTACTCACTTTAATAATGATAAAAAAATGCTTTGAAAGAGTGATTCAAGCATTGAATTTGTACGCGCAACTTTGTAGAAGTTTTATATTATAGGTTTTTTTATGATGTTTTCTTATGAGGTTTTTTTATGAAAACGAATTTTGGTGGACTTCGCATTAACACAGCGGAAGATAAGCGCTTTTTAGATGATTTTAACAGAATACATGATGTTGTTCAATCGCCATTCGGTCGCATGAAAGCCAGCGATCTTATGATGATTATTGATCATTTTTTGCGAGCGAATCCCACAGTCGTTCAAAAACTCTATGATCAGCTTTTAAGTTCACATGATTTTTCCGATGAAAGACATGCGCTGTATGAATATCTATTTGCTAATCTCGTAGGGATGAAAGAAGAATCTACGCATTGTGGTTTTTCATCAAAATTTATCGATAATCCTTCAGAGCCACTTCATCTTTTTGGTGAGTTGAGCGTAACGCGAGATAGCAGAACTGGCCGAGAGACAGGATGTTTTTTTGTCGATAATATTTCTGCTCCTGGCCAAGCGCAAGATTTACTGCCGCATAAGATAGGCTATGTACGAAATGTTTTTCGTGAAGTTTTGCAGACTGAAAAAGTGGATATAGTAATCTCTATTGATCCACATCAACAGAGTAGAATTCAGCAAGTTTTAGAGAACTGCCTTTTTAATGAAGAAAATTGCCTCTATCATTGGGACCCCAATCATCATCAAGAGATTGGGAAAGCACTTGAAAGATATGATGCTAAGATTTTTCACCAAACTGACATTAACCCGGATCTTTATGACTCTTTCATTCTAAAACCGGGTAGCGGTTATAATGATTTGTCTGAAATTTTTGAGCAAATGGCCAGGGTAAACACAGCTTTTATTATAACTGATAAATGGAATAAACATCAAATCGTAGGGTTGTTTCCAGTCCATCATTGGACGACTAGTTTTTTGGGTATAACTATATTTGAAGGAAAGGTTGGTGTCTCAAATGATTTTATGGATTTCGTTCAACCAACCGTGAATGAGCCAGAACTTTTAGAAATGAGAGCGTTTTGCGCTCTTTCTGAGATGAATCGCAGATCTAATCCGTATACAATTCCTTTTGACATTTATCGTTTAGCCTTATTTGATAATCTGCCTCAGGGATTGCCACGCGAAAATATAGCTAGAGTAAATTTCAGATAATTCTTATAGTCTGCTGAAGGCGTTGAACGGCAGTTATGTCTAGCGGGTGCGGGCCGATTGAGTTTGTACGCGCAACGTACAGCTGTGGGTTATGGGCATCGTTAAGATTTGACAGGCCTACTCAAGAGTTGCCCCCTCAACTTCCCGCCGCAAGGGTAAAAAAATTTCACTTTATTATGATTGTTGATGCCTTAAGAAAATTGACGTTAAGCGCGTTAAAACTTAAGGAAGACATCACGTTCATAAGGTGGGAGGTTATTACCCTGTATCAGTTATATTATTGTGATTGGAATTTTATAATGCCACCCTTCGCCTTTACACGCTCAGGGTTTATGTTTCTGTCATCGTTGGGGATTTGCAGCGAACCATTAACATTTACATCTGAATGACCTATTCCTTTTAGGGCAGTAACATCAAAGTTTCCGGTTACAATAGCTTGATTGGGGCGTGAATAAAATGTCAGAGGAATCAAACGTTTATCGTAGGACTTCGCTTGCCATGTTGCAAAGACATTACCGCCCTCAGGTTCTCGTGTGACTGCAATTGATACATCATGAATCCATGATGCGTCTGCAGGAACCATTACTGAGGCCTTTTGGGCCATATTGAAAATTTCAAGATGGCCGGATGACACAATAACATTTGTATCTGTATCCATAAAACTAACGATTGTAGATTTTCCTGAATTCACGGTTAATGAATTTTTCGCGGTTAAGTGGCCGACCCTTAAAAATTTTGTATAGGCGTCAATTCCCTGAGCGCTTATGATGTAAGCACTTTTTGAATGGACGTATGCGTTATTTTCCAGACTACCAATCAGGATGTCACCATTAAAAAGCAGGGTTGCTTGGGAGCCAATTTGACCGGCACAAAAAAAATCACCGTGTGTACTCTCTAAAAAAAACCGGTTACCTATTGAAGTGGTACGAATTTCCATATCTTTAAATGCACCCTCACAGCGATGAAAAGAAACATCATCACCAATGGGGCCAGAGAACGTAATAGAGCTACCAGTTTTTTCAGCGGTTTCACCCGTAGGGCAGCCAACATCAATCCTTGTATTGTTTGGAACCTTTCCCTTAACGATCCATCTTCCTTCTGGAACTATAAGATTAGATCGACCATCCGTGGAATGGGTCAGTTTTTGCGAAACGGTCATGACATTTGTTTGTGGCGCCATTAAATCAGCGTCTTCATCGACGTGTGATGCTATTAATACAGGGAGTGAAAGCGCAAGAAAAGTTGCGCAGGCGCCATGTTTTATTGCTTTATCTCTGGTTATAAGCATTATAAAATCCTTTGTCGATGGGTTGATTTATGTGTGGCCGTTGCAGGTTATGAAATAAGGCTTCTTTTTGTCAAATGAATAGTGATAGGGATTTTTTTAGCCCTTTTTATAGTTTATGTATGGTTAAAAACGATGTGTTCATCACGCCCAAAAAATTTAAAGAGCAAATAATTATTGCTTAATCAAAAACTTGTAGCATTGTTGTATGGAATATAATTCAGACGAAATTCTCGCTGACCTCAGTCAACGAGCAGGGGCGGCGATGGACGGCTCTGGTGACTCATGGCGAATCCAAATGCGTGCCGTAAGCGTCGGTGGCGCTGGGCCACTTGAATATGCACATAGCTATATTGCGGTTGTAAACCCTGAGGGTAAATCAGTTCTTGAGGTTCACGGCTACAATCAAGATCCTGTAACGGGTCAATCAAAAAGTGGTGGGGGTGATCCCGGAGACTTGTTACACGTTGCGATTAAGCCTGGACCATGGGATGAATTTTCTCAGCAGATTGTAGGAGAAAAAGACCTTGCAGTGGGAGATTTTAAGTCGTTGGCACCAAAAATCGCAGAACTTGTAGACGGTGCTAATGCTATTAATGAGCAAAAACTTCCCTATCACGGCTGGGGTTTTTGGGAAGCTGGGCAAAATTGTAATTCTGTCTCGCACACCCTAAGCAGTGTTATCGGTGCGGAAACGGATCCCTCGTCCATTTCCCGCCTTATTGCAACTGGATCAGCCAGAATCATACCGGTGAGTACCCATCCTGATTTAATCGATATGTCAAAATTAGACGCTACTCAGCTTGCGCCAATGACATTTCTCTCTGATCAACCCTTAAGCTTTGGCTCTATAACAAACCCAAGACTGTTTGTAGTAAAACCCGATATGTGATTTATCGTACGCAATTCTGCAATCCATCAATTAAATCATACTTGTTTTTTTCGGTTTTATAAAATATGTGGGTATTTATCATGACTTTAAAAGATTTAACTCCCTTTGACGTCAGCACCTTGCTCGCAGAAGAAAAAATCGTTCTGGTTGATGTGCGTGAAGCCAAAGAATGGGTGCTTGAGCACATTGATGGGGCTCTTCATTTTCCGCTCTCATCGTTTGATCCACAAAAACTTTCAACGCTGATATCGGGAATGCCGGTAGTTTTTATGTGTGCAGCAGGTGTAAGATCTGTCAAAGCAGTGGAATTGTGCCAATCCCATGGACTCTCGTGCGATCAACATTTGCAGGGGGGATTGCAGGCTTGGAAATTGGTTGGATTGCCAACTGTAAATGATGTTTTTTCAACATAACTTGCGATGTATTGCGATAGACGCATTGTGCTTGCCATTTACAGTAAAAAAAATCCCCACCGCTAAACGTTGCGATGGGGTGCTTGTTTTTATAAACTAGAGATTGAGAGATTTTTCTCGATAAATTGTAGATGCTTCTTGAATGAATTGATCGATGGGGAGTCCATTTCTTTGCTCTCCACCGCGACAGCGAACAGACACATGTCCATCCGCGACTTCTCGATCACCAACAATCGCCGCATAAGGGATTTTTTGTTCGTGGATCATTCTCAGTCGCGCATTGAGCGTGCCTCCGTGTACGTGCTCAATCGCGGCATGTAATCCAGCATTAAGCATCTTCTTTAAAACCATCTCTGCCGCATCATTATGACGATCAGAAACAGGAACAATTTTTATTTGGATAGGTGAAAGCCACAATAAATCGCTCATGCGAACCAAGTGGCGCGCGATGAATGACATAAACAAGATTATTTTTTCCGTCTTGGCTCACATAGTTCAGATCAAATTTTTTGGCGGAAAGAAAGTCAAGCTGGTTTGTGCTGATCGTATATTCCTGACCGGCCGCACTTTTAACCTGAACGTCAATTTTTGGTCCGTAAAATGCAGCTTCACCTTCAACTCTATCAAATGGAAAATTGACACGAGCACGGCCGAATAATTCCAGCACCTTTACAAATTCTTCCTCAATCTGGTCTTCACGGCAATAAATGTGTGCATCGTTTTGGCAAAACCCACGCGAACGCATAAGACCAGATAAGGAACCGCTTGCTTCATAGCGAAAAACATTGCCATACTCTGCAATGCGATACGGTAGATCCCGGTATGATTTTGGGAACGCTTTATAGACATGATTGTGGTGCGGGCAATTCCTGGGGCGTAAATAATACCGATCATCATCAATGCTTATTGGTGCATACATATCCTCTTTGTAATAATCGAGATGACCAGAGCATTGGTATAATCGCTCGCGGCCTATGATCGGCGTAACCACGTGATGATAGCCGTTTTGACTTTCAATTTGCTTTGCCCAGTTTTCCAGTTCTTCACGCATAATAACGCCATTTGGAAGCCATATTGGAAGACCTAGCCCTATTGCTTCTGGTGCAAAAGTGAAAAGTTGAAGCTCTTTTTTGAATTTGCGATGATCTCGATGAAGACCAATTTCTTTTTTTAAAAAATGATCCTCTAAATCAGCCTCTGACTCAAAAGAAATGCCACGAATGTGAGCAAGCATCTTTTTGCTCGAATCATTGTTGGCATAAGCGCCAGCGAGCGAGATTAACCTATAATAGCCATGCTCTTTGACGCATGATTGGCTCTGCATGCACTGCTCTAGCAGCGGCAGATCATTCGAAGAAACATATACTTCTTCGTGTGCGTCAATATCCAAATAAAATCCGTTTTCATCAGAACCAACATAACAAGCATTGATTTTTTTATAATGTTCTTCAACAACACTCTGCAATAGGGCACGGCAGGAGTGATTGATTTTTGCACGATCATTCTCAATCATTTTCCACGAAAGTAATTTTAAGATTGAAAAAATCACGTTTTTTTATTATGAATAAAGCATTACGGCCACTATTTGTGGTCCGCGGCATTTGAAGGACAGCTTGCACCGCGATATCAAGGCTAAAGCGACCGCAGCCAATAGCTTTTCGTTAGCTCACCCCTGCGGTTCCTTGTAAATTGGGGGGAATATGGACGATCGTTTTGTGCTTAAACCGTCAAATGATTTTGAGCGTGTCAATGGACACGTTTTCCGTGAACGAATTGTGAGTGTGCGAGCAAGTTGCCAGCGGCGCCGTGATAATTTAACGCTCTATTGGAATTACAATTTTTTCGATTGTTGGCTTGCAGGCGACGGTTTCAGTGGTTTTGCCATTACAAAAAATGATGAATTGGTCAATCTCTTTTCAATGGTATCTGGGGGCGGTAATAAAGCGATTGCTTGTGCTCTAAAAATGAGAAAAAGTCTTCATCTTAACTGCTTTGAGGGTCCCCTTGTGCAGATTTACATGCGCCATGGTTTTTGGTATGTGCGCCGTGAAAAAAATTGGTCCGAAGGGGGGCCAGATATTATTTACATGCGTTATCAATCAGGAGGGCTGAAATGATACCGACACTTCTCCACATTCCGCATTCCTCACGGCACATTCCTTCTGAGTATTTACCCGACTATTTCTTATCGGCTGAGGCGCTATGGAAAGAGCATATTCGGTTGGTTGATATGTATACAGACGAACTTTATCAATTAGCAGGGGCTGCCCGCGCAATTTTTCCCGTTTCCCGTTTTTTAGTTGATGCCGAGCGGTTCTCTGATGATGCGCAAGAGCCCATGGCGGCGCGGGGTATGGGGGTGCTATATACCGTCACGACCGATCTTTCTCCCTTGCGTGCAGCTTCCACGCAGCTTTTAAGAGAAGAATTACTTAGCCGTTTTTATACACCTCATCATCATGCTCTTGATGTTTGGGCGGAAAAAAATATCGCCCAACATGGGGCTGCGCTGTTAATCGATTGTCATAGCTATCCGTCGCTTGCTCTACCATATGAACAAGAGGGGAGGGCGCTTAACCGGCCGATGATCGGGATTGGTACCGATCCTTTTCACACTCCGCTCCCATTAGAAGAAGCAATCGTTAAAGCCTTCGTTGAGCGGGGGTATGATGTGGGGCTGAATGAACCCTTTGCCGGAACACTCACGCCATCTGCGTGCTATGGAAAAGATAAACGGCTTTCGGCTTTTATGGTTGAGATTCGCAAAGATCTTTACATGAACGAAGAAAACGGAGAGAAGCATGATGGTTTTTCAACTGTTCAAAAAGATCTGTGTGACGTTCTTTCTTTAGCGAGAGAGGTTGCTTCTAATCTGGCACGACAGGTTTGATCTCAATCAATTACATTGAATTATTATGATTTAGCCATATCGCTGGATATAGTCATCCTGCATACAAGATGGCTTGAGATCATCAGAAGGAACCGCTATACGGTGGGGTAAGCTGTGCTTTGTCACACAGTGATCCTCAATTGTGGGACAAGCCAAATGAATATGACTCCCCCTTCCTTTGGGTTTATCACAATAGCATGGGGGGCCAGACGTTATTTTCGTCAGGCTGAAGCACTCGCAGCTTCATTGCGTCTGCATATGCCGGGTTATCCAGTCGCGCTTATCTGTGATCGCCCCGTGGCTAATACATCTTTATTCGATCATACGATTCTTTTGGACTCGTCAATTGGTCTTGGGACACTGCAAAAAGCTTGGTTGGATCAGTATTCACCTTTTGATGAGACTTTTTTTATCGATTCGGATTCACTTGTTACGCGCCCGTTTCACACTGAACTGGCCGAAATTCGCCATTATGAATTTTCACCAATTGTTCCAAAATATCTGACCAAAGATGACCAAGATACTTTCTATCTTAATGATTTGCCCAGCGCACTGGAAAGAGTGCAGGGGGAGAAATTTCCGAAATTTAATGGGGGCGTTTATTTCTTTAAGAAAGGTGAAAAAGCGACGCGGATTTTATCAATGGCGCGTGCGCTCTCTAAGCGTGGGACCGAGCTTGGGATGAAAAGTTTTGACAAAGGTGGTCCTGCAGACGAAACAATCATTGGGCTTTCCCTCGCTCATTATCGCGAAGACTCCCTTTATGACGACAAGGGACGGCTTATGCGCACGCCGATTAACATCAATGGCCCGTTGCAGATTGATGTTTTAGGGGGTGGGTGCTCCTTCATAAAAGAAGGCGTTCCTGTTCGTCCGGCTATTTGCCATTTTGCTGCGCCCTATGCACAGTATTGGCCTTATCATTATAACTGTTTTCTCGCAAATTATCCGAAAAGCTCAGCTCTTACACGCGCTGTTGCTAAGTTTATCATTCGTGTGCAACGCAAGATCATAAACAAATACAAGGATTATAACCGGTTTAAATAAGTGTATTCGTGTACAACATTGCCGTCTATCATTGGTCGGGACAAGGTAACAATCAAGCGCTATTCATTAAACATTGATTGGCAAGACGACTTAAGTTTTAAAAGTAAACGCGTAAGTTCTTGCCTTTCGTGGTCTGTTAGCGTCGATGAGGCGCGATTTACATTTTGAATATGTGTGGGAAGAACTTTTTCAATAATGCGAATACCCACTGGTGCAAGTTTTAAAAGTCGTGCACGGGCATCTTGCGGCGATGTTTTCTGCTGAATGAACTTGCCTTTTTCAAGTGCTGTCAAAAGTTGAGAAAAATTAGCTTTGGAGCCCAGCCAGTATTGCGAAAGTTGCGATGCGGGTAAAAAGCTAGGTTGATGAACATAGAGCGCCATAAGAATATTGAATTTTGCAAGGGTTAAGCCAAATTGCGCTAGGTATTTTCCGTGAGCATTCTCGATACAGTGAGCAGCAATGCGTGTTGCAAGAAGCACTTCAGCCCTCTCGGCCACAAAGTCGGGATAATTTTGTTTAAGATTTTCGACAAGGCACTTTTTAAGAGGAATAAAACAGGTTGATTGTTCAGCGTTCATTCGGCAACAACCCCTTCTTTTGAATTCGGCTTGCGCAGGAAAGGAATAATCAATGCAAAAAGCACAAATAATACACCAATAAAATTAAGACAATCATTGAAAGCCATTACGGTAGATTGTTCTGAAACCATTGTTCCTATTTCATGCATTGCAAGCAGGTTGGGGTTGGCATTTACCTGCGTACTATAAATCGTGGTTAAATGATTAAAGGTCTGGAAATAAGCCGGATTATTGGGAGAAACATGGGTGCTTAATGTATTCCAGTGAGTTTGTTCCTGTGCACTTATAACCGTGTTGATAATGGCTAAGCCAAAGGCACCGCCAAGGTTTCTGAAAAGATTGTATAAGCCACTCGCATTTTTTATACGCTCGGGCGGAAGTGTGCCCAGTGCAAGATTGCTAATAGGCAACATACAAAACATAAGTGCTAACCCTCGAAATGCTTGAGGCCAAAAGAGTTCATTGAATCCCCATGCGTTTGTCATGCCAGAAGAAAGAAACATCGCTCCCGAAAATAAGCTAAAACCAATTACCATCATCAGTCGTTGATCCATTTTTCGGCTTAAAAAACTAGCCAATGGTGCAGAAATAATCTGAAAAGCACCCGTAACAAACATAATTTCGCCAATCTGAAGGCTGTTCATATCACGCACGCGGGCCAAATAGAGCGGCATAATATATGTCCACCCATAAAGCCCAACCCCAAGAATAAAACCAAAGATCGTGCCCAACGTGAAATTCCAAAATCGAAACGCGCTTAAATCAACAACAGGGTTTGATTGTGTAACAGTTCGGTATAAAAAAATAACACCGGAAATTGACGAGATAAAGGCAAATGATGCTAACGTGGGATCAGAGAGCCAATCGTTTGCCGCACCTTCCTCAAGAATATATTCAAGGGATCCAAGCATAACCGCCATGGCTGCCAGTCCGATATAATCAAATCCTTTTAACAGTGAAAAGTTTGGCTTATCAATATCCATCAAAAACCATGTTCCTAGAATGACAATCGGGCCTGGAATGAGATTAATTAAAAAAATCCAATGCCATGAAAAATTTTCCGTTAAATATCCGCCCAGCGTTGGTCCAATGGTGGGCGCGAGTGTGGCTATGAGTCCAATTAATGCAACAATACCATTGCGTCTGTTTCCCGGAAAAAGGATGAAAGATGACGCAAAAACTGTAGGGATCATTGCGCCGCCGATAAATCCCTGTAGTGCGCGCCAAACAATCATCTCTTCAATTGACGTTGAAGTTGAACACATCAGGCTAAAAAACGTGAATCCGATTGCTGAAATGACAACCGTTAATCGTGTTGATAAAAGGCGAGATAGGAAACCAGTGAGGGGGATCATAATAACTTCAGAAATCAAATACGACGTCTGAACCCACGAAATCTCATCCCGACTGGCTGCCAGACCTGCCTGAATTTCACTAAGGCTGCTGGCCACAATCTGAATGTCCAAAATGGCCATAAACATGCCAAAAACCATGCACATAAAACCAAAAAAGTGCTTTACTGAAACACCATTGATTTGTTTTTTGGTTTGATTAGTTGTGGTGATTTTAGCGGCTTGTATCAATGCTAACCTCCACCGATAGGCCGGGGCTGAGTTTTTCCTTTAACGTTTGATTATCAGGAAGGCGAATGCGAACAGGGACACGCTGAACAATTTTTGTGAAATTTCCAGTTGCGTTTTCGGGGGGTAAAAGCGCAAATGTTGATCCTGTGCCGGGCGAAAAGCTTTCTATGGTGCCTTGATATTCCTGATCAGGAAAACTATCAAATTTGAGCCGGGCTATTTGTCCCGCTTTCATATGTGCAAGTTGAGTTTCTTTATAGTTTGCAGTTACATATCGTTCGTGTGGAATAAGCGCTACCAACTGCATTCCTGCTTGAATATAGCTTCCCGGTTGAACAGCGGATTCTCCGACCCGACCATCGAAGGGTGCGCGAATGAGGCAATGCTCAACATCAAGGGCAGCGCGGGCTTCGTTTGCTGCAGTCAATTCAATTTGTGATTTTGCTTCTGCAACCCCCGCCGTCGCTTGACTCAAATTGGCTCTTGCTTCATCAAGTGATTGTCTAGACGATGTATTTGTATTGGCAAGTTGCTCAACACGATTAAGATTTATTTCTGCCAATGTTTTGGCTGCTTCTGCGGATGCCAGCACTGCTTCTGATTTCTCGCGCGCTGCACGGGCAGCATCCAGCGCCGTTTTAAAATAATCTTGATTAATGTGAACGAGGATGTCACCTTTTTTAACCATTTGGTGAGCTGAAAAATCAACGCTTTGTATGATCCCTTGCACTTCTGGACTAAGAACAGCCATGTCTGCTTCCACATAGGCATCATCTGTGGTTTGGATTGCTCTGTTTGACCACCACCAGCCAAAGATAATGCCAATTAAGATAAGTGCCAAAAAAGCAAAAATACGTGGTTTTTTTAATGGGTTAGCCATGGTTATTCCAATATATAGTTAAGCACTTAACTAATATAATAGAGAACCGATTAAAAATCCATATCAATAAGCCAGTTTGCCATGCTCTGCAGCAACAATGCGCAGAACGGGGGCCATTCTTATAAACAGACTGTTAAATTGAGAGTCTAGCAATTCAATAGGATTTTGGAGTATACAACTATCGCGACAACAGAAAATCAAAATTCTCGATACCCTTGAGGCATTCAATGAAAAAGAAACCAGAACTTCTTTCCCCCGCAGGCTCACTTAAAGCCATGCACTATGCCTTTGCTTATGGTGCGGATGCGGTTTATGCCGGGATGCCAAAATACTCGTTGCGTGTTCGTAACAATACTTTCAAGAAAGGTGACGTGCTTTCTGAGGGGATTCAGTATGCTCATCAAATAGGTAAGAAGTTTTTTGTTGCAACTAATATTTTCCCTCATCATCAAAAAGTAAAATCATTTCTGGATGACCTCGCGCCGGTTATCGAAATGAAGCCTGATGCGCTCATCATGGCAGACCCTGGACTTATTATGATGGTGCGCGAAAAATGGCCGGAGGTTGATGTTCATCTTTCCGTGCAGATGAATACGATGAATTATGCCAGTGTTAAATTTTGGCAAAAAATGGGCCTCACGCGGGTTATTCTTTCACGTGAATTATCGTTGGATGATGTTGCCATGATCCGGCAAGAATGTCCGGATATGGAACTGGAAGTCTTTGTTCATGGAGCTTTGTGTATTGCCTATTCAGGGCGTTGTTTGCTTTCAGGTTATTTTAATCACCGCGATTCTAATCAAGGCACTTGCACCAATGCGTGCCGTTGGAAATATGGCACCAATGAGGCCGAAGAAACCCAAACAGGTGATATTTTGCCAAAGGGTGCACTAGAGCGCCCACCGCTTTTCTCGGCAAGTGGTCATTTGCGCCACCCCGAAGCCGATAAAATGTACCTGCTGGAAGAAGAACAAAGACCAGGAGAATTTTTACCCGTGTTTGAAGACGAACATGGTACCTATATCATGAACTCGAAAGATTTGCGCGCGATAGAGCATATCCATCGTTTGGTAGAGATTGGGATTGATTGCTTCAAAATCGAAGGACGGACCAAATCGCATTACTACGTTGCACGTACCGCTCAGGCCTATCGTCAAGCGATTGATCAAGCTTTGTCGGGGCAGATGCTTGATCCAAAACTGATTGGCGTGCTTGAAAACCTTGCACATCGCGGATATACAGACGGCTTTTTCAAGCGTCATCATTCTACAGATCATCAAAACTACATGAACGGCGCCTCGCAATCGCACAAACAGGAATTCGTTGGCGAAGTGATCGAACGCGATGGAGCGTGGCTCACGGTTGATGTAAAAAATAAATTTTCTGTCGGTGATCGGCTCGAGTACATTCTACCAAGCGGACAGAATCGTGAAGTGTTGTTGTCGTCGCTGAAAGATAAAAGTGGAAGCGATATTCAGGTGGCACCTGGCAACGGGCATATTGTACGTGTTCCTGCATTAGACAATGAGAGCGATTATGTATTGCTTAGCCGGTTTCTTTAATACTTACGTGATTAGGCCAATAATTTCACATTCGGTACTCTTATTTTCTCTATCTCAATCTATCAGGTTCACTTTTCTTTTAAGCACTTAATGCTGTGTTCTTTTTTGAAAGATGAAGAATAAGTTTTTTAAATGTCAGACCTTGTACAAGAATGGAAAAAATTACCACAATATAAGTAATGGGCAAAATTATTTCTTTCTCCGGCCCCGCCGGCAAAGATAAAGCCAGAGCAATGGAAATGCCTCCGCGCAGCCCTCCCCATGTGAGCAGTGCAGCTGTGCCCGGTCCGTCACTAAAATTTTTCTGAAAAGCGATAAGCGGTAGGCTTACACTGACATAACGGCCTACCAAAACAGCTGTCGTCGCAAATAATCCAAGGATAAGATCGCCCCAGTTGAGCGTAATGATGATGAGTTCAAAACCAATGAATAAAAACAGAACCGCATTAAGAATCTCATCAAATAATTCCCAAAAACTATCCAAGCGTTCCCGCGTTTGTGCAGACATGCCTAAAGCACGTCCGTGATTGCCAATGAGCAACCCTGCCGCAACCACAGTTATTGGTGCTGATAAATGCAACATTTCAGCAACCACATAGCTGCCGCTGGCAAGCGCAAGTGTGATCAGGATTTCAATCTTATCATTATTGATTGATCGGATCAGTCTATACGTACACCATCCTAAAATACTCCCGAAAAAGGCGCCACCTACTGCTTCATAACCGAGGGTAAACAATAATGATGATGGGGTAGGGGGGGCCGTCCCTAATGTAATCCCGAGTATCGTCAAAAAAACAACAACGCCTACACCGTCATTGAAAAGACTCTCGCTGCCGATTCTAACGTAAATTCTTTTTGATGCGCCAACATTCTTCAAAATTGCTAAAACAGCAATTGGGTCTGTGGGTGAAATAAGCGCTCCAAAAAGCAAACCATAAAGATAAGGGAGTTGAAAACCCAGCTGATGTGCGAGGAACCAAACAAATGTTCCAGTTACAAAGGTTGCAACAACAACACCGAATGTCGCCATGACGGCCACAGGCAGTCTTACGGCTTTAAGATCATGAAAGTTGATGTGTAGGGCACCAGCAAAAAGCAAAAAAGACAACATGCCATGGAGCAAAACATCAGCAAAATCAATTTGCATGAGGGTGTGCTGTATATGCGTTAAATTGAGAAGGCCAAACTTACCCAGTACGACAACCGTAATCGAAACGATCAGTGAAAATGCCATATGACCGATGGTGTCCGGCAAACCGATGAAACGTAAATTAAGGAACCCACCCGTTGCAGCAATTGTCAGGACAAGCGCTATAGTCTCAAATGTGCTCATTTTTGCCCTTTGATGTTTTTCTTCAGGTGCAACCCTAACTTGTCTGTCGCAATCTCTCAAATGTTTTTGGACAAAAGATCACTTGAAAAACCATGACCACGCACCATTGTCGTCGTCTACAACTTCAAGTGGCAGGGCACAGATCGCAAAAAAACCAAGCTGGGGGGCCAGCTTGGAAATTGTCATCACCCAAATTCGTACCTGTGCCGGTTAGCGGCACGCCCGTTCAATCTGTTCAATGGTGCGGCTCGAGCCTTTCAGACTGAAAGACAGTGGATCCATTGCCGAACCATTCGAGTCGCTTATCAGTGTCACAGAAACGCGGTTGGCTGCTTTAAGGCGATGAACAAGTCGTAGTAAATCGCCTTGTGTCGCTTGCTCCATGCTGTCAATGGTGACGTGGCCATTGCGATTGTCAGCCATCATATGGATTGGGGAGCGATTGGGGAAGCGGAACTCAACCTCCATCCGAGGCGATTGGCTCTTCAAGTCAAGTGACGTGATATCTAAAAGCCAACCCGGTTGGTTGTGCGTATTTGAATTGTTGTCACAGCGTAATGAAAGAGACGAATTACCGCCATTTTCAAGAATGGCTGCGCCATCTTGCGTTACGCGCCAGTCTGCCTGTGCGGTGTTAAAAGGGGAAAGTGCAAAAAAAGCAAGAATCGTAGAAGACATAATGGTGTGGCGTAACATCGTCATAAAGGAACTCCTGATGGTTATTACCTTAAATTCTTCAATTTAGGGCATTCTAGAAATATGCCCTAGTCCGTATTGTTTTCAAGTGCTATGGGGTGGGGCGTGACAGTATGTGCCATCAAACACGTCGCTTTGATTGCTGGCGGCAGGGTTTTTCGTGCATCTAGAGCACATCTTCGAGACGCGCTTAGTATATTCTTTTGACGCAAATACGTCGTCAAAGATGGTCTCTGCGAGCCCATCTTTTATGGATTTGCTATAATCTGGATTGGTTCTTGCGAAAGGTTTTGAAAGTTTGTACAAAAAAGGGCGTTCTTTGACTCGATAAGATCGCTGAACGGGGTTTTCTCTATGTTTTTATGGGATTATGCATACTCTTTTTCTGTGCGTCTTGTTCGCCACCCTAATATTTTGCTGAGCAAGCTCGTTTTGGTTTTAATTTTTTCTTGTTCATCCGCTCATGCTGCGTTTTTTTGCGCTCTTTCAAATAGCGGATCAACGGAATGCTCGTTTCAAAGCGCAGCACAATGTCGTCAATATGCTGATGAAATAAAAGGCAGTTGTACCGTCAATAGTGCTGATATTGTTGGTTTTGTGGGTGTGGAGCCTGTTTGTCTTGCCTTCTCGCCTGCTCTTGTTCAGTGCATTTATCGCGATTTCACACTTTGTGATCGTGACGCAAAACAAAATAATGCAGCATGCGTTAATATTTCTGGATTGCAGGTTTTGCGGGAAACACAAGGTGGTGCTGTTTCGACACAAAATTTTGAACAAAATCGTGGGACAACTTCTTTGAAGCAATAAGCTTTTTTTCTTGCCTTTGATGGGATCATCTTTTACCTGTGAATGCGGAATATGCGCTAAAGGAGCCACCTTAAGATGTTTGCAGATCCAATTTGTACTGGCCTGATCAGATTTGGCGGCGTTGGCTTCTATAACGCGAGGATGGAAAGAGCAATGCCCTCTCGTTTCCTTATTGCTGTATTCATGATGCTCATGCTTTTTTTACCAGGCTGCACAACAAACTCACTTAATCTTCCACGTGCACCGGAAGGTGTTGTGCCAGAAGTGCCGCTCGCCCTTGCTCAGCCTATGTATCGTATTCAGTACGGCGATCTTCTTGAAATTAAAATGTTTTTAAATCCTGAATTTGAACAGAGTGTGGTAGTGCGACCCGATGGGATGATTTCAACCATGCTGGTTCAGGATTTGCCCGCATACGGTTTGACACCCAAACAACTCCAGCAAAATCTCATCGAAGCCTATAAAAAACAATTAACTGATCCCCAATTGACGATTGTTGTGCGGTCGTTCTCTCCAGAAAAAGTGTATGTTTTGGGCGAAGTAAATAATCCTGGTGAGTTCGTCACAATTGGTCAAGCGCCAACTCTCTTGCAAGCGATTGCTCGGGCTGGAGGCGTCAAAAATAGCGCTAAAACTCGCTTCATCACTATTTTACGTCGTGGTGAAAGTGAGGTGCCACAAGCTTTTGTTGCCGATTATGATGAGGCCGTCAGCGGCACACGTCCTGCAGCCGATGTGCGACTGGCCGCAAATGACGTTGTCTTCGTTCCCCGCACCGCTGTGGCTGAAGCCTATGTTAGTTATGAGCAATGGATTAAGCAGTTCCTCTCTACCACACTCTCGGTGGGAGCAACTTATAACCTAAATAACGGTAACTAGTTAATTCATCAGCCTAATCAAAGGATTGATAATGGAAATTGAACTCAGTTCGCGCGGTTTACTCACCGCCCTTTTCAGGCAAAAAATCAAGCTTGTTTTGGTTTTCTTGATTATTGCCATGATGTCTTTTTTGTATGCTTCATCCGGCCCGACTGTTTACGAGTCACGCGCCAGCCTTTTAGTTAAATTCGGTCGCGATGCAATGCCAAACCTCGTGCGTCCCGGAACGGAAACGGCCGCAGATGTTTCTAACGATCGTCAGGAAATTATGGGATCGTTTATTCTCATCTTGAAAAGTGTCGATTTGTTGCGCGATGCCGTTGTCGATTTTGGCCCATCTCGTCTTTATCCTGATCTAGAAGAGGGTAAGCCTTCTTCTGTACGCGGTGCCATTAGCCGTTTAGCTAATCGTGATTTGCGAATGGATATTGAAGGGCGAAGTAATTTAATCACCCTGCGCGTTCGTAATACTGACCCCGCTATCGCTCAGGCCTTTGAAGAAGTACTGATCGAAAAATTTCTTAGTCGACAAGCCGCCATTTATAACCCACCCCGCACCGACTTTTTAGATAAACAGGTTGTTGAGGCCAAAGACAGGTTGCTTGTCTCTCAAAGAAACTTTCAAGACTTCAAAAATAGTGTAAAAATTTCTTCCCTAGATGAAGAAATGGCTCAGTTAATTACTGAAAAAAGCAACTTATCGGGAATTGCTTTTACAGCGCTTACCCAAGCACAATCAACACTTACAGATCTTGAAACAAAAAAAGCCGATCTCTTGGCGACACATCGCGCGGACAGCGCTCTGGTAAAAAAACTACAAGATAGTATTCAGGTGTCGCGTGAGCGCGTCAAAACATTGCAAAACGACCTGAATGCCGTCACAGCGCAACATGCTAACGGGCAGGACAACTCATTGTCAAAAAAGATTGCTGAAATTGATCGTCGTATCGCATTTCTCGAAAGCCAACGTGGCCACTATAAGGATCTTGAGCAACAAGTAAAAATTGATCAAGACAACCTTGAATATTATCAGCAACGCGGTGAGGAGGCGCGTGTTAATCAGGTGCTCAATGAGCAGAACATTACCCGTATCTCGGTTGTTGATGTCCCTGAAGCGTCTAGCTCACCCGTGAAAATTAATCCTGTTATGCTTTGGCTCGCGACCCTTCTCGTTGCTGCAGCGTTGGGCTTGTTTGCAGCTTTTTTCTTTGAAATCGTCGACGATAAATTAATCTCACCAACGCAATTGTCGAAGATTGTTGGCGTACCTGTTCTTGCTACGTATGATTATCATTCTCACTGGAAAAGAAAGGCAGGTTTGTTATGACCGCTGCCCAAACATTTTCACAAAGTTTGGTTCCGATTGCACCTTTGCCAGGGCATATCATACATGCTTTGAAAGCGCTTGGTGCACAGGAGCCAAATACAATGAATAGAAAGCTGCAGACTTTTTTGTCTCCGGCAAAGACAGCTTCTGCGTTGGCCTCTCTTCGGGCACAAATTGGCGGAGATCAGCTGGCCGCCGTCCATGTCGTAAGCGCCTATCAAAATGAGGGCGCTGCGCGTGTCGGGTTTGAGCTCGCTTATACTGCATCGCAAAACGGTAAACGTGTTTTGTTTCTTGATACGGCAGAAACGGCGCGTTCGTTTTTATGGGGCAGTGCCGCTTCAAAACAAACAATCCTGGCGCAGCCGCTCTCACTTGATCATTTTATTTCTGGGGGGATTCACGATTCTTCGCCTTTTTATGTTTTTGAGGAAACATCTCTTGTGTGCGCATCACTTCCCTCAAGCAGTGCTTTTTTGGCAGAATCATCGCTATGTCATGCTCTCATTAAACGGTTGAAAGAACTGTTCGCATTTATCGTGATTGTGTCGGATTCTGTTCTGCTGACAAGCGCGGTTTCAACTTTTTCCCCACAAACGGATGGTACCATCATCGTCGCGCAAGCTGAGCGAAATCGCATACCCGTCATCAAAGAACTGATGCAGCGTGTGCAATCAAGCAAAGCAAAAATTGTTGGAACAATTTTAACACAGCGCCGCAAGTACATTCCGAGCTTTCTGTATGCGCTGTTATATACACGACATCGATATTAAAGGATTAATCCCTGATTTTTTCGGTTAGGTTTTGCTGCTTTTTGTTATCTCTGAGAGCAAATCCCGAAAAGAAGGGATCACATAGACCCTCTTTGACGACGTATTTGCATTGAAAGAAATGAAACAGAGCGTGTCTTGGAAATGCGCTCGAGAAATTTCTATGCTGGCAATTGCTGCTGCACAAAATTCTGCCCGGCAGTATTATGTGGGAATGTTTGGGTAAGGGCTTTGAGTGAATAAGGCCCGAAAGAAGGTTCCTAATAGGCGCCGGTTTTAAAGCACATCACCTTAACCGTTTTCATGATAATTCCAAGATCACCGAAGAAACTGCGTGTGTGTACATATCGGCTGTCCAGTGCCACGCGTTCTGCATAGCTGACATTATTTCGCCCGCTAATCTGCCATAATCCCGTCATGCCGGGCTTTACCGAGATGTAGTCTTTCAGTGTATCGCCATAGAAAAGGGTCTCTTTTTCTGTTACCGGACGAGGCCCAACCAAGCTCATGTCGCCGCGCAGAACGTTCCAAAGCTGCGGCAATTCATCAAGACTTGTTCTTCGGATAAAATGGCCAGTTTTGGTGATACGTGGATCATTCTTTAATTTAAAGTCTTTATCCCACTCGGCACGTGCTTGGGGATCGTTGGCCAGTATCTGTTGCAGAGCCTGGTCTGCGTTTACGATCATGCTGCGAAATTTCCAGCATTTAAACGGCTTGCCCTCATAGCCAACACGGTCTTGATAGTAAAAGGCTGGGCCCCCATCTTTTTTAATCATTGATCCAATCAGTAAAAAAACCGGCAAAAGCGCAAGCAGTCCAAGAGCCGCAACAGTACGATCAAAAATTTGTTTTGATATTGAGGATTGTATTTCATGCAATTGTGTATGGGGAAGAGCCGGAGCCACAATCATTTTGCCTTCGCGCACGAAGGCGACTTTTGGTTCCGCGTTTTTATTTTCCACTTGTAAAGGGGCTGGTGTGAGCGTTTGTATGTCCATATCATTCGTGATACGCATGGTTAGCTTCTCCTTGTGCTGATGGTGGCAGGGAATGGTTCCTCTTCTGTTAAATGCTGTATTAAAGCCTCTGTGCGACCAAGGACATTTTGCCGTTGGCGCCATTTCCATGCAGATTCAATAATGGTGTTTAATGATGAGCAAACTGGTTTCCATCCCAAAATTGTTTCCGCTTTTTTCGCGTCTGCAACTAAGATCGAAGGATCGCCCGCACGACGCGGACATATATCAGCCGGTATCGGGCATTGTGTGACATGGCGGGCCAGCTCAAGTGTCTCTTTAACAGAGTGGCCTTTGCTTGTGCCTAAATTAAGCGTGATCGACTCTTTCTCGCTCAACAAATGTTTTAGCGCACTTATATGCGCCTCTGCTAAATCACTGACGTGGATAAAATCTCGTATGGCGGTGCCATCCGGTGTATCGTAATCAGTGCCAAAAATTTTAATGTCATTGCGCAGTCCAGACGCAGTTTGCATTAATAGCGGGATAAGGTGTGTATCAACCGCATAAGCCGAGCCTAATTGACCCTCTAAATCCGCGCCCGCCGCATTAAAATAGCGTAGGATTGCATAACGTAGGCCATAAGCGCTTGCATAATCACGGATCATATTTTCCATTGCTAATTTGGTATGGCCATATGGATTAATGGGTTGAAGGGGGTGATCTTCGGCCAGCAACGCTTGTTGTGGCATCCCATAAACAGCTGCCGTGCTGGAAAAAACCATGGCTGAAATACGTTGTGCTTTTGCCTCTTCAAGCAAGCAAAAGGAACCGTAAACATTGTTTTCGTAATATTGCGCGGGATCAACAACAGATTCACCAACTTGGATCAAGGCCGCAAAATGCATGATTGCATGTGGTTGATGCTGCTTAATAACCTCTCTCAGACGGTCGCGATTGCGGATGTCACCTTGTTCAAACGGACCCCACTTCACCGCTCGTGGCGAACCAGTAACCAAATTATCATAGGCGACGGGGATAAATCCTTCGCGTGCGAGGGCTTTGCATACGTGAGCGCCGATGTATCCAGCACCACCCGTCACCAAAATGGATTTTTCGGTCATTACATCTTCCTCGTCTGGCCAAACCCCTATACCAGTTTTAGCAAATTAAAGACAACATAATTCATTGTTACAAAATGGTTTTCCATAGTGTTTTTGCGGTGTTTCACGATAATGAGCTACCTTACGGAAGGAAAATCAAAAGGTTATTCACCTTCGGGAAGGGGGGAGGAGGGAGGTGCGTTATTACGTCGCCGCTTCATCATTTTCCACGCTTCATCCAGCCGTTGAGCACCTGTTATGTGCGCGATCGAAAAGTAACTCATCATGCCAATCACAACGGTGATGCCTAATGCGGCAATTCTTATCCAGAGTGTTTGACTAAACGCCGGTTCAAGCAAGAACGATAAAATCCAGAGAACAAATCCAAGTGCAAAACCACTCATAAAAATTGCACCGATGCGGGGCCAAAAATGTTGATCAGCAACCCAATGCCCATCATGTTTTAGGCGTTGAGAAAGAAAGTATGCGTTGAGCCATGAGGTCATTGATGTGCAGAGCGCAAGCCCGGCGTGGGCAATGCTCTCATACTTTGTACCCAACATAAGATAGATGACGCTCACGGCTAAAACGGAATTGAGAATAACTGTCCGCACTGAAATTAAAAAAGGTGTGCGCGTATCCTCTCTCGCGTAATAGGCAACCGTCAAAACTTTGTTCACCGTGTAGGCCGGAATCGCGAGAGCAAACGCCGAAGCAGCTAGCGCTGTGTAGTAGCTGACTTCGGGCGTAAATTTACCACGCTCAAAAAGGACACTCAAAATTTCACGCGGAATGAAAATGAGTGCTATCGCCGCAGGCAGCGCTAAATACAGCCCAAATTCAATGGCTCGATTTTGTTCTTCGTGCGCTTTTTCCATCGGTTGCGTGCGAAGGGCATGACTCAAAATCGGAAGGAGGGCTGTGCTTATAGCAATTCCAATCACGCCAATCGGAAGTTGATAAAGACGCTCAGAATATGAGAGGTATGAAATTGCTCCCTCAGGTAGTTTCGAGGCCAAAATCATATCAATAAAAATATTGATTTGCATAATGCCTGCGCCCATAGCCCCCGGGCCAATAAGCACAAGCAACCGTTTGATCTTGGGGGAAAGGACGGGGCGGACCAGACGAATTTTCCAATCAATTTTGCGTGCTGCATAAATCAGCCAGATCAACTGCACTGCACCTGAAATTGTGACCGCCCATGCTTGGGCTGTCGCGGCCTGAATTTGGTTGTCATTCCAAAAAAACAAAGCAATAAGTTGGGTCAGATTAAATGCAACCGGCGCAGCTGCATAAGGTCCAAAGCGGCCAAGTGCATTCATAATGCTTCCCATCAATGCTGCAAGCGAAATGAGCAAAAGGTAGGGAAATGTAATTCGTGACAAGGTGATGGCAAAAGAAAATTTCTCAGGATCGTCGCTGTACCCGGGCGTAATGACATGCATAAAATAAGGCATAATAACAATCATGAGTGTCGTAAAAGGAATTAAAACCAGCAGCAATGCGGCAAGTGCCTGCTCTGCAAAGGTTCTAGCTTCTTCTTTGCCTTCTTTGAGGGCTGTAGTAAACAGTGGAACAAAGGAAATACTAAAGGCGCCTTCTGCAAATAACCTGCGAAAAAGATTAGGCAAGCGCAGCGCTACAAAAAAAGCATCTGCTGCCATCCCCGCTCCTAAAATATTGGCAGCCATAATGTCTCGAACAAGGCCGGTAATGCGACTGAGAATGGTAAGGCCACTAACCGTGAAAAAAGCGCGTTTAAAAGTCATGATGCAATGGGTTCCAATTGTATTTCACGATGTGTCGTGTCGAGGGGAATTTTAGTGTCAGCGGGAGCTAACTCTTTTTCAGCACTTGATTCAAGGTCAAATTTTTTCAGATAAACTAAGGTTTCTTGCCAAAGCGCTTCCTCAATCTCGGAATTTTGAGCATATGGGGATGGGGCCGTAGGGTGGCTACGATCAAAATATTGCCCATTTGCTAAGGAAAACTTTTGATCCATCAAGATTGGAAGCAAGCTACGGGCAGATTGTTGCGGGGTAATGGCTGCTAGCATCATAACGCGCATCATCCATCGCCACAATAAATGATTGTTTTGGCCAAAATTGGTGGCAACAAAGCCAGGGTGGGCCGCACAGGCGCTGATCCCTTCAGGCAGTGTGCGGGCAAGCTGGCGCGTGAATAAAATATTCATTAACTTTGTGCGCCGATATTGTTGCCAGCCGTTATAATGCTGCTTCATCTGTAAATCAGAAAAATCAAGTGTAACGCCATCGTGTGCGGCTGAGGTGATCGTTAAAATTCGCCCTTTTTCAATCTGTGGCAGAAGGGCTAACGTTAGGCCCACTACGCCTAAGTGATTGAGAGCGAAGGTTTGCTCCAATCCTTCTTCGGTAAAACAATTATTTTGAAAAATTGCTCCGACATTATTAATAAGCACATCAATTTTTTCATGTTTTAGGCGAATGATATCCGCGACCGCTTTAACATCTCTCATAAGCGATAAATCAGCAGCATAAAAAATAAGCGCAGGGTTGCCCGTTTCAACTTTTAAGATTTCAATCGCTTTGCGCCCCTTCTCGGCATTTTGGGCAATCCCAATCATTTTATAACCTTGTCGGGCAAGTGCGCGTGCAAGTTCGAAACCAACGCCCGATGAAAAACCGCTCACGATGGCGGTTGCTGGCGTTGTAGGGGGTAGGCTTTTTATCATAATTCTGTAAAGTGGACTATCTTGAAGGAAAGGACAACCCCCGTCATGCAGGACCCATTTCATGAGCAGCAGAACGCATCGGTGTCGTCGCTGGAAAATAGAATTTCTCCCACATTTAATGAACTAAAAATGCTGTCCGAACGCATTTTTAACAAACTTCCACAAGCCATTCTTAATCATTTGAAAAATGTCATCATTCAATGGGAGGAGTTTCCTGATGATGAAACTGCCGAAACAATGGAGCTTGCCGGCCCATACGACCTGCTGGGGCTTTACAAAGGCGTCGATTTACCCTTACAGAGCGCAATAGAAAAAGGTGAATTGCCAGACATAATTTACCTTTATCGTCGGCCTGTGCTGGATTATTGGTGTGAAAGCGGTGAAACACTGGGTGATATCGTGCGTCACGTGCTTATTCATGAAATTGGGCATCATTTCGGTTTAAGCAATGAGCTGATGGCGCGTATCGAACAGGTAAGCGAATCAGCGTCATCTCTATAGCCTTTTAACGTTTGTACCACATGAATTATATTGTGTTTGCTTGGGCAAATCATTAGAGTGACGCCCATAATGATTCAAAAGTACCCTCGCGCCGGTCATGGCACACGCACAAAGGATTCTGTACAGGAAGCGCTTGATCAAGCGAAGCCTCTTTTGTGGCAGTCCGCTTTGATTTTTAGTCCCGCAATGAATGTTTTGGTGCTGACCAGCTCACTTTATATGATGCAGGTTTTTGATCGTGTTTTAACCAGCCAGAGCAGTGCGACCCTTATTTACCTGACACTCATTGCCATGGGGGCAATTTGTGTTTTAAGCATGCTTGATCTTGTGCGTAGTCGCATTATCTCGCGCGTGGGGCTTTGGTTCGAACAAAAACTTTCCGTTGAAGGTTTACAGCGCGCTCTTGAATCTACACTGGCGGGGAAAGAATATCGTACCGAGGCTCTTCGGGATCTCGCGACACTCCGCAGTTTTTTCGGTGGGCAAGGAATTACTAATCTTTTTGATTTGCCATGGATCCCCATTTATATCGGCGTCATTTTTCTTCTCAATCCTTATCTCGGGCTCGTTACCTTGGTCGGGGCATTGTTGCTAGCCTTTTTTGCTTGGTTAAATGATCGCCAGACACAGGGCATCACCAATATTGCAAGTAAAGAACAATCACGCTCGTTGCATCATGTTGAAACCGCAATGCGCAACGCAGAGGTAATTGATGTAATGGGCATGATGCCGGGAATGGTGCAGAAGTGGTATTCTAATATGGGGCGTGCAAATGCCTTACAGTTGCGGGCAGGGGACTTGTCTGGCAATATAATGTCCCTATCAAAATTTGTTCGCCTCGCTTTGCAGATTTTTATTTTGGCCGTTGGCGCGCATCTCGTTTTAAATCGCGAGCTAACATCCGGTGGGATGATTGCTGCTTCGATCATCATGTCACGTGCACTGGCCCCCATAGAAGTGGCTATTGGAAGTTGGCGTTATACCTTGGCCGCTCAACAAGCATATGAGCGATTGCGCGAAATGTTTTCACGTCCGCTTTTGCGCCCCACCGGGATGGTTTTGCCCCCTCCTGAAGGTCATTTAACCGTGGAGGGCGTTGTTTATGTTCCCCCTAATGAAAAAATTCCTGTCATCAAAGGGGTGAGCTTTGATGTTATTCCGGGACGCATCACCGCTTTGGTGGGACCTGCTGCTGCCGGTAAATCTACCTTGGCGCGACTGTGTGTCGGGGCCTATGCACCAACACAAGGGCATGTGCGCTTGGATAGTGCGGATGTGTTTTTATGGGACCGCAAAGACTTTAGCCAATATGTTGGCTATCTTCCCCAGGATGTTGAACTTTTTTCCGGTACGGTTCGTGATAATATTGCTCGCCTTAGCAATTGTGACCCTGTAGAAGTGGTCGAGGCTGCGCAGCTCGCAGGGGTGCATGAGATGATTTTGCGCTTACCGCAGGGCTACGAAACAGAAATTGGTGAAGGGGGCATATTATTATCCGGCGGACAACGCCAGCGGGTTGCTCTGGCCCGAGCCGTTTTTAGGGCGCCACAACTCGTGGTTTTGGATGAGCCTAATTCCAGTTTGGATTCGGAAGGCGAAGAAGCGCTCAATCAAACAATTAAGCGTCTTAAAGATCGCGGTGTCACTGTTTTAATGATTGGGCATCGGCCCAGTATTATGGCTCATGTTGATCACATAATCGTTTTGCGCGATGGGCGGATTGAGGCGATGGGTCCCAAACAGGAAATTCTATCGCGTATTTTACCGCGTTCTCAGCAACATGAAATTACAAAATCGCAATCCACAAATGGCTATCCGGCTGCGTCTTCATCTTCAGACAATCTCACGCGTCGCCCAACTTCTCATTCATCGCGTACAGTCTCGGGTCATCACGAAAATGAGAGCGCGACATCTTCTCAATCACCAACTTATGCCGGAGATGAAACGTGAGTCAGATAGAGCCCTCTCTTCCATCTTCCGGTAGGCTCATGCCACGATTAGCCTTACAGATGAACGCATACGCGCATGATCTTCCGCCGCACTCAATTAAATACTGGAACCGTGTTGGGTTGATTGTCATGATCGCTTTTGTTGGGGGATTTTTGGTGTGGGCCACCACCTTTAAGCTTGCTGGAGGTGCTTATGCTCACGGGATGATTCGTTTATCGGATGAAAAACAGGTGGTTGCTCATGTTGAAGGAGGGATTATCCGTCATCTCTCTGTGCAAGAGGGGTCAAAAGTTGTCGCCGGGCAGGAGCTCGTTGTGCTGGATGATTATGATAGCGAAACAAATCTCGCTATTCTTGAAAAAAAACGATGGGAACTTCTTGCCCAACAGGCGCAGCTTGAAGCTCGGCGCGATGAATTGAAAGATATTATTTTTCCTTCCGAACTAGCCACCCAGAATAATAACATAGCTGTTCAGGAAATTATGTCTTCACAATTGCGGCAATTTAATGCCGCGCGCGCCGATTTAGCCGGACAAAAACAAATTCTGCAACAGCAATCTGCTCAGTATAAAGCAATCATCAGTTCACTAAAAACCCAGATTGAATCAGGTAAAACACAGCTTGCTCTTATCAATCAAGAGGCTTCAGCTGTTGCTCAGCTTTTAGCCAAAGGGTTGGAGCGAAAGCCACGCCTTTTAGCCTTGCAGCGTCAACAGGCGTCCCTGCAAGGTCAACAAGCTGACTACAATGGTCGCATTGCAAGTTATGGCGAAAAAATTGGCGAAAACGAGTTGCAAATAGCAAATCTTGTCTCGGAAGATCGCACAAAAGTCACAAGCGATTTAACTCAAGTACAGGGCGAGTTGGGGCAAATTAATGAGCAATGGCGTAATGCGCGCATGCGGTCTAAAGAACTTACGTTGCGCGCCAATACCGATGGGACTGTTATCAACTTGCATTATCGTAGTGAGGGGGCTGTTGTGCCTGCTGGTCAGGCGATAATGGAAATTGTGCCGGAAACAAAGCAGTATGTTGTTGATGCCAAGGTCATGCCTAATGATATTGATGTTTTGCAAAAGTTGCCGATTGGACGTGTTCCTGATGGACACGAGGCTCCGGCGCAGATTCGCCTTACCGGTTTGAAACAGCGTACGCACACCACCATCAATGGTGAAATTTTGCGTGTTTCGCCCGATGCTATTTTGGATGAAAAGACGGGAACAACCTACTTTGAAGCACGCGTAGCCTTTGATTTGCGCGATCCAGAATATGCAAAAATTCTTGAAAACAATGATGTGTTTGCAGGAATGCCTGCAGACGTGACTTTTATTGCACAGCAACGTACAATGCTTCAGTATCTTTGGCAGCCCGTGGCAGATAGTTTCTACCGATCTTTTCACGAAGAGTAACGTTAACCGCATCAATACAATACTTAGGCAAGACAGCGATGATCGAAATGCTTTCAAGTAGTTTATGAAGGGCCAGCAATAGGTACAAAGTCATCTTTTCCCGCAGGCACATTACTGCCTAAGCTTAGAAGAGCTGCAATCTTCATATCCCACAACAAGCCCACTACTTTTGGCTGTGTGCGTTGGGAAAGCGTATCAATATAACGTTGCATGTTCCGTACGCTACAGCGGACATTCTCACGACAGACTTCATCTTTAAGAGCCTGACCGTTGAGATGTGGATTCTTTCTTAAAACAGCTTTTACAACAGGAGAAAGTTGAGCAACATACAATCCTGCATAGCCACCAACGCCATTTCCATTTGTTGCAGCGTTTAAGCCGCCACATTCGGTATGGCCCATGATAATAACTGTTTCAATTTCTAAAACCCGGATCGCATAGTCAACATTTGCCCAAAGATGAAGAGCGTCATTTCCTCCACATAGGGCTGCAAAACATTTAGCAGGGTGCATTAACCATGGTGCGTGTGTGCGTGCAAAGCGCATAACGGGTGGTTCTGCTGGAACGTGTGCTGCGATCGGAGCCGCCGCAAAGTAGAGCCCAGGATTTTGGCTACCAAATAAGTTTGCCAAACGTGAATCAGGGCAATTAATCAATAAAAATGGTGGCTTTTGCCCATCGTGTACCAATTGCTCAAAAGGTGTGAGACAGCCGAGTTTGCGAGTGCCACCGCAGCATTCATCATGTGAATGATGCGTATCAATATGCCTATTAAACGCGGCAACAACAAGGTCAATAACAGATTCTAAATCCATCTCTGGATGGATAGGGCAGGCATTGGGGTTATATGGCATAATTGGTCTCGGTTGATTGGATTTTTAAATTTTTCAGCTCTAAATTCAAAAGTGCGAAAGCGTTCATAGATCACTTTGATAACAATTGTCTATGTTTTTTTAAATATTCATCGAGAATTGTGTTAATCAATGACCCTTCGGAAGGTTGATTTTAAAGCAAGAGAGGGGTAAGGTGGTCGTTAATTAACTGACTTAATGTGAGTAAAATTATGACGGGTAATAATAACTGGGCAGAGATGCTTTTTCGACGCGATAAAGAATCATGGGATGGCATAAGTGGTCGTGATCTTTATTGTTTTTTAAAGCCGAAATGTCAGCAGATTTTGACTGATGATTATTTGTTGGAAATGCTTGATCGAGAGCAACCCCTGCGCATTAAATATGGTATTGATCCAACCGGTTCTGAAGTTCATATCGGCCATATGGTTCCGGTTATGCTCTTGCGGCAGTTTGAAAAATCCGGTCACAATGTGCAGTTTATTATCGGTGATTTTACCGCGCAGATTGGTGATCCAAGCGGACGAGAATCTTCACGCGTTGCACTCACAAGTGAGCAGATTCAAGCAAACATGAAAACATATCGCGATCAAATCGGTCGCTTCATTCAGTTAGATCGGGTAGAGGTGTTTTATAATTCTTCTTGGTTAAACGCTCTTTCGCTTAATGACGTTTTTGATGTTTTTGGCGGAATCAATATGTCTGAAGCCATGCAGCGCGATGATTTTCGCGCACGGGCTAAAAACGCTCAAGGCGTCAGTCTTGCAGAAGTTTGTTATGGCGTCTTAATGGGATTGGATTCAATTCAGCTTAAAAGCGATGTTGAGGTTGGTGGTATTGACCAGCTGCTCAATTTTCAACAATGCAGAAAAGTTATGCGTCAGCGGGGGTTGGCTGAAGAAGCAGTGTTGATGACCTCGTTGATTGAAGGGACCGCTGGGGATGGTCGTAAAATGAGCAAAAGTTTAGGTAACTACATTGCAGCCCAAGCGCCTGCTGACGATATGTTCGGCAAGATTATGTCGATACCTGATCGTCTTCTTCAGTCCTATTTTATGGCGTATGGACATGTGAGAATAGATGAGGTCGAGGCAATTCAGCAATTCGTCCAGCATGAACCCATGGAAGCGAAAAAGCAACTGGGCGCTCTGATTGTCGCTATCGCGCATAATAGCTGGGAAACTGGATGTGCAGAACGCGAGAATTTTGAGCGGAAGTTTTCTGAACGTACACTTACAGAAGAAGACTTTATATGTGTTCATGCTCAATCAGGCGATAAAATTCTCGAAGCCTTGTTTGCTGCTGGGCACTATTCAAGCAAAGGTGAGCTGAGGCGCATGTTCACGCAAAACGGCGTAAGACTCTTGCTCAATGATGGTAGCGAAAAAACATTGAGTATGGATGATGTTGTTTGCGGCGAGTGTAAAGTGCGCGTTGGTAAGCGTGCATTGTACAAGATCATTCACGCTGCATAATCTTGTCGTATAGTTTTGCTGCAGTGCAAAATTTATATTGACAATCGCGAGATAGTATTGTATTGACTTTATCAAGCATAGGTGTGCCTTGATGATTAAAGCAAAGGCATCCCAACTTTATAAAATCAGCAAAAATTAGAACCCAATCGACAACTGTCTGAATAAGGCGGATCGGTTCTTATTGTGTTCGCGTTCTCATGTGCGATTGTCCGCATTTTTGTGCTGATCAGGTACTCAAAACATATAAATAATTTTTGCCCGATTAGCAAAAGTATGCGGTGCGTTGCTTTTTTCTACATGCGAACTCATCGCTACCAATTTAATCCATCGGTGTATGACGGGTCTCTTACGTATAGTGATAATATGCGTTGCGGTCTGCTCCACCAGTTCATCTTTCCCTCACCATGGAGGCGCATGTGAAACCTGATGACGCTTTGCGAGAGCGCGTTTTGCGCTTATCTGCGCGTGGGGTTAATGCTGCTCTGGTGCACGAACTGGTGGGGCAACATTGCTCGTTTTCCCGATTTCAAAAAATTTTTTCAAAAGAGCTGAGGCGTGGAAATGCAGAAGCCGATGCCGCTGTAAGTGAGGCTTTGTTCGATGTCACTGTATCAGGAAAAAGTCCACCGTTAATGTTGGCGTGGGCAAAACAACGATTAGGGTGGAGTGCAAGTGATGATGATGCAGCAGAGGCTTCTTCCAGCAACGACAAAAAAGCTGCCGAAGCACTTGCGACACTTCAAGCGCTTCTTGACCAACTTGCCGATCGAAAAACAGAAAGCATTTTATACCCGTCTGAATTGGTTGAAAGTTGCACGGAGCAATCAAATTCCTCCACCCAGCAGCATCGTTAAGTCATGGCATACATGGTTGCTTTTAGCTGGACGCGGTTTTGGTAAAACCCGCGCTGGAGCCGAGGAATTTTCTTGGCAACTTCTCAAAAATGATGGATGGCGTGGGGCAATCGTAGCCCCAACAATGAATGATGCGCGCGATACATGTATTGAAGGTGATAGCGGTCTTTTAAATATAGTGCCGTTCGAATGTATTGAAAGCTGGAATCGCTCTCAAGGGGAAATGACATTTAAAAATGGAAGTAAAATAAAACTGTTCTCTGCGGATGCACCCGAACGGTTACGCGGGCCACAACATCATGTTGCTTGGTGTGATGAATTAGGGGCATGGGCAAGCGGTGCCGCTTTGGAGCAATTGCGCTTCGGGTTGCGTTTGGGGATTACTCCTAAAATGATTATCACAACTACGCCGCGGTCTAATCGCTTTATTCTCGACCTTATAAAAATGGAAGGGAATGGGGTGGTTATTACGCGGGGAAATACTTTTGAAAACAAGAACAATCTTGCAGCTGCTGCGCTTGAAGAACTCAGTCGTCTTTATGAAAATACACGTATCGGGCGTCAAGAGCTTTATGCCGAACTTCTTCTCGATACACCAGGAGCACTATGGTCGCGCGATCAATTAGATACATTGCGAATAAAAACTATTCCCGCAACTCTTGAGCGCTTGGTTGTTGGTGTTGATCCTGCCGTGACTGCTCATGCACGTTCGGATAAAACTGGTATTGTGGCGTGCGGTCTTGATCAGCATGGTCATGCATATGTTCTGCGCGATGAAACGTGCTCACTTTCGCCTGATGGTTGGGCGCGGCGTGTGATCGACGTTTTTCATCAAATAGATGCTGATGTTATCGTGGGTGAGGTAAATCAGGGCGGTGATATGGTTGAGAGTCTTTTGCGCACTGTTTATACGCATATTCCTTTTAAATCCGTACGGGCTCATCGATCAAAAATTGTGCGAGCGCAACCTATTGCCGCACTTTATGAGCAAGGGCTTGTTCATCATGTCGGGTATTTCAGAGAACTCGAAGAGGAAATGTGCCGTTTCTCAAATGCTGCGAAAAATGATGAGGATAAGTTGTCTCACTCGCCTGATCGAATTGATGCCTTGGTCATCGCTCTAACCGAGTTGATGCTAAATAGAAGTACGCCGCGCGTCTGTCGGCTTTAGGTGAGGCAGGTTGTATTCATTTCGAACAAAAGAGGTGTGAATGCTGAATTTTTTCAAATTAAATCGTGAATCAAAATCAAGCCGGAGTCATCCTCTTTTAACGATCAGTGCCATTGGGCAAGCACGGTGGACATCACGTCGCTATGATCGGTTGGCAGAAGAAGGATATCGCAAAAATGTGATCGCATATCGCTGCATAAAGGAAATTGCACAAAATGCAGCGACGATTCCGTGGATTGTTTATGATCGTGATCGTGAACTTTCGGATCATCCTTTGTGTGCCTTGTTAAACAAACCAAACCCGCAAATGGGTTCAGCACAGTTTTTTGAATCGGTCTATACGTTTCATCAAATTTCCGGTAACGCCTATATTGAGGCTGTGCGTGCTGACGAAGAATCAGGACCGCGTGAACTCTGGTCACTTCGCCCTGATAGAATGAAAGTTTTACCCTCTAAATCAGGGTTGCCTGCTGCCTATGAATATACGGTTGCTGGACAATCAACACGTTGGACACTTGACCCACTTACTGGTACAGGAGAAATTTTACATTTTAAATCCTTTCATCCGCTGGATGATTGGTATGGTCAAGGCGTTCTGGAATCTGCACTCTCTTCGATCGATCAGCATAACTCCGCTAGCGCATGGAATCAGGCGTTATTACAAAATGCCGCACGACCGTCGGGAGCACTTGTTTATTCTCCGAAAGAAGGCCCCGCTATTTTAAGCGAAGATCAAATCCGACGGTTGCGTCATGATTTGGAAGAGCAGTTTGAGGGGAGTGCAAATGCAGGTCGACCATTGCTGCTAGAGGGTGGTTTACAATGGCAATCAATGTCACTTAGTCCCGCTGATATGGATTGGACAGAAGGGCGCGATCGCGTAGCACGCGAAATTGCATTGGCATTTGGTGTTCCTCCGCAATTGATTGGTTTACCGGAATCTCAGACATACAATAATTATAAAGAAGCACGTCTAGCTTTTTACGAAGAAACAATTTTGCCGCTGGCATATGGGTTGCGAGATGCCCTCAACACATGGCTGGTTCCGATGTTCATGAAAAATGGATTACGCATTGATCTGGATTTAGATGGGGTTTCTGCTCTTTCTCCGCGGCGGGAGGCACTATGGGATCGTATTAGTAAAGCGGACTTTCTGACCCTTGAAGAAAAGCGTCAGGCGTTGGGATACAGCGTTTAATTTCTCATCAATTTTCAAATCTTATCCACTTTTTAAAAGGAGGACGCACATGTCTTTAACCCTCAGTGCGCCAAGTCGGTTATATTTAAAAGCAATGGCCGATGGTGAAGGTTTATTTGAAGGTTATGCCAGCCTTTTTAATATTGCTGACAGTGAGCAAGACGTTGTTATGCCAGGTGCTTTTGATACGACCTTGGCTGAATGGCGTAAAAATGGTCGTGCGCCAGCACTTCTGTGGCAGCATGACCGGACGCAGCCAATTGGAACATGGCTCGACTTAAGGGTTGATCAGAAAGGTCTGTATGTTCGAGGTCGTCTTTTCGTTGACGATATCGCTCAGGCTGCTGAAGCATACGCTCTCATGAAAAAAGGAGCTTTGTCCGGCTTGTCCATCGGTTATCGACCCGAGCAGGCCAGTCGCGATATGCAGCGCGGTTTGCGGCTGTTAGAGCGTATCAAACTTTTTGAAATTTCTCTCGTTACCTTTCCCGCGTTGGAAACAGCGCGGGTTTATGCGGTAAAAGAAGGTGTTTGTTCCGACCCTTCTCCCGCTTTTGTCAACGATGTGCGCCGGTTTTGTTTCTGGCTTCAGTCGGTGACACCTGTTCGTTCCTCTAGCAATTGGAAGTGAGGTCAGTATGGATTATGGATTAGATGCCCGCAGCGCGCTCGAGGACTTGCAGCGCCAGTTTCAAGCGTTCAAAGCGGGACATGAAGAAGAAATAAAGCAAATTAAAACTCACGGCAGTGCAGACATTTTAACACGTGAAAAAGTGGATCGTATGAATACGGTGATTGATGCACTACAAGAAAAAGTCATGCGTCAATCCCTCGCTGCAAAACGTTCAGCCAAAGGTATTGAAACAGCAGCCTATAACCCCGAAGCCGACGAGCATGCCAAAGCGTTTGGTGCTTTTGTGCGCAAAGGGCAAGAAAGTGATCTGATTGCGCTTGAACGCAAAGCCATGACGGTTGGATCAGATCCTGAAGGTGGGTATTTGGTTCCAAGTGAACTTTCTCAACGCATTGTGACCCGCCAGCGCGATCTAACCACAATGCGCCAAATCGCCACTGTTATGGAGGTTTCGTCAGATGCTCTTGAAATGCTTTCTGATCGCAATGAGGCCGAAGCCAACTGGGTCGCTGAAACGGCAACGCGCACTGAGACGACGACACCTTCTTTAGGTAAAGTGCGTATTCCTGTTCATGAAATTTCAGCACAGCCCAAAGCTTCACAAAAGCTTCTGGATGACGCGCAAATCAACGTCGAAGAGTGGTTGGCTGCTAAAATTGCCGATCGCTTTTCTCGTCGCGAAGCCGATGCGTTTATCAACGGTGATGGTGTGATGCGCCCGCGAGGAATTCTCACCTATACCACGTCGACAAACGACGATGAAAGCAGAAGCTGGGGGCAAATTCAGTACGTTGCTTCTGGTGCGGCCGGTGGTTTTGCTTCCTCATCTCCTGCAGATCGTCTTCTCGATTTGGTTTATAAGCTTAAAGCTCCATATTTGCCTAAAGCAAGCTGGCTGATGCCGCGCTCTGTTTCTGCCGCCATCCGTAAGCTAAAAGGTGGTGATGGAAATTATTTGTGGCAGGTGAGCATGCAGAGCGGGCAACCGCCGACACTGCTTGGCTTTCCTGTTGTATTCTCAGAAGATATGCCCGCAATGGCCACCGATACTTACTCACTTGCATTCGGTGATTTTAGTGAGGCCTATACCATTGTTGATCGTGCTGGCATTCGTCTTTTGCGTGATCCGTATACCGATAAGCCGAATGTCAAGTTCTATACTACCAAACGCGTGGGCGGCGACGTGGTGAACTTTGATGCCATTAAGCTCATGAAGTTTGCAACTGCCTAATAAACCGGTGAACTGACAGTAAGCTCTCCTTGACTATTAAGGAGAGCTTTTTCTTTAAGGAGATGACGATGACTATTCGTGATATTCGTAATAATAACGTGCCGATGCCTGCACTTGCCCCCACAGTTCGCCCCACAGGCACATATCAAGGAACGAGTGTTGATCTGCAAGGGGCAGGCTCAGCAGTTGCGGTTATTTATTTCGGTGCCTATACAAACGGTACCCACACGCCAACATTAGAACATTCAGACGATAATGTTACTTTTACCGTGGTCAGTGCTGCTGAAATGGATGGAACATTTTCTGCGGCCACAGCCTCTACCGATGCCAACACCATCCAACGCGTAGGATACCGGGGCAGCAAACGGTTTATCCGGCCCGTCATAACGGTTGCCAGTGGTGCAACGGGTGCTGCATCTTGTGCGCTGATTATAAAAGGGTTTTTATCGTCACTGCCCGCATAGCCGCCGGATAATACGCCGGATAACCCTTAGACTAAACTGGAAACTGGCTGAATCTGGGACTACAGTCTTGCGTTCTTCCGGTTTCCATGCCGGTGGTTCTTGAGCAAAAAGCTCATGCTCAATAAGGCGACGCACCACGCGCCGGGTGAGCGATAAACTTAAGCGATAAGTGTGTTGTGTCGTTGGGGTTAAATCAATGGATGCATCATCAACATTATTCGTCATTCTCTCATCCTCCACCGTTCTAAGCTTAGCCCAAAGGGGTTAATTCAGTCTCAATTTTTCCTAAAATTCTATCCAATAAGGAGAGGACTATGCCTGATACGTTCTTAACCCATTCCAGTGGCCTTGATTCCCCGGCGCGTCATGCTTATGCGATCACCCCTGATGATAATAACGATCTCGCGACTGTAACACGCGCGATTTACACCGGTAATGGCGGCGACGTAGTTTGCGTTTTGTGTGATAGCACAACAGAAGTAACGCTGAAATCGTTGGGGCCGGGGATGATTCTACCTTTGCGGATTAAAAGGGTAAAAGCCACCGGTACGACAAGCAATATTTCATTGGTTGGTTTGGTGTAAACCATGAAGGCGGGCCTGTCTCTTAGTATGACGAATTGGGCAGGCTTGTCCGCCAATTCTGGATATTTTTTTACCAACAGTACCATCCCAACTGGATTTAACTTCACCCGTGCATCGACAGCGACGCAAAACCTGAATGGCACAGTTTCGTCTTATGATATTGATATTGCGCGACTTTCGTCAAATGGGTTGCGAATTGAAAGCCAGCGCGTTAATAGTGCGCAGAACACAACTGCGCCATCATCATCAAACTGCGTTGTTACAGCCAATGCCGCAACTGACCCGATGGGTGGAAATACCGCTAACCTGTTAACGGCCAGTGCGGGGACTTTTGCTGTCACCAATCAGATTGTTGGCACAGCAAGCAATGTTGGCAGCACGACAACATTGTACACCTTAAGCATATACGTCAAACCGGGGACATTGTCTTTCGTTCAATTAACCGCCACGTCTGGGGTGTTTTCGACAAAATATGCCAACTTTGATTTATCCACGGCAACAATTACGGCAACATCCGAGGTTTATAATCCTAAAATTGATACGATTGGAAACGGGTGGTATCGAATTTCAGTTTCGCTTTTTGCCAATTTAACCGGAACATCAAACATCTATATCAATCCGATAAAAACAACCACCGCCGTACGCAATGCAAGCGCAACGTGGGCAGGGACAGAGACAATCTATTATTTCGGTGCCCAGATTGAACAAAGCACATATATGTCATCCTATATCCCGACGACAACGGCAAGCGTTACCCGCTCGGCAGATAAGTTAACGATTGGCTCGCCCAATGATATTTTATCGGCAGCGCAAGGAACAATGCTTGTTGAGTTTTGGCCACGTCGCCACAATGGATCATCGCTTGCCGCAGCAAACTCACCTGTAATTTTTAAACTTGGAACATCAGCCCACGCGATTGCTGTGCGTGGGGATTATCCAACAAGCCGTCTGGTTTTATTAAGCTCAGGGCTAACAAACAGCGCTGACATGAACAATCTCAAAACCGTTCCGTTTGACGAGCCATCCAAAATCGCATTGACATGGGGGCAGAACAACAAGGGAACAACAAATCGATCTATCGCTGCCAATAATACCCGCTTGGGCCACTTCAAGAACACAACGACTGAGCTTTATCATCACTGCACAACCCTTCATAAGGTGGCCGGGAATGCCAATTATTCGACCATCCAACTTCATTATGAAAATATTTATGCAGACTTTTCCGGTGAAACAAACGGGACAGCGACAGGAACGCTCAAAGCGTCGATTCAGGTGGGCAGCACGATCACGGCGGCAGACGCCACGGTATCATTAAGCGCGGGCGGATCTGCGACATTGACCTTCACAGGGTTAAACCTGACGGCGGGAACCGTATTTTATGTGCACACGCGCCTTGCCATGCCTGCCGGGTCAAAAGATGTTATCCGCAGCGCGATGGGGTATATGCCGATCTTTGACAATGGCGGCTTCTTTGAAAGTTCAGGTACCGTTGATATCACAGCAACCGGCGTGCCTTATGGCGCAACAGCGCTGGCCGCGCTTACCAGTGGGTCAATCAGCGCGATGACCCTGCAGGCGGGCGGGTCTGGTTATACCAATGCAACATCCGATGTTTATGCATGGGAAAAGCAAAGCAATGGTGTAATCGCCTATAAACAGATTGGAACAGCAACCAATACAGCCGGAGCGGTTACATCACTCACCTTAACTGACGGAACGCCGCCAACAGGTGTAAGCGCATGGGTTGAGCCGAACATTGTTATTGTCCATGGCGGGCTGCAAACTGAAGCGACGCGAACAACGTTAGGCTTTGCGCCGAATGCGATTACCGGTATTCCCAGCCAGCCTGTGCGTAGCTTGTGGACGCTTGGTGATTCCATCACAATCGGATCGCAAACAGGGCATTTAACCGACGAGTATGGCAATAACGGGAATTTCGAATTTGCTGCCGACAATCGCTTTGGTCTAGCTAATGGTGGTGTGGCCGGTTTAAACGTTTATAACCTGTTTGAGGTGGGCAAGACCTTTACCCGCACGCTTGGGTTTTACGCAACCTACTGTACAGATGTGTTGGTTTGTCTTGGAATTAACGATATCGCCTGGAACAAAACAGCATCAGATACGATTGCCAACCTTCAGGCCTTGCAGTCGTTGATTAGCGGGTTAGGATTAAGGGTGCGCTTTGCAACGATTACGCCGCGCTCAACATCGACCGACAACTGGACAACGGTTGTGAATCAATCAACCGTAACAATCAATAGCATCAATTATGCCAATTATCAAAACGCAGTGAATACCGCGATTTCTAGTGGGGCCATTCTTTCTGATGAAAACGGATATATTGACTTCAACGCCTTAATCAGTTCCGGCAGCGTTTTTAGTGCGACGCCTGATGCTGTGACCAGTGACGGTTTGCATCCGAGCGATAATGTTGGTTCGCCTTCACGCAGTGGTGTGGCGCGCTCAAAGCTTAATGCCACGTTCTATAATTCTTTCGCGTATCTGCTCGATACAGCCAATTGGCTGATGAGTGTAAATGGTGAAGATGTCGTGCAGGATAATCTCGCCAGCTTGATGAGCGGAACGTTAACAACAGCTGTTATCGGTGGAGATACGGTTAATCAGATTGGGGGATGGATTCGCAAGGTCAATCTTTACCCGACCAAAAAGACGGCCGCGCAACTGAAAACATTATCCACCACCACCAATGCCGCAAGAACAGAGCTAAGCAAACACTGGGGGAGCACGCTTGCGTGTTTTGGGGATAGTATTACAGCTGGGCAAGGTGCATCAACGCCGTTCCCGACACTTTTGGGCAACTATCTTGGCCGACCCGTTCTTAATCAGGGGATTGCGGGTACGCCGATGCAAAATACCAATTCGGCGGCGACAGGGTTGCCCGTTCCAAATAATGGGCGGGATCGTTATACCAGTGTGACGGGTATCGGCAAAAAAGACCTTTTAACCATCATGTATGGTCTCAACGATCTCGGCTATACTGGCAGCCAGCCCGGATGGACACTGGCCCTCTACATTAACGATTATCAAGAAGTTCTCAACGGTCTGCTATCTTCAGGATACACAAAAGACAGTATTGTATTGTGTTCTCCAACCTGGATTCCCGATGATCGCTACAACTATTCTGCAAACTTTACGGGCGGCTATCGTGGCTGGCATTTGCAGTTTGTCGCCGCTGTGCGCCAACTCGCCGTTACCAATGGATTGCTCTATGCCGATACGTATGCCGCGATTAGAGACAACGGGGGCACAGCACTCTTGAACGCTGGAACCGATATCCATCCCAACGATGCCGGGCATGTGGTTATTGCCAACACCATCATGAACGCTACGTATGTTAAATAGTCGGAGGCACTGATGAACAGTATTTATGGACTGATGAAAATTGTTCCTCCTCTTGAGGAACCGATAAATCTTGCGGAAGCAAAAAATCACTTACGCATGGCAACCACTGATGATGATGCATTAATTACCCATTTGATCACGGTTGTTCGTGAACAAGCCGAGCAGTGGTTGGGAAGAACTTTAATTGAAACAACTTATGACCTTGTGCGTGATGCAGCTCCAGAAGAATGCGTTTTGGAGCTACCTTACCCACCGTTGATCAATGTTGAATCAATAGGGTTTTATGATCAAAGTGATAATTTCGTTGTTTTTGATGAAAGTGATTATTTTGTTGATTCCTCTCATCAACCCGGTCGCATTATTTTACGCTACGGCGTAAGTTGGCCAACTGTTATGCGGCCTGCAGCCGGAATGAAAATACAATACAAAGCCGGATATGGACGTTTTGCGAGTGATGTCCCTTCTGCAATCAGACAAGGAATGTTAATTCATCTTTCAAGTCTTTATGCAGAACGGGGTGATCGTGTTGTTTCTGATGGGCGGCTGTCAACAAACCCGCTTGAAACGATTCCGCTTAATGCATTTACGCTCTATGCGCCGTATCGGCTTCTTCATCTCTGCTAAATTTCGAAGGAGTAATTATGAGCGCTTCTCTTGCATCCTATCTTGATTCAATCATTGCTCTCGTCGAATCAGATGCGCAGATTAAAACGTTAATCGGTGATCCTCCGCGTGTTTTTAACGCCTTGCCAACATCAAGTGTTTTTCCCTATCTTCATTTGACTTTTAGCGATGCTAAAGATGCTGGTGCTAAAAGCGTCACCTTGCGGAGCATTTCTTTAAACTGTATTGTTTATCACCGAGATAAAACTACGGTGCTGGCAGAAGATATTTTAGATTGCGTTCGAACGATTCTTCATGATGTTGATCTAACAGGCGTTGTAAGATGCCAGGAAGAATTAATTACATTTCAGTCCTCTCGCGATAGCCAGCAAGCCCTCGCGCGGTATCGATTGATTGTAATGTGCTAGCTATTTCCTATCGGATGGATCGTCGCGTTTTTGAGGAAAATTTTTTGGCGTCTATTCATCAGGTCTGCAAGTTGATCAGGTTTTCTCACAATGGGAAAACGGTTAAGAAGTTGAAGGATTTGTTCGGCATTTCTACTCGTGGGAAAATCAACGTGAGGCCCATGTATTTTTTGAGGTTTTACTACTCCATTTAATGATTGCTGAATTAATCTGGCTTGTGCTTTATTCAAGATATATACAGGTTGTTCATTCATTGTATTTTGTGATGTATAAGGCTCAGGGAAATATATTCCGGGGTCTAAAAAACCGTGCGGTGCAATGGTCTGAAGACTGAAAGCTGTTATGCTTTCAGGTCGCTTATCATCATGACGCTCTGGGACAAAAACAGCGCTCATTATGTTGGTAATATATTCTTCATTAAATATTCGTGTCAGCTTGCGTTTGCGTGCGATGTCATCATCATCAAGTCGTTTATCAATCGTCAGTCCAAGACATTGGTCAAGAAAATGATCGCCAATCAACCAAGGAGATAAATTTAATTCATGGAAGCATTTAACCAGCGCTGTTTCCTCATCTGTAAACGGAGTGGGGGGTCTGAGTGGATTTTCCTGAATATCGATAAGACTATTTGCTCGGTCTGGGGGCAATAAAATACGTCGATCATGGCCAATTGGATAACCTGCGTCGAACGCAAGGATAATGATGGTTTGACGGTTAAGCCAGTCTCGGTCGAGGGAGGGAAGTTCTTGTGAAAGCTTTCGGCATGCTTCATCAGCAAAATGATGGACGAGTTTACTGTTGTGAAACCCTCCGGCACCATAACGATCACTTTTTGCGTAAACAGGTAAAGGATTAAACCGTCCTTTCGGTGAAAGTGGGGCTTTCCTCGGAAAATTAAGAACAGGTGATAAAGAGTTATCATCGGGCATTCTAAAATCCTACAGTAATGGTCTTAACGGACGTCTAATTTCTCAAAAAAGGAGCAAAAAATGGCAATAAGTAAAGGTCGAAACCTGCTTTTAAAAGTGGGAACAGGCACCAGCGCCGAACTGGTTGCTGCCATGCGTAGCACAAAATTCTCCATCAATGGGGAACTTGTTGACGCAACCACCAAGGATAGTGGGGGGATGCGGGTGCTACTGGGAGATGCGGGTGTTTCTAAAGTGACTATTTCAGCGAATGGTCTTTTAAGCGGGAATGCGCAGTCGGTTGATTTTGTTAATAAAACATTAAATAGAAGCCTCAATAACTATCGTTTAGAGTTTGATAACGGTGACATTATTGAAGGCTCTTTTCAGATTACCGCTTTTGAAGCATCCGGTGATTATAACGGAGAACAAACCTATTCTCTGACACTTGAATCATCCGGCAGCATGACGGTGACTTCTGTATGATGGGGGAACTTGTTCTTGTTTTGGCAGGAAAAAGCTGTCGCTTACGGCCGACCTTTGCCAGTTTGCAAGCATTAGAAAAACTCTCTGGAATTGGCTTGATCACCCTCGCAAGAAAATTTTCCGAAGGTAACTTTACTCTGCGCGAGTGCGTTTATGTCATTGAAACAGGCCTGATGGGTGCTGGAGAAACTGTTCCTGATGACTTAGGAGAATTGCTTGTGAAAAAGGGGGTTGCATCTCTCTCGCGCATTATTTCTCGCTATCTTGAAGCTGCACTCGTGGGGGAGGAACCTGCCTCAATTGAGTCTCCATCGGGAAAAGAATAGCAGGCGATACGCTGCCGTTTCGTCAGTTGCTAGGACAGGCAGCATTTTATCTTGCTTGGTCTCCCGTTGATTTTTGGCATGCTACGCCACAAGAATATGCGGCCATTTTTGAATTTTTTATTCAACAAAATGGTGGATTAGCTCCGGCTGAACTCAGTCTTTTGCAACAATCTTTAAAGGAGGGAAAATGGACTTAGATAAAGCCATTCTTAAGGTTGACGCGGATACACAACCGCTGAGCACAGCCTTAAAGAGTGTTCAAAAAGAAGCAGATCAAAGCTTTTCTTCCATTGTCAAAATGAGCGAGAAAATTGGGGTCGGCTTTATCAATGCTGCGGTAAAAGGGGAAAGTCTTAAGAATGTTTTACATGATTTGTTGAGTGATTTAGCTCGCTCCACATTCAAGCAAACTGTTTCTGATCCTCTGTCATCTTTAGTTGGGAGTTTTGTCGGTCAATTGTTTGGTCGTGCAAGCGGGGGCAGTGTGAGTCAAAATGTTCCCTATCTTGTGGGGGAACGCGGCCCGGAGTTGTTTGTACCATCAAGTGCAGGAAGGATTGGCTCTGTTCCTGGTATGCAAAGCCAGTCTTCAAATGAAAGCTGGGGCGTTAATATTCGTATCGATGCCAGAGGTGCTGATGCCGGGGCCGCAGAACGATTGCGCTCTGTAGCAAGTGACATTCAAAATAAAACATTTGAAGCAGTGTTTGCAGCCATGAACAGAGGTGGACGTTATGCACGCATGAGCGGAAGACGCTAGGGAGGAAAGGAATGACTGTACCAATTTTGACATTACCGAACAGTGCGTTCACACGAAGCCAATTCGGTTTAAAAAGCAATACTCAAGTTTTTAAAAGTCCGCTCACAGGCACGACACAAACACTGGAGCGTCCCGGTGCAAGATGGGTTGCCGAGTATGCTTTACCACCAATGAAACGCGCTCAATTTTGCGAATGGCAAAGTTTTTTAACACAACTTCGCGGTGGAGCTGGGCGATTCTATGGATATGATCCAGACGCTAAAACGGCGCGTGGATCAATTTTAATATCGTCAACCAGTAGTACCAATTACATCGCAAACGGTGATGCTGTGGGCGCACGGGTGGGTGTTGAGGGCGCCGGAGGATTGTTACCAACAGGATGGGTGTGGGGACTCGCTAATGGACTCACACGAGAAATTATTTCAAGTGGAACGCAAAATGGCATACCGTTTGTCGAAATCCGTTTTTACGGTACACCAACAAATACAACTGTGGCCACTAATTTTACGGCATCAAAATCCATTCCCGCAAGCAGTGGCGAAGATTGGACAAGTTCAATTGCCTATAAAATGACTGGGGGATCTTTGAGCAATATCGTTGGCGTCTATCAACGTATTGAGCAGGTTCAGATAACAGGACCTACTGCGAATATGAACGCAAAAGAACTTTTTTCTTTGGATAATACGTGGCGATATAGCCATCATTCAAAAACATTGACGGTGACATCGCCTGCAACAGGTTTTGTTCGTAATAGCGTGTATTTATCTTTAACAATTGGTCAGCCCATAGATATTACTTTAGCGATTGGCCGTGTTCATCTCGAACGCAACAGCACTAATACCGTTTATATTCCGACAAGTGGACAACAACGCAGCCGCAGTGCTGGCGCGCGTGTTGATGGTGGGATGCAAATTGGTGGAACGCTTAAAACATGGAATTGGCAAGCGAATGCAGCAAACGTTTTGCTCAAAGGCGATTATATTGCACTCGACACGCCTAATGGTCGCTCTTTGCATATGGTGGTGAATAACACTTCTTCGGATAATGATGGTCGCGCAGCCATCGCTATTGAGCCGCCACTGCGCGCCTCCCCGCTTGATGATACAAAGGTTATTATAGAAAATCCAAGCTGTGTGATGGCCTTGGTTGAAGACAGTATTCAGTGGCAAACAGATGAGACAGGGATATATCGTTTATCCTTTGCTGCTGAGGAGCGTTTTTAATGACACGCGCTCTTTCCACATTGACACAATCAGCCAGCCAAAATGCTGTTGTGCGCCCCATCATTTTTGCAGCCCTGGATTTTTCATCCGGCATGGTAAGAGTAAATGATGCGCCATTTGATGTTATGATCAAAGAGAATACTTATTATGGATTAGGACAATTAGGGGGAATTTCATCTGTTCAAGAAGGTGCTGAATTACAATCTTACAGCATTGAACTGACTTTAAGTGGGATTCCGCCTGAGTTGATTTCACTTGCATTGCTTGATCACTACCAAGGTCGTGATGTGGATATTTTTCTTGCTCTGCTTGATGAAGAGCATGTCATGATCGGCGATCCCACACTTCTCTTTCGCGGACGGATGGACACCATGACAATCAGCCTCGGTGAAAAAGCGACTATCACCGTCGTGGCACAAAGCCGAATGGCAGATTGGGATCGAGCGCGCATCAGGCGCTATACGCACGAAGATCAAATTATTGATTATCCCGATGACAGGGGATTGGAATTTATTACACAAATGGCAGAAAAAACGATTTACTGGGGCCGCTAAGCGTGCACACTCCCGCGCGTCAGAAGGAATGGTGTAAGCAGTTAGATAATGTTATTAACCATTGGCGCAATCAACCTTTCATTTGGGGCAAATACGATTGCATCCATTTTGCCTATGATGCCGTGTGTGCGGTGAGTGCAAAAAACTGGTCACAACTTGATTTGCCTGCTTATAAAAATGCCATGCAAGCTTACAACGTCATGAAGCGGTGGGGGTTTGATGATCTTTGCCGACTGGTTGACGCCCTGCTTGGCTGTCATCATTCTCATCATCATGCACGGCGCGGTGATCTTATCGCCGTATCACAAAAAAAATTGAGCCTTTTTTCTTTCGCGCTTGGCGTTTGTCTCGGTGATGTTTGTGCAGCTCCCGGAAAAAACGGCCTTGTTTTTTTTCCTACATCCACATCTCAATTTTGCTGGAGAATATAAATGCCTGCTGTCGTCATTGGAGCAATTGTATCAGCTGTTGGTCTGACTGGCGTTGTCGCAACGGTTGCCACTGCGGCTTTGGGTGCGGTTGCAAGTATGGCCGTGCAATCGATGACTGCGCGACAAAAAAAACCAAGCTCAACACTTTCTAGTGGGCGTCAAATCGATCTAGTTCGCTCATCAACTGAACCACGACGGATTGTCTATGGACAAACACGGGTTTCAGGACCGCTTGCCTTTGCCTATACAACCAATTCACCTACCGGACAAAAAAATTATGTCTTGAGTATGGTTGTTCCGCTTGCAACACATGAAGTTGAAAATATCGGTGCATTGTACGTTAACGATGATCGATTGCTCGGAAAGTCTGGGGCAAATGACTGGGTAATCCCTCCAATTGGCTCTGTTTATAATGCAAACAGTAAATACAATGGCGTCAATGGTGTTCACCATATTCAGTGGCGTGTTCATTTAGGTTATTCTGATCAAGTTGTTGATAATTTTCTTAAATCCACAGTACCGGTATGGACGGTCAATCATCGCTTAAGGGGAATGGCATATGTTGCTGTTCGGTTAAATTGGAACAGCACGGTTTGGGCGAGTGGACTTCCCAATTTAAGCTGGGAAGTAAAAGGGAAAAAAGTTTACGATCCTCGTTATGATGCTGAATTATGGAGCGATAATCCTGCCCTTTGTTTGCGGGATTATCTTCTTTCCTCTTATGGTTTGAGATGCCGGTCTGATGAAATTAATGAAGACAGTTTTATTGCTGCCGCCAATATTTGTGATGAATTAGTCAATACAGCTGATGGCTTAGAACAAAAAAGATACACCCTCAATGGTGTGATCTCGCTTGATGAAAAACCAATTGATATTATTGAGCGCATGCTTACCACATGCGGCGGAACACTTGTCTACACGCAAGGGCAATACCGCTTATATGTTGCTGCATATCGAACGCCCGTGATGGATATTGATGATTCAATTTTACGCGGACCCATTGTTGTTTATCCTGTTCACTCGCTGCAAACAAAAATAAACACAGTTCGAGGCACGTTTATTGATCCGAATAAAGGCTGGCAGGCAACTGATTTTCCTCAGGTTAGCGTACATCTCGAATATGATAATGGTGACATTTATGCTCAAGATGTAGAGCTTACCATGACAACCAATACATATGAAGCGCAACGGCTTGCGCGATTGGTATTGCAACGAGGCCGTTATCCCTTGACAGTCGAGTTGCCCTGTACATTAGCGGCGTTACCTTTATCGGTTATGAATCCTGTACGTTTAACGCTGCCTTCAATGGGGTGGAATAAAAAGGTTTTTACACCTATTGAGTGGACACTTACTGATGATGTTGGCATTAATCTTATTTTGCAAGAAGATGATATCGCTCTTTATGATTGGGAAGGTGGGGTAACACCAACCGAAATTACACCAAAAGTTGATCTTCCCAGTATGTTCCCTGAGGCGCCAATTTTAAAAATTGATCAGCTTATAGCAAACGGTAAAAATATTTTACAGGTAACGGTTTTAAGTTCACTTGATGCGTTTATTTCACGTTCAGAAGTTGATTACGCTTTAGGTGACGATGAGACGCTTGTTGATGAAGATGCGTGGCGATCAGCGGGATTTGGCCAGGTTGTGACGCTCGATCAATTACAACCCTATAAAAATTATATTGTTCGTGCCCATACATTAAATCTTTTGGGGATGACTTCTCCGTGGACTTATCGTCGTGTGCAACTTGCCAGTGGCAATCTTCTGCCTGCCGATGTGCTAGATGTACGCGCCAGCATACTTGATCAATCGCTTTTTATTAATTGGGACGCACCGGACAATTCAGAATTGCTGTCATATCACTTGCGTTGGTCTGCGGTTACTGTTGGCGCTCTTTGGTATTCAGCCATCGATATTGCAAGTGGTATAAGTGGAACACAGCTTGTTATTCCTGCTCGGGCAGGGACATATTTTATAAAGGCAGTTGATTCAGTTTTTGGACGTGAAAGTGAAAATGCAGCAACAGTCGTTATTTCATCCTCATCACTTCAGGCTTTTACAAATGTCGCGACATACACGGAATCGCCGTCATACTCGGGCACAAAAACCAACACAAGCGTAGGTTCTGGTGGTCAGCTTATTATTTCAAGCCTCGGTGCGTTTGATGTGACATCAGGAAATTTTGATTCTCCGACAGTTCTTTTTGATGCTGCGGGAGGGGGAGACGATGTGATTGAGGGACAATACCTCTTCACAGCATCCCCCGATTTGGGTGCTGTTTATTTGGTTCGCGTTGCTGTCAATGTGCAATCAAGCATAATTGACTATGTTGTAAATTTTAATGATGCTGCGGGCGATTTTGATGAACGTGACGGGCAGTTTGATGGGAGTGATTTAAGTACAGTCAACGTTTTGATTGAGGTTGCAACGACACTTGATAACCCCAGTGGTAGTCCGACTTGGAGCGCGTGGAAACCGATCAGCCTTGGCGATCATGTGGCACGGGGACTAAAATTTCGAGCGCGTTTATTAAGTGAAAACTTAATGGCGACACCAGCCATTAGTGCTTTATCACTTACCATTTCTCTTGCAGATCGAACTGAAGCTGGTGTTGGCCTTTCGAGTATATCCACAGGATCAAGCATAACATTTACAGAAGCTTTTAAGGACACACCAGCCATTAATGTAACGGGAAATAACCTGCAAACCGGGGACTATGTCAGCATTACAAGCAAAAGCAGGACAGGGTTTACCGTTCAATTTAAAAACACAATGGGCACAGGTGTCGTGCGTAATTACGACTGGGTAGCACGTGGATATGGTCGCGCCCAATAACTTCATCAACAAGGAGAATGAATAATGGCTCAACATGACATGAATATTGCAAATCAAGGATTCCCTTCTTTTCGCAGTGATTTGAATGCAGCACTGCTTGCATTGGTGACGCAATCAAGTGGTTCAAGCGTACCCGTAACCCCTACGCAATATCAACTCTGGCTTGATACATCGACGACACCTTTAACGCTAAAATTTTTTGATGGATCGGATTGGATCGTATTATCAGTTATTGATGTCGGGGCGAATACTGCACTCCCTGTTATTGCGAATGATGGTTTGAGCGGGAATGCTCTTCATGGAGGCGTGTATTCTGATTTTTCATCACTTGGTATTGATGATAATGCTTCTGCAACACATCTTACCTTAAGCGACAGTGAAACTGTTGTGAATGAAAGCGGTGCTGCGCATGATTTTCGTATAGAAGGGGACACGGATACATCTCTTTTAATTACAAAAGCCAGTTCCGATCGCATCGGGGTGGGTGTGAGTAGCCCCAGTGAAAAATTACACGTCAATGGCACAGTGATGGCCAATAGTTTTGTATCTAATCGCATTACACTCGCAAACAATGCAGCAACATCTATCAACTTAAATGCTAATTGCGCTGGATGGTGTTTCATTTCTTCATTTAGTGGGCTTATCGCCAAAGGCGGATTTTATTTTAAAGTGGGATCATCTGCTGCGCTTGATGCCAGTATGGTTTTGGGTACGCCAGGTGTATTTTCAATCGGCATTTTAAGCGGTGCTACGGGGATAAGCGGTGATTTTACGATTTCAGCGCATACAGATAACAAACTTTATTTTGAGAATAGAACGGGTGCGACGCTCACATTTACAATCACCCTGATTGCAGCACATGTCTAGTTTTTGTGAGGCTCCAATCATGTCAGAACAATTTTTTGCACCGCTGCAATTTATTCATGAACTCGGGCATGTCGAAGGACGGCTTGCAATTCTAGAAAAAAAGGTCGATCGTCTTGAACAACACATGGAACAGCATTTTTGTGCTCTTAGCGATAAAATTGAAAACTTTCAAACCCTACTTGATGTGGGGAGGGGAAGTTGGAAAACGTTGTTGTTGTTAGCCACTCTCATGGCAAGTCTTATTACATTTATTCAAGATGCCATCTAAAAGGCGAATTGAATTGGAAACACGACTAAGATATGGTCATCGCAGGGTTAATCAGCGTGGCCTTGTGCTCCTCAAAAATTTTGAGGGACTTTCGCTCAAGGCCTATCTTTGTCCCGCAGGCGTGCTGACAATTGGCTATGGCCATACTGATAATGTTTCAGTAGGGCAGGAAATTACACTCGCACAGGCGGAAGCCTTGCTCCTGCATGATCTTGAGGTATTTGAGCGAGATGTCGCTGCCCGTGTGCAGGTACCTTTGAACGATAATCAGTTTTCTGCATTGATTTGTTTTACTTTTAATATCGGCATTATGGCCTTTTGTCGATCTTCGCTTTTGCGAAAATTGAATAAAGGATTCTATCAGGAAATTCCCGCTGAATTGCGACGTTGGCGCTATGCAGCTGGTGTTGAAATGAAAGGGCTGATCAAGCGGCGTGATGCCGAGATTGCTCTATGGCAAAGTTTATAATTTCAGGAGAAACATCATGGCACTTGCAACATTAATTCCATTGCTTACGCCCTTAATTGATCAATTGATTGCTCATATTCCTGATCCACAGGCCCGTGACAAAGCCCGTAAGCAAGCCGAACAGGATTTATTGGGGTTTATCGCTCAGCAACAAAATGCGCAATCAGAAATCAATAAAATTGAAGCTGTTCATCCTAAAATTTTTGTAAGTGGATGGCGACCTTTTATCGGTTGGGTCTGTGGTGCCTCGCTCGCTTATACCTATATTGTGGCGCCATTTTGGTCATGGGTTCTTGTTTTGTGGTACCCTGATGTCAGTCTTCCTGCTTTGCCAACAGAAAGTTTATTTGAGCTTGTGCTCGCATTGCTGGGCTTGGGAGGTTTGCGGACATATGAGAAAACAAAAGGTGTAACACGCTGATTTGATCACTTCTTATTTTAAAGCCTCACCTTGCCAGTCCTGCAGATTTGATTTATCTCCTTGAGAGGAGAGGATCTATAGATGCAAACAATAACTGTTTTTGGCGGGACGGGTTTTTTAGGGCGAACAGTTGTGCGTGCTCTTGCGCGAGCAAATTACTGTGTGCGTGTTGCGCGACGAGCGCCAACGGATGATGCTTTTCTTCGCTCTTTGGGGGATGTCGGGCAGGTTGTTCCTGTTTCTTTTTCCCGTCTGGATCGCGAACAGGCACAAAAGTTGGTTGCAGGCACAGACGGTGTTGTTAACCTTATCGGCATTATTTCAGAGCGGAAGCGTGGAGATTTCTTGCGCATTCACCGTGATTGGCCAAAAATTTTGGCTGAATCATGTCGTGATCTTAAAGTAAAGCGGTTTCTGCATGTTTCAGCTTTAGGCGCACACGGAGGAAGCGCATCGCAATATTTTCGCTCTAAGGCTGCTGGTGAAAATCTGATTCACGCTGCTCTACCTTGTGCAATTCTTATGCGTCCGTCGATTATTTTTGGTGAAAATGACCATTTTTTTACGCGGTTTGCGAATATGGCGCGTTACTTACCGTTTTTGCCCACGATTGGGGGGGGGCATACTGTTTTTCAACCCGTTTATGTTTTGGATGTTGCTGAGGCAATTGTTCGTGCTCTTGAATCTGCTGAAGCGCAAGGAAAAATTTTTGAACTGGGTGGGCCAGTTATTGCTTCATTTTATAAACTACTTAATGACGTGCTTGAAGTCTTACAGCTTAGGCGCCAGCTTATTGATCTTCCATGGGTTGTTGCCAAAATTGAGGCGCAACTGTTACAGTTTTTGCCCTCAGCACCTCTTACACCAGATCAGGTCGAAATGTTAAAAACCAATACTGTAGTTTCGCCTTCGGCACATGGTATCACGCAACTGGGCATAACGCCCGCGCATTATAAAGCGCTTTTGCCGTTAATTCTAAAACGGTAGCATTAATGAACGCTTTTTTCCCTTTACTTCTAAGTATTGTTGGAACAATTGGTGGGTTTGTTCTTGGCCAGTTGTCGCTGCTGTATATCTTAAAAGGAGAAAACCTCCCCAAAATCCTTGAACAGCGAAAGATTAGGTTCCTATTAGGCGCCTTGGTTTGGCTGATTGCTATTGTGGGGGCTCTTTTGGGGTGGCAAGCTGGTCAAAGCATTGCCTCAACTTGAGGGAGGGGGCGTGATTTATTGAAAATACTGGGGCGACCAATGGGACTCGAACCCACGACATTCTGGACCACAACCAGACGCTCTACCAACTGAGCTATGGCCGCCACAAACAGAGTGACCTGTTCATGACAGATTTTGCCCCACTTCGTCAAGAGGGTTGACGCAAAAAAATGAAATTTAGAGTCTTGGTTAGTACTATTAAATTATTGAATATCGGTTGTGCGGACATTTTTTACTGATGCGGTTCCTTTTCAAGTAAATAAAGAAATTGGCCATATCCTTTTTCTTCCATTTCTTCTTTCGGGACAAAACTTAACGCGGCAGAATTAATGCAGTAACGAAGTCCCCCGCGATCTTTTGGCCCATCATCAAAAACATGGCCAAGATGTGATTCTGATTTACGCGCTTTCACTTCTGTTCGGCTCATCCCAAAGCGCTGGTCGCTTTCTTCGTGCACTGCATTTTCATCGATAGGTTTGGTAAAGCTCGGCCAACCCGTACCTGAATCAAACTTGTCGCTGGATATAAAAAGCGGTTCTCCCGTTAAAATATCCACATAAATCCCTGCGCGATGATTGTCCCAGTAAGCATTGCGAAACGGCTGTTCTGTGCCTTCCTCTTGCGTGACTTGCATTTGTAATTCGGTAAGAGGCTGGCCAGTGTAGGATTTCATGATACGCTCCTTTGCAAAAACGGGTGTCGTGAATAAATATAATCCTGCCACAACAATCATAATCTGGAAAATTTTTCCTTGGTGGTTGCTCATTCTTCACCTTCCTGAGCGGCGCCAAATGTAAATGCGTAGGCTTCTGTTTCTGCATCTTGAAAAGTAAGCTTAAGCGTTGCAAGGGCGTCGGTATCAAGATGCGCAACTTCATAAAGTCGATGCTCATTTACGGTTAAAATTCCATTTTTAACATCCGTTGCATGGTTGGGTAGAGATTTACCATCGCTTTTAATTTCAACATGAACGTTAGACGGATGCTGTGCCCCGAGTACAAGAAAAACACGTCCAGCCCTGAACCGCATAATGATCTGATCACCTATTTTGCCTGAGATAATCTTATCACCTTCACGGTTCCAGTCACCGCTCAATCCCCATTCATTTTGCTGCTCTGGATCACGGGAAAGCACAAAAGGTGCTTTTGTTTGATCGTTTATGATATTTTCGGCACGGCTAAATCCGAGATAGGTTTCCGGTGTTTGATTGAATGATGTTGCAGACTTGCTTTGCTTCAAGTCACTTCCCGTTATTGATAAAAGTGCACGAATGTTATGCTCGGTTTGCTCGGCATGACCTTCACCAAAGTGGGTGTAAACAATATTGCCCTCTTGATTAATTAAATAATGAGCTGGCCAATAGCGATTGTTATAAGCTTGCCACGTTGAAAATTGATTATCCAGCGCAACTGCATACGGGATTTTATATTTCTGCACTGCCATTTTAACATTTTCAGGGATGGATTCAAAAGGAAACTCCGGTGCGTGAACGCCAATAATGACAAGCCCTTTATCATGATACAATTGGTGCCACCGAATAAGATCAGGTAACGTACGTAAGCAGTTAATGCAGGAATAAGTCCAAAAATCAATCAGGACAACTTTACCCTTAAGCTGCGCAAGTGTGAGCGGAGGGCTGTTTATCCAATCGGAAAGGTTTTGCATTTCGGGAGCTGCATAGGGAGCAGGCAAGGGGTGGATAAGTTTCATGGAATCAACCTCATTTTCACTTTGCGTTATCGACTTTTCTTGCTGAGGGCGTGCGTTCATTTTTGCCGTTACCCATTTTTCGCCAAGATTAATATGCATCAAGCCAAGGGTGGCAAATACCACGATTACAATCCCCATTATGCGACGTATGAGTGTTGCGTGGCGTGAGAAAAAACGAATCGCATGGGTTAGTTTTTGACTCAACAAAGCAATCAGTAACATGGGTACTGCTGCACCCGTTCCGAAAAGAAGAACAGTTCCGACAGCGGTCAACGTTGTTTTGGCCTGAATAACTTGAATCAGTGCTGCCGCCAGTAGTGGTCCCGCACAGGGTGTCCAAATCGCACCGAGCAAGCCACCCAGTAAAAAAGCTCCCACGATACCTGTATCGTCTGTACTCGCGCTTAACGTATGTGCTTTTGAAGCAAAGCGTTGAGTTAGTCGCTCAAAACTTTCACTCATTACCGGCACAATCATTGTCATACCGAGAATAAATAGAATAAAGAAAGCGCCTTGCTGAAGTGCCTCTTGCGAGAGATCAAAGGTCAAAATCAGCCAACGTGACGAAAGGGCAAAAGCCGTGAACGTTGTAATAAAACCAAGAACGAGCAACCAAGGGCGCCAAACATTTTTTTGTAATGACCCAGCGACTAAAAATGGGATGACTGGTAAAATACAAGGAGACAATGCAAGGCCAAAGCCTTCTACAAAAGCCAAAAGATAAGATGTTTGCCCGTCCATAAATTTACTCCACACGCGTTGATTTAGTTCAATTGTTTGTGTTTTCAAGGCGAAAGTTAAGTCTGTTTTGTTCACGCTTAGGTGTGTAGACCCGCCAGCAAATCATAAACTTTATCATCCAATTGAATGGATTGCTGGTTTTTGATCACAGTTTCAAATGCCCGGCCCTTCTCACCCGGCAAGGTAATGCCCAGCTGTGCGAGGTGGTCACAAATTTTTTGGATGGATTCAAAATAGCGCGAACGCTCAACAATGAGATCAGGTTTATGCGCCATAATAAAAAAGCCCCAAGCTTCATCCTCATTTTCACCAACCAGCCCTTGCCCCATTGTCAGGGGACCCGCTATGAGCTCGACCATCAAAGACAGGCCTGACGCTTTGGGGCTTTCACTAAAAGGTAAAATAGCTCCGTTCATTGCAGATTTTGGTTCGATTGTTGGCATGCCGCTTTCATCAAGCGCAACATTTTCAGGTAATTTTTCACCTTTAAGGTGTTGGCTGACAAGGTATGAAAACGTTACCGCTGATGATGTCATATCAAAAACAACCGGTTCTTTAAGTGTGGGAAATGCCCAAGCGAGTGGATTTGTGCCAAACAATGGATTTTTAGAGCCGAATGGTGCGACTTGGGCTGAGGATCTGGCCACACAATGTGCCACAAGCCCTTGTTGAGCCAATTTTTCGACATAAAAACCTAATGCTCCTACACTGGCATTAAAACCGGAAGCTCCCACTACGGCAATACCACTGTGTTGCGCTAATTCAGCGCACGTGCGCATTGCCGTTTGAGCCACATGGTAGCTGGGCAGATTTTGCGCCACCACCCGGGCGCTGACGGAAGTGGTCTGTGCAATGTTTAGCGCACTATGCGGATGTTCTGCGGATAGAGGGAATTTTTTATTAAGAAGTTTTGCAAGACCTTGGCCGATTTTATTGCGATATTCAGCATATAAAAGTGGCTCTATACAATCTTTGGCAATTGCCGAGCCATAGCGTTTTTCGAGAAAAACCGTCAATTGCGTTTCGAGTGCGGCAAGGGTGATTTCTTTCATTGATATTGCGTATCATAACGCCTCATAGGGCGCAATCCCGAGTGCTGGCAGCTCTTGGGTGAAGTTCTTATTTGCTCTTCGGCAATTTTATGTGTAAAACCTGCAAAAATTGAAGGAGAGCATGATGGGATTTAACTGTGGAATTGTGGGCTTGCCGAATGTGGGCAAATCGACCTTATTCAACGCATTAACAAAAACACAGGATGCCCAAGCTGCTAATTATCCATTCTGCACGATTGAGCCGAATGTGGGGCGCGTGGCTGTACCTGACGATCGCTTGGACAAAATTGCCGAGATCGGTAAATCAGCGAAAACAATCTACACACAACTTGAGTTTGTTGATATCGCAGGCCTTGTCAAAGGGGCCAGTAAAGGTGAGGGATTAGGCAACCAGTTCTTGGGCAATATTCGTTCTACGGACGCAATTTTGCATGTGCTGCGCTGTTTCGAAAATGGTGACATTACCCACGTTGAAAATACGGTTGATCCTGTGCGCGATGCTCAAATTATTTCGACTGAACTGATGCTTTCTGATTTGGAAAGTTTGGAGAAACAGGTTGATGGTTGGCGCAAGCGCGCGAAGCAAAGTGATAAAGAGGCAATTGTTCGTGTTGTCGTTATCGAGAAGGTCATTAAGGCGCTTGAAGCAGGGAAGCCTGCTCGCAGTGTCTCATTGTCTGATGAAGAAAAGCCGGTTTATGCAGCACTTCAATTATTAACGGCGAAGCCTGTTCTTTATGTTTGCAATGTGGAAGAGGGTGCTGCCGCGACAGGAAATGCATTTTCTCAAGCGGTTGAAAAAATGGCTGCTGATGAGGGGGCGTCTTCGGTTATTATTTCTGCGGCGATTGAAGCTGAAGTCGCGCAATTGGCACTTGATGAGCAAAAAGATTTTCTTGAAACAATGGGATTGCAAGAGCCAGGATTGAATAAGGTTATTCGTGCAGGCTATCAGCTTTTAGGGCTGCTGACGTTCTTTACGGTAGGTCCTAAAGAGGCGCGTGCGTGGACTGTTGTCGCTGGGTCTCGTGCACCTCAGGCGGCCGGTGCAATTCATAGTGATTTTGAGCGCGGTTTTATTCGTGCAGAAACCATTGCTTATCAAGACTTTGTTCAACTGGGCGGAGAAACCGCGTGCCGAGAATCAGGAAAATTGCGACAAGAAGGTAAAGAGTATTCGGTGATTGACGGGGATATTTTCCACTTCAAATTTAACGTTTGATCAGCTTTTAAGATTTAAAGTCATACGATGTGACAAATTAATGCTTGCACCATGGTTGCATAAGTGTGTATTCAGGCATGATTTGAGATGAAATATTTTTACCCTCGAAAGGTTGTGCGCCAATGGTTGAAGAATTAGAGCGACGCTATTGTCTTGGCACAGGATTTGACATTGCTCTTCATCAACTTCCCCATCAAGTGAGGCTTATTCAACAAGCGCGCTTTGTGGCTGGTCAAGATGGACAAGTGCGCTTGTGTCGCGATGAAAAAGGGGCCTATGCCATAGAACTGCATCCGCACAGAGGAGGTGCATTGCAAAAGATTCCGCTTACATTGACGGAAGCCCGAGCCGTTCTTGCAGAACTGGAAACGACTTATGGGCAAGATACTTCAGGCTTCTCTCCACCATTCAATCTTTACGATCCACAAGCGATGATCAACCGCACAGTCTCGCTTACCGCAGCCTTTTTACACCTTCAGCAGGGGGTCATGGGGGCTTTCATGGCGGGTAATTTTGCCGGTGCGGCCAGACTTGCTTGCGAACAAGGGTATACAATGCTTTCTGATCCACCGCACACGCCTTTGCAAATAGTCTTGCCCGAAAAATTTTTTTTAAGAGTGCGGCAAGAAAAAAAACGTGGTTTTAAGCGCACTCAAGTTACTTTAAAAGGCCCGAATAAAAAAGCTGGTTCGTTTGTAAATCATCGGTTTGAACTGAATTTGTCCGCAAATGAACTCGACGGTCTTTATCAGCATATGCCCGCATCATCACGAATCTCGAAAACCCGTTATAGTTTGGGGCCCCTTTCAATTGGCACGAATGTTGATGTGGATTTCTATCAACGTGGTTCTCCTCAGCATCCTTGCGTCGTTGAGATTGAATTTCCATCGATACGTGCTGCAAGCGATTTTGTGCCGGACCGGCAGCGGTTTCCCTGGATAGGGGAAGAGATAACCGCGCAGAAAATGTTTTCTCCTTCTGCCCAAAAAATGGTGGGTTCTGGTGGCCTTTCCTCTGGTTCAGGATCGCCTCAAACGCCTAAAGGCAAGCGACACCGTCATTTAAGGCTTGTATAAAACTGCGTTTTTTTATTGTTAGTCGACAAAACAGACCTAAAAAACTCTATCGTTATATTCTTGAACACACCGGCTCACCGTTTTTATGGCAGCGCTCTTCGTTTTTAATAAAGGGATGCTTGAAACGAGACGGGGCTTCAAAATAAAGATTCTGCTGGCGGACCTGACACGATTCGAACGTGCGACCTTTGCCTTCGGAGGGCAACGCTCTATCCAGCTGAGCTACAGGTCCGTGCCTTGTGTGCATACCGGAATTTCATTTAAACTGCTAGCAGTTTTATAGGAGGATAAATGTTTTTCTGATGATTAAGGTTTTATGGTGTTGATTTGGACTCATAAAAAAGAGGGGAAAAGCTGAAGCTCTTCCCCTCGTTTAAAACACGGCAGCTTACTCTTCTTCAGCTTCAGCAGCCTTCTTTTTACCCTTAGCTTTTTTGGCGGGCTTTTCAGCTTTGCTTTCATCCGCTTGAGCAGATGTATTGCCTTGAAGTTCGCTCTGAGCAGCAGCAATCGCTGCAGCTTCTTCAGCCGCAATTTGTTCGGCTTGCTCGGACTTAATCGCAGCGGCGCCACGTTTTTCCTGCAATGCAGCTTCTTCTTCCGAGCGGGCGATGTTCAGTTTAACTGTGATGGCCACTTCAGGATGAAGGTGGATTGTTTGCTCAAACAAACCAATTGTTTTATAGGGTTGCTGCATATTAACCATTGAGCGATCGATTTTGTGGCCGGATGATTCAACGGCGTCCGCGATATCGCGTGCGCTTACTGAACCATACAGGTGGCCTGCTTCACCAGCCTGACGAACGAGAACGATTTTTAAGCCGTCCATTTTCTTTGCAGATGTCTCTGCTTCAGACTTACGTTTGGCGTTTTCTGCTTCAAGGTGGGATTTTTGTGCTTCAAAATAAGCGATGTTGGCAGGGTTTGCGCGCAACGCTTTTTTTCTGGGCAGCAAGTAGTTTCGGGCATAACCCGGGCGAACGTTAACCGTCTCACCCATTTGCCCAAGGTGCGCAACGCGCTCAAGCAAGATGACTTGCATTCTTCAATCTCCTTAGATCACAACGTAGGGCAGCAGCGCGAGAAAACGTGCGCGCTTGATCGCAAGAGCGAGTGCGCGTTGATTCTTTTGCGACGTGCCTGAAATGCGGCTGGGTACAATCTTACCCCGTTCAGAGATATGACGACCCAACATGCGGATGTTTTTATAGTCAATCTTTTTGCCGGAGAGCGGGCAAGATTTGCGACGACGGTTGTAAGGACGACGTGTGCCGTTGTTTCCAGATGATTGGTTTAGTTCTTCAACACTCATTCTTCATCTCCATCGGAAGAGTCATTGCCACGTGAGGGGCGGGGACGATAGCCGCGATCTTGGTTCGCTGAGCCAGCCGAGCGGGGTGCACGTTCACCTGAATCAAAGGAGTCGCGATCGTCATTACGACGCATCATCACGGACGGACCTTCTTCCAATTCATCGACGCGGATGGTGAGAAAACGCAGAATGTCTTCACTCAAGCCCATGATGCGCTCTAATTCAGCAACGGCGGCCGGTTCTGCATCAATGTTGAGCATCACGTAATGACCTTTACGGTTTTTCTTGACTTTGTAGGCGAGGGTACGCAGACCCCAGCTCTCAGTTTTTGTAACCTTACCGCCTTGATTGGTCAAAACGGTGGTAAAATCGCTGGTCATTTGTTCAACCTGTTGTGGCGAAACGTCCTGACGTGCGATAAACACGTTTTCGTAATATGCCATATGTTATCCCCCTATGGTTGTTGCGGCCCCCCATGGGCCAAAGCCCGACGCTTGGCAACGTTGAGCAGGAGTGGGGGCTGTATGGCACAATAAGGCTAAGAATGCAATGTTTTCTTAATGATTTTTTAAAAAAGGCAATCTTGCTTCAAACGGGGGCGCTGTTTGCATGAACTAAAGTGCTTAAAAGTTAAGGGGGCATTTATTTTCTTGATGGCAAATGGCTTAATGAGCGATATGACGGGTTGAGGCATGAAGAAAAACAACTCGCCAAGGATGCCCACCGGGAGGATGAAAAGAAAATGGATTTGCTAGAACAGCGCGTGGGGTTTTATGCAGCATGAATGAAAAAGACTGTCACACCTCGTTGTTGCTACTGGATGGAAAATCTTTGACAGAAGATGACTTTTTAAGCGGGGCCATCCGACTTTTCCAGCCCATCAAGGGATACCGCGCATCATCTGATTCGGTTTTGCTGGCCGCTCTAACACCGTTGGATCATGTAAAAAAAGTTTTGGAATTAGGCGTAGGTTATGGGCAGGTTTTACTTTGTCTGCTTGCACGTCAACCCGCGTTGAATGTTACAGGGATTGATATTCGTGAGGACGTGCTTGCCTTGGCCGAAAAGAATATTCACCACAATCATTTTGAATCGCAATGTCGCCTGATTTGCGCCTCTGTTGCGGACCGAACGCGGTTGGAGCGCGAGAATTTAGGTGTATTCGACCGCATTGTGTGCAATCCACCCTATCGACATCATCGCACCCATACTGCTTCTGATAATGCGATAAAAGCCTGTGCAACGACAGAATCTCCCGATGTTTCGCTTGGGGTTTGGCTTGAAACAGCAGTTTCATTTCTGGCTTCTGAAGGGGAGTTTATTTTGATCCATGATGCGCAACGCAAGGCAGAAATTCTGGCGACTCTTCAAGCAGCGGGCTTTGCGTTGATCCAGGTATTGCCTCTGGCATCTCACAAAAATGGCATGATAAAGCGAATCGTTTTTCGTGCAAGAAAAGGCAAAGACAGTGAAAAATGTATGAGAATTGAACACCTGGAACCATTGGTTTTACATGAGGCGGATGGTCGCTGGTGCGCGCAGATTGATGCTGTTTTACGGTCACCCCTCGCGCTTGATGTGTGGACGCCTCAACCAATCTGCCTTGACGGTGATGGGTGATTATGTCAATCCAGTGAAGGCGATTGTGATGTGGTTTAAGAAAGAAAAATCATGTATTTGTTCCGACTTGTTTTGATTATTGTGCTGCTCGTGCTGTTGCGCCGTTTATGGCGGCATTGGCAGATGAAAAATGGCGAGGGGTATAAGCATATTTTTCAGCGCCGTGCTGCTCCGAAGTCGGCAAAAGAAAAATCAAGAAGCGCATCTGCGACTGTTGGTACATTACAAGAGTGCAAAGTGTGTGGTGCCTACGTTGCAAATGAGAGCAAACCATGTGAACGTGTCGGCTGTCCACAAGCAAAACAGGCTTAAAGTGTTGCGACATCACATCACATGCCCCCACGCTGATTTTTTTTAACTTTTCCTGCTAGAATGTTTTTTGAGCACATGGCACGCTTTGCGTGTCTTAAATGATGTTTTTAGGTTTATGTGCTTAACGTGGGGAGTGCTTATGATGAAGAAATCTTTATTTGCTGTCGTCGCTCTCTTTCTTGGTGTGCTGGCCTCTGCTCCTGTATGTGCTGAGGATAGCAGCACGCTGGAAGCCCCATCATCGGTCAACTTGAGCGATGAACCGCCCCCCCCTGAGCAGATTATCAACACACAAGACAACCAGAGGTTCGCGATCAAACTGAAGGGTAAGAATACGCGGGTCTTTGTGCGTGTAAATGATATTCCTGTGCTTTTTAAGATTCTTCGTGAAGACCAAGAATTTGATATTGCGTTTAATGAATGGATTAAGCAGGGATTGAATATTGTTAATGTCAGTGCCGAACCTTTTGATGATCATGCTGCATCAAAATTAAATTATCGCATCTACTATCAGTCTCCTTCGCAAATTGTTTCTAAGGAAAGCTTGACGCTTTTTGAAAGCCCGCCTGAAGTAAACTTACCTATTCGCCAGTCTGCTGGGTTTAGGGCAAAAACAGTTCCCGACCTACGCGTGTGGGAGGCCGAGAGCGTTCGTTTTACACCAAACGAACAGTCTCGGTTGCTTGATATGTTGAATGGTTTTCGTAGCCGCATTATTGAAGCTGTCGGTAAGGCGGACAATGCTTATCTCGCCACATACGACAAAATGTTGCGTGATGAGGTTAACGTTGCTTATGGTCGGCGTCCAGAAAGTAAGGATGATATTATCGCACGCCGTAGAGAAATTGCGATGGCGTTTCGTAAAGATGTGAATGCAGGTTTGGTTGCCAGTCCCGTTCTGCAGTCTTCAGAGTTGGACTTTGAGGCCGTAGGAAACGGTAAACTTGTTCGTATTTCACGTTTGGATGGTCAACCGTTGATTGAGGTAAAACGTGGTACGCTAACTTTTAGCGTCGATAAGCCGATTTATGGCCGCATTGGGGGTGTCTGGGAAATGCTGCGCGAATAACGCAGCTGTGTTTCCCAGACATTTTCTCAGGTCGATTTAGCGATATCGCTAACGATGAAAACGTTGAAATGATGTTTCATTCATTAAAATTCGTCGGATTTTTTGCTGCCGTCGTTTTCTGCGCGCCAATCGTCGGGTGGGGCAAGAATTTTAACAGCTGTGCCAAAAGCATGGGTTTCATACGCAGCCATAATTTGTCCATCGCGCATCGGTTGTTCGTAACGCAAGATATGAAACTGTGCATGGATGACGGCGTCTGCTCCCACGCGTAATGCCTCTTTCTGGATGTTATAAATGGCGATGTCTGATGCCTGATGGGGGTCAGAACCAGCGCCGGGAAAACAGGGCACATAAGCCCAAGCCCGCACAGTGTTGATAATGGCGTACTTATATTTGATGTCACCCGTAATGACGCGTACGGCGGCAATTTGAGCTTTCATTTGCTCGTTCATACGGCGTCGCTCTTCGTCTTGTTGTGCACGCATTTGTTCACGGGCTTTGCGCTCCGCCTCGTAGGCGGCAAAATTCTTGGCGAAGTTTCTGAAGCTTTCAAACATGTCCCATAAAATACCATGCTTAATTATTCGGTCTAGCTTTATTTACATTTTAGGCGGTGATAATTGGCTTGGCCTTTGGGATTGAATGATGGATAACAGTCGCCATGCACGTTCTTGATTTCTACGAACAGAAAATTCATGCTGGTACATTGCTGGCCGATCCTGCTCAAACCAATGTGCTTCGGGCGCTGGATGAACTCGCGGGTGTGCTCAATGGGCGACATCACAACGCTTTGCTTTTTACACATCCGCTCGGCAAAGTGATAAGCAAAATTATGAATCTTCACCTTTTTTCATCTTTGCCTGCCGTATCTAAAAAAGAAGGATTGCAGGGGCTTTATATTTATGGTCCGGTCGGGCGAGGAAAAACTTTGTTGATGGATATGTTTTTCGAAGCAATTACGTGGCCTGAGCCATTGAAAAAACGCATCCATTTTCATCTTTTTATGCAGGATGTTCACCGCCGGATGCATGATTTTCATCAGCGTGGCGAAAACTTGGATGATTGTGCACAAAACTATGCGGCTGAGACCAAACTTTTGTGCTTGGACGAGTTTCAAGTGACTAATGTTGCAGATGCGATGGTTATGGGGCGTTTTTTTACTGCTTTATTTGAAGCGGGGGTGGTGTTGGTTGCGACGTCCAACGTGCGGCCGGAAAATTTGTATGAAAACGGTTTGCAGCGTTCCCTTTTCTTGCCATTTATAGATGTTTTGAAGACATATTGTCGTGATCTTCCTGTTGCGGGGGAGCAAGATTATCGCACGCGTCGTTTAAAAGGGCGACCGGTGTTTATTTGTCCGCCTGCAAATGAGTTACTGGAGAAAGATTTTTCTGATCTAACTGATGGTGCTGAAGGGCAATGCATTGATCTTGATGTCGACGGTAAATCGGTAAAAATTGCAAAGGCGGCGCATGGTGTCGCGTGGATGTCTGCCCGTGATTTTGATCAACAAAAGCTTTGGATTCCTGAGTTTGAGGCATTGGCAAAAAACTTTCCCACGCTTATTTTGACAGATGTTCGCGCGTTTACAGCAGATGAAAATGATCGTGCATCCCGTTTTATAGCGTTTATTGATGTTTGGTATGATCATCAGGCAAAATTAATCATAAGCGCAGATCATCAGTTGTCAGAACTATATAAAGAAGGCACTTTATTGACTGTTTTCGAGCGAACCCTCTCTCGGTTGACAGAAATGCAACATGACGATTGGTGGGAGCGAGGAGCCCGTGAATAATTTCTTTTCCCTGCGGAAGGTCAGGCCGAAAATCGTTTCCTAAAAGCCTTAAAAAGTAACATCCACAATCAATTTTTTGCTAAAAAATGAAAAAATCTCAATAAGTAACGTTCTGGTGAGATTTGCCCTCTATACAATAAATGCGGCTGAGGTAATCTTGATGCCGATGCATTTTGGCCCTCGGCTTTTCGCCGTCATTTTTCCATGGGAGTATTATTATGGCTCGTAACAAAATCGGTCTGATCGGTTCCGGTCAAATTGGCGGAACGCTCGCGTATTTAAGCGCTTTAAAAGAATTGGGCGATGTGGTGATGACCGACGTAACCGACGGTGTGCCGCAAGGAAAATCTCTGGATATGTCGCAGGCAGGCCCGGTTGAAGGGTATGATGCCAATATTCAAGGTAGCACAGATTATGCTGAAATTGCCGGATGCGACGTGATCATTGTGACCGCAGGCGTACCCCGTAAGCCGGGTATGAGCCGCGATGATCTGATCGGCATTAACGCTGGCGTTATTTCTACTGTTGGTGAGGCCATTAAAAAGCATGCGCCGAATGCGTTTGTGATTGTGATTACTAATCCGCTCGACTGCATGGTTGCTTTGATGCAGCAGGTATCCGGTTTGCCGCCTGAGCGTGTTGTCGGGATGGCAGGCGTGCTTGATTCTGCGCGTTTCCGTCATTTCCTTGCTGAAGAATTTAATGTTTCTGTCGAGGATGTAACAGCCTTCGTCTTGGGTGGGCATGGTGATACAATGGTGCCGCTGGTGCGCTATTCAACTGTGGCAGGTATTCCGTTGCCAGATTTGGTGGCAATGGGTTGGACCTCGCAGGAAAAGCTCGATAAAATCGTTCAGCGCACCCGTGATGGGGGCGCCGAGATTGTCTCGCTGCTTAAGACTGGCTCTGCGTTTTATGCTCCAGCGAGCGCTGCTATCGCCATGGCTGAAAGCTATCTGAAGGACAAAAAGCGCGTTCTTCCTTGTGCGGCCTATCTTTCGGGCCAATACGGGGTGAAAGACTTGTACGTTGGTGTTCCTGTTGTGATTGGTGAAAAAGGGGTTGAGCGTATTGTTGAAATCAACTTGAGCGCGGATGAAAAGTCTGCTTTTGACAAGTCCGTTTCTGCGGTACGTGGTCTGATGGATACGATGAACGGCTTGCGTAAGTCCGCTTAACTTTTTTATATGATTAAAGGACAGGGGAACTGTGGTTTTCCTGCCCTTTTTTTATTGTGTGTTGTTTGAATCAATTAATTTAAGCACATTAGAAAGCATCGCTATGGTATGATCAGCGGATAAAATAATGTGTCAGGGGGTGTTTTCCCTTTAAGGAGGTGGACATGGGAGCATTTGATACCGAATCCGCTCAGCAGCGCCGCCAGAGACAATTTCTTGATGCCATCGAACAAGCAATTCATGATATTAATCATGAAGCTATTCATGGTGTGGTGCCGATGTTGGATAAAGCCACTTTTATGCAAATGGCAAAATCTGTGGCCCAACTGCGCGTAAAGTACATTGCTGCGGCAACGGCCTCTTTAGCAAGCGGTGCCGCTCCTCAGCCTCAGCAAATGTCCCAATTAAAGGCAATGCGGGAACAGTTTGAAGAGGCACGTGCTGCATTCGACGCGGTGAAAAGGGCGCTCACACGTAATTACATTAATGTTGCATTAAACGATAAAGACCTTTAAACAGCAGGGGTTTTTTAATCCTAAGGCTGGAAGAGGTTATGTCTGGCGCTTCACATCGAATCTCGACGTCTGCTCAAGCGCTTGAGCGTTTTTATGGTCGGCGCAGTGGCAAAACATTGCGTCCGCATCGCGCGCAATTGATGAAAACGCTTTTGCCTAAAGTCATGCTGCAATTGCCGCTTACAGATACCTCTAACTGGGACGATCTCTGGCTTGAAATCGGCTTCGGTGCAGGTGAGCACTTGGCGTGGCAAGCAAAAGCTCATCCGCGTACACTTTTAATCGGCTGTGAACCCTATCAGAACGGTGTTGCGCGGCTTGTCGATCAAATAAACGATGATAAAATAACTAATATTTTAATCCACCCGGATGATGCTCGTCCTGTGCTGGATCAATTGCCAGAGCAATGCTTGGGGCGGGTTTTTATTCTTTTTAACGATCCTTGGCCAAAGAAAAGGCACTGGGATCGCCGTTTTATTAGCAATCACAATCTTGACCGCCTTGCGCGTATCATGAAAAAAGGGGCAGAGTTGCGCATAGCCACCGATCATCCGGGCTTGCGGTATTGGATTTTAAAGCATACTCGTGCGCATAAGGATTTTGAATGGAAGCTAGAATACTGCCATCAGTGGCTAGCGCGTCCAGAAGACTGGCCTGCTACCCGCTATGAGGAAAAGGCTCTGCATGGCCGCCCTCATTTCTTTACATTTATCCGACGATAGCCATCGCGTTACTGACAAACACTTAGCTCACTAACAACCGCTTACTTCACCAGTTGGCAAGACAAGTTCCTGAGCGTAGCGGGGCATGTTATAGTTACTGCTGGTAATTTTTACTTGACCAACCCACGTGAACCATCTTGGTGTCCATGAATAAACAGAGTTGACATACAACACGTCATTCAATGTTGCTGTTCTTAACGTTAAGGGAAGAGCGTTTCCATTGCAGGCACTCGGGAAGGTTGTTGACGGCACCGTGTTCGGAGGGGTAAACGCCCGTCGCCAGCGAACACTGGAATTGATAACCGTTCCAACGGCAGTCAATTTATAATCGGTTGCATAAATGGTGAACTGGCCTGCCAAGGTAAGTGGGGCCATAATTTGTTTGGAGGCAAACGTGATGATCTTTAGTTCATCACTCGTAATCACGCCATCAGAGTCTTGAGTAATGAGGTCAGAAATGCTTGATGTTGCCGTGCGGGCTTTGGCATCAGCAATCAACAAGTTGGAAACCTCAATAACACCAAGAAAAAGAATAAAAAGGATGGGCACGATTAAAGCAAATTCAACAGCCGCAACACCTTTTTGGTCTCTAAAATAATTATGCATACTCATTGCTGGCATTCCTTTTTAGAAAGGTTCGTTACGGAAGGCAACAGTTGATATAACCGAAATCGTACTGTGAGATCCTGAAGGCATACCGGTTAAAACTGCGAGCTGAGGCAATAAAAAACTATAGGGGTAAAGCGATCGAACAATTACCACGTATCCACCGGCTCCTGGATTGTAGTTCGTGTCATCATCATTCAGGGTACCATTGGCAGGGTGGCTTGGGTTTGCGCCATCAGAAATATTGGAATAGGTCACATCTGAAAAGTTGGAGGCTGGAAAACTTTGAACATCCACAAGAAGTTTTTGCACACAGGTGGACTTAAAAATAGCGTAAACATTGCTACAGACGAGTTCCTTGAAGGCGGCCTGAGACTGCGAATTGTTTCCGGTTAGATCAACCGGCGGGTTCGGGCCTGAGCCATCCGGGTCGTAAGAACCACCAACACGGATATGGCGTGCGGCCTGTTCCGTCGCGGTTTGAAGTTGCGCGTTGACAAAAAAGTAGGAACTCAAGTCAAAAATAGCATAAACAAAGACGATAAATGCTGGAGCGAGGAGGGCAAATTCGACGACCGTCGAACCTTGTTCATTTGAGCACACATTTTTTCTTTTAAAAAAGCGCATGGTCTACCTCTCTCAACTACCAAGTAATAGGATACTGTTTAATACTTAATTTTAAAACCTGTTTTTTCATTCTCGAGAGAAAAAATAACTGTATTTGATATAATTTATCGGCAAATAACGAACAGTATGATTTTGCGCAAGATTGAGAGCGTGTTTTTTTCGTGAAGGGTGGTTGTCAAGGGCCTATGCTTATAGGGGGGTATCAATTTTTTCGCTGATTTAATAGGATGTTATGGCCATCTCCATGATCCACTGTATCTGCCGTGTACTTAACAAACCCCGAAAAGATGGAATCGTAGAAGCCATCATTGACGACGTATTTGCGTCATAAATATAAAACCAAGCAAGCCTATCTTTGAAAGATGTGCTCTGGGCTGCTTTTTTTCTGTATATGCTCATCATGTTATCTCTTGGCACCGATGATGACCATCCTTTTTAAAGTAAATAAACCCACAAAAACAAAAAAGGCGAGGTGATTACCCCGCCTTTTAGGAGAATAAAGAATGAATTATTCTTTTGAAATGGGTTCCTGACGAACGCTTACAACCTGATCGACGAGGCCCCATGCCTTTGATTCTTCAGCGGACATGAAATTATCCCGTTCCAGAGCCTGCTCAATTCTACTCAGTTCTTGACCCGTATGATGTTGGTAAATCTCGTAAAGCCGCTTGCGCAGTTTCAGGATCTCGCGGGCTTGAATCTCTATGTCTGTGGCTTGACCGCGTGCGCCGCCTAAAGGTTGGTGAACCATGATACGTGCATTCGGAAGGGCAATACGCTTGCCCGCTGCACCAGCACAAAGCAACAGTGAGCCCATGGAAGCTGCTTGCCCCATGCACACGGTCGAGACCGGCGACTTGATGTACTGCATCGTGTCGTAAATTGCCAATCCTGCCGTCACCACACCACCGGGTGAGTTGATGTAGAAAGAAATATCCTTGTTCGGATTTTCAGCTTCAAGGAAAAGGAGCTGGGCACAGATCACGCTGGCGGAATGATCATTTACTTCGCCCACCAGAAAGATGATTCTTTCTTTAAGCAAGCGTGAGTAAATATCCCACGAACGTTCACCCCGTGCCGTTTGTTCAATTACAACCGGCACCAGATTGTTCATGCGTGTGATGTGATCTTCCGGTGTGTCCATATTCCAGCTCATGACTCTATCCTTTTTCTAGTCAGCATCTTTACTACTATCTGGTTAGCCGGAAAATGGTTTAAGATTCCTTACCAGAAGATTTTTTCTTTGTCTTCGTAGCTGATTCTGACGTTTCTTCGGATGTCGCTCCATTCTCATCATCCATCTCTTCTTCGCTCTTCAAATCATCTACTGTCCCGGGCTTTTCGGTAATGTTGACGAGCTCAAAGAGGTAATCAATGACCTTATCCTCATAAATCGGTGCGCGCAGGGTTTCCATGGCGTTTTGATTCTTCATGTAGTATTCAACGACTGCCCGCTCTTGACCGGGGTAGTTGCGGGCTTGTGCGAAGACAGCTTGGCGTAAGTCTTCTTGCGTAATCTCAATTTTATGACCCTGTCCGATTTCTGCCAGCAGCAGACCCAAGCGGACGCGGCGTTCAGCGATATCGCGGTATTCAGCCCGAATTTCTTCTTCAGTTGTGCCTTTCTCTGAAGGATCAGGGCCTTGCTGGCCACGTTGCTGCCAAATGCTGTTGAACTCAAAATCCACCATACCTTCTGGCACTTCAAATGAATGGGCTTTGGCCAATTCGTCGAGCAGTTGACGTTTGGATTTTGTGCGTGCAGCTGCTTTATAGGTATCCGCGATGTTGGATTTGATTTGCTCTTTGAGCTTGTCAAAAGATTCGATGCCGAAACCCTTGGCGAAGTCATCATTCAGCTCTGCTGCAGCAGGCTCATGTAATTCGTGAATTTTCACCTTGAACTCGGCCACTTGGCTGGCCAGTTCTTTTGCGTGATAATTTTCAGGGAAAGTGACAGTGACAACTTTTTCATCGCCTACTTTAAGGCCTACGAGTTGTTCTTCAAACGTATCGATAAATGACTTGGATCCCAGTTCCAACATGAAGTTTTCAGATTTCATGCCGGGACGCGGGGTGCCGTCAACTGTTCCGTCAAAGTCGATTTTGAGGGTATCACCCATTTTGGCAGCGCGGGCCTCGTCCACTTTTTTGGTGCTTTTGCGCATGGAGGACAACTCTGCAATTGCTTTGTCTACTTCATTATCAGCAACATCTACCGTTATGCGCTCAATGGTGATGTTTTTCATATCGATCGGCTTGACCTCGGGCAGCACTTCCATGCTGAGTGTGTAGGTCAGGTCTTGCCCTTCAGCAAAGTCGCCGAGTTCAACCTTTGGCTGCATAGCCGGTCGCAATTTACGTTCAGACAGAAGGTCGCGTGTGCTGTTATTAATTGCTTTTTCCATAACTTCGGCGCGAACAGAGTCGCCGTAGCGTTGCTTCACCATGGCCACAGGAGCCTTGCCAGGGCGGAAACCAGGAAAACGAGTCGTGCGGCTTATTTCGTTCAAGCGGCTTTCAACTTGCGTTGCGATGTCGTTAGCGGGAATGGTGATAGAATATTCGCGCTTTAAACCTTCTGACTTCTTTTCTGCGACCTGCATTGTTCTACTCCAAGAAAAAGATAACGGCTCTACACATGGTGCGGGCGAAGGGACTTGAACCCCCATGACTTGCGTCACTGGAACCTAAATCCAGCGCGTCTACCAATTTCGCCACGCCCGCATCAGAACTATAAGTTCTGGCCTATAGCACAGACACTTAAGCAAGCGAACAAGTTTTTGCGGATAAACGATTTTTTGCCCCTAAGATCCTTAATTTTTATCGAAAATTGGCCTAAAAACGGTTTTTAAGGTTTTTGAGTCGGTGTGTTTCGGTCATTGCCGGGGCTTTCTAACGGTTATTATCGTCTTTTAGGGGGGGAGGGCGGTGTTTAGAATAAATTTTTATGCAGCAAAGCTGATTTACGTCATTATAGCAATAATTGTCAAAACTTGAGACGGTGAAACAGCTAGATAAAAAGGCGGAGGCTGTCATGAGCGATTTGATCGAGAGAGTGGACAGAGTAGCACGTTTTGTTGAAGAGCATCTCGAGGATGATTTTCAGCTGACAGAGCTTTCTTCAGTTGCCTGCTATTCTCATTATCATTTCTTGCGCATGTTTGTATCTCTGACTGGCCAAACAGCAGGAAGCTATATTCGTCGTCGGCGCTTAACGAAAGCGGCTGAAAGTTTGCTTGTGAGCAATGAGAAAATTATTGATCTTGCCTTTCAAGCTGGCTTCGAGTCGCAAGCAGCGTTCAGTCGGGCGTTTAAAGCAATGTTTTTGTGCACACCGGCACTGTTTCGTCGGCAGAGATCCCCGTCTCCATTCAAAGGGCAGCCAATACTCTCGGCCGCCTATCTTAAACATCTTAAAAAAGGAGCTGTTACCATGATTCCCAAAATTATTCATCTTGATCAATTTACCGTGATTGGTTTGGGACAGGATACTGAACCCGAAAAAAACATTGCCGCTTTATGGGATACTTTCTTGGTCGAAAAACATAAAATTTTGAATGCCAAAGGCCATGAATCTTATGGAATTTGTTACGCCGCTCAAAACACTCTGAAAAAAAGTGAGCATATTCACTACACAGCAGCTTTGGCCGTTAATGATGGCGAAATCGTTCCAGAGGGGATGGAAAAAATAATTATTCCAGCTGGTGATTACGCTGTTTTTACGCATCATGGCTCGATTGCGGATTTGCCAAAGACGAACAGCTATATCTGGAATACGTGGGTGCTGCAATCGGGTTATCAGCTTGCTGATTCTCCGGATTTTGAAGTCTATGATGCACGTTTTTCACCCGACAGCTTAGATAGTGCGTTCGATATTTATGTGCCCATCAAGAAAAAGGACTAATTCTAAAACCCGCTTTTTGTTCCTCGGGACGGGCGAAAAGCGGCCCTTTTAGTGCAAATAGGGGCCATCTTTTTTGCGTTGACGACATCAAAAGAATAGAACGAGCGCGGTCTGTCTTCAGGAGATGCGCACTAGGGTGTGGTGAGAGAGGGAAACATTTGTACCATGGCAAGAAACTCGGTGTGATACTGATCACCGACATGGGTAAATGCATGCGTAATCATGACGTTTCTATGGGCAGAAAACATTGCCCCAAGCTTCTTGAAGCGCCCGATCAAGATCATTTAAAGTGGCGGTGCAGCCCAAGGCCGCAAGTGACGTAATGCCATGTTCTTTAATGCCGCACGGGATAATACCCGTGTAATGGCTAAGGTCGGGGTCGACATTGATGCTTACGCCATGGAAAGTGATCCATTTGCGTATTCTTACACCAATGGCGGCGATTTTATCATCGGCAAGGCCATTTTTTCTGGGCACCCATAAACCGACACGGCCCTCTCGCCGCACAGCCTCTACCCCAACCTTTTGCAAAGCTAAAATCACCCAGCTTTCAAGATTATGAACGTAGGCGCGCACATCTTGTCCACGGTGGTGCAAATCCACCATCACATAAGCAATGCGTTGGCCAGGTCCATGATAGGTGTATTGACCGCCGCGGCCCGCATCATACACAGGGAAACGATGCGTGAGCAGGTCGGATGGTTTTGCACTCGTTCCGGCGGTATAGAGGGGCGGGTGTTCTAAAAGCCAAACCAGCTCAGGTGCATGGTGTGCTTGTATCTCATCCACACGCTTTTCCATAAAATGCAAGGCTTTAGGGTAAGGAACGAGAGGCTGAGATATTTTCCATTCAAGGGCGGAATCGTGCACGAAGGCCGGTAAGAAAGGTTCCGCAGGAAGGTCGTGATCATCCACAGAATGCATCTTTTTTTACCCTCCCGTTTTATCCTCTTGCTTTCACGGATTTATTTTGCTATCTCAACGCCAGTTTCGTGCGGTCGTGGCGGAATTGGTAGACGCGCAGCGTTGAGGTCGCTGTGGGGCAACCCGTGGAAGTTCGAGTCTTCTCGACCGCACCATCTCATAAGGTTAATCATCTGGCAAGGATAAGATCAATAAGATCACAGGGAGGGGCGCCATGGCCGACACCACGCAGCAACCACCTGAACTCTTATCCACCTTTGCCGCGACCAGCACTCCCGTTCATACCGGAACCTTAAGCGACGAGCAGATTGATGCTGTTCATGAATGGCTGGCTGTGGGCGAAGTGGGAAAAATCTCATCTCTGGCCGAAGAGCTCGCCCCAGTTGATCTGGCTGAGTTACTTGAAAAAAGCAATGAAGAAGACCGTCAGGTTTTGATTGGTTTGCTTAAGCCATTCATTACGTCTGAGGTTATTTCTTTTCTTGAAATAGAGATTCGTGAACAGGTGCTCGAGCGCTTAGAGCCCAAAGAAATCGCGGCAGCCGTAGCCGAGATGGATTCAGATGATGCCGTTGATTTGGTTGAAGAGCTGGATGATGCTCAGCGTGCTGCTGTTATCGCGAATTTACCCCAAACAGAACGCCAACAGGTTGAAGAGGCGCTAACATGGCCAGAGGAATCTGCCGGTCGTTTGATGCAGCGCGAAGTGATTGCCATTCCTGTCGATTGGACGGTGGGCAAAACCTTTGATTATCTGCGTGAAGAAGCCGAAGAATTGCCCCCTATTTTTCATGATGTTGTGGTTATTGATCCTTGGCGCAAAGTGGTGGGTACGCTTCATCTTTATCATCTGTTGGTCGAGGGGCGTGGCACGAAAATTCGTGACATTATGGATGAGGATGTTCGTCATATTCCTGTAACGATGGACCGAGAAGAAGTTGCTTTCCTTTTTAAACGGTATCGACTGCAATCTGCGCCTGTGGTTGATGCTGAAGATCGCCTTCTAGGCGTTGTAACCTTCGACGATATGGTCGAAGTTATGGAAGAAGAAACGGAAGAGGATATTCGCGCCATGAGCGGGGTGGGTGCCGAAGAAAGTATTCACGATAATGTGTTGGAGGTCACGCGCTCACGTTTCGTGTGGTTGCTGGTTAATCTTGTTACGGCTTTTATGGCTTCTGCTGCGATTGGGATGTTTGAAGCCTCTTTGCAACAGATTGTCGCCTTGGCTGTTTTAATGCCCATCGTTGCCTCTATGGGAGGCAATGCAGGCACACAAACGCTGACTGTTGCTGTGCGCGCCATGGCCACACGCGATATCGGTCCCAGCAATTATTGGCGGTTGGTCTGGCGTGAAACCTCCATTGGTGCCATCAATGGCATTGGCTTTGCAATTTTGGTCGGGATTGTCGCCTGGGTGTGGTTTAAAGATCCCTATATTGGATTGGTGATTGGTATGGCCTTGGTCATAAATCTGCTGGCCGCCGGCTTTTGCGGTGCGCTTATTCCTATTGCCCTGCGTCGATTTGGCGTGGATCCGGCAGTGGCAAGTAGTGTATTTTTAACAACAGTCACGGATATTGTGGGATTTGTGGCTTTTTTAGGTTTAGCAACCTTGGTATTGCTCTAAAAAGCGGGCGCCTCAATCTACTCGGCGCTTCATGCCAGCCACACATTGTACATTGTAAAGAGGAAAAACATGAATAGGCGGGGGATTGGATTACTGGTGGTAAGCATTCTCTTGTGCGCCCCACAAAGTTGGGCACAAGATGCTTATTCCTATTCTCATTCTGGCATGCCGGAAGAAGAGCCTGCTTTGACCGAGCTTTTACCCAGCCCTGCCAATACGCAACCCACTCCACCTCCTGAACCCATTGTCAATCAACCATCTGACGCACCGCCATCAACCGCAAATTACACTGCTCAGAGTGATCCTCAGGCTCCTGTCACATCGGGGAACAAAAACGGTTCACTGGCTGATTTTGATCGCGTTGATTTTTTCTGCCGCTCTGATTCCGGTCGTGATTACACGGTCGAAAGCATCTGCATGGTCGCGCGTAACACCACCATGAGTGGTGCTTCAGAACTGGGTTTGCGCTATGGTGATGACCCAACGCTGAATAGTGAAAATGGTTTTGTATTATTGGTGCGCATTACGTCATCAGGTAAGGTGCCTCGTGCAATTTCAGCGATGATACAGGCATCACGTTATTATGATCAAGCAGTGGACCTGAAGGCACCTCATGCCAGTGCTGCAGCGGTTTCCCGTCGTGGAAAACTTGTTATGTATGAAGAGATTATCACAGGTGTGGGGCAGGGCGATGGGTTGGAAAATGCCATGCGAGTGAGTGTGCGTCGAGTTATTCAAGGGCTATTTGCCCGTATTCGCCAAGATAAAAAGGATTCACGATGACCAAACGCGATGAAGCTTTGCGCTGGCGGTTAGATGTTTTTGATAAGCCTCATGGTTTGCACGTGGCAGATGCGGTTGAGATCGTGGCAGGTGAAATTGTGCGACGGGTAACATTGTTGCAAGATGATTATGAGATTCTCAACTGTCGTAATCTTTGGCGGGCGAGCCACGATGGCAACGAGCCAACGGTTCAGGATTTAAGCGTACATGCGAAAAAATCGCTGGAAGATGTGGTGATTATCATTCGCAGACTTACAACGTCTGGTATTATCCCAACGTTGGATAAAGGCACGCTCCAGTAATTTTTTAACCATGAAAACTTTGGCATAATGCTGATCAGCGATTAGGCAATAACGCGCCCCACCCAACGCTTGAAAGTTGAATGTGCATGCGTAATCAAATCGTCACAATTACTGTAGCCTTCAAAATTTTGCCGGGTGCATTCAATTTTAAAATGTGAGGGGATCATTTTATCCACGCATGTGATATGTATGTTGAACGTGGCTATCTGATCGCTTTGTGAAATATTTTCTATTGCGTACGACGCGAGAGCAACCTGTTCACCCGCAGCGCATAAAGCAGCGCAAAGGGCAGTTTGCATGCATTCATCTTTAACACTGCTCAGTCCGCGTAATGCGGGGGTGTAGATTTTGTGCGCAGCGAGTGACGCGATAAAGTTTTCGTACTGTTCAGTGCGAATGCGGCCATACATTACGCCTTCAGGAAAGCATAGTATGTTTGGAGCAAAGCGATCGCCTCCCAAATGAGAGGAGGGCATGAAAGTAAAATCAGAAAATTTTTCAGCTTCTAACCGATGTAATAAGGCACTACCAAATTTGGCACAGCAGGCGTTATGCTTGCCATCCAAACAGATAAAACCCAGGCGATTCTGAGGGGGAATTTTTTTCCACGTGCTTAGATCATCACAGGCAAAAGCCGATAACGCAGCGTGAATATCTTCAATGGTTTTAAACACATATTCAAACCCCCTGAACTCAGTCTCGGCATAGTTTTTGTCCGCACGCATGAAAAGCAACAGCCGAGATTGATCAGAATCACCCACAAAAAATCGTATTGTTAAATCCTTCTCTTTAAGGATGTTTTTCATGTGCTTTTTTTCTGTTTCAGAAAAAAAGGGGCACGAACTATCCGGCCAACGTGACTGTGTGGCTTGAATGAAAAGATAATGTGTCGCAGCTTTAACTGTGCCTGCCACAGGCTCATGGGTATGTTCGCAATAATCACTGCAATAGGGCGAATCGGTCGTCATTAAACGCCTCGTAAAGGTTGTGTGTTTGGAGGTAAAAAACCCATGACGCAGGACTTTTCAATCATATTGCGCCAGCGATAATTTTCAACGTTGGGCGTGATCAACGTGTGTGCAGCGAGGTCAAGCTGTGAAAGGTTGCTAAAATTACGCCTTAACCAGAAAAATGAAGCATTGTGCTTTTGCTCAAAGTCTTTAGCCCATATGGTGGGGGTGCTGATAATTTTAAGACCACATGCGGCATACTCCAGCAACTTGGTTGAGGTTTGTAGCGTGAAGGGGTAAGTGAGGGGTGTCAAGTTCAGGCCGAAGTGCGCGCTCTGCATCAACGCTGGTAACCGTGTGTAGGGCATGCTTCCGGTGAAGGTTATGTGCTTAGCTTGCTTGAAGTGTTCGACATCATCTGTCTTTACATCTCCAATAACCAACAATGTACCAAGCGCTGGCGTTTTTGCGAAAAACTCAAGAAAACGTATCACTGTTCCGTCACGATACAGGCCACCTACATAGACAAAATCATATTCCTTTTTATTGCGTTCTAGTGGGTCAATAAAAAAGCCATCTGCCACACCCATATCCCGAAAACATGTTGTGACGTTATCATTAAAACCGAATCCTTTTGCTACCGATTCGTTTAAGAAGACTCGACGAAAAGGTCGTACATTAATGCACCGTTTGATAAAGTTTTTTGTTCGGGGAAAGGGCGCAACCGATAGCGATCCGTACTCATGAATGACGCGCGTTTGTTGGTTAGCACAAGGCATGCGATCAATTCCTAAAAACTTCCAACGGTAATCAGGGGCCTTAAAATCACCGATGTTTTCTTCCGGCACATCAAGCGCTTGAACATGCGGATAATACCGCCGAAGATGGTCACAGTAGGCATTGATTTCGGGTAAAAAGACCCCTTTGCGACGCTCAAAAACAAGACTAATCATGGTCTTTTTGTAATGGAGTATGCGAAGGATGCAAAGAATTATTTCGTTAAAAGTATGCTCGATCACGGTTTGCGACAAAAAAACTCAAAATGTGAAGGGGCTGGAGTGTTTCTGTTCTTGAAAAAATTTGTAATTCAGGCGACAAAATGGGAAACGAGGCCGTGCGCCTTGACAAAGGAGAGGCGTGTGACGGGCAAAACAATTTTGATGTTGGGGGGACAGCTCACCTCGCTGGTGAATTTTCGTGGCCCCCTAATTCGGGAATTGATTGCGCAAGGCGACCGTGTGGTTGCAGTTGCTCCTGAACCAGAAGAACCATGGCTTTCTAAGCTGAAAGAGATGGGCGCTAATTATCACGAGATTAAGCTTGCACGCACCGGCCTCAATCCTTTGACTGATCTGGGCACATTCATTAGCCTTGTGCGATTGATTCGTAAAATCAAGCCAGATGTTGTGTTTGCGTTTCAAGCCAAGGCCGTTGTGTATGGTTTGCCAGCTGCTTTGTGTGCCGGTGCTAAACACAGGGTTGCGATGATTGAGGGCTTAGGGCAGGGGTTTGGTTCAAACCGGGAGGGATGGCGACGTAAGCTCGTATGCTTTTTGGTGCCTCGCCTTTATAAAGCCTCTCTCAAATGTGCTCAATCCGTGATCTTTCTTAACCCTACCGATTTAAATGACTTCACGACAATGAAGATTATTCCTGCACAAAAAGCCGTCCAGATTGATGGTATTGGGGTTGATTTAGATCATTTTAAACCCCAACCGCTGCCACCAAATACCCCTTTGCACTTCATGATGGTGGCGCGCTTGTTGGTGGAAAAAGGGGTGCGCACCTATTTGGCGGCGGCAGAAGAAGTTAAAAAAATTCACCCAGAATGTCGTTTCAGTTTGTATGGTGCCGAAGATAAAAGCCATGCAGGTGTGCCGCTTGCTGAAGTGCAACGCCAAGAATCGGTGGTGTGGCATTATGTCAATGATCTGCGTGATGCATTATCGTCGTGTCATGTTTTTGTGTTGCCAACAGCCTATCGTGAGGGATTACCGCGCTCTACGCTTGAAGCCATGGCTACAGGGCGTGCTATTATTACAACGGATGTTCCTGGTGCGCGGGAGACGGTAGTTGACAGAGTGAATGGGCTTCTGATAAGACCACAAAGCGTTAGCAGCCTAGTGGAGGCCATGTTGTATATGGTAAGCCACGTTTCAGAAGTTCAAAGATTCGGTAAAGCAAGCCTCGAAGCGGCGCGCGTGAGGTTTGATGTACGGAGTATAAACCGGATAATTATTGATACGCTTCATGGAGGCGTTTAATGCAGCAATCCTTTTCTCTCAAGATTAAACGTATTCTTGATCTTTCCGGGGCGATGTTTCTACTGCTTGTGTTTTCGCCGCTGTTTTTGCTCACAGCACTGCTGGTATATCTAAATCTGGGTAAACCCGTCTTTTTTCTTCATCCACGCATTGGCTATAAAGGCAAAACGTTTATGGCATACAAGTTTCGCTCTATGCGACATCTGTGTGATGCAAGTGGCAAGCCTTTGCCGGATGGCTGCCGGATGACACTTTTTTCTCGTATTTTGCGCGCGAGCAGTTTGGACGAGATTCCACAACTACTGAACGTTTTAAAAGGGGAGATGAGTTTGATTGGTCCGCGCCCCATGCTTGTCGAGTATCTCCCTTATCTGAAAGAGCATGAATATCGTCGTTTGGATATGTTGCCGGGGATCAGTGGATTGGCGCAAATCAGTGGGCGCAACTTGATTGGCTGGGATGAGCGTTTTGCTCTTGACATCCATTACGTCGATCACTGGTCACTGACGATGGATTTCGTGATTGCTGTAAAAACTTTTCCAGTATGGATTCTGGCGCAGGGCATTTCGACGCCCGGTTATGCAACGGCTCCACGTTTAGATGAAGAGCGGCGTGATCAAATTGTGCCGTCAACACCGGACTTGCATGCGCACTCCGACATTAAATTTGATCAAGCAGGCAGTGGTACTGCAAGTAATGAGAACGTTTCCTCCGTTAGCCTATCACCTGAAATGCGTGCAAGTCTTTTTTCCAATATAAAACCTCGCGCCTTGAGTGTTTCTGAAAATGCTTTGCAGGATGGATGAGGTTAGGCCGTATTCATTTTGTTCAAAGGGTGCATGGTATTTTTCTGTGCTCATTTTTCTTTTACCCCTGATCGCGGTTCCTGCGCCGCGTGCCGTTTGGATTTTCCTGATACTTTTTGCACTACCGTGTGTTCCAGCGATCGTAAGGGCTTGGCCGCTTTTTTGCCTTTCGCTTAAAACCCATGCCCCTGTTCTGATTATGGGCGTCATGTTATGGGGGTACGGACTATGGGTGTCACCTATTCCCGATCGTGCCATGAGCTTTGGTTTATTGGGTGGGGTTATTATTCTCTTGAGTCTGATTCTGATCTGGCATGTGCAATTTTTTAATGAGGTGCACATAAAGCGAATGTTTAAAGCGCTCACGATCGGATGCGGTCTTTGTTTGGTGCTGGTTCTCATCGACTATAATTTTAAACAGCCCATTACGGCGGGTGTAGCACACCTCATGGGGCAAGAAAAACCACCGCTCTACGTGTTAGATCGCACACTTGTTTTGCTGAGCTTGTTTTATTGGGTATTGATTGCTTTTTATCGCCCTTCGCATTGGATGGTTGGTATTACTGCATTCGCCGCAATTTTAGGCCTTACACATACATCATCTCAAGCAGCCACACTTGCCATGCCTACCGGATTGATTGTTTATATAATGATGACGTTGATGCCGCGTCTTATGCGTCCACTGCTTTGGTTTGGCCTTGTTATTGTGTTTTTTACTGCTCCCTTTATGGTTTTGTTGATAACCTATTTTGCCGACCAAGCGAAGGAAGCAATTGGATTAATGTGGCAAATGTCGAATGCGGATATACGCTTAAACATCTGGCGCCTGACCACCATTAGCATGCTTGATCATCCGTGGTTGGGTCAAGGGATTGAAGCTGCTTTTGCACTTAAGCGCATGCTTCATCCACATAATGGTATTTTGCAAATATGGATTGAGTTTGGATTGGTGGGCATTTGTTTTGTATTTGCTTGCGTACAGAGGGTGTTTGAAAAAATTTGCGCAACACCAGCATTAATGGCTGTTTTTTTTGCTTGGCTGAGTATCTTTTGCGTAAGTTACAGCATATGGCCAGCGTGGTGGATTGCTACGGCTGGTGTTGTGTCTTTCTTGAGTGCGTGTTTTTTGCGGTTAGAAATGTACCAAAACAGTTCCGCGCGTTTGAATGTCGCACATGCAATGAATACTTGAAAAACACCATTAAATCACATTAACACAATAATCTAATCTCTCAGATCCAGAATTTTTGTTATGAAACGTTGTATACGTGTATTTGCTATTTTGGCTTCAATAGGTGTTCTTACTGCTGCATCTCTGCAGCCGGTGGAGGCTAAACAACCCACTCATCCCGCAGCCCCGGTTCACACCCCGCATGTCGATTTGCATACCCAAGAGGGTGCCTACGGTGAAAACTATTGTATAAAATTGGCAAATCAATACAAACAGAATCCCTCTAACAAATTTACTAATCTTATCGCGGCAAACATAATGATGATGGTGGCGCCAACGTGTGCTGAATTAGATGCTAATGGCATTGATTCGAGTGTTTTCATGCGAGGAGTGACCAATCCAATTCAGAATGATGCGCATAATTTTGCTTCTAATGCAGTTGGCGGTGCGCTGCATGACACGATTCTTCTTGCCATCACTGGAAAACAAAATGTTGCGATGGGGATTGGGCAAAATCTCGGATCAATACAAAACTATCTCAATTTTGGATTAGTGGTAGAGCCGAGTGGTGCAGCAATAGTGACCGTTCTCCGCCGTAACGCACAAAACGCAGGTTATACAAAGCTTTATGGTGCATCGATTGCCCCGTCAGGAAAAAGTAGCCCACTTTCGGAAGCACAACTGCGAGAGTTGTTTGGAAAACTAGGAATTGATTACAAAAAACAGCCCTTTTTATCTACACCACGGGCCATAGAGATGGACTGATCAAGCTGCTGCGAACAAAAAATGAGTTGTTTTTGTGGTATAAAAAAAGTTAAGATGGCAAAATGGTGATGATTAAATTAATTTTTTAAGGAGATATGCTGATGAAAACGAGGAGAAGCTTCAATAAGCTGGGAGTTATGATGGTTTTTGTGTCAGCTTTACTTGCCTCTTCGTCGTCTTCGCCACAAACGCCTGCAGGCGCGGTTACTCTTGATACCGCTCAATTTGATTTTCTGCAGTGGCAGAGAATGTGTGTGCACCATAGAATTTTTTTTCCTAATTCAAGAAAATGTCCGGGTGATCGGTACGCGTAATTCTTCTTAGTGAAAAAGACGCTCAGCTGATTGTTTTTGCAAGAGGTGTGGCAGCACAGGGGGAGGCCTGCACTGCCACTGGGGGGGCTGTTGAGGGCTTAAGACGCATTTCCCGAAGGTAGACGCGCCCTCTTTTATGTTTTTGACGCAAGTACGTCATCATAGATAAATTCTGCGATTCTATCTTTTCGGGGTTTGCTTTAAGGACGAACTATTCATCCGCCTGAACGCCAAAGGTGCAATGGTCGCGATGGGGTTGGTTTCACATCTTTAGTTTGCTGTGTGGCGTCGCGATAATCGCGCACGCGGGTGGCGCGCAAGCCGCGTGTACCGTGACGATCAATCAATTCTTGCCATGCAATAAACTCTTCAACCGAAAGGGTGTAGCGCTCGCACGCATCTTCAAGGGTAATCAAACCAGACCGCACCGCCGTAACTAAGGCTGCTTTGCGTCGTGTGACCCAGCGGGTAGTACCAACAGGGGGTAAATCATCGAGCGTAATGGATGGTAACAAATCCTTGTTTTTCTTTCTACCCAGTCGAATAACGGAGGATTTTTTATGTACTTCTGCCGACGAAAAGTGTGAAATTTTTTCTTTATCCATAGAAAATAGCTCCGCAAATTTTTTAAAATGTCATTCGATATAATTTAACTATACAACGAGCTGCTTAAAAACCTCTGAAAAATCAGTTTATAAAAAGATAACGGCCCTGACGGGAGCGCCAAGGCCGTTACATGTAAGGGGAGGGGGATCCCTTTACGAGAACTAACGCTTAATCTGCATCAACTCTTGCAGCATATCATCCGCTGTGCTGATTACTTTTGTGCCGGCAGAGTAAGCGCGTTGTGTAATGATCATTTTTGTGAATTCGTCCGAGAGGTCGATGTTTGACGTCTCCAGCGACGCTCCTTGCACCAGCCCCGCGCCGCCCGAGCCAGCCTCGCGAAGGTTGTATTGACCAGAGTCGGTGGTCTGAGCATACACATTACCGCTATGAGCCTCCAATCCATTAGGATTAGCAAAAGTGGCGATTGGAAGTTTGTAAAGCTGACGAAATTCACCGTTGCTGAACGAGGCGATCACATAGCCATTTTCATCAATGGTGATGCCGGTTCTTTGACCAAGTTCGGCACCGTTCTGCGTTACGAAGGCCACGTTATAATCACTCGAAAACTGTGTAACAGCGCCGTTTGTGGGGTTGCCAGACGGATCAATGCCCAAGTCAAAGGTGATGGATTGTGTTCCAGCCCCTGTGTAGGCTGGATCCCAGTGAATGTTAACGGGGGTGGCGAGCTGTCCTGTCACACTATTGATCGACCCATCCGAATTAAAGTAAACGGTACCCGATGCAATATAGCCATCATCACCCGCTACGGTATCTACTAATCCTGTTGTGCGATTGACAGGCTGAACATACGTATTATCTGCAGCACGCGCTTCAACACTCCATTGGTTTACAGCAACTTTCTTAAAGCTAACAACAACGTCGCGCGCGGCGCCGAGAGAGTCGTAGATGCGCACTGTGCGTTGGAAGTCGTAGCCCAGCTGCGTGACAACACTGGTGCCGAAAAGATCCGTCATCACATTGCCCACGCTGCCGTTTTCCATGACGACTTTATCTTCAACATTATCAGCCGTTACAACAAGCTGATTATTGATGATGCTGGCGCTGACCCCTGTAATGGCGTCAATTTTAGCCGCTAATGATTGCAAAGAGTCTGTGTCGTCAACACTTACGTTAGTGGTGGTGCTGACACCGTTTGCATCCGTAACGGTAACATCGAAGTCGTAGGTAAAGGGTGCGGTAGCATTGAGGGTGCTTGTGAGTTCAGTCGCATCTGTTGGATCAGTGAAGGTTACAGACGATGCACCGAGTTTTTCTTCCGAATCTAAGTTAAGACCTAACTCAACCTTCGTCGTACCGGTGGCCACACCATTGAGGAAGGCCACGTTCACAGGCTGCGTTGATGTAATATCAGCATTCGCGCTAGGGATTTGACCATCTGAATCCAGCAGCCAGCCATAGAGATAAAAACCCGAAGCATTACGGAGATATCCTGTACTATCTTCTGAAAAATTGCCTGCGCGGGTATATAAAGCATTCGATTGCGATCCCGCGTCTGTTGAATCTTTGACCACAAAAAAACCGTTTCCGGAAATAGCAATATCAGTGGTAGAGCTGGATCCTTGGATAAGACCTTGCTGCGAAATTGTTTGAAGCGCTTTCACTCGTACGCCGCCTGGGTTATAGGTTACGCCGCGCTGCGCAACGGTTACCAAGCTTGAAAAAGAAGCGTTATCACCTTTATAACCAACAGTGCTTACGTTGGCGATGTTGTTTGAAATCATGCTGAGCGCCTGGCTTTGCGCGGAAAGTGCTGAAACCCCGGTGAACAATGATCCAAATAAGCTCATGATACCCTCCTTGTTTAAAAAGTGTTATGCAAAACCCGTTCCAACTTATGAACTTGTTGCGGTTGATGTTGAGTCACTTGATGCTGTTGTTGGAGCTGTGTAGGCACGTACTGATTTTACAGCGCTGGGATCAATTTGCGCGCTGCCCATTTCAAGGACGGTATTGCCGCTGCTGTTTTGACTGATGCCTGTAACAACACCGTAGGTATTAATCGTATTTTTTACCGCAGCTCCACCCTCAGCGGTAGCCGTGACGCGTACCGTGTATGTGCCATCTGCAAGCTGATCACCTTCATTATCTTTGCCGTCCCAGCTCATTTCCTGTGCTTTGCCAGCTGTAAAATTCGAGCCATCAACTGTGAGGCCACGCACAAGTTTACCATCGCTGTCATAAATGCCGATATTGACCGATTTTGCCGCGCTCTCTAAGGTCACATCAAAGTTGGCATTGCTTCCTTGCAGCGGGAGTGTTGATGACTGAGATGAGACTTGCCAACCCAGATAATTCAGTGCGCTGTTGACGCCTTGACCTTGAAGCAAGTTAATCATGGAATCAAGTTTATCATTGGTTGAAAGCTGTTGCTCGACTTGGCTGTACATAACAAGTTGGTTGGTAAATTGTGCCGTATCCACCGGATTAAGGGGATCTTGATACTGCATTTGTGTTGTAAGCATTTGCAAAAATGTATCGAAATTGGCGTTCAGCGTTTTACGCGACGTTTCTGTTTTCGATGCGGTGGTATTGGTCGAGGTGGTTGAGGCGGTGGTCGTGGTCGTTGTCATAACGTTTTCTCCTTAAACATTGTGGCGCCTTTAAACGCGTACATCCAAACGATCAGGATTGATGTACCATGTTACTTCACTGGCAGAGAGCGTTTGTTTATCGTCATTTTCACCATCTAAACCGAATCCAGCTTGAGAAGACGACGAACGTCCATCAGATTGTGCTTGTTGTTGTGACGATTGACCTTCGCCGCGCAGATTGAAGTTGAGGGTTGATCCATCTGTTTTAATTCCTGCATCGCTTAGCGCGCGTTCAAGACCTTTTTGATCACGTTGCAGCAGATCAAGTGTAGCGGGTTGATCGACCGAAAATCTCATCTGCACACTGCCGTCGCTGTTTGTGTCCATGCGCACCTCAATGCGACCTAGTTCAGCGGGATGAAGCTTAATGGTGATTTTATCTTGCCCGCTTTCAAAAGCATGCGAGATGTTTACCGCAACTTGATCACTCACGGGAACGTGGGTTCCATGACGATTGGAGTGAGCAAGCAAATCAGCAAATCGCGTCGCGCTATTTTCAGCTGTTTTATCCAGAGATTGAGGGGGGGTAAGTGTACCGCGATCTTTAAGCGTTACTTCTGTCCCATCAGGTTGATCGCTCTTCTTCTGTTCAAGCGTAACAACATCGGCCGAAACGGATGTTGCCATTGAGGAATGAGTTTCTGAGGTAAGTGATGCTTGAGTGATGGGGGGAGAGGGAGCAATCACGCTCTCATTTTGTGCCGATTGTTCCTCCTTGTGATGTGCAGAGGCTGCCATGTTTTTTGCGGTCGAGGTTTGATCGGTATCCACCGCTGTTTTTTGTTTGAGGGCTGTATCGGATTTGGTTCCAGCCTGCAAACCCACCTTGTGCGTATCAGATGTTTGATCCGTGCTCACTTCAGTATCAATGGTAGATGCTGTTTTTGTCTCTTGTTTATGGAGATCAATAGATGCATTTGTTGCGTCATTGGCGTTGCTTACTCTTTGGGCGTCTGCAGTTTGCGCAGCCTGCTCTGATTGTTTTTGCTTCTGACTCGCGACAGCCTGCATATTTAGTTTTGCAATTGCATCCAAAAAGGCTTTGCCCATTTCTTCGGCCGAAGAAGAGCTGGAGAGTTGTGCAGCTTGCGCATTTTTGTTGGAGGCTTCCACCTCTTGCAACGCTTGTGCGCGCTCAAGCAAATCGGCTAACGTCACGCCTTGGCTGCTGCCAGCTAAGGATGGACCGCTTTCGGCCAGAGTGGCTTGTGAGTCGGTTTTTTGTGTGGGCGCAAAAGCAGTAGGCGGCAGCGTCATCAAGGCACCGGCCAGACTGTCGAGCAAAGCGTTCTGCTCATCTTCTTTCAGGCCATCCAAAACACCGGCTTCTTCAAGAAAACTGTGCAGAGCCGTCATATTCTCTTCTAATAAATCCGTTTGTAGACCCGGCATAACTGTTTCTAGCGAGACCATACTCAACCCTTTGGCCTGTAACGCGGTGCTGAGCGCTGTCCATGAAACATTGGCTTGCGCGCTAGTGGTCGAGGCATAATTTTCCAGCGTTGTCAGATTAATGGGTAAAGTTTGCCCAGTGACGCCGCCTTTGAATAACTTGAGCGAGGCAGTGGGTAAACCCTTGCCGCTTAAGGTTTGAATAAAACTGGAAAAGAGAGAAAATGCGTGGTTTTCGGTATTTTCTTGCGTGCTCGAAGCACCCAAAGCACCCAAAATGCCCGTACTGGACGAAGGAGTCGTGCTGGATAATGAAACGCCAGGAAGTGATGTCATCATAAACTCCTTGAAAAGAAATCAGTGCTCTGCATAGGAGATAAGCAAGACTTGGGCCAATTCGATAAAACAATTTAAAAATCTTAGAAAATGGCGGTTATCCATACTTTTTTATTGAAGTGCCGACGTGCTTAAAAATGGCACAAGATATGCACAGATAAGGGAGCAAGGCGTCTGTCCGCATGTGGGTCAGATCAGTTTGTTATGTTTGCCGATTAAATAAGGAGCGAAGCAATGTCGACGATCTCCCGCGTGGGAACCCATCAATCTCAGAGCTTTATTCTTGATCAGATCAACAAAGCGACTGTTGGGTATGTTAAAACCCAAGAGCAGATTACCACGGGCTATAAATCCCAGCGTTACACGGGTATTTCAGATTATGCGGCTATGTCGGTCAACCTTTCCAACAGCAAAGATAATTTGCAGCAATATCTTGATGCCTCGAGTGTTACAAATTCTCGTATTAGTGCGATGCACACGGCTCTTTCTAATATCTTGGATATTGTTAGCTCAATGCGGGCGCAATTGATTCAAGGGATGACGGCCGATCAAGCTGATGATGCGCAGCTACAATCGGTTGCATCCGAATATCTGTCGCAAGTTGAATCGGCTCTCAACACAGATTTGGGGGGCGTTTATTTGTTTGGCGGTACAAAAAATACGACGCCGCCCGTTGATTTAAGTGATCCGATCAATAATGCGAGCGGCGACTTTTATTCAGGCGCAGGGCAGTTGATGCAAGCGCGGATTGATGAAAACACCGTTTTCCAGTATGGCGATACAGCTAACCGACAAGGGTTTAAAGATTTGGTGGCGTCACTGCAGCGTGTTATTTCTGCTTCAGGGGATCTGAGTCAGCTCGAAACTGCATTGGATGAAATTAACGACTCCCTCTCCGACCTCACAAATCTAGAGGCTGTGATGGGTTATCAGATGAAGGTTGTTGAGCAATCACAAACACGCAACGACGCCGTAAAATCGACAGTAGTTAATCAGCTTTCCTCAATACAAGATGTTGACGTTTCTGCAGCCATGGTCGATCTCACCCAGCGCGAAACGATTTTGCAGGCGTCTTATCAAGTCATTGCACGCGGTAGCCAGTTAAGTCTTACAAACTACCTGTAAAATCATTTGCCTTGCATTAATTCATTGTAGCGAGAGGATAAAATGATTTTATTTTTAAGATCGGAAAATTATGCGCACAGGACTAGAAATCCTTTTGTGAGTTGAAGGTGTAAATGATTAAATAATTTTTACTTTTTTAGTTTAGAGTGAAATTTCTTTGTAAAAAATTAGGAGAGTAAGTCATGTTGTCACTCCTCATTCTAAGCGCAATTATGTTATGTGAACTTTTTATTCATTATGTATTTATATATGAGTTTATTGGTGGCTGGCTGATCCTTCTCATAAAAATTGCGTCTGATAAAATCGCCCCGCGCAAGGCAAAAATTCTAAATTTTTTGGGTGTTCTTTTTTTTCCGCCCCTTATGTTGGTTTTTGCGTTGAAACAAAAATCGTGGGCATGGAAAATTTATGGCGGATTTAATTTGGTCGTTATTATTATCTTGTTGGCGCTGACAGTTTCTTATACGTCAATACACACAAAGCGTCCTTATCGGGATGATCAGTTTTTAAAAATATCTAAGAATGACAATTCGTCTGAAACATCGGCTAAACTTGCTATCAATGATATATATGTAAAGGTTACGTCGCTTGAAGATGCTCATGACAAAAAAAGTCCCGTCGGTGTCGTTATTTTTCGATTGGGTCGTTATGCCGATAGCTTGGAAAGCCACGCCATTGAACCGCAAAGGATCGAATCTGAACTGAAAAAGTTAGAGCCTTATCTCGATGATAAAAAACTCACTTCGCATGAGGTGGACCAGTGGGTTCGCGACACTATGCCGAGTAACTCTAAGGGGATGAAGTGATTTTTTGCAGAAAAGTTTTCAAGTGTTTGGCGCGGTGTAAACTTTGTTGTTGGCAGCATAAACGCGCGCCAGAATTTCACTGACAACATGTAATGCTTCAAGGGGAATGTTCTCACCCACATCAACGGCCGCAAGAATTTGAGCGAGGTCGGCGTCTTCACGCACTTTTACGCCATTTGCAAAGGCAAGCTCTAAGATCGCTTGAGCAACTTCGCCATAACCGCTGGCAACTACTTTGGGCAGCGGTCCTTCTGCGCCTTGTAACGCGACTGCGACGGTGCGGGGTGGGGAAGGGGGGATCATCAACAACACTCCTTCACGTAGCGATATTTTACCCTAATAATGCATAAACCCATTCAGGGCGAAGATCAGGCCACCACAAAAGCAACAATGCGATGACAATCACTGCAAGGCTTGCTCCCCAACCAATCGAACCGGCAGTCGCAGAAATTTTTTTATTGGGTGCGATGATGGTTTTAAGGGCGCGACGTCCGGCTATTTCAACGCTTATCCATGGAATAAGAGCAAAAATAGCGATAAGGCCGATATCCATAGCCCATGTTGGCACGTTGGCGGGAATAAACTCAGGGCGGGGATTATAGAGCCACGCAAAAATAGCTCCGCTTGAAAGTGCGATAGATCCGCCCGCAGCGATTAATCGCGGTTTAACAGTTACGGTTGAAAACAAGCGTCGCAATTGTCCTGCTAGCATGAAGGCGACATCGGGAGAGACGCCGTAAGGATAGCGTCGCGCAAAAAACACTCGGGGTTTAACGCCCGCAGCCAAGGCTTCGCTCAGTTCTCGCAATAAACGAAACTGACGGCAGAATTTTGGCAAGGTTGTTAAGTCAAGTGATCGTGTTATTTGTTTCAAACGATCATCCAGTAATGGGGGGAAGGAGACAAGAATGGGTTTGTATCCTAATGATTCCACCACTACGATTTCATCTTTAAGCTGTAAAGTAAATTGGCCATAGGGAAAGCGGGCGTCAAGCGCAATAGCTGGTACATCCATTTCGGGCGGGGTTGGGGCGGGCGAAACCAATGCAATGCCCATTTTATCGAGCTTATCCAGCCCAACGTCGTTCAGTGCATCAACGACGTTCCCATTAGGTTGAGGGATGAAACTTCCAGCGCGAAAACTGCTTACAGCATTCACTGTTAGTGTTGTTAATTCTGTAAAATAACCTTGTCCATTACAGAGAGTGCATTGTGTTTGGCCATGGCCTTGGCAATGGGTGCAAACAATACGTCCGCGACTGTTGCATTGAGGGCATGGCAACGTGCGCAGACCATTGCATTGGGGGCATGCCCGTCCGCCTTGGCTGGACGGATCGCTGCCTGTACCGCGACACGTGGTACAATTAATGCGGCCACGCTCATAGCAAAGTTCGCATGATCGTTCGCGCTGGCCGTGGCAGGTGCGACACACTTCCCAACGTTGGCCCTTACATTGTTCGCATACTTCCGTCAAAGCAACTGTTTGGGTTAAGCGAGGCAAAGGCCAGCGCGCTGCGTTGCTTCCCCAAAGCTGACTTAATTGGCCTTGTACAGCAGTTTGAACATCTTCTAGCCAACCTGGTTGTGCTTCAAACGTTTGAGTGGCCGTGCTGAGGTAATGAGTATATTGGTGACGGTCTTGAAAAACCTTGTTTTCATTGCCGTTGGTCTGCCCGGGGCGCCGCTGGGTGTTCTGGTTTACGGCGAGTTTAAATTCTACCAAGCCTTTAAGGGTAAAATCGGTATTTTTATCCTGACGGATATCAATTTCATCGAATCGGTATCCGTTGCCTGCAAGGATGCGGCGCAATAAAGTCAGTGTGCTATTGCGCAGGTCACCAATTTCATCAGCGGACGAGATGGGCAGGTCGGGATCTATGGGTTGATCAGACATGGGATGAATCATCCTCGGGTGTTTGGTTGGGATTGGAAAGTGGGCCCTTTTCCTCTGACGAAGGGTGGGCATGGGGATCGGATTCTTGAAGAGTGACTTTACCTAAAGAAAAGGGCTTGTCTGGCAAAATAAGGGGCCGGTCCGGCGGTATGAAGGCAATTTCTGCCGCGGCGCGGTTCTCCTCCTGAATGCGGTCAAAGACTTCTTTGCGCAGGATTGTGATTGACTCAGGGAATTTTAACCCCAGTTTAACAGATTTTCCCGAAACAGAAACCACTGTAATCTCAATGTTTTCATTGATCATAATGGTTTCGCCGATTTTTCTGGTCAGATAAAGCACGGATTGGCCTGTTTCCTGCAAGGGGTTAATCGATAGGGTGTAAGAGCATAAGCTCCCGGTAAAAATGACCGACCTATTTGTAACAGGACTGTTCTCACCTGACAAAGGCAAAATGCGAAAAGCACGCCAGTAGGAGAGAGGAGAAGGGGGTAAACGATGTCCATGAGTGGATTAACATTACTTTCTCAAATTGAGAAAAAAGTCGATTGGCTGGCAGCACGATCGCAAATTTTGTCCAAAAACGTGGCAAATGCCGACACACCGGGTTATCGTACGCAGGACTTGAAGCCATTTAGCCTTACTCGCACCCTTCAGGGTGCACCGGCGCTGGCGCTGGCAAGCACAAGTAGCGGTCATATCACCGACTCGCCGCGTGTTTCGCAGGTGCCGGTCCTTGATGATAATCTGCCGATTACCGAAACCTCGCCGGATGGTAATCAGGTTTCGATTGAAGATCAAATGACCAAAGTTGCTGATACCGGTATGGAGTATCAGACAATGACCAACCTTTACCGCAAACAACTATCTATGCTGAAAACGGCGATCGGTCGTGGCGGCGCGTCAGCATAATTGAAGAGACAGAGGAGGTTTAGATGGACGGAAGTTTTTCAACCACACAAAAAATTTCTTATGCCGGTCTTGCTGCACAAGCAGCACGCATGCGCGTGATTGCAGAAAATATTGCAAATGCTGATTCGACCGCTCCTACGCCCGACGGTTTGCCATATCGTCGTCAGGTTGTAACATTCGGGCAGCAGCTTGATGAAACAAGCGGCACAGATTTGGTCAAAGTTAAAGACATCAAGCAAGACGGTAGCGAATTTCCCCGTAAATATATGCCAGGACATCCCAGTGCTGATGCCGATGGGTACGTTTTGTATCCTAATGTGAATAGTCTGGTAGAGACCATGGATATGCGTGCTGCTCAGCGCAGTTACGAAGCCAATTTGAATGTTATTGAAAATGAGCGTATGATGGCCGCGCGCTCAATTGATCTTTTACGCGCTTAAGGTATGCTGGAGAGAGCAGAAAGGAGGGTCGCATGGTAAATCTTAATCAGGTTGCGTCTGCGGCCTATGGCGCCAGTCAGAAACTAGGCTTAAAAGGGGCTGGTGAGCCCGCTCAGAATGATGGCCAGTACGATACCTTTGCCGCTATGGTTGAAAAAGGGATGGATAGGGTTATCGATAGCCAGCACCGTGCCGAAAAGCTTTCCGCCGATTTGGTTATGGGGAAAGCGGATGTCAATGATGTGATTTTTGCAACTCAGGATGCCAGTATGATGCTTGAAACATTTGTTGCGCTTCGTGATAAAGTCCTTCAGGCTTATCAAAATATCATGAGTTCAGCGATCTAAACTGAGGCAAGTGCAATCGTTTACTCCTTACTTCTTGCATCTTCTTTTTTCCTTTGATGCTGCCTGCAGCAAAACTTCGCGTTGTGTTTTTGTTCGATCAACTTTATAAGTTTTTATCCCCCTACGGATTGCTCGAAGGTTTTGCCGGGCGAGTGAGGCAGGGATCAGTGTTTCGCCGTAAAAATTACCGAGGTTTTGTTCAAAATGAAGAAGTCTGGCTGGATTGCGTTATCGATTTTTCTGATTGTGATTTTGGCGATTGCTGTCGCTGCTGATCGCCTGCTTGCCTTTTCAGCAACAAAGATGTTGGAGGATGCACAAAATCGTCTTCCCGCGGGAACAACCTTTATGCACGGCGAATTGCATACCAGCCTCTTTCGGCGGGTGGTCGTGCTTGATAATTTTGTCTACCAAACACCCATATGGACGTTTAAAGCCGATCGCGCCGTGTTGCGTGGCGTGCCTTGGATCGACAATGAATCATTGTCGTTAGGCGGTATCGAACTGGTAAAGCCTGTTGTAACGGGACCGGTGAGTGGCTCGCTTGATCAATTGGTCGTGGGGCATCCTTATATCGGACCCGTTAAGGAGGGTGAGGCATCGGGCCTGCAATTCCAATCGCTTGAGGCAAAAAATCTAGACTCGCGTTATGAAAAAGATGGTAGTTTTCTGCGTGTGGGGGATTTGGAAATCAAAAATTTAACGGGTACAAATCTCGGTCAACTAAAAATTGTGGATTTGGAAGCCCATATTGCCGATATTAACCTTGCCGAAAAGTTACAGCGACAAGCAGAGATACGTAGGCTAAATGCGAACATCGATTCGCTTCCTGATGGACCTGTGGTTCCCGCTGAGCCGGTTAATGCAAAGCTTGAATTTCTCTCTGCCGACGGGGTTGACCTCGCGCTTTTTAAAAATAATGATTCGACCGATGTTTTAAATCGGCTTTTTTTTCAAGATAGCTTGCGTGCCCTTGAGATAAAAAAACTAAAGGTAGAAAAAAATAATCATCAGGATTTTGATGTCGATTCTGTCCTATTTAATGGGGAAGATGTTGCCCATAACGAGCGCCGCGGCCTTAATTTCGCTATTCAAAATCTCAAGATCGCAGCAGGTGGCCTTCCCCCGGAGTTAATCGAAAATCTAAAGGCAGGTGGGCATGATGCGCTTCTCGTCAATTTGACTGCAGGTGCAACTTTTGATGAAACAGCGCATCAGTTAAAGATTGGGCCGTTTGAATTGCGGGCTGATGGCCTGTTTGCTCTCAGCGCTTTCTTTAATCTCGTAAATATTAGAAATCTTGCTCAAATGTCGAGTCCTGCTGCCGTCGCGTCAATGGGATTTAAGGATGGCGAGATCAGTCTTGTTGATTTCGGCGGCATTTCACGCTATACAAATATGAAAGCAAAGAATCATGGCATGACACGCGCTGATTATGTTGCGACACAGCTGAACATTTTTTCTCAAGGGACGCCCCTTGATCAAATGCCCAGCCGAAGTCGCGATATTTTTACAGCCGTGACGCGTTTTTTAAACGAGCCATCAGGTGTGCGCTTTGTCGCACATCCTCAAGATCCTGTATCGTTAGTCCTTATCTTCGTGATGGTCCAAACGAAACAAGTGCAGGTTTTATTGGATAAAATAGGATTAACAACTGAAAAAATGGAGAATCAACATTTATCACAATAAAATTGTTTCAACGTCTTGCCTAGAATGACGATAATGGTTAATGTCAATTTTTAACAGGTAGAGGCATTTAGCAGAAGGAAAAAAAAATGAAGTTTTACCCCGATGAGCGTGTTGCTGTTTTTATTGATGGAGCAAATCTTTATTCAGCCGCACGTGGATTGGTTTTTGATATCGATTACAAGAAGATGCTTGAGTTTTTCCGGAGTCGTTGCCGTTTGATTCGCGCGTGTTATTACACCGCTCTTCTTGATGACAATGAGTTTTCTCCTATTCGTCCATTGGTCGACTGGTTGGATTATAACGGCTACACGATGATCACCAAACCCGCGAAGGAATTCACGGATTCTATGGGCCGCCGTAAAATCAAAGGCAATGTTGATATTGAACTGGCCGTTGATATGATGGAAATGTCTTTGAATGTTGATCATATCGTTTTGTTCTCCGGTGATGGCGACTTCCGCTCACTGGTTGAAGCAGTGCAACGTAAAGGCGTACGTGTGACAGTTGTCAGCACCATGCGTTCACCTACCCCTATGGTGGCGGACGAATTGCGTCGTCAGGCCGATACATTTGTTGATCTTGTTGAGTTGGTTCCTTTCATCAGCCGCGCCCAGCGTGCTGAAGGTGCTACAAACAATTACGAAGAATCTTATGAAATGGATGTTCAACCCCAGCACGATGCTGCGCTGGAAACAACACCCTGATTTCTTCAAATCACACAAAAAGGCCGGCCTTCACGGGTCGGCCTTTTTTTATGCGGGGAAAATTTGTCTTGTTTCCCATTAATCAGATGCACAATTTTACCGAATGTGATAGGCAACGCACAACGATAAATGAGGTGCAGCGATGGATATACTTCTTGTATTAAAAGCCTTGGTGATGGGAATTGTTGAGGGGGCAACTGAGTTTCTTCCTGTTTCTTCCACAGGGCATTTGATCATCGCTGGCCAGCTCATTAATTTTCCTGCAAAAGACAATGTTTTTGAAATTGTGATTCAAACTGGCGCAATTTTGGCTGTCATATTGCTCTATTTTGCCAAACTCTGGTCAACACTTGTGCGTATGCCACATGACCTGATGGCGCGGCGTTTTGCTTTCGCCGTGGCGATCGGTTTTTTACCCGCTGCACTGCTTGGTGTAGCTTTTCATGATTTTATCAAGGAATATCTCTTTAATTTGTATGTAATTGCCATTGCTTTAATTATTGGGGGTCTGATTATTTTGTGGGTAGAGCGGCAAAAAATTACAGTGACTGTGTCGACGGTTGACGATATTCGCCTGAGCGACGCATTAAAAATCGGGTTGTTTCAGTGTATTGCGATGATTCCCGGGGTCTCGCGTTCGGGGGCCACGATTATGGGGGCCTTAATGCTTGGCATTGAACGCAAAGCTGCCGCCGAATTTTCGTTCTTTTTATCTATCCCGACACTCATCGGGGCAGGGGTATATGATTTGCTGAAATCCAGACATGAACTTGGTACATCAGACATGTTGCTGATTGCCATTGGCATGTTATCAGCATTCCTAAGCGCTCTTATTGTGGTAAAAGGGTTCGTCGCATGGATTAGCCGCAATGGTTTTACCGCTTTTGCATGGTATCGAATCGTTTTGGGTATATTAATTTTAGCATTCTTGATCGTTTAATCGCTTCTTTAGAGGAGGGGAAAAATGGCTCATGCAAAAAATCAGAAACAAGAGCGCCTGGCCCAAGCTTTACGGGATAACCTTAAAAAGCGCAAAGCTCAGGAGCGTGCTCGCTCGGATTTTCTACCCCCAAATGATGAAAAAATGTCTGACACCAAATCGGATGATAACGTCTAAAAGTTATTCATAGCGCCAAGAAAGGCCAATTTTCAATCTATGCTGGCAATCAGGGTGAAAATTTTCTATAAAGAACGGCGCTTGCCAAAATTTTGGGCAATGTAGTGAATTTGATAGCGCAAGGGGTTTTAAAAATGCAAGGATTAATTGTTAAAAGTGGTGCCCAACTTCGGGGACAGATTCAGATTAGTGGTGCAAAAAATGCAGCGCTAGCGTTGATGCCTGCCGCGCTTTTAACCGATCAGCCTTTGCGTTTGGTGAATATGCCTCAGCTCTCGGATACACTCCTGATGCAAGAGCTGATGGCACAATTTGGTGTGGATATTCGTGTCGGTGCAGAGAACGGTCTGAACTGGGTTGAGATGAAAGCAGCCGAAATTAAAGATACCTGTGCACCGTATGACATTGTGCGCAAAATGCGCGCCTCAATTTTTACCCTTGGACCGCTGGTTGCGCGCATAGGGCAGGCGGATGTTTCTTTGCCGGGCGGTTGTGCAATTGGCACACGCCCTGTTGATTTCTATATTAATGGTCTGACGACTCTGGGGGCTCAAATCGAGCTTGAAAATGGTTACATTCGTGCGCGTGCCCCCCAAGGCCTAAAAGGGGCGAAAATTGTTTTTCCTTTCGCTTCTGTGGGGGCAACTGAGAGCATGATGATGGCGGCTACGTTAGCACAGGGAGAAAGTGAGCTGGTGAACGCTGCACGCGAGCCAGAAGTGATAGATCTGGCCAATTGTTTGATCGCCATGGGGGCTAAAATTGATGGCGCAGGCACAGATACCATCCGCATTCAAGGCCAGGCAGCTCTGCACGGGGCAACGCACCGCATTATTGCTGACCGCATTGAAGCAGGGACGTATGTTATGGCTGCTGCGATCACGGGAGGGGATTTGGAGTTGTTGGGTGGAAACCTGAATGACTTGGCGGGCGCGCTCCCAATTTTAGAAAAAGCAGGCGTTGTTTTTACACCCACACAAAACGGTTATCGTGCCTCACGCCCAGGCCAGCTCATTGGTATTGATGCCATGACAGAGCCTTTTCCGGGTTTTGCAACCGATTTGCAAGCCCAGTACATGGCGTTGATGTGCGTGGCAAATGGTGCCGCGATGATTACAGAGACCATTTTTGAAAATCGCTTTATGCATGCACCTGAGCTGATGCGTCTGGGTGCGAATATTACGATTCATGGTAGTTCTGCATTGGTGCGTGGTGTGCCAAAATTAAAGGGTGCTTCGGTTATGGCAACAGACCTTCGGGCCTCTGTTTCTTTGGTTCTCGCCGGCTTGGTTGCAGAAGGTAAAACCATCATTAACCGCATTTATCACCTGGATCGCGGCTATGAAAATCTTGAGAAGAAACTTGCGCAATGCGGTGCTTTAATTGAGCGGGTGGATCTTGCCGATGCTGCTTAGTGCAAATCCCGAGAAGACAGAATCGCAACTGCCATCTTTGACGACGTATTTGCATCAAAAAGATAAAACAGAGCGTATCTATCTTCGGGAGATGCGCTCTAGGTGCCGATGATTCCGTCTTCACACCCGCCATATTGTCCAGCAGACCAGCGCTCGCACCGTTTGATATCGCTTGGTTTAGATGAAGAGGGGTTTTCTTTCCACGATGAGTGGATTGAATTGGCTCAAAAAACCTATCACTCACTGCTGCGTTCGAATACGCTTCAGCTTAAATCTGACCCCGAGGCTGGTCCGTATCATTTAAGCCTTTACCCGCGCCGTGAAAGCATTGTCTGTACGTTCAAGGATTTGGGGGGAGCAACGTTAGCTTCATTTGTTCTTGACCTCAGCCCTTATCGCGCGCTTAAGACGTTGTTGTCTGTTTCTGTTCCTCATGAAGACACTGAGCCATTTGTTGAAAAAGGGGCAAAAAGAGTCCGAGTTGATTTAGAGAGTGTCTGCACCGTTGATTATCAGACGGCAGCCTCTCTTTTTAATCTTTTCATGCTCATTTTGTTGCAGATGGATGAAGATTCTACTTGACCAAATCGTTTGGCAAGGCCACTAAATAACGCGCTGACAAGCAAAAGGAAGAGAGTAAACCCTTATGGCTAAAGAAGAGCTGATTGAATTAAACGGCAAAGTTATCGAATTGCTACCCAACGCAATGTTTCGGGTGGAGCTTGAGAATGGTCATGTCATTCTGGGCCACACAGCGGGTAACATGCGCCGTAATCGCATTCGCGTGCTCGTGGGTGATCGGGTGACTGTTGAAATGACACCCTATGATCTGAGCAAAGGCCGGATCATTTTCCGCCATAAATAATTTTCATCACCCCGTTATGGGTGTGCACGACCGAGCATTTTTAGGAGGAGGGTTAAATGGGTTTTAATGAAGTGCCGAGCGGTAAAAATGTGCCGGATGATGTCAATGTTGTTATTGAAATAGGCATGAACGGTGAGCCGATCAAGTATGAGGTCGATAAGGATTCTGGCGCGCTTTTTGTTGATCGCTTTATGGCAACCGCGATGCATTATCCCTGCAACTATGGTTATATTCCGCAAACGCTGGGGGGGGATGGCGACCCTGTTGACGTGTTGGTGGTAACACCTATTCCATTGTCGCCCGGTGTAGTTATTCGCTGCCGTCCCATTGGTGTATTGGAAATGGAAGACGAAGCCGGTGAAGATGCTAAGTTGCTGGCAGTACCCGTTGATAAATTGATCCCTATTTATAAGTCGGTTCAGTCTCCTTCAGACTTGCCTGCTTTGTTACTAGAGCAAATTAAGCACTTTTTTGAGCACTATAAGGATTTAGAGCCGGGTAAGTTTGTTAAAGTCAAAGGCTGGAGTGATGCCACAAAGGCCAAGGAAATTATTACTCAAGCCGCGCAAGCTTACAAAAAATAAGATTTGTGTCCTTTGGTTTTCCCAAAGAATGAGAACGAAAGCCGCTTTTTATCGGGCGGCTTTTTCTTTTGGGTGGCTTGGCGTGGGCACTGAAGCGGCGGTCATTTTGGCGTTTGCAGGGATTTGCTCTCGTTGTGTTTTGCCGCAAATACGTCGTCTAAGATGGCCTCTTCGATCCCATCTTCTCGGGATTTGCTCTTGTTTTGTTTTTGCCGCAAATGCGTCGTCTAAGATGGTCTCTTCGATTCCATCTTCTCGGGATTTGCTCTTGTTTTGTTTTCGCCGCAAATGCGTCGTCTAAGATGGCCTCTTCGATCCCATCTTCTCGGGATTTGCTCTCGTGTTTTTTATCTCTTAAGATTTTTATACGTATTATGCATTCGTTAATTTTTCATGCGCTATCTTGCCAGATAGGGGTTTGCCCATAAGAGTTGTGAAAATGGCCGATAACGAGACAGTAAAAACCACTGCTGCTAAAACCGACGCTATGCCCGAGAAAATCTCAATCTGCGGGGGGCACTTTGAGATCATGACTAAAGCGGTGTTGGATGGTTTGTCTCAGCCCTCGGGTAAAGCATATGCGTTAAATGCCTCTCGGGGGGGCAATGGTTTATTCGCAATCGTGGTCAATCCGGGAGAGTTGCCCCGTGTCGAGCTTGCAAGCAACGCTTTAAACGTCAAAAGCCAGCAGGTAATGCGCTTTATTGAATATGATAGTGTCTACTGGCCTGAATTTGATATTGCTCAGCCTGTCTTTGTCTTCGAGCGACCCATAGGGCCTCGCCTGTTAGACCACCGGGCGCAAGAACGGCATCCGCTCAATAATGAAGTGTTCTTCCGTCAAGCTGTTGAAAGCTTAATGGATGGAATGCGCGATTTGTTCCTTGTCGGGTGTAATCATGGTCGCATTAATCCCACCAACCTTTATGTCAAAGAAGGTGGAGGAGCGCAGATTCAATTGGGGGAGTTTCTAACGTGCCAACCCGGCTGTGCGCAAGATCCAGCGTATGAAACAATTGAACGAATGATGGCTGCACCCTCTGGGCGCGGGCCAACTCTCCCTGCTGACGATGTATATGCAATTGGTGTGACCCTTTTAACGTTACTGTTCGGAAAATTACCTGCCGCTAACCTTTCAGCAGAAGAGCTTCTAATCGCAAAAATTGAAAAAACCAGTCTGTTGGCTCTTTTAAATGGCATGCGTTTGCCTAGCGCCTATAGCGAACTGATGCGCGGATTGTTAACAGATGATTCTAAGCAACGTTGGTCGTTGGATGATGTCAGTCATTGGTTGAGCGGACGGCGTATGGGAAGCAAGTCAGCGACACAGGTGAAAAAAGCACAGCGCGCCATTCTTTTTGAAAATGAACCAATATTCAATGCGCGTTTGCTGGCCCAAAAAATGGCTGAACGCCCCGATGAAGGTATGCGTATCATTGATGATAATTCATTGGCTCGATGGGTTAATCGTTCGCTGGGGGATGAAGAAATGGCCGCCAGAATTAATGATGCCATCGCCTCGGCAACATCGGTGACGCGTGGTGGTACGCCAGCTGAACGCACCCTTTCGCGTGTGGTACAGGCGCTGGATCAACGCGCACCCCTAAGGTTTCGTGATATCAGCGCCATGCCCTCTGGTTTAGGGCCTTATTTGGCGACTCTTATCTTAAATGGCCGTTCTCCTACGAATGTCGTCGAGCTTATATCAAGCCAGCTTATGACCTTTTGGTTAAACTTGTCAGAGAATCTTTGCAGCGAGAACATGGCGCTCACGCAAGCGTATGACGGTATGCGCATGCTCATGGATCGTGCGCAGATTGGTTTCGGTATAGAGCGTGTTGCTTATGAACTCAACCCGGGGTTGCCCTGCTTAAGCCCTTTTTTAGGCCATGCTCGGCCCCTCAATTTGAAGGGATTGATGCATGCACTTGAAGGCTGGGCTAAATCAAACGCCGGACAAGAACCAAAACGCGATCCTCTTGATCGGCATCTTGCCGCTTTTATTCTTTGTCACTATCGCCGCGTAAATGATCGGCTTTTTCAAGTGATTACCCCTAAAGGCGACCCGATTATGAAAGGTATCGCGCTGCTAACAATCTACGCAGAAATTCAACGAAAGTTTCATCCCGAAGATATGCCGCATCTGGCTAACTACCTTGTTGCTTTTCTTGAACCCTCGTTGAAACGATTCAAGAGTCGCCATCTGCGCGAACGAATGCTTAAGGATTTACATCGGTTGGCTAAAAAAGGCAATCTTGATGCCATGCTGCAGGTGGTTGATGACGCGTCAACTATCGGTAAAGACGAGGAAGCGTTTCAGACGGCCTGCTCTCAATACGAAATGTTCGATAAAGTGATCAAAGACTTATCGTCAGGGGGCAAACGCGAAAAATCACTCACAAAGCAAGGTCAACAAATCACTGCGTTTTTAAGCTGCCTCTTGGCATTTATCGCGATCTCGCTCATGTTTTTTCTTCAATTGGTATGATGGGGCGGTTTAATCATGGGAAAAAAATCTAAATCCAAGAAGTCTAATCGCTCACTTCTCCTTGTTCTTGTAATGCTGGGCGTTTGGCAAATGCCATATACATTTGTCATTCTTTGTGGGCTGTTACCCAGCGGCGTTGTTTGGCTTATCGATCGCGGCCACTCCAAACTTACCGCAGTGACGATTGCAGCGATGAACGGAATCGCGTTGGTGCCGATCTTAATCCATCTTTGGGATCAAGGAGGTGGCATGACAGCTGCAATGAGTTTAATGGGATCAACTATAAATTGGGTTTTGATCCTTCTTGCTGTCATTGTTGGATGGTCGTTTGCGCAAGGCGTCCCAAATTTTGTTGTCAGTATTATTCTTAACCGTGAACGCGCCCACATTAAACGTATGAAAGAAGGTCAGCGCCTGCTTATTGAAGAGTGGGGCGATGACGTTGCTGATGGGTTTGAAAAACCCAATTTTCCAAGCAAATGACTATAAGGTATTATAAAATTAAAAATCTTTATGACTTAATTTTTTATTCATCAGTAATCCCTTAATATGTTATGGTTGTGGTCCATATGGGACGGGGAGGGTATTGTTATGTTTTTCCGTTTTTTTAAGAGTGATTTAACTCAATCTCATTCAGAAAAAAATAACAAAACCTTTTTTCGTGATCAAAGTGGCGCCTTTGTTATTCTTTTTGCCTTCCTGCTTGTGCCTTTGATCGCTGCTGTTGGGTTTGCTGTTGATTCAGCGCGCGGTTTTGCTGTTCGCTCGCACCTGCAGTCATCGTTGGATTCTGCAGCTCTTGTCGGGGTTAAATATTTCAATAATAATCCTCAAGAACGCGATCAGATGATCCATGATTACTTTTATGCCAATTGGCGAGCCAATTATCATAACAGCCGTGATATTCCCGATACTGATCTTCATATCGTTGCCAATTATGTTGATCCCGTAAGCCAACAGGAAATGAAACTTTTAGTGAGCGCAACTGTAGAAGTTCCCACCGTTCTCATGCGCATTTTTAATGCCACATACGCGGGGGCTAGCGGACCGAACCTCATGAAGGTCGGGGGGCGATCCGGGACAGAACTACCTGACGTCGATACCACGTTTGAAGTCGCTTTGGCGCTTGATACAACTGCTTCAATGAATACGACGATGAGCAACGGCCAACGTCGTATTGATTCGATGAAAGCCCGCGCAAAAGAATTCGTCAATCAACTCTTTACAGTTGAAGGCGCACTGACCGATGTGTCAGACGTGCTCAACGTAAGCGTTGTGCCATTTACCAGCGTGGTGAACGTGGGGACACAACATCAAAGCTTCTTGGCAGCTAACTCACTCAATAATATTGTTTGGGATTTTCCTAAAAATTCTACTCCCTATAATTCATGGCGGGGCTGCATGTTTGAGCGTGCCTATTATGAAGATGGCTCTGGTTATCAAGGCAATGACATGACGGATGCTAGCCCGGATACCGAAAAATTTTGGCCATATCATGTTAATTATCCTCAAGTGCAAGCGTATCAATCATGTCCTGCTGCCCCTGTTCAACCTGGGCAGGGTTGTACACAATTTTGTAACCCTAGTGACCTTGTCACCGTTCAACAAGATTGTACTTATTATTTGGATGGTATTGCTCACCCAAAAATGTGCCCTTATACCTATTGTACTAATTCACAATGGTCGTGTACCGGTGCTGCCGGCAGTAGTAGTGGTAGCAGTCGTTGGGTTGAGCCAGGTGAACATCATCCTTGGGAATACGCAGGTGTAAAAAATACATCTGCAACAGGTTATCCTGAATGCCCTGTCACAGACCAGCATAATCCCCCCTTGGTCACGCATGGTTTTACGAATGTAACTGGAACTCAATTTACGAATTATACGAGCTCTCCTGGTTTAAATGTTAAGCCATATGCAGTATTTCAGGATACAAATGGCTTTTATACAGTACATCCGACTGAGGTTGACAATTATCTCGTCTTGTATCTTGGTGCCAATTTTACCTTTACGGGAAGCTATTTTTACCCTGCTTTGAGAAATATGAGTGCCGTAGCAAACAGAAATCAGAACAACACTTCAGTGTGCTGTTATCCCACAGATCATTATGCTATCGGTACTGCACCTATTAAATGGAGTATGGGGGGGCGGTGGATCTATCCGTGGCCTACGAACAGTGGACCTAATAACATTAAGTTTGGTGGGTATGGAAATTCAGGATGTGGTTTACCATTGCTGCCTCTCACCAACAAGCGCCTTGATATTCTTGCTTCAATTGACAAAATTGATGTGACTAATTACGTCAAATTGCATGAAGACTACCCCACTGGACAAGGTAATACGTATTATTATGATATCGCTTCATACAACGGTACGATTATCAATGAAGGCCTTGTTTGGGGATGGCGCACAATTTCGTCAAAGTGGCAAAATAAATGGAAGTTTGAAAGCGGAACGCCGATCAATTCGGACCTGCCACGTAGCGAAAGCTTAAAGAGTAACGTTAAGGCGGTTGTTGTTTTGACCGACGGCTTGAATAACGTGCAATCAGTCGAGTCAGGTTCTCTTTCAGAAACCTCCAATTCTAGCTTTCCTTGGTGGGTCAAATATATGGTGTCTGCTGATGTTTCAGGGAACATAGATGTTAACTCGCCTGTGAAAGGGAATATTGTGGATGCCGATGCTTCAGCATATGGATACATGGCTGATACAGATATCAGTAACGCTCGTCGGCAATTTTGTTTGGTGCGTAAACAATTGCTTGCCGATACCCCTCTACGTAGTTCTGAGGTTATTCTCAATACGTGGGGTTGCCGAGATGTTGATTGTATGATCCGTGATTCATCTGGGCAGTGCACACAGCAATCTAACGCGGCTGGGTTTGGGACGTACTATGATACTCTTGAACAAAAGCTCAAGACAACCTGTTTGAACATGCGTGCAAAAAACATCCATCCGTACTTTATCCTGTTCGATGTGGATGGGTCAACCTATAAAAATCGTTTGATGAATACGTTAAATGAGTGTGTAGGGACTTCAGGCGGTGTTTATAGCGCTGATAATGCAAATGCATTAAGTGCAGCATTTGCTGCAATTGCTCAGTCGATTAGACGCTTGCGCCTAAGCTTATAAAACATTCTCGGTTGATAAAAAAAGGCGCTGAAAGGCGCCTTTTTTTATTGGTCCTATGAATGACATTATTTATCGCATAGCCACTCGTTTATCACGTCTGGGTCATTTTCCTGCTTAAGAAATTGTTTTTTGTTATCTTGAACAGCCTGAGGAATGAGTTGTTTTAAAGCCCAAACGGCCGCGCCTCTTACGAGCGAGGAAGAGTCGGTTAATCGATCAATGACGGATTGTTCAAAAGTTTGGGGATCATTGCTATTGCCGATTGCAATCAAGACGTTGCGAATAAAACGATCACGGCCGATACGTTTGATGGGCGAACCAGAAAATCGGGCACGAAACTGAGCGTCATCCAACGTGATTAAATCTAGAAGTGAGGGAAGCGCATTTTCTGGTTTTGGTTTTAAGTCGTCGTGCGAACATGTTTTGGCAAAGCGATTCCAGGGACAAACGGCGAGGCAATCATCGCAGCCATAAATACGATTTCCCATCGCTGTACGAAACTCATGTGGGATTGGCCCCTTATGCTCGATGGTCAGATAAGAGATACAACGACGCGCATCAACGTTATACGGCGCAACGATGGCACCTGTTGGGCAAATAGAAATGCAGCGTGTACAGCTTCCGCAATGATCAGATTGCGGTACATCAGGATGGAGGGGAAGGGATGTAAAAATCTCTCCCAAAAAGAGCCATGACCCATATGAACGCGAGACAATGTTTGTATGTTTGCCCATCCATCCGAGCGAGGCTTGTTGTGCAAGAGGTTTTTCCATCACGGGCGCGGTATCAACAAAAATTTTGACGTCGGTTTTAAATGTTTTTGCGATCCACGTTGCAAACACACGAAGGCGTTTTTTTATCACGTCATGATAATCACGGTGGCGAGCATAAACGGAAATATTACCCTGACTTTTAAAAGCTAAATTATCTAAGGGTTGATGGTCCGGACCATAATTAACCCCTACTGTAATGATTGAGCGTGCGTCTGGCCACAGTGCTTGAGGATGACTTCGTTGCGCGGCTCTTTCTTTTAGCCAGTTCATGTCGCCTTGCTTTTCGTCTTTCAAAAATGATTGCAGGCGATCGTGAGCCTCTGCAGGCAATGTCGCTGAAGTAACCCCTAGGCAGTCAAAACCGAGCGTTAAAGCATACGCACGAATTTCTTCGTCGGGGGTTTGGTGTGGAGGGGCTTTAGAGCGTTTCATGCTCACAATGCGTAAAACGCGGTCGTTTATTGCCCTTGTATTCGATCGTTTCTAAAAACATGGCTGCTGGACGTACCCATAATTGATTAAGGGGATGCTCGCCTGCATACAAAGCCTGATAGACCACAAGTGTTTCCAATGTTTCACTGTGCAAAGCCGTGCCAAGAACGCGATATTTATTGCCTTTATAGTGTTGGTAAATTCCTAGCGGGATATTGCTGGATATCATTATTTTAGTCCGAGGATTGTTCTAACCGCTTCAGCTCTTATCATGTACATTGTTGCCCGACAAGTGCTTCACATCACCGGAGAATGAGAAAACAAAAAATTATGTTTTCGCATTGAGAGAAAAATTTGTCGTGTGTTGTGATGAAAATATGCAATTAACTAATTTTTAAGTATTTTGTGTTGTTTGTTCCGCCTGTAATTGGTATTGTCGTCAAGTAATATTCAAAAAAGGTTTTAAACATGTCTATATATGATACGGGGATGTTCGCCTCATCAGCCCATACTTCCACACTTGAACAACTTCCCCCCCTACCTGAAGGGACGGATTATAGATGTGTTCTTAATAATGGGGAGCCTGTTGGTTACAAGCATGAGCGATCAATGCTTCTAGCAGCATTAGCGGTTAGAAAAAAAACTTGTGCAGGGAGCGTTGTAAGTGATTTTATGAGGATCGCTGAGATCGCAGCCCAGCAGGGAAGTGATGATCTTGCCCTACGTATTGTTGAAAAAGCTCTTCTTGCTTCAGGGAATCCCAATGATAATCATGGGAGTGAAATTTTGTTTATGGCATGTGATGTCACAGTTTATGGTACATTATTGAATGGTAAAAGATTCAGGATTGTTATTTTTCATCGGCCTAATGATCAGGGAGATATTATGGCGATTAATGGTTCTGTTCGCCCCGACCCAAGTCGAGACAGTGCAGTAATGCATGAAAGTAAAGGTTGGGAAATTCGCAGACAGTTACTATTGGATAGATTAGGGCAGTTAGTAGGGCCGCTAAAACCTCTATATAGCTTGTGTATAACATAAACCTGATATTTGCTGGATATGTACGAGGTTGTTTGAATGGGTTAGTATGTGTGGTTATTCTATTAAGGAGAAGTGGTGTGTTTGGTTTTTCTAGAAGCAGAGCTAGTATCAAGCCTCAAATCGACGAAGGGGAACTTGAACTTCATTTGAATAAATTTTTTTCTGCAAAAAACGAAGCGGAGAGTAGGAGTGCGCGTATCGATTTGGCTCAGTTCGGACTTAACCATATTGAGTCTCATCCTGTCCGAGCAGCAAGTGCAATGGCGTTCGCCTTAGAAGGTTTAGGATCCTCTGATAATAATAATGTTCGTGGCGTGTTGACACGGGATGTTGCTGTTGTGTATTGCCCTAACGATGTACCGGTTGTCGCGTTTCCTGATGGTGAATGGTTTTCTGTTGTAGTGCTTGGGCAAAAAATTATGAATCGTGACAGTTTGGATGGGATAACAAGCCAACTATTAGCTCGATTTAATGATATTGTTTCAACTCTGGGTGTTGTAGATTACATTGCTAATGCCACCCTCCCTGCAGTAAAATTGCGGCTATAAGTTAGCTTTATGATAAAAAAATCGAGCCTCTGACTTTGGAGTACTTGATTTTTTTATTTGTCATTCTGAGTTAGTATCACCCATAAAAAAGCTGCTGAATGAGTGGCTTCTTCAGGATCTTTCTTGCGATTGAAGATTACGCGTTCAAAGTCTGACTGAATCAAAACACTGCGAATAAATTTAACCAGTGGTTGCTCTGTGTCTTTTGATGGAAGTGAATGGCTTATCTCTTCATCAATTGCTTTTAAAAAATACTCGTAAAGTCTCTCCCGCTCAGATATGAGTGCAGAAGAAGGTGAGAGAAGAAAATTTAATACAATCGACCAAATGCGCGACTGTTCCCTCAAGCTTTCATTGAACGTTGTTATGAAACTCTCAAAACGAAGAAAGCCTTTTTTACCTTTTGTTGCTTTTTTAAGAGCAAGAAGTAAATTTTCAATTGTGCGATGGCTGATAAGTAAAAGCACTTCGTCTGCGCTGGAAACAAGATTATACAGATGGCCCACTGAATAGCCCATATGTAGAGCAAGCGTACGCATCGTCAGAGCAGTGGGGCCTTTTTGCACAATAATGGCTTCAGCTAATGCCAGTAATTTTTCGCGCAAACTTTCTTGATCCAAGCTGTCTTTTCTGCGTGCCACGGTTTGTGCCTCATTCCATTTTCTCACGTTTATACGGCACTTGCTGTAAAAACCAAGATAAATCCATTTTTTGTGTCGCAAAACGCCCAGAACGAATCTTTTAAAGACAGGCGCAATCTATACTATATTTTTGACGCAAAGATGTCGTCAAAGAGGGGCTTTGCGATTATAAAATAAATGAGTCCACAAATAAATGAAAGAGAAAGAGGATGAATTTACTTAATGCAGACCGACAACAGGCGACTGTCTCCCTCACGTACAATGAGGTTTATACTCTTTTGCAGTGTGTTATCGAAGCGTGTCGACTTGATGAGTCAGAAAAGGTGGTGGTCTTAAATACCACACCAACACAGCTAGATGCGCTCGCCGACGCGTTAAACGATACCAAGACAATAATGCGTGCGCCTTAAATGAGTACAGGAGGACTGTTTTCGGTTTAATGGCAAATTAACGGAGTGGCGCCTTGTTTAAGCTGCGTTTTCCCCACGGTCTTTTTGATAGGTGATCAGTCCGCGTTGCGAGCGCTCAATAAACGTTTTCAGTTTTTGTGCAGGGGCAAAATCACCATGGTCTTTTTGTAGTACGGCAAGTTTTTCTTCCATCGTGCCTTTGTTTACAAAGAGCAGCGTGAAAACTTTAAAAATGCGGCGCACTTCATCCGGGCTATAGCCTTTACGCTCCAATCCAAGTTTGTTGATCGTTCGCAGTTTGGCGCGATCGCCCTGGGCCATACAGAAGGGGGGAACATCATGTGTGACCATGGCTCCTGCTGCAATGAAGGCGCCTTCACCAATACGACAAAATTGATGCACGCCGCTTAAGCCTGCCATGATAACATTATCTTCCAACGTGACGTGGCCTGCCAAAGCGGCTGAATTTGTCATCCAGATATTGTTACCAACGTGGCAGTCATGGGCCACATGAGAGTTTGCCATGAACAAGTTATTGTTGCCAATTGAGGTGAGACCACCAAACTGTTCCAAGCCGGGTTGAATACTCACATACTCGCGAATACGGTTGCTATTACCGATTCGTAATTCACTTTTTCCGCCTTTAAATTTTAAATCTTGAGGGGTGGTGCCTACACTGGCGAATGAAAAAATCTGGTTGTCATCACCAAGGTGTGTGTCACCTTCAATGACCACATGCGAAGCAATACGATTGTTTTTTCCAAGCTTTACCCCTGCACCAATACAGGTGAATGGTCCAACCGTTGTTCCTTCTCCCAATTCAACTGAATCATGAATGATCGCTGTGGGGTGAATGCCGTCGTAAATCATTTTTTCCTCATCTTAATAACGAATGTATGCTCTATGCCATGATTTTAAAACCTTGGCCTCACAAATAATGTTTCATTATATTACAAGTAAAATTGCAAAGAATTGGGTACTTAGCAGATTGACCTTGCTTATAATAACACGTGGCGGTAAAAGTGAAGCAACAGGGAGATAAGTCCGTGACGATTATAGCAATCCCAAAACAGCCTTCACCCCCTTCTTTTTTTAAACGCGCAATTCTACCTAACAGAGCTTTTCAGGTTGTGGCCGCGATTTTTTTTGTTTTACTGATGTATGGCGCTTATTTAGGTGTTCTGTATTTTACAGGTAATTTCCATTCCGTTGTTGATGGCCAGATATATCGTTCAGCGCAAATTACACCTGCACAATTAAGACAATATCAGCAACAGTATGGCATTCGCACGATTATAAATCTGCGTGGAGAAAATCGTGGGAGTGCGTGGTATGATCATGAGGTTGCTGCAGCGAAGGATCTCGGTATTACGCACATTGATTTTCGTATGTCTGCACGACGAATCCTGCCGCAAGAAAAAGTTGTAGAAGTAATCAACCTCATACAGAATGCACAAAAGCCTGTTCTTATTCATTGTAAATCTGGCGCTGATCGCACAGGTTTGATCTCGGCATTATCTGTCGCGGTTTTTGCCAATGGTACGGAAGAAGATGCTGAGTCAGAGCTATCGTTTCGTTATGGCCATATTGGGATTCCTTTTTTAAGCGCCAGCTACCGCATGGACGAAACGTGGGAATCACTTGAAAAATGGCTCGGTATGAAAGGATCTTAGGTTTCTTGTCGTGATGTCAAATGTCGAATAGAATCGGCAGAATATGCAGCAGTCTAAGAAATGCCGACAAGTTTCGGACTGAATTAAAGAGAACCCATAGGATGTACTTAGGTCATTAAACCCAAGTAAAATGATTTGCGAAGGATAAGGTGATGGATATCTTAAAAATTTATCCTGACGGGCAGTCACTTGCAGAGAATTATAAAACCAATCTTGCCGACGTGCTGATTAAAAGAGCCTCAGGTGTGCTTTACCTGCAGAGGCATGTTGATCCGGCAAGAAAAAGTTTTGGGACTATCAATCTTTTTGGGGGGCATGTTGAAACAGGTGAGTCGATCACACAAGCTGCCCTGCGTGAAATAGCTGAAGAGACCGGCGCTCAGATAGACCCGTGCGCGCTTATTTATATCGCCGCACTTACAGAAGATTTCACCCAGCACAAAGAACTTGTGCACGTTCATTTTTGGCATGATCAAGAGGATACGATCACAGGTTGCTATGAGCGCGGTTATATCGAGTTCAATACTGCAGAAGACGCTCTGCTGAACCCGCATTTGATGCCGTATACCCGTTGGGCGATTGAGGCATGTGTGAAGAAAGGGCTTATTTAATTATACAAATGTTATACGGTCTGAAGTGAGTGACAAGCGACCAATCCCGAATTAGCGCTAATCCCGAAAAGATGGGATCTCCGAGACCCTCTTTGACGGCGTATCAGTGTTAAAAGAATAAAAGCAAGCGCGTCTAACTTCGGGAGATGCGCTCTAGTAGAATCCCAAAATCATCATTGCATCGTCAGACATGCGGGCGCGATCCCATGGCGGATCCCAGACAAGGTTAATTGTAACGCGCTGAACACCCTCCACACTTTCCACGGTCTCTTGCACCTGTGCAGGCAGATCAATTGCAACAGGACAATTGGGGGAGGTGAGGGTCATATCAATCGCGACTGTGCCTTCGGACTGGATATTAATGTCATAAATCAATCCCAAATCATAAATGTTGACTGGAATCTCCGGATCGTTGACTGTTTTCAGTACAGCGACAATCGCATCGAACAGGTCAGCCTTATGCGGGGGTGATGGATTTGTTACAGACAATGCTTCCGCTTCCGAGACAGGTGGCGATGTTTTTTCAGGTTTATTATTTGCAGGATTTTCTGTGGGCGCGGGTGCTTTGTCTTTGTGGTCAAGGGTTGTCATCGCAGTAACCTCAGCGCTTTAGTTATCCCCTGATAAAGCGCATCAACTTCAGAGAGCGTGTTATAAATAGCAAAGCTCGCACGACATGTACCCGCAAGCCCTAAGTGCTGCATCAGCGGCATGCAACAATGATGTCCAACACGCACTGCAATGCCCTGTTGATCCAGCAGCACACCTAAGTCCTGCGGATGGGTGCCTTTCAATGTAAAGGACAGAATGGATCCTTTGTTTTTGTCGGTTCCATGCACAATTAAACCCGGAATGGAGAGAAGCTGTTCTGTTGCTGCCTGCAGTAAAGATTGTTCATGCTGGATGATTTTTTCGTATCCGATACTTTCAACAAAGCGGAGTGCTTCTGCTAAACCAACAGCCTCCACGATTGAGGGGGTTCCTGCTTCAAAGCGATGTGGCGCAGATTTATATGTGGTTTTTTCAAACGTGACATTTTCAATCATGTCGCCGCCGCCTTGCCAGGGAATCATTGATTCCAGTAGCGCAGCTTTTGCATACAATACGCCAATTCCCGTAGGCCCATAGATTTTGTGCGAAGAAAAAGCATAAAAGTCAGCATCCATCGTCTGCACATCAATTCCGTGATGCACAATTCCTTGGCACCCATCAACCAAAACAGGGATCTGTAAGGCGTGAGCGCGGTCTATTATTTCTTTTAGGGGGGTGAGGATACCAAGCGCGTTTGACATTTGCGTCACGGCCACAAGTTTGACACGCGGCGTAAGAAGGCGCGTAAAAGCCTCAAGATCAATTTGGCCCGATTGATTAATAGGGGCAATCTTAATTGTAATTTTACGTTCATCACGCAACAGTTGCCATGGCACGATATTGGCATGATGTTCGAGTTGGGTCAGGATGATTTCATCACCCTCTTTTAAATGGGTGCGCCCATATGCTGCAGCAACCAGATTGATCGATTCAGTGGCACCGCGCGTAAAAACAAGTGTATTTACGTCCGGTGCATTGATAAAGCGACGTACAGTTTCGCGTGCTTCTTCATATTTTTCTGTCGCACGGACCGATAACGTATGCACGCCGCGATGCACGTTGGCATAATCTTGTTCATAAAACTGTTGCATCGCTGAAAGTACAGCACATGGTTTTTGTGCCGAGGCTGCATTATCTAAATAAACAAGTGGCTTGTCATGAATACGCTGCTTGAGAATGGGAAACTCTTGTCGCACCGCAGTGACGTCAAAAAGATTTTCTTTGGTTTTTTGTGCGGTCATCATGCGCGGTCACTTTCGATATACGCACGCAGGAGCTTCTCTGTTTTGAATGAGGCAATTTGCGATAGCTCTTGCAGTGGTTCACAAATGAATGCTTCAATAAGGAGTTGGCGGGCTAACTGATCCGGGATGCCGCGTGCACGTAAATAAAAAAGCATTTGATCATCCAATGCACCAATTGCCGCACCATGACTGCACTTTACATCGTCAGCAAAAATTTCGAGTTCCGGCTTAGTGTTCATTGTGGCTGAGGGTGACAGCAACAAGGCACGGCTCATTTGTTGCCCATCTGTTTTTTGGGCGTGTGGCGATACTTTTATCAGCCCTTGAAAAACGCCAGTTGTATCGTCCGCCAAGACAGTGCGGCATTCTTGAATAGATGTTGTTTGTTCAGCGTCATGATGAATAACCGATGTTATGTCGCCATGCTGCCGTTCTTTTAACAACATGAGCGTTGTTGTTTTAATGTTTGAGTGTGGGCTCGTCAAATGGATGTGATCTTCAATGCGGGCGAGGCGCGCTCCACTATTAACGGTAAAGGTTTGCGCTGCGCTGTTCTGTGCGAGAGTCATGCGGGTTAACCCCAGCATTGAGCCATGCGTTTTATCCATGTTTTGCAGACGTAACAATGATAGCTGTGCTCCTTCGCCGATGGTGCTGTGAAGTAAAACATTTAAGGCACCGCTATCCGAAAAAGTCTGCTGCACGTCACACCGGCTATCGGGCAAAAGCTCAAGATCAATGCCGACAAACTGTTGTGTGGCCATGCTTCCGCTATAATTTAAAATAAGCGGTTCATGGGCATCATAGGCGGCGCTAATCGTCAAACGCCATGCCTTGCCTTGTGTGTTTTGTAGGGCCGGATGATTAGGGGGGAGTTCGGCAAATTTTTGTTTAAAAGCTTGCCACTCGATTTCCTCGACATGAACACCTGTTGGTAATGGATGGGGAAGAACATAAGGAGCGTGCGGCGTGCTTTCCGGATAATACAGGCTCTCAATCTTTTTAAGCGGTGTATATTTAAAGGATTCTTGAAGCATCATGGGGTCGTTTCTGATGCAACGGCATTATAACCGTGTGCCTCAAGCTGATGGGCCAAATCTGCAGCGCCAGAGCGAACAATTTTACCCTCAGCAAGGATGTGAATGCGATCAGGTGTGATGTAATCCAACAAGCGTTGATAGTGCGTGATGACCAGCAGGCCGCGCTCTTGGTTGCGCAAACCATTGATGGTTGACGCAACCAATTTAAGCGCATCAATATCAAGGCCGCTATCGGTTTCATCAAGAATGGCAAGAGAGGGTTCAAGCAAAATCATTTGCAACGCTTCAAGACGTTTTTTCTCGCCACCCGAAAAACCCACATTGATGGGACGTTTAAGATAAGCATCATCAATATTGAGAATTTTTGCCTTTTCACGAATAAGTTTAAGGCCGGCTGGTGCATCAAGCTCTTCCAATCCGCGTGCTTTACGCACACTGTTTAGGGCAGTTCGTAAAAACAAAAGGGTGCTGACACCAGGAATTTCAACCGGATATTGCATCGAGAGAAAAAGCCCTTTCGCCACTCTCTCCTCAGGAGTGAGGGATAAAAGCTCGTCACCCTTAAAATGCATTTGCCCATGTGTGACGGTATAACCGTCTCGCCCGGCCAATGCATAACCTAACGTTGATTTTCCCGCTCCGTTGGGACCCATAATTGCGTGAACTTCGCCCGCATTGATGCACAGGTCTACACCTTTAAGAATAACCTTATCGTTTAACTGAACCGTGAGGTTTTTCAGATCAAGCAGAGGTGTGGCCACAATCATTATCCTTTTTGTTCTTTAAGCGGAAGTGAAAGATTTTGTGCGAGAAAAATCGCATCATTTTTCACAAGATCATAACGATCAACTTTAATCACGATACTCATATTCGCGATGCGGTGGATAATTCTTAGTATCCCCACATTGCCGTTTATGCCAATTTTAGTGATTAGCAGTCCTGAAAACTCTGAAGTGGGGAACGTACCTTGATGTGATCGGGCTGTAATTCCCATCAGGTGGTCAGGCTCAATCGTAACTTGCGCTTTGCCTACTGTCCCCACGGCTCCCCCCGCTGCTCGAAAAATCCACAGAGATCCTGCTAAGCATACAAAGGCAAGGATGATCAAAATGATGGGGCTCCAAAACCGAGTCTCAACATCATTAGACACAAGCAAAACAAGAAAGCTGCAGGCGATTAAAGCACTATCAACTGCCGTTACCACGCGCAAAAAACTGCGGCCCTGCAGACGTGTATCAAATGCGTATGGTAATGCCAGCGGGTAGGTGGGGTGAACCGGATTGAAGTCAGCGGGGGATGACGTGTTTTGTTCGCTCATCCTACGCTTCCTTCCAGTGAGAGTGAAATTAGCTTTTGTGCTTCAACGGCAAACTCCATTGGCAGCACTTGCAATACTTCTCGACAAAAACCGTTGACAATCAACCCCACCGCATCTTCGTCAGAAATTCCGCGGGCGCGGCAATAGAAAAGCTGGTCTTCGCTAACTTTGCTGGTAGTGGCTTCATGTTCAATAATCGCTAGCGGTGTTTTTGTTTCGATATAAGGAACTGTATGGGCTCCGCATTGATTGCCAATCAACAAACTATCACATTGCGTGTGATTGCGGGATCCTTCTGCGCGCTGGCCAATGCGAACCAAACCGCGATATGTATTTTGGGCGTGACCAGCAGAGATGCCTTTGCTGATGATGGTTGAGCGTGTGTTTTTTCCTAAATGCACCATCTTTGTGCCTGTATCAGCCTGCTGATAATTGGTTGTAACCGCAACAGAGTGAAACTCGCCGATACTCTCATCACCTTGCAAAATGCAGCTAGGATACTTCCACGTGATTGCAGAACCTGTTTCTACTTGTGTCCACGAAATTTTTGAACGAGCACCTCGGCACACGCCACGCTTGGTAACAAAATTATAAATTCCGCCCTTGCCGTCTTTATCGCCGGGATACCAGTTTTGTACAGTACTGTATTTAATTTGCGCATCATCAAAGGCGACCAGTTCGACTACAGCGGCATGCAACTGATTTTCATCACGCTGAGGGGCTGTACACCCCTCCAGATAGCTAACATAGCTTCCTCGCTCAGCAATAATTAACGTGCGCTCAAACTGTCCTGTGTTACGGGCATTGATGCGAAAATAGGTCGATAGCTCCATCGGGCAGCGTACACCTTCCGGAATATAAACAAAACTTCCATCGGTAAAGACAGCACAATTAAGTGCAGCAAAATAGTTGTCACCAATCGGCACAACCGAAGCGAGATATTTTTTGATCAAGTCGGGATGGTTTTTTATGGCTTCTGAAATAGGGCAAAAAATGATGCCTACTTTTTTCAGCTCTTCCTGAAATGTTGTAACAACCGACACACTGTCAAACACAGCATCAACGGCAACGCCTGCTAGAATGGCACGTTCTTTTAACGGAATTCCCAGCTTATCATATGTCTTGAGCAACTCCGGATCAACTTCATCCATTGAGTTTAAAAGCTTTTTGGGAGCGGCATAATAATGGATCGCTTGATAGTCAATTTTGGGATATTTAAGCTTTGCCCAATCTGGTTCTTCCAACGTTTGCCATAACGCAAAAGCATCAAGGCGCCAGTTTAACATCCATTCTGGCTCCCCTTTTTTGGCAGAAATAAAACGAATTGTCTCTTCCGATAGTCCCAAGGGCGCTATATCAGTGTCAATTGCGGTTTCGAAACCATGCGGATAGTGCTGTTCGGCCAGTCGATTGACTGCCTGCACTGTTTCTTCTGAGCCAGACATGGCTATCCTTTACAACTACCACCCATGCTGTTGCAACCACTTTGAGGGATGCATTCTTCACTCATTGCACACGCGCGACCCATGGGGGATGCTGTGGCTGTGTTGTCAATTTGTGGCTCGCTCATTTCAATACGAGCAGGCGTGTGCATCAAATCTTTTAGTGTCACCCCTTTGAGGGTTTGGCGGATTGCCAAGTTAATGGCATCCCAGCGACCATGGAGCACACAATTGATTTGGCGGCTACACGGTTCGGGATTGGGGCTTGCACACGAGACAATTTGTACCGGGCCATCAACAGCTTCAATAATGCTCGAGATCGAGATTTCTTCTGGAGTATGGGCGAGTTTATAACCGCCAGCTGCGCCGCGAATAGCTTTTACGTGTGATGATTTTGCTAGCTTTTTTAAGAGTTTAGCGACTGTTGGGACGGGTAATTGCGTATCCTCAGAGACCTGAGCGGCAGTTACTTGTTTTGACGGGTCCCGCGCCAAGCTTGCTAAAATAACGACGCTGTAATCCGCTAATTTACTTAATTTTAACATTTTCTCCCCTCCATTAGGACTAATTGTGTCCTATTATCGTGGTGAATACACGCCTTGAGAGGTTGTGTCTACCACTTTTCTTTTGATGCCCCATAATCCCGTAAAACTGCCCAAAAGTCCACCCCCCTCTTTCAAAAATTCAATTTTATGATAGAACAGTCGCAGCTAAAAGATTTACTCATTGAATCTTAACGGCAATTTTAGAAGGGGGCGATATGGCGCGCATTCTCGTACTCTATTATTCGGCGACCGGACACACGCAGCAGCTTGCGATGGCGGTCGCGCATGGGGCGCGTAGCGTTCCTGCTGCACAGGTAGACATTGCGCGCGTGCCAGGCCTTTTTACAGAAGATTACGAGTCAAACCAGGCATATTCAGAGAAAATTCCGCTCGCAAAAGTTGAAGATTTGCCCAAATATGATGCCATTATTCTCGGTTCGCCGGTGCGTTTAGGCTCTATTGGCGCTGAAATGCGGCATTTTTTGGACCAAACTGCCAAACTTTGGCAGATTGGTGCGCTTATCGGCAAAGTCGGGTCTGTTTTTGTGACAACTGCGAGCCAACATGGTGGCCATGAAGCCGCTATTTTAAGTATGCATCATACCTTGCTTCATCATGGCATGATCATTGTGGGCTTGCCTGCTTCAGAACCAGGGCTACTGACGATGTCTGAGATATCGGGCGGCTCGCCGTATGGTGCCGGAACCATCTCGGCTTTGGATGGTTTGCGGCAACCGAGCGATAATGAGTTTGACCTGGCCGAGGCGCAAGGAAAGCGGGTTGCGACAGTCGCTGTTCGTTTGTACGGTTAAACAAGAAAGTTTAACTTGCTGTTTATGTTAAGGTTATGGGATGGGGTGATGAGTAGAATTTTTTCGAGCAATAAGACGTCTGATTCAGGAAAAACTGTTTTTAATCCCGAACAGATTAAGTTTTTGACAATCTACGTATCACTGTTGGTGTTTGGTCTCTTTATCATTCATTGCACCCGTATCCTTAATGCACCCTTTGGGCGAGATCAGGGGATTTTTTCGTGGCAAGCTTTAATGATGGAAAATGGCGGTTTTCTCTATCGCGATGCCTGGGATCATAAAGGGCCACTCGGTGCCATAATTTATTATTTATTAGGTGGCCAACCGCTCGCGATAGATATTTTTGATCTCACGTTTCTGGCATTAACACTATTTTTGGTTTGTCTTTCCTCTACCTGTCTTATTGAAGGCCTCGTAAAAAGTCTTTTCTTGCTTGTCACCCTTCATCCTGTTTGGTGGGGGGTTGCGCAGCCAGATTTGTTGGGTGCGGAGATGATGTTGATCTCGATGGTGCTGCTGGGGCGAAGCGCTTTAAAAACGGATATTGTGGCGGCCCTGTTATTGGGAGCAACCGTGCTGTTTAAGCCTAATTTTGGAATTTTTGTTTTGGCGATGTGGGGATATGTTTTCGTCCGTGATCGCGCAGCGCGTACATTAAAAAATCGTATTGCGTATTTATTCTTTCTCGGATTAATGAGTATCATTCCCCTTATTGTTTTTTGTGCATATGCATTCTTTAATGGATTTCTGACCGATGTAATTGATGCTGTGTTCGTTTTTAACATTTATACGCACCATGCCGTACTCGCTCATCCTATGTTTTCACCCTATTTGTTTTTTTACCCGACATTTCTCGCTTCTTCATATATGTTTTGGCTGCAGATATTTTTATACTGTCTCATTTTTTCGCTTTTTATTCAGAAAAAATATCCAAAAGAATTGTTCTTTCTTGCCGCAGCCCTGATTGTTTTGTTTTCGCAAACGAAGTTTTTTTATTATCATTATTTTCCGGTTTTCGCTGTTACTGGTTATCTTGCCGGAGCTGGATGGGGCGCCTGTATGCACAGGCGTGATACCTATCATCTTGTGAAAATAGGCCTGTTTTTTATTCTGGGTTATGCATCAACAGTTGGACTTGCCACCTTTGCTAATCAGGCTGAAACATATGAAAAAAACTCAGAAGGATTTAGTGTTCATGATGTGGGTGAGTCGATTGAAAAAATAAAAGAGCTTACACAACCTGATGACTATATTTATCTTTGGGGGTGGGATGCTTCTCTTTATGCTTTAAGCGGAAGGCGTTCATCAACGCGCTATGGATTTAGTTATCCGCTTCGTGTTGGTGATCCTTCTGTACGTCGTGCGACGATGTTGAGCGAGATGCATGCACATCCTCCAAAATTGATTATTGTTCAGCGTAAAGATAAAAATTCGTTGCTAACAGTAACATCAGAGGATGATCTTCTTCGTTTTCCTGAACTCAAAGCGCTCATTGATGGTGCGTATCATTTTATATGGCAGAACAATCATTTTGCCTTTTATCAGATCAATGAAAATGGTATGCCGAAGCCATAGCCGCGATTATCCTTCGGCCATTTTTAGCCACTCATCCTCACTCAATATTTTTACGCCGAGCGCGTGAGCGTCGCTGAGTTTCGATCCTGCATCAGCGCCAGCAACAACATAATCAGTTTTTTTAGAAACACTGCCAGCGACTTTTGCACCCAGAATTTCGGCACGGGCTTTGGCTTCCGGGCGGCGCATTTTTGTGAGGGTTCCGGTAAAAACAATAGTCTTTCCCGCAAGCAAGCCATCTTGTGAAGCCGGTTTTGCATCTTCAATCGTCAAAATGAGTTCTAAACGATTGAGCAACGCTTGATTTTGTGGCTCAGCGAAAAATTCGATAACTTCTTGTGCGATGGTTTCACCCATGCGTTCGATGGATTCAAGATCGCGCCATGCCTCAGAGTCAGCAGTTTGGGCCAGAAGCATTTGTTCACGCAATTTTTGCCATGAAAGATAGTGACGTGCCAACAGTTTAGCATTCGCCTCGCCAATACGCCGTATGCCCAAGGCATAGATAAATCTTTCTAGCGTGATACGTTTTTTAGCCCTGATTGCTGCAAAAAGTTTCTGGGCGGAAAGAACATCCCATCCTTTTCGCTCAACCAATGTCGCTTCATGCTTTTCTTCTAGCAAGAAAAGGTCGGATGGATCGTTGATCCAGCCAAGATCAAAAAATTCTTCAATACTTTTTCCGCCCATACCGTCGATGTCAAAGGCATTACGGCTAACAAAATGAATGAGCCGTTCTTTAGCCTGGGCGGGGCAAATCAGTCCTCCTGTGCAACGTCGAACGGCCTCGTCTTCATCGCGCACCGCATGACTGCCGCAAGCGGGGCAGCGTGTTGGAAATTGAAAGATATGGCTATCTTCCGCATGTTTAACGACTCGTACAATTTGGGGGATAACATCACCCGCACGCTGGATCGTGACAATATCCTGTTCGCGAATATCTTTGCGCATGATTTCATCTTCATTATGCAAACTGGCGCGGCTTACCATGACTCCGCCGATTCCAATCGGCTCAAGCTCTGCGACTGGTGTTAGGGCTCCCGTCCGCCCCACTTGGATCGAAATTTTCTTGAGGCGGGTTTCCCCTTGTTGCGGGGGAAATTTATGTGCAATTGCCCATCGGGGAGAGCGACTGACAAAACCTAGGCGTTCCTGCAGAGCGATGTTATTGAGTTTGTAAACGACACCATCAATTTCAAATGCAAGGTCTGCACGCATAAGCATTATGTTATTGTAATAGGCATGTAAATCTTGTGCCGAGCGACAAAGTTGGGCAGGCTCATTGAGTGTAAAACCGAAATTTTTTAACGCTGCACGCAAATCGGATTGTGTGGTGGCAATTTTGTCTGACACGTCACCCAGTGCATAGGCAAAAAATTTGAGCGGGCGTTGAGCTGTTATCAAAGTATCAAGCTGCCTTAAGCTTCCCGCTGCTGCGTTGCGCGGATTAGCGAATGTCTTTTTTCCTTTTTTTGCTTCTTCTTCATTGAGGTTGATAAAGTCATGTCGGTTCATATAAATTTCACCGCGTACTTCAAGCACATCCGGGGCATTCTGCAGCATAACTGGAATATCACGCAGTGTACGAATATTCGCTGTCACGTCTTCGCCTTCTGCGCCATCTCCACGGGTTGCGGCAGAAATCAATTTTCCGTGTTCATAACGCACGCTGAGTGATAGGCCATCAACTTTTGGCTCGGCCATGCAGGCAAAGGCCTCCGGCTGATCTTCCATTCCCAGAAAGCGCGCCATACGTTCAAACCACGCTGCGACATCGTCATCTGAAAATGCATTATCAAGCGACAGCATTGCTTTGCGATGGCGAATTTTGGCAAATCCATCTTTCAGTTTATGGCCAATTGCACTTAAAATATTTTGAGCAAACGGCGCTTCGGGATGTTGCCGCGCCAGCGCTAGCGCTTCAGCTTTGAGCGTATCATACTCCGCATCACTGATGATGGGGGTATCATCAGTGTGGTACAATTTATCATGATGGCAGAGTTCTTGCCATAAGCGCTCAAGTCGTTGCAGAGCAGGATCGGTCATGAACGTTTTCTCACATGGCTAAAAGTTCAGAGGCAGCCTGACGGCTGGAATCAGTGATTACTTCTCCCGCCAGCATACGGGCAATTTCTTCCCGACGTTGTGTGAGTGAAAGTTGCTGCACAACAGTACGTGTTACTTTTTGAGCGATTGTTTTGCTGATTTTAAAATGATGCGCACCTTTTGCCGCAACTTGAGGGGAATGCGTGACCACAAATACTTGTAGCATTGTTCCAAGCTTTGCCAAGCGATCGCCAACAGCGGCGGCAACGGCCCCACCTACACCCTGATCAACTTCATCAAAAATCAAGGTTGTCGCTTCTCCTGTTTGCGCCAGAATAACTTTAAGTGCGAGCATAAAGCGTGCAAGTTCACCGCCAGAAGCAATGCGATGCAAGGGGCCCATAGGCATGCCGGGATTGGTGCTGACTTCAAACTGAACAGTTTCAAGCCCCATCGCACTGGGGGCGCATGCAAGAAGAGCAATATGAAATTGGGCGCGATCCATTTTTAGAGGGGGTAATTCTTTTTGCAGTGCTGCTTCAAGTTTTTTCGCCGCTTTTTGGCGGAGTGCAGAGAGATTGCCTGCCATTTTTTCATAATGGGCTTTGGCTTGCAGGGTGGTCGCCGCCAACGTGTGTAAAAATGATTCTCCCTGATCAAGGAGCGAGAGTTGAAGGCTAATTTTTTCACTTAATGCGCTTAATTCATCAACGGTTGTGCCGTAGCGCCGTGCTGCTGAGCGAAGTGCGTATAATCGATCTTCCACTTGCTCAAGGGAAAGGGGGGGGCGATCAATATCGTGCGCCAGACTCTCTAATAATGATTGTGCGTTGGCTACGGCATCACGTGCGAGGTCAAGTTGCACAAGCGTTTGTGTAATGCGCTCAAGCGGCTCTATTTTAGAGAGCGTGCGTGTCGCCTCTATCAGGGCTTGCTCTGCTCCTGTATCACTTTGCAAAGCGTTTAGAGATTGTGATAATGCAAACGAAAGTTTTTCATGCCCGGCTAATGTTTGGCGCTGCTCTTGTAGTCGGTTTTCTTCACCTTGTTCGGGCGCAAGGCGGGCCAAATCTTCCAGCGTTTCCTGCAGGCGTTCTTGCTCTTGTGCCGCTTCATGCAGCTTTTTTTGTGCGTCAAGCTCAGCATTTAAAGCGGTTTGCCAATCAGCATAGGCTTTTTCAGTGGGCAGGGTATCAATATTTGCAAAACGGTCGAGTGCAGGGCGATGGGTTGCTGCATCTAACAATCCGTGTGTCTCAAATTGCCCATGAACCTCAACTAAAAGCGCTCCCGCTTCTCGCAAGAGCGTAACGCTGACAGGTTGATCATTAATATAGGCCTTGCTGCGACCATCTTTATTGATTACACGGCGAATGATGACATCTTCATCTGCTAAAATCTCTAAATCACTTTCTTTTAAAAAAGAAAAGAGCAGGTGTGTTGGCTGTAGAGAAAAATGGGCTGTTACGCTTGCTTTATCAGCGGGGGGGCGAATACACCCCACCTCCATGCGGGCGCCGCAGGCCATTCCAAGAGCATCTAGGATGATTGATTTTCCCGCACCAGTTTCGCCTGTCAAAACGCTTAGGCCCTCTTCAAAAGTCAGGTCAAGCTGATCAATTAAGACGAAGTCACGAATGGATAAGCCGGTAAGCATGGCCTCGGTCCAATGCGAACGTTAAAATACGCTACCCAGTGTCCGTTTAAAAAAACCAGGTTTTACAGTGTCGGCTGGTTTTGCATCGGGATCACCACTGACGAGTGCATATGTATCTTGGTACCACGGACTGCCGGGATAATTTTTACCCAAGACAAGTGCAGTTTGTCGCGCTTCCTGTTTTAAACCCAAAGCCATATAGCATTCAACAAGGCGATGCAGCGCTTCTGGAACATGGCTGGTGGTTTGGTAGCTATCTACAACTGAGCGAAAACGTCCGATTGCGGCTTGCAACTGGTTTTGCCGTTGATACCAGCGTCCGATTTCCATTTCTTTTCCGGCAAGATGGTCACGGGTGAGGTCAAGCCTAAGCTTTGCTTCTTTAGCATAAGGGCTGTCAGGATAGCGCGTTGAGACCAGCTCCAAAGCCTCCATCGCTTTGGTGGTCATGCCCTGATCGCGGCTAACATCAGAAATTTGTTCGTAGTAACAGAGTGCTTTCAAATACTGTGCATAGGGGGCTTCAGGATTGCCGGGATGCATCTGCAGAAACTTGTCAAACCCTACAATCGCGTCGTCATAATCTTCTTTTAAATACTGTGCGTAGGCTGAAAGCAATTTTGCTTTAGGCGCTAGGTCAGAATAGGGGTGCTGACGATCCAGCTCGTCAAAATTTTCCGACGCGGCAACATAGTGATGTTTTTCAAGTTCTTTCTGACCTGCATCAAACAGTTCTTGCGCCGGTTTTTCGGGGGGCGCTTTTGCATCATCTTTTTTATCGCTGTTAGTACTACATCCGCCTGCCGTGATTACAAGGGCAAGTAGTAATGTGAGTGCGAAGTGACGTCGATTTAAGGAAAACATGAAAAACTCCCGACCTGACAATGAGCCTTAATCTAGCATGGTTATGGCGTGCTTAGTTATCGCTTGCTTGGTTATAGCATGCTTCTCGCCGATATCCAGCCCTTGCGCGGCAGGGCGACATTTTTATCGGAAAAACAGGGGCAGAGAGGAGGGTTATGCAGCCCATTCCCACTGCGATTCGTCGGCAAAAAGCTGACGCAGCAGAAGATTGTTAAGCGCGTGACCGCCTTTGTATGAGTGATACGTGCCACGAATCGGCGCACCTGCCAAAGCAAGATCACCAACACTGTCTAAAAGCTTGTGACGCACAAACTCATCTTCATAACGAAGGCCATCCGCGTTAAGGATACGGTCGCCATCCACGACCACGGCATTATCCAGCGAACCACCTTTACCCAATCCCATTTTTTGCATTTGTTGAACGTCATGCAAAAAACCAAAAGTGCGCGCACGGGCAATATCGAGCGCAAACGTGCTGGGCTTTAAGATGAGGGCGCGAGTCTGTCGGCCAATGGCCGCGCTGGCAAAGTCAATCGTCATTTCAAAACGCTGAAGGCTACCCGGCTCCAATTGAGCCCACTTGTCACCATCTTCAACCCGTATGGTTTTTAGAACACGTATGAACTGACGTGGCTGGCCTGATATTTCATAACCTGCTTCTTCAAAAAGGGCCACGAAAGCTGCAGCACTTCCATCCATAATGGGAATCTCAGGACCATCAATCGTGATTAAGGCATCATCGATTCCACAACCTGCGAGCGCTGCCATCAAATGCTCTACCGTCGCAACGCTAACGCCATGTTCATTCGTAAGAACTGTACACATCCGTGTGTCTGTCACATTATTCCACTTAGCGGGAATTGCCGCGATGTTTGCAGCTTTGTCTTGTCGAACAAAAACGATGCCGTGATGTGCCGGGGCCGGACGAACCTCAAGTCGGGCAGAAAGCCCTGCATGCACGCCCACACCTTCTACCGAAACAACGTCGGCTAAAGTCTTGCGCTGTTGGCTTTCAAGAGCCGTCAACGGGCTGGTCTTGAGGGGAATACGGCCTATCGTCATGGGGTGCATGGGGTGTAGGCAATCCGTTGTCCTAAAAAGGTTGAAAGCACTTTGTGTCATACTTTATTATCTAGTAACGTGCTGTAATAATGGCAAATCACGCTTTGTTGCCGTTTGTTACAGAATCGTGTGAAGACATCAAAGCGTTAAATAAAGGGCCGATTTAGCTGGATAATATCCCTTCATAGTGGGTTTTGAGTTGTTTGAGGGCGAATCGAAATGCGGCATTCTGACCTGATGAAAGTTCTCGATCATCGCAACACACCGCTTGTAAAAGTGAGGAAGAAAGTGTGCTGACGCTTTGCAGTGCATTTCGCCATGACTGGTATGCGCGTTCCGCTTGAGGGCTTCTTTTTTCGGCAGCGCTACTCCAAAAACCTTGGGGTGGAAGTTTGTTAATTTGATCGTAAACACGACAAACTTTACTTGTGAGCTTGGCGTCGTGATAATCGGCGCGTAACTGCAGACCTGCCGCATGTTCTTCTTCGTCAATTAAGCCTTCCAGAAGCCATCGATCAAGAGCGCATTCTTGCAAGGCATGAATAGCAAGTAGACCTTGCTGATTCGTTTCCCACAAATCCCAAGGGCTATGGCTCCAGCGTTCCGGTGTGCCGTAATCGGCGTGTTGGTTGTAGGGGCGATTGCGTTTATTGGAGACGTAACGACGTGTCATTTAGCGGTCTCCCTTGGAAAAGGTGTTTCCTTGGTTTTTGCGACCATAGAGCCGTGTTGCCTCATTGATTAAAGCTTGGCGGGCAAAGTCATTTTCGATCAAAAGCGGATCAATTAAAGCGAGTCCGCGTTGACGCCAAACGTCAGCAGCTAATTTGCGCATTTCTTCTCGGGTGCGTGCGCGACTCAATTGCAGGCGAGCGAGGAACGATTGTGGGGGGCGAGGGCCATGCTGCCGTATGTCATTGTTCGTCCTCATGGTTGACTCTTTGCCAGTGTTAGAATTTATTTGAACTTTTTTAGCAATAAGAGTGTGTTCACCCTCTTGATTCAGGTTGTGGTTCATGCTTTGTTCCTTGTGGCCGTGAGTGTTGCAAAAGTGGATTTGGTATCCGCTTCTGTCAGGAGTTAAGGAGGACGAGTGGTCCGGTTTGTGATGTACACTTTGTATCCAAAACGGATACAAATGTCAAGATAATTTTAGTTTATTATCAGTAGCATATTGTGGTATGTATCCAATTCGGATACATACTATCGTAGGGGCTTCCCCCTATGCTCCCCCTTACGTCACCGATGCCGCTTACACCCTTCGGGAGGAATATATGAAAGAAAATCGTATACGTTATTGGAGAAATCAGAAAGAATGGTCGCTGCAACAATTAGCTGAAGCCTGTGGCACGACTCGCGCTCAAATTGATAAATTAGAAAAAGGTGATCGCCGTTTAACGGTGGATTGGATGATTCGTCTTGCACAATCATTGGGGTGCCAGCCTGCTGATTTGTTGCCCGACGCTGTGCCGCCTCAGGGCATGGGGGAGCCTTTTCCCGCAACCATGACCACAACCCCCATGCGTTTGATTCCTGTGAGAAGTGCTGCGCGCGGCGGGGTGGAGCAGGAGATGTTCTTGGAAGATGGCCCCATTGACCATCGGCCATGCCCAAGTTTTGTCGAGCATGTACGTGATGCATATGCCATTTACGTCGTGGGCGACTCGATGGTGCCCATGTATCGGCCTGGACAGATGCTTTATGTAAATCCTCATCGTCCGCTTTTGGGGGGGCGAGGTGTGGTGATCACAAAAACGAACAAAGCAGTTCTGATTAAAGAGTTAGTGCGTGTTACACCTGAAAAATTATACTTGCGCGAATATCAGCCAGTTATGCGTGAATTTTTTATTCCCGTTGCTGAAGTTTCAGAGGCGCATACTGTCGTCGGGGCTGAAGAGCCGGGGAATTGATCAGAATGCAGAGCGCGCTTTAGCGCGGTGAATCGTTGATGGTGATTTTTAATTTATGAGCCGTGTTGCAGAAGTATAAAAGCTGCGCTAACGTCACACCGTTTTAGTGAGAGCGTAAAAAATTTAGGGAGAGCAGTAAAAATGGGTAAAACATTTTCTTCAGAATATGATGATGTAAAAGATACTCTATCCATGCGCACCCGTTTGCGCCGCAATCGTCAAAGCGAGTGGAATCGACGTCTTGTTCGTGAAAATACTTTGAGTGTTGATGATCTTATTTGGCCTGTGTTCGTAATGGAGGGTGAGAAAAAGCGTGATCCCATTCGATCATTGCCGGGGGTTGAGCGCTTGACCATCGATGAATTAGTGCGTGAAGCTGAAAAGGCTGCAAAACTTGGGATTCCAGCTTTAGCGCTTTTTCCCGTGGTGGGGGCCGAAGGTAAAAGCCTTGACGGTAAAGAAGCAATGAACCCTAATAATCTTGCCTGCCAAGCCTTGCGTGCACTGAAAAAAAATGTACCGGAGGTCGGCTTGTTTATTGATGTGGCGCTGGATCCATATACTAGCCATGGTCATGATGGCATTCTGGGTGATGATGGCTATGTTTTAAATGACGAAACGATTGCCGTTTTGTGTAAACAAGCCGTCGTTCATGCAGAGGCAGGAGCAGACGTAATCGCGCCCTCAGATATGATGGATGGTCGTATTGGTGCCATTCGTGATGCTTTGGATGCTTGCGATTTTACCCGCAAGGGAATTTGTGCGTATTCAGCAAAATATGCATCGGCCTTCTATGGACCATTTCGTGATGCTGTCAATTCAGCAGGCTATTTAAAGGGCGATAAAAAAACGTATCAGCTTGATCCTGCCAATCGGCAAGAGGCATTGCGAGAAGTGGGACAGGATATTATTGAGGGAGCTGATATGGTGATGGTAAAGCCCGGCATGCCGTATCTGGACATCATTCGCGATGTAAAAGAAAGTTTTGGCGTGCCAACTTTTGCATATCATGTGAGTGGTGAATACGCGATGTTGAAGGCCGCTGCGCAAAACGGATGGCTGGATAACGATAAAGCATTGCTTGAAGTTATGATGTCTTTTAAACGCGCAGGCACGGATGCCGTTCTAACTTATGCCGCTCCTGAAATTGCTCAGCTCATCCAGAATATGTAGGTTTTAAAATGTCTAGGCCCCTTATTATCGGTTCAAGAAGCAGTACGATGGCTCAAATTATGGCCAATGAAGTTCGGCGATTGATTTTACACTATCACCCCGAAATAACCATCGAGATGAAGTTTTTCAGCTCGCAAGGAGATGTCTATCAGGGTGATTTAAGTAAGCTTGGTGGGAAGGGTGCCTTCGTTAAAGATTTGGAATTGCGTCTTTTGAGCGGTGAGATTGATTGCGCCGTACACTCGCTAAAAGATGTTCCGGGCGATGTTGAACCGGTGAGTGGGTTGGAAATTCCTATTTTTATTCATCGAGAAGATCCTCGCGATGCTTTGATTATGCGCGAGGGTTTAAGTGTCCCCACTACCGGTGAAGGGCTGACGCTTGCCACGTCTTCGCCTCGACGACGTGCCTTTTTGAGAAAGCTTTATCCGCAGGCAAAGGTTATTCCTTTGCGTGGCAATGTTGATACCCGCTTGAAGAAACTTCAGGCTGGTGAATTTGATGGTATGGTTTTAGCTTTGTCGGGTTTGGATCGTCTCTCGCTTTCTCAGCATGTGACCAAGGTTTATGAACCGAATGAAATGCTGCCTGCTGTTGGGCAGGGCGTGATGTGTGTTCAAATTCGTACGGGTGACTTGAATGTTTTTCCCTGTTTAAACGCAGTTCAGTCTTTATCGGCACGCGATTGCGTGATGGCAGAGCGCGCTTTATTGCGTCAATTAAATGGGCATTGTCATGCGGCAATTGCTGGTTTTTGTGTGATTGAAGGCGATGAGCGCTGGTTGCGTGGCTGGGTGTCTGATGAAAATGGAAGCGAGTCTCTCTATGCTGAAGCGCGTCAGCCCCTTTCATCATTGCCAGAAGACTTGGGTTTTTCAGTGGCGCAAGAATTGCTATCGCAAAATGCGGCAAGACTTATCGGTCCTAAACGTATGCGTGCATGAACGACTAGAGCGAATACATCGTCAAAGATGGTCTCGTCGATTCCATCTTTTCGGGATTTACTCTAGCGACAACGGCCCCAAAATAAATTTCCTGCCTCAGATGTGAAACCTATATGGTTTAGTATCTTTTCTATTTTACTTTAGGTCAGCAGAAAATTTTGATGTGTTTAAGAGAGCGATGGTTTCAAGCATTTTCTTACGCTCGTAATAAAAAGCATGCATTGAGTGGGCAAGTAAGCGTGAGTCATGATTGGGTTGCTTTGCCATGAGCAAGCTGTGATTGTAGCCTAAAAAAACTTCGAGACAAAACTTTTTGGAGGCTTGGCGAATCTCATGAGCGTTGGTACAAATAAATAATCGCTCACCAATTTTATGCCCAAGGTCAGCGTTATCAAGGTGTGGGAGTGCACACATAGCAACCCCGAGGTTTTCTAACATGATTTGAGTAATTTTCTCACAAACAAAGCTTTCAATAAGTTGAGTTTTTGATTCTTTTCCAACCGTTGAAATATTTTTTAACAGCATGCTTTTTTCTTCGGGTAAGTGATTACACATCTCCTCAACAAAAGACATAAATTCTGGTGTTTTTATGAGTGGAGGAAATATTCGGTTCTTTAGCTCGAAATAGGCTTTATCTTGCTTAAGCATCGCCGAAACATAGATATCGACTAGGTATTGATGTGTGGCGTGTTGGTAATCGGCAAGACCCCGCCATGTCTTTGCAACATTTCTTTCTTCCATAACTGCAAAATCTCAAAATTTTTCAGATTTGGCAAACATTAAACCACAATTGATCTAAGCTGCCATTTCCCACGGTACCGGCCGACCATACAGCTCTTTATACACATCAAGCGTTTGCCAGCACATCTGTTCAACACTAAAGTTAGCGTGAACAAATGCGATCGATATACTTGCTAAGTTTGCGCGTTGTTCTGGGGTTAAGTCAAGGGCTTCGTTCAGGGCTTGAGCCAGCGCAGGGGCGTTGTTGCCCGGTACCAGCCAACCAGTTTCTCCATCAATAATCGTTTCGGACATCCCTCCCAAGTTTGAGGCGATAATTGGACGTCCCATTGCTTGCGCCTCAACGGGTGTGCGACCAAAACCTTCGGCAACGATGGATGGTGAAACTGCCACATCGGCCAACATGAGCGCAGTTGGCATATCTGAACAATCACCCACCATCATAACACGCCCACCAAGCCCCAAAGAGGTTGCCAATTGCTCTAATTCTTTGGCATAGCCTGAGCCGGGTTTGTCTGACCCAACCACGACGCACATATAGTCTGTTCGTTTGAGTTTGCTCAGGGCATGAAATAAAACCGCATGACCTTTAATGGGTGTTAAGCGGCCCAAGCACAGCACGATTTTTTTGCCATCAGGCAGGCGCCAGTCTCGGCTAAGTGTGGCCATGCGTTCGGCGGTAACGAGATCGGGGTTAAAGCGGTTGAGATCGATGCCGCGAGGAATTGTGCGAATGCGCTCAGGTGACAACCCGTAGCAGGTCTGAATATGTTGGGCAATAAAATTGGAAATGGCAATAACGCGATCTCCACGAGACATAATGGAGTTATAAAAGCGCTTCATTTTGTTCTTGAATTTATATGCGGCGTGAAAGGTTGTGAGAAAAGGTATTCCCATTTTTCGTGCCGCAAAAAAAGCACTCCACGCTGGCGCGCGTGACCGTACATGAACCACATCGACTTGGTAATCGCGAATAATTTGACAAATACGATCGATGTTTTTCTTCATGACGAAAATGTTTTTGCTCGCAACTGGTAAAGTTAAATGTTCTATGCCATTGCGCTCAAGTTCACGCACCAGACGCCCGCCTTGAGAGGCGACGATGGGATGACCACCCGCTTGCTTTAAAAAAATGGCGACGTCAACCGTGCCCCTTTCAACCCCACCACTACCGAGTTCTGGTACAATTTGAAGTACGACGGGGGGCATCATGGGATATGCCTCTGTGTTTCTGGGGGATGAGGGGGTAGGGTGGTTCATTTGTCCAACTCAGACTCATGCGTTAGAAAAAAAGCTGAACATTACTATCTTATTCTTCATTTATTGACCAGAACATTCAGCAGGAAATCAAAAGATCAAAAATCAATGCTGTATTTAAAATCATGGGCATAGGTGAGACAAATGTGCACTTGTCGGGTAAAAAGAAGGGACTATCATTGAAGTGTGTGAAAAGATGGTCTTTTCTTAAAAATCATAACCTGAGGAGGTTTAATATGCTTAGATTACTCGTGGTGTCAGCGATGGCTATCATGGTGGTGGCAGCGCCTGTTATGGCGAGCGAATCCATTCCGTCGACTGAAGAAAAGCCCTCAACCGAACGTGCTGCACCGCAGCTCCCTCCGGAAGGCGAGGGTGGATTTGGTCACGGGGAAATGTTTTCTAAAGCTGATACCAATGCGGATGGCTCTTTGACTAAAGATGAGTTTCTTGCTGCTGCGCAAAAGCGTGCGGCTGCTAAATTCGAAATGTTGGATAAAAACCATGACGGTAAGCTGACGAAAGATGAGATGCCTCATCCGCCTATGGGGAAGAGGGGACATATGATGCGTGAGGGTGAATCAGCTCCCCCCCCGCCCCCTCCTGAAGATAAATATTAATAAATCCTGTTGAAGGAAAAAAACCGCCAGTTCGCTGGCGGTTTTTTTGTCAGGCAAAATTATATCAATGTTTGACAAAAAAATGTCATCCTCTTGTAAAAATAAAGCGGCGTGCTCATATCCTAAGTGATAGCGTAGGAGGGGGATATGGATTTTAGCAACTATACCGAACGGGCAAGGGGATTTCTGCAAGCGGCACAAACCCAAGCTCTTGCACGCGGCCATCAGCGGTTCACGCCTGAGCACATTGCTAAAGTTTTGCTGGAAGATAAAGAGGGGCTTGCTGCAGGTCTTATTCGCCATGCGGGAGGATCGCCTGAAAAGGCTTTACAGAAAATTGAAGACTCTTTGAATAAACATCCGCGTGTTGAGGGTGGTGGAACGGGGCAGCTTTACCCCACACCAGAACTGGCACGTTTTTTTGAAAAAGCGAATGAAGTTGCCAATAAGGCCGGGGATAAATTTGTGACGGTGGAGCGGCTCTTGCTCGCTCTTACCTTGTCTGAAGGTGCTGATGCTGCAACTGCTTTAAAAGAGTCCGGCATTACGCCTCAGGGCTTGAATGAAGCGATTAATGTGCTGCGTAAAGGCCGAAAAGCCGACAGCGAAAATGCTGAACAAGCCTATGATGCGCTTAAAAAATATGCGCGCGATATGACGGAGGTTGCCCGTCAGGGAAAATTGGATCCTGTGATTGGCCGTGATGAAGAAATTCGTCGTGCGGTGCAGGTGCTTTCGCGCCGCACGAAAAACAATCCGGTGCTCATTGGTGAACCAGGTGTGGGTAAAACAGCGATTGTTGAGGGGTTGGCTTTACGGATTATCAAGGGCGATGTACCGGATAGTTTGAAAGATAAGAGCCTGCTTTCGCTTGATTTGGGGGCACTGATCGCAGGGGCAAAATTCCGTGGTGAATTTGAAGAACGGTTGAAGGCTGTTTTGCAAGAGGTGGCAGGAGCAGAAGGACAAATTGTTCTTTTTATTGATGAACTGCATACGCTTATGGGGGCTGGCAAAGGTGACGGTGCAATGGATGCCGCCAATATGCTTAAGCCTGCGTTGGCCCGAGGTGAGTTGCACTGTATAGGCGCAACAACACTTGATGAATATCGTCAGCATATCGAAAAAGACGCTGCGATGGCACGACGCTTTCAGCCTGTTTTTATTGATGAGCCTACGGTTGAGGATACCATCTCTATTTTACGCGGCATTAAAGAAAAATATGAGGTGCATCACGGCGTGCGCATCACGGACGGCGCAATTGTTGCGGCAGCCACTTTGTCTAATCGCTACATCTCAGATCGTTTTTTGCCCGACAAAGCAATTGACTTGATTGATGAAGCAGCAGCTCGTTTGCGCATGGCAGTGGACAGCAAGCCTGAGGAATTAGACGAGTTGGATCGTCGTCTTATTCAGCTCAAGATTGAGCGTGAGGCGCTAAAAAAAGAAAATGATGCGGCGAGTAAGGATCGTTTGAGCAAGCTTGTAAAAGAGCTGGCAGAGCTGGAAGAAGAGTCTGCCCGCTTGACCGAGCGGTGGCAGTCTGAGCGAAGCAAGCTTGCTGAAGGACAAAAGATCAAAGAGAAACTTGACCACGCACGCATTGAACTGGAAAAAGCGCAGCGTGATGGTGAGTGGAGCAGGGCGGGCGAGCTGACGTATGGTGTTATCCCTTCCCTGACAAAACAACTTGAAGAAGCAGAGTCAACGCGTAGCGCCGCCCTTTTAAATGAAGCAGTGAAAGAGACTGACATTGCATCGGTAATCAGCCGTTGGACCGGGATTCCTGTTGATCGGATGATGGAAGGTGAGCGCGAAAAACTACTTAAAATGGAAGAGCATCTTGAATCGCGCGTGGTGGGCCAGAAGCAAGCCGTTGAAGCCATTGCCAATGCCATTCGTCGTGCGCGCGCTGGTTTGCAGGATCCTAACCGTCCACTGGGGTCATTTTTATTCTTGGGCCCGACGGGTGTGGGTAAAACCGAGCTTACAAAAGCGCTGGCACATTTTCTTTTTGATGATGATAGTGCGATGGTGCGTATCGATATGTCTGAATTTATGGAAAAGCATAGTGTGTCCCGATTGGTGGGAGCGCCTCCAGGTTATGTGGGTTATGAGGAAGGTGGGAGCTTGACTGAAGCTGTGCGGCGTCGGCCCTATCAAGTGGTATTATTTGATGAAGTGGAAAAAGCGCATCCTGATGTTTTCAATATTTTGCTGCAGGTTCTTGATGAAGGGCATTTAACGGATGGGCAAGGGCGCAAAGTTGATTTCCGTAATACACTGATTATCCTGACCAGCAATTTAGGCTCTGAATATTTAGCCAATCTTGGCGACGACGATTCTGTTGAGAAGGTGCGCGGCGATGTAATGGCTGTGGTGCGCAAAGCTTTCCGTCCAGAGTTCATCAATCGGTTGGACGAGATTTTGCTGTTCAATCGTTTAAATAAGTCACATATGACCTCGATTGTGGGATTGCAGCTCAACCGTTTGCGCAACATGCTCAGTGATCGGCATATCTCTCTAGAATTAGATGATAATGCCTTGGCGTGGCTTGCGCATACTGGGTATGATCCGGTTTATGGCGCTCGACCGCTTAAACGTGTTATCCAGCAGCATCTGCAAAATCCTCTGGCAACAAAAATCCTTCATGGCGATGTATTAGAGGGCCAAACCGTACACGTGTCGGCAAACTCCGAGGGACTGTCACTTACAATTAATTAAAGGCCTAAAAAAATTTCCTTAAGCGTTTATAACCTGATTTTAATCTTATCGTCGTATTGTGAATCTATAAATTTATTTTTATCAGGATTTTATCATGGCGGATGTTCCAAAACCTGGGCCTATGGAGTTTTACGGGGCTTGCGCAACAGTTGCCTTCGGCGCTTTAGCACTGAAAAAGCGGGTGGAAGCTCTGCAAAATGGCATGGCTAAGCCTAATTCGCTGCGCGAGTTGGAGGCTCTTACTTTTCTTTTGGGTGGAGAAAGAGAGCTGGGATTAGCTTCATGTGAGGGGAAATCACCAACTGCGCCTGTTATCGCTGATAACCTTCCAAAAATGGTAGATCGGGCCAAACGCTTGCCTTCAGAAAATCCCGATTGTCCTGAACAGGTGCAAGAATTCGAAGCGATATATGGCGCTTTGATCAGCCAATATGAAAGGTCCTTTCCTAATGGTCCGCCCGGATCAGACATCAAAATTCCATTAGAGTTAGAAAAAGGACTAGAGGCGCTCAATGAGCAAGCTAATCATACCGCTTTTATGTGTGGCCGCGGGCCTGAAAAAATGCCTGCTCTTAAGCCTTTTGGAAATTCTTCTTAAACATTGCATTTTTTTAGTCCGATTTATTGCCTTTAAGCATGAGAGAGATAAGCGTAGAAAGACATCCCTCATCATTTTTTCAACATGTCGGCTAAAAAAGTCCCACATCATGTTTTTGGGGCACTTGTGTGCCGCCGAAGCGAGTAGCGGTTAGAGCTCCATTTTGATCTAGAATGCATATAGCTTTGGGTGGGGGAAGTAGTTGTGTGCTCAGGGGTAGCGGAATATTATCAATATAACCTGTAACAGGTTCACTCGTAGACGATTTATTAAGAGGGAACTCTCTACTAGCGAGCTTAATGCCTTGCGTGACAGCATATAATATAATCTGCTCGGGTAGAGTCATTCCTTCATTACTGTCATTACGATGAGTGCAAGAAAAATTTAAAAAAGCGCTTTGTGCTATGCGCTCAGCTACCATTTTTGGTACCCCATCTATCGAAGTTTCGTTGTCGGGGCTATTATTATCATCCTTAAAAGAAAACTTTATCTCTTGCCATGCAGATCCCGAATATGTTTGAGGTTTGCAGTCTTCAATAACGATCCTTTCGAGTGCATCTCTCGTCACTCTATGATACATATCGGTATCACTTGTATCACTAAAAGCGCTGATGGTTATGTTTAATTTTTCCCTCATTATATCTCTAAATTTATTACAGCTGTAAGTCAGCAGCTTTTCTCTACTCAAAGGGTGGACACCCTCTTTATCGAGTAGTTGAGCATCTTCAAGAAATTTTAACTCTTCATCTGTAGGGATATGAGTCAGTGCATGAGGCTTAAAATCACTAAATCTGCCGGCAGGGGTAGGGGCAGGGGTAGGGTCAGCAGCGTTTCCTGCCGTTGTCGCGACTAACATAAATGCGGCACATACGGCACTACGTAACCTTTTGGTATTCATATAAATTCTCCTCAATCATGTTAATTTGGTTGCAAGGGCCCTAAGGCTGTTTTGAAGGGTTCGAGAGCAAATACGAGCATTTTTGTTTAAGAGTGCAAACATATTGCCATCATAATTTTTGTGTCTTGGTAAAATTTAAAAGTAATAACACCTACAAGGTAAAATATCACCCCGCACAAAGTCAATTTTTAAATAACAGGTAACCATAAAACATCACTTATATGCTGTGCCCCCGTGATAAGCATCGCTAACCGATCAACTCCCATGGCGATGCCGGATGAAGCGGGCATACCGGTTTCAAGTGCTTTGAGAAAGTCCCCATCAATCGGGAAGCGCTCACCATAAAGCTGTTGACGCAAGTCCATATCGGCTTCAAATCGGGCGCGCTGTAAACCCGCATCTGTTAATTCGCCAAACCCATTTGCTAATTCTAACCCGCTTACATAAAGTTCAAATCGTTCGGCTACGCGCCCGTCTGCAGCTTTAGGACGCGATAAAATAGCCTGGGAAAGCGGATACTCACAAAGAACAGTCGGCCTTCCTTTTCCTAAATTTGGTTCGATGTAATCAAGCATTAGACGAAAGAATATATCCTCCCAACGATCATCATCCGCTACCCGGAATCCTTTTTCTTTAGCTTTTGCGGCAAAGGATTCGGTCTCTTCGGGAAGGACAGAAAGCAAATCAATTCCGCAATATCGATCAAAGGCTTCTGCAACAGTGATCCGCTCGAGTGGGGCATCCAGCACACATTCCACGCCTTGCCATTGGACTGTCATCGAATGACCGCAAGCGCCAGCACAGCGCAATAACGCTGCACAGTCGTTCATCAATTGCTCGTACGATGCATGAGCGCGATACCATTCAAGCAAAGTAAACTCGGGTTGATGTCGTTCTGTAGTCTCGCCATTGCGAAAAACATGCGCGAATTGGAAAATTTTTTCCATTCCACCCACTAATAACTTTTTCATGGCAAATTCCGGACTTGTATGAAGCCATCTTTCTTGTCCCTTCTGGCCCCATTTCATTGGTTCAAGAATTGTTTTAAATGCCCGCATGTGCACCTCAACGCAGGGTGAAACTTGTAAACACGGCGTTTCAACCTCGTCGAATCCTTGATCTTCAAACCACGTGCGCATAACTTTCATCATTTTTTGCCTTATTCTCAAATGAGGTAGGCGGGTTTGAAGATTTTCTTTATGCCATGCAGGTTGTGAAGGTTCCATCATGTTGGTGCTCTTGTCTCTCTTTATGATCGCTATGTCGCTATGACTTTATACGCAAATAAAAGCTTGCTTAAAAGCGTTGATTTTCCCAATTTGACCTGCTAGCTTCCGCGCATAAATATCCCCCATAGAGGTAGAAAATGAAAATTACGGCAATTGATGTTCGCCCTGGTACCGTTCTTGATGAAGAAGGTAAGCTCTGGCTTGTAAGCAAAATTCAAATCAACCAGCCCGGTAAAGGTGCCTCCGTTATTCAGGTTGAAATGAAGGACATCAAAACCGGTACAAAAAAGAATGTTCGCTACCGTACTCAAGAAACGCTTGAAACGGCTCAAATGCGCGATCATGAAATGCAATACCTCTACACAGATGGGGATGGCGCCCATTTTATGAATCAGGAAACGTTTGATCAAGTTGTGATTGACCCCGAAATGATTGGTGAACCTGCACGGTTCTTACAAGATAATATGATTTGCAATGTTTTGTTTCATGAAGAAACGCCGCTTACGGTGGAGCTACCAAAATCAGTGACGTTGGCAATCATTGAAGCTGAGCCCGTCATTCGGGGCCAAACTGTTACTTCTTCTTATAAGTCAGCTGTGCTTGAAAACGGTGTGAAGATTCAAGTCCCTCCGCACATTGATGCAGGCGATCGTGTGGTTGTAAAAACGGAAGATGGCTCTTACGTAGAGCGTGCAAAGTAATTTAGAATCGGACTCGTTTAAAAAAAACGCTCATTTAGGGCGTTTTTTTTAATGTATCTTCCCCTCAATTTACAGTCTTTAATACCAGTCAGAGCGCAGGAGAATACCTTGCGACTATTTTAAAAATTATCGTGGCAGCATTTTCTGTATTAAAATTGCATATATTCACTCTTAAAAATGTTCAATTATACTTAGCACACAAACGCAAATTGTTTGAGAAATGTGTGTTTGCGAATTCTTTGGCAATCGCAGAAAGCAAATTTTTAGCTTCCGTATCCAAAGCGCCCCCCTTTAATAACCGTGGTATATTTTCCAAAAGTGTAGTTGCTCCCTCATATGCCTTCTTTGCAATAAGCTGCTCTACCCCATGTTGAACAAACAATGGGCTTGAAGTTTTTTCACTATCATCAAGATGATGGATATAATTCAATGCAATTACCAAGAGCGCTGATTGCAAATGTGGCTTGTGGACAAACGATTGAGAAAGTAAAAAAGACAAAGCATTTCGTGCACAATTGACTGGCGAGGGCTGAGCCATAATTACATGCGTTCTGCTCGTATCAACTGCTTCACACAAATCTCTAAATGCATTTACCGTTTCAGAGACTTCTTTTTTATTATTATCAGCACAAGCATAAACAATACGCTGCCATGCTGTTACTAATTCTGTGGAGACATCAACATAATCTACACCCATATCGTCAACTTTTTGAGCCCCATCCCATCCTTGCTGGAAGGCAGATAAAGCACGTATATGCGTCCGTTCACCCACAATTCGTTACTCCCTAAAAATTTGAAATTAAAAAAAGCTATATTTCTTAGCTTGAGCGACAGAAAAACTCCAGACAGACATCACTCCAGCAATTTTTGAGTTAGATGCACATTTATCTACAGCAGTCTCACCAAACTCATCCAATTATACTGAAAGTTTAATCCTTTTAACATTTCTCTAAATACACTTTTTGCCTGTTATAAATCAATAAAAAACCCCAGAGTTCATCTGGGGTTTCTAAAAGCTCAATTAAAAATTACGCTGCAACAGCCTCATTTGATGTTGCATTCGTTTCATTTTGCTTTGGTCCACTATCCTTGCCTTTTGCATGAATATCGCGTTCAACCAGCTCAATGATAGCCATCGGTGCCGCATCGCCATAACGGAATCCAGCTTTTAAAACACGTGTGCAACCACCGTGACGGCTTTCATAACGCTTTGCTAAAACAGCAATCAGTTTTTCCGTCATTGCTTCATCACGCAGGAAGGCGATGAGTTGGCGGCGTGCAGCAAGTGTACCTTTTTTACCAGTTGTGATGAGACGCTCAACGATAGGCTGAATCTCTTTTGCCTTTGCCAACGTTGTTTTAATTTGCTCATGCTTGATCAGCGCGTTAGCCAAGCCCGAAAACAGCGCACGACGCTGCGAGCTATGGCGGGAAAATTTACGATGAGCATTACCATGATTCATGACACTGTTCTCCTTTAAAGCATGGCCCGCCGCAGCGAACCGATTTACCAATGGAAGCCCTTATCTCGGGATAAGAAGTTTCCTAAAAATCCCCTCCCGTTGAAGGGAGGGGGAAACCAATAGCAGAAAAAACCTTAGTATGGTTCTTCCATTTTACGGGCCATCTCTTCAATATTTTCAGGCGGCCAACCGATAACTTCCATCCCTAGGTGCAAGCCCATATTGGTAAGCACTTCTTTGATTTCGTTTAATGACTTGCGGCCAAAGTTTGGTGTACGCAGCATTTCTGATTCTGTCTTTTGAACGAGATCGCCAATGTAAACGATATTGTCGTTCTTGAGGCAGTTGGCTGAACGAACAGAGAGTTCAAGCTCTTCCACTTTGCGCAAGAGGTTGCGGTTAATCCCACCTTGTGCTTCTTCACGTGGGCGAAGTTGCTCTTTGGGTTCCTCAAAGTTGACAAACATTTGCAATTGATCTTGTAGAATGCGTGCAGCAACAGCAACGGCGTCTTCCGGTGTGATCGAGCCATCTGTCTCAACCGTCAAGATCAGTTTGTCGTAGTCGGTTTGTTGACCAACACGAGCATTTTCAACCTTGTAATCTACTTTGCGAACCGGGCTGTAGATGCTGTCTACAGGGATCAAGCCAATAGGAGAGTTTTCTGGACGATTCGCCGATGCCGGAACATATCCCTTGCCTGTGTTAACGGTAAGCTCAAGATTGATCTCAGCATCACGGTCGAGGTGGCAGATCACCATATCGGGATCCATAATTTCTACATCGGCCGTGGTTTCAATCTGGCTTGCCCGAACTTCTCCGGGGCCTTGCGCTTTCAAACGCAGGCGGCGAGGGCCTTCAACATGCATACGCAAGCCAAGCGTTTTAAGGTTGAGAATGATATCAGTAACATCTTCACGAACGCCCGGTACAGACGAAAACTCATGAAGAACATTATTAATCTGAATAGAGGTAAAGGCTGCTCCACGAATAGAGGACAGCAAAATGCGTCTCAGCGCGTTGCCGATGGTTACACCAAAACCGCGCTCCAATGGTTCGGCGATGATGGTTGCAAGGCGACCGGGTTTACGCGTATTGGGATTTACTTCGAGATTGCTTGGTTTTTTTAACTCAAGCCAGTTGCGCTGTAACATTTTTAGACCTCATGCCATCTGTTGGTTGAAAATGGTTTGCTTCCCAATGCTCGGACCGGCCCGACGGCTTTAAAAAGCCAGCCCACCCGGAAAGCAAACCCCAAACTGATCCTCGTCTTTAGATGCGGCGACGCTTGCGTGGGCGGCAACCGTTGTGGGGAACCGAGGTAATATCGCGGATTGACGTGATAACAAATCCAACGGATTGAAGGGCACGCAACGCAGATTCACGACCTGTGCCAGGACCCTTAACCAGTACTTCCACCGTACGAACGCCATGCTCTTGTGCCTTGCGTCCGGCATCTTCAGCGGCCATCTGTGCGGCATAAGGGGTGGCTTTGCGTGAACCTTTGAATCCAACCAAACCAGAAGAAGACCAAGACAGCGTTTCGCCTTGGGCACTGGAGATGGTAATCATTGTGTTGTTGAAAGACGCCAGAATGTGAACGACGGCGCTCACAACATTCTTGCGCTCTTTTTTGCGAACCTTTGTCGCAGCAGCTTTTTTCTGAGCCATAGTATAAGTTCCTTATCTGCGAGTCGATTAGCGTGTAGCGATCTTCTTACCAGCAATCGCTTTGGCCGGGCCTTTGCGGGTGCGGGCGTTGCTGTGGGTGCGTTGGCCGCGAACAGGCAGGCCCTTGCGATGGCGTAAACCACGGTAGCAAGCGAGGTCCATCAAACGCTTGATATTCATGGAAACGAGGCGACGGAGGTCACCCTCTACCAAGTAATTGGCGTCAATGGTTTCGCGAATACGCAGAATTTCTTCATCTGAAAGCTCATTAACACGGCGTGCCGCATCAATGTTGGCTTTTTTACAGATTTCAAAGGCGGTGTGACGACCAATACCATGGATGCTGCAAAGCGCATACGCCACGGGCTTGTTGGTCGGAATGTTGGTACCAGCAATACGGGCCACTCGGACTCTCCTGTTATTTAAGCGAACCCGTCATTCCGGGTTCTAGACAACGTTATAACATCCGCCTAACTCAGGCAGCTGTTGATGGGCTTATAGGCTTTCAGCAGGGGGCATGTCAACCATCAATTGTTTATTAACTCTTTATTTTGTGAAAATATTGACTTTGCGTCCCTTGTTTTTCTAGAGTAAGCCGACTTTTTAGGTCTTTCTTTTTTTAAGGGGTAATTATGTCGATTAATGTGGTGGCGTCATCATTCGTTGTGGGATTAGCTTCTTTACATTTTCCCATCGGTCATGAATTAGGGCAGACTCTGACATTGGGTCACGAAGAGACCTATCATATGACGCAGGGGGCTGTTGGCGAACTTCCCGACAAAAAAACTGCGTATAATTTTTGTCAAGCGGCTTTCATGCAGTTTCGATTTGGTAAATTGAAAAGAAATTTTACTGTTTTGTCTCTGTGCCACCTTGGGCAGTACGAAAATGTTGGTGAAGTCAATTTTTTTGAATCAAGAATGACTTTACCTGCTTCTTTATTTAAAAAAGATGAGGTGAAAGGTATTCTCGCTGATACATGTTGGTTGGCGCGTGCTGCCTTTGTTGCTGGAGGATATGATCATTTAAGGGCGGTAGGATGGCTTTTGAACGACAGTCCAAATTTTACTGCGGCGCAACAACTTGGGCTTGGTAAATTCGTTAATGATTATTTTAAAGGGGTTATGAGTGCTCCGCTTGAATGTACATATGAGCAAGATAACGTGGGAGTCTATAAGATAAGGGTACGTGTACCCTTTAATGAGGGAGAAAACAAAAATTTTGGTATAAGAAGATCTTTAGAGTGGAATATGGAGGATTGAACTAATGTCGGGAATAAAGATGTTATCTCTAGGCGGAATATTGGCTGCTGCAATAACGATTTTGGTCCCAACGCATTTTTTTGAGCATGGTGCGTCAGGTTCAGATGAGGGAGCTGCCCCGAATGCTGATTGTGTCGCGATACGTCGCTCTTTGCAAGAGGATTTCGAAGATGATTCTGTGAGCAAAGGCGCTGCGAAAGATATGACGAGTATCACTGATTGTCCCGTCATTGTTGATCCTTCTTTGCCGATTAAGCTTGATGTGCGGAGTAATTCAACGCGGATTGCGCAGGGGGGAGTGAGTGGTTTTTTTCAATCTATTGCAGATAAACACAATGTTAGAGTTGTTCTCAGCAATGATCCCGATGGATTTTCAGTTCTTTTGCCACCTGTAGATAAAAGGCATGTCTTGGGTAAAACGAATTAATTTTGAAATTGAATGATTAAATAAAACGATACTACCTCAACATTCGATCCGCATGAAATGACGCGGGTTTACTTGTCTTTGACCCTATTTTTAAGTGGCCCCAGCATTGCGGCAGCAGAGTCTGAGTAGGAGGACTCACACGCGGCTTTCATTCCCTTAAAAAGAAAATGCATGACTGCGCGAATCTGTCCATCACATACCCGGACAACTTCCTTCATATATTTCGCACAAACTTCATAGGCGTGAGAGGGGGCACGCATTTTAAATGTTCTTGTGACTTGAAAAAGTACAGCTTTAACGATTACATCGGTTTGGTGGTCGAAAAAGATAATCTTTTGTTGCTGAGCGCCATGTAAGCGTTGGTGTGCGTTTGACCTATGAGGTTAATTAAGCATGATTAGCCGCTATTTAAACAAGGTGGTAGACTTTTTATGGTCGCTTTTTTTAACCTCAATAATGTTTGACAAAAAATTCTATATTGGAATATATTGTATAAATCAATTTATGCACATTAAGGTTGGGGAAAAATGCGACATGAATTAAAGCAGGCTTTATCGATCGCCGAAACGTTCTCGCGTTTGCTTCATCCTTTTGCCGAAGTGGTTTTGCATGATCTTAAAAAAGATAAAATTGAAGCGATATTGAATCCGATCTCGCGCCGAAAAGTGGGTGATCAATCGCACTTTGATCAATGGAATTTTGATGTCAGTAAGGAACAAAATGTGATTGGTCCATATGAGAAAATCAATTTTGATGGGAGGCGTTTTAAATCAATAAGCCTTATTTTGCGGGATGAAAATGGCAAAGCGATTGGCTTTTTGTGTGTGAACATGGATGTTTCGTTGTTTGATAGCTATCGCACCACCATGGATCTGTTTTTGGGGGTGGGGAAGAGTCAACAATATCAAATTCAGCAAAATATTTTCAAAGATGATTTAAACGAGCAAATCAGTATGTTCATTCAAAGGTACTGTTGCGACCATCATTTGAATGTTGATGTTATGTCGCGTACGCAAAAACAAGAACTTGTTTACAAGTTAGCAGAAAAAGGCGCTTTTAAAGGAAAAAATTCTACAGAATACGTCGCGCGGCTGCTGAAAATCAGTCGGGCAACGGTTTATAATTACCTTAAAGAGTGCGCGTGATGAAGCCACTTGTATTCTGGCAAGTCGATGCTTTTTCTGACAAACCCTTTCATGGAAATCCTGCCGCAGTATATGTCACTGATAAAGCTTTGACGGATAAAACAATGCAAAAAATTGCAATTGAGCATAACCTTTCTGAAACAGCCTTTGTTCTTCTTCGTCAAAATGAAAATCCGCTTTTACGCTGGTTTACACCAACGTTTGAAATTGATTTATGCGGACATGCAACGCTTGCGGCAGCTCATGTTCTGTTTTCAGAATTTATGATGAATAAAGATAAGCTTACCTTTGATACAAAATTCGTAGGTGAACTAACGATTAAAAGGAACACACACAATTATGCGATGTCTTTGCCCAAGCGAGCCGGTGAATGTTTGCCGCTGGTGGACATACCGGATAAAATTATAAGCGCTCTTTCTTTCACGGCTCAACCGTTGTCTGCATTTAAAGCCCGTGACTTGGTATTGGTTTATGAAAACGAAGACCTGATACGTGAAATGAATCCTGATTTTTCCGCACTTAAAGATTATCCTGCGTTTATTTGTGTGACAGCGCCATCATTAGATGTGCGCTATGATTTTATCTCGCGATTTTTTTGTGCTAACGATGTGGTGGTGGAAGACCCTGTCACCGGATCTGCTCATTGCACGTTGGGGCCATACTGGGCGATACGGCTCAAAAAAACTGATCTACGCGCCTATCAGGCTTCAGAACGAGGGGGTGAGCTTTTTTTAAAGGTGGGAGAAAACAACGTAGAAGTAACAGGAAAAGCAATTACAGTGATGAAAGGTGAAATGTTTTTGAAAAGAGACGTTGATGCTTAAAAAAATATCACCTTTCATCTGTTTAGAGGACTTGCCCAATCCATTTTGGGTTAAAGTTACTTCTGGCGCATCTAAAGACAAAGTTGACGCAGAACATGATTTGTCGCCTGATATTACTTTTAAAGTGTATGTGCGTGCAATTGCTGAAAATGGCAAGGCTAATCGAGCCGTGCGGGCCGTTCTTGCAGATTTTTTAAAAATCCCTCAATCACGGTTGGAAATCATCTCCGGTGAAACGGGGCGTCTGAAACGAATCGCATGGCGACTATAATCCCGTTATAAAAGGTGTTGGCCTTTGCTAAACATTGCATTATGTTGCCTCATCTTACCGCGCGTGAACAAGAGAATGATGTCGTTCCCCTACAAAATTTATCTTACTGGAGCCGATGATTATCGTTGGGCGCTCTACGAGGATCAGCAGCAAACCAAGGCGGCTGTATCTGATTTTGTTGATTTCGTGCCGTTAAGCGAAGCGAATATTATTCATTCGGTTTATTGGGAGACGTTAAAGTCGATCCCTGATGACATTTTATCAACGCGAACAGTTATCTGCAATTTGTCAGGTGAGTGGAGCCGGTATGAAAATGATCATGCCGAACCATTCTTGAAAGTCGCAAAGAAAGTTGATGTTTGGGTTGTGCGATCACGGGGAGCAGAAAAGGCTTTGAAAGCCAAAGGTCTCAACTCGTTTTATATTCCCTATACAGTTGATGTAAAAACTTTTTGTCCTCTCCTTGAGCCCGAGCGGCTAAATTTCCGCAAAAAACTGGGTATTGCGCCAACCGCCTATGTAATAGGCAATTTTATGCGCGATAGCACTGCGGGTAAAATGTGCCAACCAAAGCTCGTCAAGGGCCCTGATCGATTTGCCGCAATCGCCAAGGCATTGTGCGAAAAAAATATACCGATTCATGTTTTATTGGCTGGGCCACGTCGTCATTGGATACGACAACAACTGAAAAAGGAAAAAATTCCATTTACATTCTACGGATACAAACTGTGGTTTGATGACATGCGTATCAACACGCTTAGCCGCAGTAAGCTCAATAGACTATATAATGTGCTTGATCTCTCTCTTGTTTCAAGCCGCAGTGAGGCGGGGCCTCATGCTATTTTAGAAGCGGCGGCTGCGTGCCGTCCTCAGCTTTCGTCACGGGTTGGAATTGCCGAGGATATTCTTCGTCATGATCAGCTTTTTTCGGATGATGATGAAGCCGTAGAAAAAATTGCACATGATTTTTCGACCCACAATCTTCGCCAATTCTGTGAAGAAAATTATCGAACCGTTTACAATCATCACACGGCACATGCCACCCGTATGATGTATCAAACGCTGTACGCGCAAGCTTTTAAGGAGAAATAATCCATGATTGTCAAAAAAATCTCTTATCTTTTTCGTCCGCGTATGTTTCATCATTGCTTGCAGTACATTTTTTCTGGCAAGAAGATCATCAAGGTGCGTCAGTACGCCAACGAACAAGAATATTTTGAGCACCAAAAGCAAAAAACAAATGATCCCGCGCGCCAAAAAAAGTGGCTTAATGAAGAATGGGATGTAAAGCTCAATGGCTTTAAAGAGATTTTTTTGCGGCATGAAAACATTGTTCAAAAAGGGATGAGAGCATTGTGTCTTGGTGCGCGAACAGGACAAGAAGTTCAAGCCTTAAGAGATTTGGGGCTTGATGCAATCGGCCTTGACTTGGTTGCGTTTCCGCCACTTGTTATTGAGGGGGATGTGCATAACCTCCCTTTCGGTGATAATACATTTGATGTCGCATTCTCAAATATTTTTGATCATTTACTTGAACCGGCCCGCTTTGTTGAAGAGGTAGAGCGTGTTTTAAAACCGGGTGGACATTTCATTTTACATATTGGTACGGGGCCGAAAATGGATGAATTTTCGGTTCAGCTATTAAAAGATGCAAAACCTGTTGAAGCCTGTTTCAAACGCAGTAAAATTGTTCAAAGTCATGAAATTCGTAATTCTTTTGATCCGATGAATTGGGAAATCGTGGCGAGAAAGAATGCATTGTGACAAAAAAAATTCACATTTTTTATGCGTTCAAAGATGGCCCGTGGGGAGGGGGAAATCAGTTCCTTAAGAGCTTACGCAAATCTTTGCAAAGTCGCGGTGTTTATACTGACCATCTCATGGAGGCCGATGTGGTGCTGGTCAATAGTCACCATTTCGGTTCAAAAGATGAATGCCAAAGGTTGCTTTCGCTAAAGGAAAAAAGGCCTCATGTGCGCATTATACACCGTCTTGACGGTCCGGTTACGCTCATTAGAAATCGAAATGAAGGTTCAGATTCGCTTATTTTTAAATTTAGCAAACATTTTGCCGATGCAGCAATCGTTCAATCAGCATGGTGCCTTGCACATTGTAAAAAATTGGGGTGGGATGACACAATACCGCACACACTGATATTTAATGCTCCTGATCCTGATCTGTTTTATCCGGTTAGCGGTCGTGCACTAAATAATAAGATAAAACTGATTGCAACATCATGGTCACCAAGCTCAGGGAAAGGGTTTAGTGTATATCAATGGATGGATGAACATTTAGATTGGCAGCGGTTTGAAATGACATTTGTTGGTAACACGCCGGTTGCGTTTAAAAATATTCATCACCTCCCGCCGCAGACAAGCCAACAATTGGCACAAACACTGCGCGAGCATGACATCTTCATCACTGCCTCGCGAAATGATCCGTGTTCAAATTCTTTGATTGAGGCTCTGCACTGTGGTTTGCCTGCACTCGGATATCATGATGGCGGTCATCCCGAGTTGATTCAAAATAGTGGTCGAACGTTTTCCTCGGTCGATGAAATACCATTGCTCTTGCAAGATATTGTTGATCACTATAAAAATTATCAGCAAAATATTCATTTGCCTGATATGAGTAAAGTCTGTGATGCCTATTATGATTTTATGGTCTCAGATTATTTGGCCAAGTGTTCTACGCCGGTTCATCAGAAGCAGTTTTTGGATGAATATAAAAAATATTCAAGGCAGATGAACGGGTCAAAACTTCGACACATTTTATCAAAATTAAAAAAACGTTTAGTCGGATATTTTATTCATCAGGTTTTGCATAGAAAAATAAAGGTCTAAAAATTCTATGATTTTTAAGCTAATCCTCAATAGCGTGTCGTTTCATCTGAAGACGCGCTCTAAGAGAGGACAAACCGTCAGCACGTAATTTACAATTTACGGTATCAATTGTGTGCAAAAGAACTTATGAGCAGCCAACGAAAAAAGCAGCGCTTTTATCGTTGGATCAGCCATGTTAAAAATGATGCTTCCATAAGTTTGGGTGTTTTTTTATGGTTTATTCCACGGTGCTTTCGCTAGTAGTATGGCGAGGCCGCACCAGCCCGTTAATCCTGCTATTGCCAGTGCAGCACCGATCGCGCCAGCGAGCGCAAATGCCCACATTTGCCCAAGGAAACCAAGTAAAACCAATATCAGCACTAGCGCACCGACAATGATTTGAACTTGTCGGAAAATCGATAACTTTGCTTTTGATGATGATATCAAGGGGAGGCCAGCATTTTTCCACGCTTCCAGACCGCCTTCAATATTATGGATAGCGCAGGCCGAGTTGTTAGTGATAATGGAGCATGCTTGTTCGCCTCGCTTGCCACGTGCACACTGAAAAATAACTTTCTGCTTTGACGTAAGTTCTAGCTGTTGGAAAGTTATGTTCACGTTGGAGAGTGGGAGTGACAGAGCATAGGCAATATGCTCGGCTTTAAATTCATCTGGCTCGCGCACGTCAATCAAAACTGCTTCGCCTGCTGCTAGCCATTCGTTGGCTTGTTGTGGAGAGATGTTTTGTGGTGTGGTCATTTTTTGCGTCCTTTCTCTTGGCAAAAGTGGTTATGCATAACGCGCATGATATCAAGTGTGAGCGGGTGAATAATATAATAGTACAGTACACGATGTTCTCGGCGAAAGGAGACAATCTCCTCATCTTTTAATTTGTTTAAATGTTGAGACATTGATGTTTGGCTAATTCCTGTTAGCTCAATGAGCTCGGACACACATTTTTCACCTGCTGCGAGTTGACATAAAATTCGTAGTCTGTGTGCGCTTGCCAAGCCACCAAGAAACGCAGCTGCTTTATCCGCTTTTTCTTCCATCTCTGCCATTGCGTTGGTGTGCATGATCAATCCTCTTTACAATTCAGATTTATATGATATCATATAATAATGAAATGAGAAAGGAAAAAAGAATGAGCAAAGATTACAAACAAATTATCGGTGATATCTCTCAATACACGGCAGAGTTGAGAAAAGCTTCTCCCGATACCATGAATGGATTTTATGCGATGGCAAAGGCGGCCACGGCAGAAGGGGTAATGAGCAAGAAAATGAAAGAGTTTATTGCTCTTTCAATTGGAGTAACACAGCGTTGTGATGGTTGTATTGGTTTCCATGTTAAAGCGTTAAAAGAATTAGGGGCAACACGAGAGGAAGTTGCTGAAGTTCTTGGAATGTGCGTTTATATGGGTGGTGGTCCTGCTTTGATGTATGCGGCTGATACCCTACGCGCTTTTGATCAGTTTAATGGATAATTTTTTATCATTCGGGCTATAATTATAGTGATGCATCGAAAGGCTGGATAAGCTTTAATTTATCCAGCCTTTGTGATGGGTGACGCTGTTAACCACTTGGTGCGCTGGATTCACCTCAGCGTATTTAGAGCGCATCTCCCTAAGCCAGACGCGCTCTCCTTTATTCCTTGAACGTAAATACATCGTCAAAGATGGCCACTGCGGACCCATCATTTCGGGATTTGCTCTAACCGTTATTTCAAGCAAGAGCAGAATGACCATCTCACACAAACACTTTTTTGCAAAAGCTACTTTCTTCCGGAAGGTGTAATAACAGGCGCTGGTTTAGGTGCTGGTGCAATAACAGGCTTTGGCGCGGGTGGAAACTGGTCCGCTGCTGATGCAGCAGGTTTATTAGCAGGTGCAGCGGCAGCAGGTGCAGCGGCAGCAGGTGTAGTGGGTGCAGGTGCAGCAGGTTTAGCAGGTGCAGCGGCAGCAGGTGCAGCGGCAGCAGGTGCAGCGGCAGCAGGTGCAGTGGGCGCAGCATCAGCAGGTTTAGTAGGTGCAGCAGCAGCAGGTGTAGTGGGCGCAGCATCAGCAGGTTTAGCAGGTTTAGCAGGTGCAGCAGGTTTAGCAGGTGCAGCGGCAGCAGGTGCAGCAGGTTTAGCAGGTGCAGCAGGTTTAGCAGGTGCAGCGGCAGCAGGTGCAGCGGCAGCAGGTGCAGCGGCAGCAGGTGTAGTGGGCGCAGCATCAGCAGGTTTAGCAGGTGCAGCAGGTTTAGCAGGTGCAGCGGCAGCAGGTTGGGTTAAGGGCTCTTTCACCGCCCTTTGGCCGAAACCACTTACCCCATTCTGACGGCTGGTCGGTGTAGGAGGAGCGATACCCTGAGTTTGTTCTGGATAGGCCGTATCCGCAGTGCTGGCGGGAGGAGTATAAATAACTACGGGAGGAGTATAATGATAATGTTGGATGATTACAGTACCACTCCCGCCACTTTCTGGACGGTAATAATTATTCTCGTAACGTTGTGATCCAGGTTCAAATCCATCAGACTTATTGGCACCGACTTGAGCAAAAGCATTTTCACATTCCGCCTTTGTAAAATCTTTAGCTGCGATGCATTGACTAACATCTTCGTAAACATGAGGTTGCTGCTGGACATTGTCATTATCATTATCACAGCCAGCTAAGGCCAAAATCGCAAATACACATGAGGCACCCAAATTAGCATTTGTGTTTTTCATTTTTAATTCCTTTGTTAACAATTTAAATAACAAGTCCATCTCTAGCATACCAGATTACGCATAGCAATAAGTCCATGACTATTACAAGATCGTATTCAGATGCATACTGTATTTTTTATATATATTTGGGATGAAGGAATTTAATAAATATCGAAAAAATAAGATTTTTTATTGTTTCAAGCCTCGACGGCGTAAAGTTTTCATACACACATTGGTTTGTTTCAACGCACGCAGCTATCTTGCCAGATTTCCCTTAATCTGAAAGGATACCCGCGTCCAAGGAGCATAAATGTCAGATGAAGTGTTTACTCATTTTTTAATCCATATCTTATTTGAGTTTATGGCAGTTTGTGCTGCTCTGCTTGCTGGGGTTGCTATTTACAGATGGCGACTTTCTCATGCGATTGAGGTTACTGCGAGCAAAGTGGGGGTGGGTTATTTTGCGTGGTTAAGTTTGGGTTGCATTGTAGGTGCATATTTCTTTGGCACGCTTAATCTTTATATCTCAGGTATCCCTTCGGTTGGCAAAAGTATTATTGGCTCAATTTTTGGCGCGATTTGCGGTGTTGAGATTTATAAGTTCTTGTTTGGGATAAAAGAGTCAACGGGATATATTTATGCCATACCATTTTCTGTCTGTGTTGCGATTGGTCGCATTGGTTGCTTGCTTTCCGGTCTTGACGATCATACCTACGGCAAACCAACCGAGGCTACATGGGGGTGGGATTTTGACGATCATATTCTGAGATATCCGGTTCAATTATATGAAAGCGTTTCTATGGGGATTTGGGCTATCGCGCTCGTGGTTTTGTTGAAATTCAACCCCTCATTTTTTGCACGCTATGCATTCTATTTAACTGTTGGTTTTTATGCTCTGCAACGTTTCTTTTGGGAGTTTTTAAAGCCTTATGGCATAGCTTTTGCGTCGTTGAATGTTTTTCAGTATATCTGTATTGTACTAATCGTTTACGCAATAACGATGTGTATCTTTGCAAAGAGGCGGGAATAATAATGATTAACCTTGAACGCAAGCAAGCTCCTTATATTTTTTACGGGCAAACAACATCTTTGTGTGAAGAATGTTTAAATCTCGTTCCCGCTAAAATCATCATTGAGGAGAATGATGTCTTTTATCAGAAACGCTGTGATGAACATGGTGTTCAAAAAACAAAAATATCCAGCGATGCCGCCTACTTTAAATGGTGCAAAGATTTTCTCAAACCCGGTGACCGCCCCCATACGTATCAGTCGCGTACCGAGTATGGTTGCCCGCTTGATTGCGGCCTTTGTCCTGACCATGAACAGCACAGTTGCGTTGCGTTGATTGAAGTGAATGAAGAGTGTAATCTTTCATGTCCGGTTTGCTTCGCTGACTCTTCTCCTGCGAAAAAAACAAATCTTTCGCTTGAGCAAATCGAATCAATGATCGACACGTTGCTAAAAAGCGAAGGAGAGTCGGATGTTTTGCAGCTAAGCGGAGGTGAACCCACTATTCATCCACAAATATTGGATATTTTAAAGCTAGCGAAATCTAAAAATATCCGCCATTTAATGATCAATACAAATGGAGTACGTATCGCTCGGGATAAAGAGTTTGTCTCTGAGCTTGCCAAACTCGCGCCCGGATTCGAAATTTATTTGCAGTTTGATTCATTAAAAAAAGAAGCGTTGGAAAATCTGCGCGGAATCGATCTTTCGACTGTTCGGCGAAAAGCGCTGGAAAATTTGGAGGAATTTAACATCTCAACCTCTCTGGTTGTCACGGTTAAACGCGGGATCAATGATGCTGAAATCGGCTCCATAATTGACTATGCCCTCGGTTTTAAATGCGTGCGCGGCATTACATTTCAGCCGGTGCAAGATGCAGGGCGAAATGAAGGATTTGACAAAAATTCTGATCGTTTTCTGCTCTCTGATATTCGCAGGGCGGTCTATGAGCAATCAAATGTCTTTAGTGCAGAAGATATCATCCCCTTGCCGTGTAATCCTGAAAGTATCTCTATCGCCTACGGATTGCGAGATGGCCGCAAGGTTACACCGATTACATCGCTTATACCAAAAGCCGACTTGATTGCAGCGGTTCCCAATGCGATTACTTTTGAGAAAAATCAGATTTTGAAACAGAAAATTATTGATTTGTTCTCGCTTTCAAGTGGTGATCTTAATACAGCAGACCGAATGCAGGCACTTTTATGTTGCTTGCCGGAGTTTCCCGCTCTTCAGGCTTTAAGTTACGAGAATATCTTCCGTATCACGATTGTCTCTTTTATGGACCGATTCAATTTTTGTGTCGGTAATGTTAAGCGATCGTGTATTCACTTTGTTACCCCTAATCAACAAATCATCCCTTTCGATACCTATAATCTTTTCTATCGAAACAATCTTGTCGAGGCTCTTAGAAAAAAGATGAGGAAGCAAACATGATCATCCGTATTTTCTTTGCTACGCTATTGTGTGTCGTTGGTATAGGGCTTCTAGCCTTGGGAGGGTTTTGTGGATGGTTTTTTCTACAGGCGAGCACTGATATAGATTATATATTATTTTTAGTGTGTACTTGGTTTTTTGCACTGGTGTTTTTTTTAGGAGCTTTTTTTATCTTAAAAAGTTCCAAAAGACATGTTGCAGATGATCAAAAGCCGTCGGTTGATAAAAAAATTGATAAACGCACAAAATCAAACACTTTGCGTCTTTTCTTTACAATAATACTGGCCGTGTGCAGTTTTTGGTTTTTTGTCCTCGGAGGATTTTGTCTTTTGTTGGTTTCTCCAATAAATGAAACGCTTTCTTTCAGTCTTTACGTTATTATTCCACTCGCCCTTTCAAGCATATTTCTTTTATCGGCAATTCGGGTTTCAAGATCTTCTAACAAGCAGAGTGACAATGATTTTTATGATTCTATCAAGAAAAAAAATCTTCACATAATTGATAACGACGATGATAACACATCAGTGGGGTAGAGCGATGCGTGTCACGGGATTGGATTCTTTGCGTGGAATTGCAGCAGCAATTGTTGTTTTGAGTCACTACCATCACCTGATTGACAATAAAGCCATTACACATCACTGGCTTATCACATACACACCGCTACAATTTTTTGTGGCGGGGCGAGAGGCTGTTTTACTTTTCTTTATGTTAAGCGGTTATGTCTTGACCCTGCCGTTTTTATCCGGGTATCAGCAGAACTATCGCGACTTTATCACACGCCGGTTTTGCAGAATTTATATTCCGTTCTTTTTTGCTCTCACTATTTCTATGCTGCTTTATTTTACTCTTGCTGTCCCTCATCCCGAAGTTACGTTTCCATGGAATGGGTGGTCTCAGCATTTTACGGCCACAGCTATTCTTGGCCACTACACCATGCTGGGTTTAACGGGCACGGAAAGCTTAAATCCCCCGATCTGGAGCTTGATCATTGAGATGCGTGCATCGATCATTTTTCCCCTGCTCGTGTGGGCTATTTTGCGTGGAAATGCGTTGACTATCGGGCTCAGTGGGATTCTTGCGTATTTCGCCAGCAGAATCCTTCATCAACAAGCTGGGGACGCGGATTTTTATGAGGCGGATAGCATTTTTAATACGTTTGCTCTTACAGCCTATTATTTGCCTTACTTTTTCATCGGTATCTTTATGGCTGTTCATCAGGAAAAGCTAAAGACTTGGATGAAATGCCTTTCAAGTAAAGTACATGTTATAATATGTGCTGTTTTTCTCTGTGTTCCACAAGGTATGTTAGCGTCGCATTTCCTTATCTCGGAGGGATGGGGAACCCTGATTAACTTCTATATTCTTCTGGCAACGATTACGTATGACAGGGTGAACAATATTTTATCGATGCAACCCTTTAGGTGGCTGGGCCGTGTTTCTTTCAGTCTTTATTTAATACAGATTCCAATAATCTGGAGTGTGATGTATCTTACCTATCAACAGCTGTCGCTTTTTGAAACGTTCATGTTGGCGACGGTTCTTCTCGTCGTCGTTTCAGAACTTATGCACCGTTACGTGGAAGTACCTTCTATACAGATAGGAAAGAAGCTGACACAGAAGTGTTCTGCCATTGCTTAACACGATTTAATATCCTTATTGAATTGTTAAAAACTGCTTTAAATTAACCTCCTCTAAAAGATTACGGTTTTTTTACCTTGCTCATGTAAACTTGCACATAAAGCATTTTTAAAGCAGTTTTCATGAAGAGGAAGTCGTGATGGTGCAAAGCAATGTCCTTGTCAATCCTGATGGATCTGGTTTGCAGGGAGCAGCATTGCTCAGAGCTATTCGCCAAGAGGCGATGAGTGATCCTGAAAGTGCCCTTAATAATCTCGAGCACTATATTGACCGGTTCCCAAAAAATGAGGATAAGCGCTCGCTTATTCTAACGGCATTGTTGCATCATCCTGAAAATGCCATGCTGCACGCAGACCAGTTTATGAAATATTTTTCGGCTCGGGAGCAGGCAGATATTGTTCGTGATCAGCTGAGATTTAATCCTGAATCAGCAGTTTTTTTTCCTCAGAATACACTTTCTTATTTACCAGAAAATGAGCGTGCACAGGCTGTTATCAGGGCCGGGCTTAAAGCACCTGGCAGTATTTATAATAACCCTGAGCCGTTTATGAGTGAAATTCCAAGCCGTGATCGGGCCATGGTTGTCCGGAAGCTTGCTGCAGGCATGCCTGACAATCTGCAAGGGTTTCGTAGAATTATTGCAACATTGCCGGGCAGTGATCAAGATGAGGTTGCTGCAGAATTAGAGCGCAACTTTTTGTTGGGGGGTACGAATGCAAGCAGTATTAGTGATGCTCCTGACTTTTCGGATTTTGTTAGCAGGTCGCGCGGCGCAGAACTTGCAGCTCTGCGAGATAAACGCACAGGTTATTTGAAAGAAGCACAACAACTGAATTACGCACATGATCAGCCCTTTGAAGAGCGCTTTGCGGCAGTGAGGTCACAAACGCCGGATCATCTTTATAGTCTAATGGTTCTCGGTCGGTCAGAACTTTATACCTCCTCTTATATGGGGGTAATGGACTTTTTTGCTAGCAGGATGAAGAGTGAAGGGAAAAATGTTTTTGATGTGATGGGTGATTTACCGCCCACAAGTATCATGACGTTTCTAGAAGGGGCTGCATCTTACAACAAGCTAGATCGCGCTTTATCTGTTATTCCAAAAGGAAAGTGGGGAGAAATTCTCGAGACATTCGGTGCTGCGATCGATCGTGGTGAAGGGCAAATGTCTGTGGCGCTTGTCGATGTAATGAACAAAATGCCGGACCCAGAAATTCGTAATCAAATGGAGCGCTTTATTGAGAATAAATATCAAACATCCACTGGGGAGCAGAAGGATTTTTATGGCCTGTTGGGGACGCATTATAATAACCGCATGCGTACCAATGCCATTCACATTGATCATCCTGAACGCTATCAAACGGATTATGATGGTAGCTCGACAACTCAACTTTCCCACAGCAAGGTGATGGGGCAGGATGGAATTTTTCGTCAGTTGAGCGTTTTTCCGGAAGATGAAGATGGGCAGGCATCTTTCTCGAACTTTATGAGAACCTATCAAGGTAATAAAAATTACAAGATTCAGCAGACAGAGGATTACGTTAAAATTACGCCAACAAATGGTGCAAAAATGGAGATTTATGCCAATAAGCCCGGGCACTCCCCTGATAAAATTCTACAAGCAATCGGTGGCCCAGATGCCACACCAGAATCAGTTGAAATTGATATGGTTGTTAATCGGGGTCATAGCTACAACTTCGGTGATACGATGCCGTATTTCAGTAAGAATACTTCTTTGGCGTTTTTGGGGTCATGTGGCGGGTATGGCGAGATTGGCAGTGTTCTTGAGGTCTCGCCGGGTATGCAGGTAATTGCCACCAAACAGACGGGAGCTATGGCTGTAAATGATCCCCTCCTCTTGCATATCAATGAAAGTGTGAGGATGGGTAAGCCGATTGTGTGGGAGCAGGAAAGTGCCTTTCTGAAAAGTCTAAACAGTCCTCATAAGGAAGGATATATCATGCCTGATCAGAATACTGCTCTACTCATGCAGCGCCAAATTAATTTCTTCAGGGCAAGAGAGTTGGATGCCTCTCCTCAACCATGGATGACAGATACTGTGCAGCAGGGAGATACAGGGATGATGGTTGGAGGTGATGGTGTGCAAGGCGTTTCAGAGTTGCGGCGACAACTAGATTTACTCGATTTCTCCAGCAACGAAAATTGGGGTTTAGATTGGTCTAGTGGGGCTGTTCAGTTGAATTTTGAAGGCCCCGCTAATACCGAGCGGCCGCGCGCTCCAACCCCACCCGTTCAAAGGTTGCATTGAAATACACATAAAGAAAAATGCCGTACTCTAGAAGAAGTTCAATACTGTGGTTGTGTAAACACGAATAACTTTTGGCCAGATTGTCTTGTTATACAACCCATACCGATTGCCCCCATTTTTAGTTCTTCTAATACACTTGAGGTTGGATTTGTCACATCTATTATCAAAGAGTCCACTGGCATGAGGTTTCCATTATCATTGGAAATACCACCAACCATACGACTAAACAAAAGCGCAGGATTTTTTCTGTCAGGGCTTGTGTTAGAATAGCCTATCATTTGAAACCCGGCAGCAAAAGCAGCACGGCATGCATTTGTATTATTGGCTTGAATCTGAGCCAATAATATTGGGTTATCCGATGGTTTTATTGAACGGGTACGGAGATGTTCAAGCGCTGAGCGTATTAGTGCTGATCCAAGCCCAAATCCTCTTTGGCGAGGGGTAACAAGCAAATTATGGCCAACGAATAGACGATTATGGTCAACAAATGGGTTGTTCTGGCCAACAAATGAACTCTGGTTAAAACTGAATGTGCATGGGGTAATTCCTTCTAGAGGAGAAACAAAAAAGCAACCCGAAATTTTTTTCGAGTCCTCAAGTTGTGCAACCAAAACTACACCTGAAGGCGAAAATGCATAACTTATTACATCTTCTTTTTTTAAGTGTCTTGGGAGTTCTCTGAAATTTCGCCCGTACTTATGCCTCAGACATGCAATTTGTAGTTCTAAAACACCCTCAATATCCGTTGGATCTAGCAAACGGATCTGGATCACATTTTGTCGACACTCTGGACCAGCAACTGCTGTTATTCTTATTAAATTTTGATCAATCAATTTGAATATCCTTCATTCTTGGGTTAAAAAATAAATTGTATTACACCTTCTCACCGATTAGATCATATTCTTCGGCATCACATATTCGTGCTTTGACAATATCGCCCACTTGAGCACCATCAAAATGGTCTAAAAAGACATTGCCGTCAATTTCTGGAGCGTCTGCCTGAGAGCGGGCAACCACTTCATCTTCATTCACATCATCAATAATTACGGGGATGATCTGGCCAATTTTTTTCTGCAGACGTGCAGCGGAAATCGCTTGTTGCTTTTGCATAAAGCGGTGCCAGCGTTCTTCTTTAATTTCTTCGGGAACGGCGGTAAGGCCTAAATTGTTTGCTGTAGCACCTTCCACGGCCTCATACTTAAAGCAGCCGACGCGGTCGAGCTGCGCCTCATCAAGGAACGACAGCAGTTGCTCGAAATCTTCGTTGGTTTCACCCGGAAAGCCGACAATAAACGTGGAGCGCAAAGTGAGGTCAGGACAACGCTGACGCCAATTATTAATCCGCTCAAGCGTTTTTTCCTGATGCGCTGGCCGTTTCATTGCTTTTAAAACGGTGGGGCTGGCATGTTGAAAAGGAATATCAAGGTAAGGCAGAATTGTCCCCGCAGCCATCAAGTCAATTACCTCATCGACATGAGGGTAGGGGTAGACATAGTGCATACGCACCCACGCTCCCAACGTGCCGAGTTCGCGCGCGAGATCAATGAATTTCGCGCGAACATCTTTATCATTCCATTTGCTTGAGGCATACTTGATGTCCATTCCGTAAGCAGAAGTATCTTGCGAGATGACCAGCAACTCTTTAACCCCTGCTTTAACAAGGCGTTCGGCTTCTCGCAGAACATCGCCAGCTTGGCGGCTGACCAAATCGCCTCGCAGCTGCGGGATGATGCAAAAGGTGCAACGGTTGCTGCATCCTTCCGAAATTTTGAGATAGGCGTAATGGCGTGGCGTAAGCTTTATTCCCTGCGGCGGGACAAGGTCTTGATAGGGATCATGCGCGGGTGGCACTGCTTTATGAACAGCCTCAATAACGCTCTCATATTTTTGTGGGCCTGTAATCGCCAGAACATCAGGAAACCGCTCACGAATTTTCTCAGGTGTCGCGCCCAAGCAGCCTGTGACAATGACGCGGCCGTTTTCAGCCATAGCTTCGCCGATTGCATCCAGTGATTCATCCCGGGCGGAATCAATAAAACCACAGGTATTAACAATCACGACATCAGCCCCCTGATAATCAGGCGACAAAGCATACCCTTCTGCGCGCAAATGGGTCAAAATGCGCTCTGAATCAACTAAGGCTTTGGGGCAGCCAAGGGAAACGATCCCAATTTTTTGCTGTGTGGCTGTATTGGTTCTTTTTGTCATGGTGAGCCTTATTACAAGAACGAAGCCTCTGTTGTCTATAAAATTTATCGTAGCTTAACGCGCGCCACGAATGTGAATATCCGGAAACATGTCATTCTTTGAGCATCATAACGTCTGGAACAGGAAAAAATTTAAGCTGATTATGTTTTTTCAAAATGTTCTTTACCGTATCATCTATCATGATTTCACGTACCGCACCATCAATCATGTTCGCAAAAGCAATGTCCTTGTTGGGGGGTGCGAAGTCGACTTCAGACTTGCTCACGATTAGGGGAAGAAGTACAAGTTTTCCCGGATTGCTCTTATCAAAATCAAAAAATGAAAAAGCAACGATCACAGCCGCATCTGCTTTCTTTGTTGCAACCTCTTGAAACAGCTGAGAATATTTAGAAATTAAAGGCAGGGTATCGGTTTTTGCCTGCGGAAATTTTTGACGGGTAATTTCGTCACCGGCTTCTTTTTCAATCACACCAAAAGTTAGACCAGGAGTATTAAAAAAATCGAGAGGCGCCTCTTCTGTCCACTCAATTTTAAGGGAAAGCATAATATCCGCAGCGGATTGTATTTGTTTTAATAACACGTTCGTAGGTGGGTGTTGCTGATGTCATTCTCAGCATGAATTGCGGATGTAGATATCATAAAAGCAGTCAGAAATAGCGCTATCATCCATTTGATTTTTTGATTCATTTATTTTTTCTCACCTGTTAAAACGCTATGGTTTTGTTTAGCATGAGGTTTAGTGGTGATAAGGGGATAAAAGCATGACGATCTATTTGGATTACAATGCCACATCGCCATTGCGGCCTGAAGCGCGCGCTGCAATGCTTGAAGCCTATGATTTGGGCGGAAATGCTTCTTCTATTCACGCTTATGGACGTAAAGCGCGCATGATTGTTGAAAATGCGCGGATGGTTTTGGCGCAAACTTTTTTGTGTGAACCGGAAGAGCTTATCTTTACGTCGGGTGGTACTGAGGGTAACACCAGTATTTGGCATGCAATGCCGCGAGGATATTCTCCTTTTTGTTCGGCCACAGCGCATGACAGTACGCGGCGATCTGCGCCCTCCAGCGTTATCTTGCTTCCTGTTCTGGCGAATGGCCTATTAGATTGTGCAGCAATGGCCGCACTTTTTGAGTCTCATCAAAGCCCGCCGTTTGTTTCAATCGAGTGGGTTAACAGTGAGACGGGAATCATTCAACCCATCGCTGAAATTCAAAAAATTGTTCATGCGTACAAAGGTTTACTGCATCTTGATGGCGTTCAGGCGCTGGGTAAAATCGAGATTAAGCCGTGGGGTGATTACCTCACGTTTTCAGCTCATAAAATCGGCGGGCCTCAAGGGGTTGGGGCATTGGTTGTTCGTGACGGACGGCCTTTTGCTCCTCTTTTGAAAGGAGGGGGGCAAGAAAAGGGACGTCGTTCAGGCACAGAAAATGTGGCGGGAATCGCTGGATTCGCTGCAGCTGCTACTGCCATAACATTGCCAACGCCTGTTTGGCGCGATGATTTTGAAAAAGTTTTGCAACAACTCCCCGGGTTAAAAATCATTGGACACGATGTGCCACGTGTGCCGCAAACGAGCTGCTTTGTCCGTGTGGGGTTTCAGGCCAACACATTGTTAATAAAGCTTGATTTGGCAGGATTTGCGGTCAGCTCTGGCTCAGCATGCTCAAGTGGAAAAGTGGGGGTTTCACCTGTATTGACTGCCATGGGACTCCCCTTAGAAGAGAAACAGTCCGTATTGCGCATCAGTTTCGGTTGGAATACGCAGCAAAGTGATTTAAATTTCTTAGGGTTAGCTTTGACAAGTGGTTCAATTTATGGTATTCAATAGGTCATATTAATCGTAATTAAATTTCAATTTTAAATTTTTTTAAAAAATAAAAATTGCTTTAGCAAACTTTGTTGCGGGAGGTTAAATGAGCTGGATTGATGGAAATGTAACCGAACTTGCTCCCCGAATGATGGAAACGGGAACAGAGGATCACACCTGCTGGGTTTGCCAATCTTCGGTGTCGCGCCACATGGCGTTTTGTGCGGAATGCCATTCGATGCAGCCCCCTCGCCAGTTAGACCATTACGCACGCTTGGGGATTGACCGTCGCTTTGATCTTGATTCAAAAAAGCTGCATGATCGGTATAAGGCTTTGAAAAAGCTTTTCATGATTGAAAGTATTTCTGCTCAAGGTCCGCGCTTTAAGCAACTGGCGCTGGACCATCTTGCAGCGGTAGAAGAAGCTTTTATTACCTTAAAAGATCCAGCCCGGCGGGCTATTTATCTGCTTAAACTTCTTAACGCCCCGTATGCCGATGTTGGTGTGATGGCGAATAGCAACGATTTAGATGTCATGCGCGCACAATTGGTGAGTGCTAAAACACCCTCCGACGTTGATCGCGTGGCGTTTCATGCTGGGCAAGGTATTGAATCGTGTATTCGGGCCATTTCTCAGGCATTTAAAATTCGTTTGTTTTCCGACGTTGGGGTGCAGCTGGCACGCTTAACGCAACTGGAAAAAATTCTGAGCCATGCGCGCGATGCCCGTCAATTATCTACATGAAAATAGCTTTGGGATGCGTTTATGCCCTTTATCGTCAGCAATTGTTTTTAGAGCAAATCTCGAAAAGATGGAATCAAGAAACGATTAGATGATAATCTTCGGCAGTGCCGCAACAAAATGTGATCAGTATATTTTTTCTTTTTCAAGATTGATCAAGATATAGCTTCTTTCATATTTTTAACGAGAGGGGCATTTTTTGCGTTCAAAATGATTGTGCATAAAAAATAGTTTTCGATTGCAAGAAGCGCCCTTTATGGGCATAAAACAGGCTACATGATTCTTTAACGAGGAAAGCTTGAGTTATGCCGAAGATTACCTTTATAGAGCGCGATGGCAATCGCAAGACGGTGGATGCAAAAGTGGGTTTGTCGCTTCTCGAAGTAGCACGTCAACATGATATTGATATTGAGGGCGCCTGTGAAGGCTCACTGGCCTGCTCCACCTGCCATGTAATCGTTGATCCGCAATGGTACGAGGCCTTGCCGAATGCAGAAGAAGACGAAGAAGATATGCTCGATCTCGCATTTGGATTGACCAAAACGTCCCGCTTGGGCTGTCAAATTCGCGTATCGGATGAGATCGATGGACTGGTTGTCACGCTTCCGCCCTTTGCGAAGGCGAATACCACCCTTTAATTTTAGGTCTGGAATTTTTACATCGGGAGAGTGCGCGCGTGTCATTGGATGAATCGTTAATTGCTGATAAGCCCTTTGCTGCGGCCCTCTCAGAGCGCTACCTTGCGTATGCGCTATCGACCATTATGGCCCGTTCACTGCCGGATGTTCGCGATGGGTTAAAGCCGGTTCATCGCCGCATTCTTTTTGCTATGCGCCAGCTTAAACTGGTGCCGTCAGATCCGCCGCGTAAATCGGCACGTGTAGTGGGTGATGTGATCGGTCGCTTTCACCCGCACGGTGATCAGGCTGTTTATGATGCGATGGTGCGCTTGGCACAGGATTTCTCACAGCGCTATCCTTTGGTGGATGGACAGGGAAACTTCGGCAATATTGATGGCGATAACCCTGCGGCTATGCGCTATACCGAGGCGCGTTTAACAGTAATTGCGCAGCTCTTGATGGATGGGCTGGATGAAGATGCGATCGATTTTCGTCCTACTTACGATGAAGCTGCAGAAGAGCCAGTGGTCATGCCAGCCGCTTTTCCTAATCTTTTGGCAAATGGGTCGAGCGGTATTGCCGTGGGTATGGCGACCTCTATTCCGCCGCACAATATTGGCGAATTGTGTGATGCGTTGCGTCACCTGATTTCTAAACCGGATGCTAAAACTGAAACACTTTTAAAATATGTACAGGGGCCAGATTTTCCTACAGGGGGGATTTTGGTCGAGCCACATGAAAACATTTTAAATGCTTATGAAACCGGTCAGGGTGGCTTTAAGATTCGTGCGCGCTGGGAGCAGGAAATGTTGAAAGGGGGCGGTTGGCAAATTGTTGTGACCGAGATTCCCTATCAGGTGCAAAAATCGCGGCTCATTGAAAAAATAGCCGAAATGCTTCAGCAGAAAAAACTGACTCTTCTGGATGATATCCAAGATGAATCAGCAGAAGATATCCGTTTGGTGTTAGTGCCCAAGTCGCGCAATATCGATCCTGCTTTGTTGATGGAAAGCTTGTTCAAGCTCACCGATTTGGAAACGCGCTTTTCACTTAATATGAATGTTTTGGATGCGGCAAATACCCCGCGCGTTATGAGCCTGCGTGAGGCATTGAGGGCGTATCTTGATCACCGGCAAGAGGTTTTAGAACGTCGCTCCCGTCATCGTCTTGAAAAAATTGAACAGCGTCTTGATGTGCTGGCGGGATATTTGGTGGCCTATCTTAATTTGGATGAAGTCATTCACATTATTCGCACCGAAGATGAACCAAAGCCGGTTTTGATGGCGCGCTTTAATCTGAATGATGGCCAGGCAGAAGCCATTTTGAATATGCGCTTAAGGGCTTTGCGTAAGCTCGAAGAATTTGAAATTCGTCGGGAAGATAAAGAGCTAAAGACTGAAAAAGACTCTCTTTTGTCTTTGCTTAATGATCCGGCGATGCGCTGGGCAAAAATCGATGATGAAGTCAAGACATTGAAAGAGCAGTTTGGCCCCAAAACTGCTTTGGGTAAACGCCGCACCACATTGGGTGCCGCACCCGAAAGTGTTGATATCCCAATGGATGCATTTATTGAGCGTGAAGTAATTACCGTTTTATGCTCAGAAAAGCTCTTCATTCGCGCTGCTAAAGGTCGGGTGGATGATGTGAGCGACATGAAGCATAAAGAGGGCGACCGCCAGCGCTTTGTTGTACCTTGTGAGACAACAGACAAGTTACTTGCATTTGCGACCAATGGACGTTTTTATACCTTGGCATGCGATAAATTTTCTTCTGCCCGTGGTTTTGGCGATCCGTTGCGCTTAATGCTGGATTTGCCGGAAGATACTGACCTCGTTTCCCTGTTTAAGTATGAAGCGGGGCAAGAGCTGGTCGTGATCGCCTCTGATGGTCGAGGCTTTCGCGTCAAGTCTGACGATGTTTTAGCGCAAACCCGTAACGGCAAGCAGATTTTGAATGTTGATAGCCCGGTAGAAGCGCGCATTTGCGCCGCTGTACCGGAAGAGAGTAACCATATCGCGATTATCGGTACCAACCGTAAGCTGCTGATTTTCCCGCTTGCTGATTTACCGCAGATGACCCGTGGCCGGGGTATCACCTTACAGAAATATCGCGATGCAGAAGTTTCTGACGTACAGGCTTTCGACCTGTCAAAAGGTTTAAGCTGGACAACGGGCGCAGGCACGCGCACTGAAACCGATCTTAAACCATGGGTTGGCGCGCGCGCATTAGTCGGATTGATGCCACCGCAGGGCTTCCCACGCAGTAATAAGTTTAATAACAGTTAGATGCGTTTTTCAAAACCTCAGTTATAATTTCCGGCTTCTTGTTGCTCAATCATGCAAGCATCAAGAAGCGGGGCAAAGGCTTCGGGGTCTTGAGCGCCAGCGATGCTGTAGCGGTCATTAAAAAGCATGTAGGGCACTGCGCGAATACTTAAACGCTTGGCTTTTTCATCAAATTGTGAAAAAAGGGTATGAAGTGTGTGGTCGGCAAGAGCATCGTTTACGCACTGTGGCTCGAGCTCTGCGTGGTGGGCAATCGCTTTAAGATGATCTGGATCTGCAATGTTTTGTCCATCGACAAAAAAAGCTGTGAACAGTAGCGCTAATAGTTTTTGTCTTTGGGCGGTTGTAGCGCATGCAAGCATAAGTCTGTGGGCCAGATGGGTGGGCGGCATAAGCGTTATGCGGTCAAGATGAACCGTCAATCCATCACTCAATAACGCATGCTGAACTGCGGCCATTGCTTCTTTTAAACGTGCGTGGGAACCGAACTTTTTCAATAGAAAGTCTTCCCGCTTTACACCTGTTTGTGGAAGGTCGGGATTAAGCAAATAAGGGCTCCATTGCACATCTGCGTGCAGGTGCGGATAGCCACAGAGCGCGGCATGAAGTCGCCTCCAGCCGAGATAGGTCCAAGGACAAGCCAAATCACCATAAAATTCAATCTTCATAAAGCCTATTGTGCATTTTTTTTGCCTCCTGAGAAGGCTGTACACACTGCAATAATGGTTCATGTGTTCCGCAAAGCATTTGAAGCTTGCCAAGGTGCGCTATATCATCAACAATAGGCTAGAGCAAATTCCGAAAAGATGGGATCGTAGAAACCGTCTTTGACGATGTATTTGCGTTGAAAGAATGAGACAAGCGCGTCTATCTTCGGGAGATGCGCTTGAGAATATTGGGCTTAGGGGAGATTATCAATGGCTGATCGGCTGGATGCCCTGATTAAATCATTGCTTGCTGCCGCGGGCGACAACGCACATCTTGCCCAACGTGAGCTGATAAAGCGCGTCATGGCGAATGACATGCTTTTGCGTGAGCTTGTTGCGCCATTTCTTGCCCCTATTGCCTTGAAAAGAATTGAGCGGGTTAAAGGGCAGACTTTGCGTGTGGGATTGCCACCGTTAAAGGTTTCTGCACACCCGTCCATTGCTTCAGAGCAAGATCCCTCATCTTCAGTATTATCCACAAATAAAGCTGGCCTTCAGCTTCAGTCGCCTGGTTATAATCCGATGGTGGCTTCAACGTCTTTGCAAGAGGCACCCGCACGACCTTCAGCCAGTTCACGTCATATCTCGACCATCAAACTGCTTGCTGCCGCATACGCGGTCAAACGTGGCGAGAGGGTTTAGTTTTTTAAAAAAGAGAAGGATTGTGTGTTGTTGCAGTCATGATCTGCACAGTTAATCTTTTTGTCATTTTTTTGTGCTATCTTTAAAAAATATTTGAAGAATTTTTATAAAAAATGGAGCATCAACGATGCCATCATTAACGAGCGGTTTTAATGGTATGTCAGGACCTGGTCAGGGGTGGGAGTTGGAACCCATGACTCCCGGGCCCACTTCACCGAAGCGTGATCCTTTTAATCCAGATACTCCACCTGATGGGTGGACCAATGGTGGGCGAATTGGATCGGGATCGGGCGGCAGCAAAAAGCCTTGTCCATGGGGGTCGAACCCCCTTTGAGGTTAGTTTAGAGGCTGTGTTTAAAGCACGGTTAGTGTAAAATCTGTAAATCGAATGCAAAAAAACTCCTGCCTCGGTGGGAGTTTTTTTATTTTTCTTTCAAAAAGCTTGAAATCGGCGCGCGTTTGGTTAATGATAGGTAAACGATCTCGAAATTCTTTTTAGAAAGGCATATTATGACACAAAATACTACGGCGCCGACTGCTGCTGCAATAGCAGCGCTTGTGGCTCTGACGACTGCTTGCGGAACAGTCTCTAATTTACCTGAGCCCGGTTCTTTTCCTGGCTGGAGAAAAAAGGTTGCTGAACCAGCGTGTGAAGCGGCACGTGAGGCCGTTGTAAAGTCGTTGGGTCGTGATGGCGCTTTGGATCCTCGGTTAATTCGCGTTGAAGAATGTCACAATGTGACCGTCCATGTATCTGACGCTGCTGTTGGTCAACTCAAAGATCAACCTGCAGTCGGTTTCAATATAGTACAGTATCCCACAGATCAAAAAATAAGCGGGATTTTTGACGCAATGTATGCGGGTGCTAAAGCGGCGTGGGATGTGACCGTTAACGCTACGAAAAAAGATTTTCCGGACGCCAGAAACAGTTTGATGACTCATATGCGTAACCCCTACGCGCGTTTTAACTATGGAGGTCTTGCCAATGGCAGCCCTGCAACAAGTGATGGGTCTGTTGTTAGTCCGTCTATGGCTTTCTTAACGTTTGATCCTCGTGTTGAAGTTATACCTCAAGCTGTTAGTCTGCCTGATGAGGGGGCAGTGCAAGACCGGACAGTGAAGTGGGGCGAAAAAATAAGTGGTGCGTGGAGTGCTCTTAGAGAAAGCATTGGTTTGGGTGATAGTGAAGAACCCAAGGCTTCAGCTTCAGCAGCTCCAGCAGCTTCAGCAGCTCCAGCAGCTTCAGCCTATTAATGCGCTCTGTTTAAGTGCATTTATCGTTTAATTGTAAACCCCCATCTTTGATGGGGGTTTTTTGCGTGTTTTTTTTAATTTATGCGACGTCTTCTGCTTCCAATTTTTGAAATGCCATGTTCCTCTTTACTGGGTTTTAATTGGTTTCTGATACGATCAGAAACACTCCAGAACATTAGTCTTTGTTCTACTTAGACTATATTTTTCTTTGATAATAATATTTTTAGGAAGGAATTCTCATGGCTGACAGAACAGAACATTTACCTAAAGGCGTAACAGGGACGAGTGAAGTGGCAGAAGTCGTTTGTAATAGGCTGGCAGATCAAGTCAGAAGGTTGACAGATATGCCAATGAGTAAATGCGAGCTCAGAGTGAATGATGAGGGAGAGCCGGTTTATGTCTCGCATGGTGAGGCTGTTGCAGGTAAATCTCCCGTTACAGTGCGTGAAGCTAATTTAGCCGGTAGTCTTGCTGCTCACGGGGCACTCCCGATGGTAGAAGCTGCTATTGCGGATGGTTTCGCCCGAATTGATGATGGGAAACTTACGATCCAAAACGATCTCCCACTTGTCAAAGTAGATATTAACTCCGGCCTCAACGGTAGTGCCGATATATCTGTTCAAACATTTGGTAATCAATCCCCCCAATTCTCCCCCACAGTGCCTCAAAAACCAGGTAACCCTTAAGCAAAAAGCGTTGATAAAAAGCTTTCTCTTCCCGATTGATCATTTGGTTGAGAAAGCTTTTCTATATCCTCATTTGAACGATACACTCTTTATGATCGTTTAATCTTAACGTGATATCTTTAATTTTACAGTAGACGACATATTTTTATGTAAATAATTGAGGAATAAAGAAATGGATGAGAATCACAAGCCAGCCTCGGCAGATGAAACGTCACAAGGGATTCGTGAAGCAGCTAAGACTGCATGTGAAATGGCAAGAGTTAGACTTGCGAAATTAGATCTTAATGTGGGCGAGTGTACATATAATCCAAGCGCTAAAAATAGAGCAGCCTATCAGTTAAGTGGAGGCGATGTTGAGCTTGGTAGGATTAACGGTGGAGTGTGGGTGGGTATTGAAACTGCTAAGCGACGCGCAGAAGATGCGCTAAAAAATCATGCAAAAACTGGCGGTTATATTGAATTTGATCACAGATACGGTGTTGTGGTTCAAGATCAAATTGACTTAGTTGGGCTGACACTTGACAAGGGCGATCCCGCGAGCGGTATATCTGGAAGCTATGAGCTCACATTCAGAACGTTAGAGGATGTTACGCCGCGCGTCAAACCGACAAAAGTGGTTAAGCCAGGAAATGATTAGTTCTATGCATTGTTTTTTATAAAGTCTCCTCTCCTGAACATTCCGTTCAAGAGAGGAGAGGCCATTTGTGTTAATAACGATACCACTCAGACTTATACGGACCATTTTCATTAAGGCCAAGATAGGTTGCCTGTTCGGTTGTCAGTGTTGTCAATTTAACCCCGAGCTTCGACAAGTGGAGACGGGCTACTTTTTCGTCCAGCTGTTTGGGAAGGGTATATACCTTCTTCTCGTAAGAAGCAGCGTTATTCCACAACTCAATTTGTGCGAGCGTTTGGTTCGAAAAGCTGGCTGACATCACAAAACTGGGATGGCCCGTGGCACAACCAAGATTGACGAGACGGCCTTCAGCTAGCACGAGTAAACGCTTGCCATCGGGAAACTCAACTTCATCCACTTGCGGCTTTACATTGTGCCACTTATAATTCTTTAGTGCACTGATTTGAATTTCGCTATCAAAGTGACCGATATTGCACACAATTGCGCGGTCTTTCATTTGGCGCATGTGCTCAAGAGTAATCACGTCAACGTTACCGGTTGCGGTGACAAAGATATCAGCTTCTGATGCCGCATTTTCAACAGTGCTAACCTCATAGCCTTCAAGCGCAGCTTGCAGGGCACAGATTGGGTCAATTTCAGTAACGATCACACGGGCACCTGCAGAGCGCAATGATGCAGCTGATCCTTTGCCCACATCACCATAACCACAAACGACCGCGATTTTACCTGCAATCATTACGTCGGTGGCGCGGCGGATACCATCAATCAGGCTTTCGCGGCAACCATAGAGGTTATCGAATTTACTCTTGGTCACGCTGTCGTTTACGTTGATCGCAGGAACAAGAAGCTTGCCTTCTTTTTCCATTTGATACAGGCGATGTACACCAGTTGTTGTTTCTTCTGAAATCCCCCTGATGTCTTTAAGCATATCAGGATATTTTTCATGCATGATTTGGGTGAGGTCACCGCCGTCATCCAAAATCATGTTGGGTGTCCAGTTGTTGGGACCGAAAATTGTTTGTTCAATGCACCACCAAAACTCGTCATTGCTCATTCCCTTCCAAGCAAAAACCGGAATACCGGCAGCGGCAATAGCTGCAGCGGCCTGATCTTGGGTTGAGAAAATGTTGCAGCTTGACCAGCGAACTTCAGCACCCAATTCAACGAGCGTTTCAATCAGAACGGCCGTCTGAATTGTCATATGCAAACATCCAGCAATGCGCGCGCCCTTGAGGGGAGATTTGCCTTTGTACTCTTGACGAATAGCCATCAAGCCTGGCATTTCAATCTCGGCGAGGGTGATTTCCTTGCGGCCCCACTCTGCCTGAGAAAAATCTTTAACCTTATAGTCGTGCGAAGAAGATGTTGTCGTCGCTGTTGCAGTGGCAGGCATGGATGCTCCTTGGTAGAAAAAATGTTACCTGCGGGTATAAGGGAAAAAAAAGAACTGTTCAAGCTGTTTTGGACCGGGGTTTAAAGAAGCTATTCATATTTTGCCATGTCAAAAAGCAAAAATTCAGCCTTATTTGCTTTTTCGAAAGTGAGAATATTTTCATCCTCAATGGCTGCGCCATCACCCGCTTTTAAAACTTGGTTATTTAAATAAACTTCACCTTTTGCCACTTGTACCCATTGTTGTCGCTGCTGTTTCGGTTCAAAACGCAGAACATGGCCGCTCTGCAAGGCACTGGTATACAGATCTGTGTCCTGACAAAGCGATAAGCTGCCGTCACGTCCAGATTGTGAGGCCAGTAACGTCAGTCGATTGTGCCGTTCATCTTCGGGGAAGTGTTTTTGTGCATAACTCGGGTTGATATTTTCTTTTGCGGGCAAAATCCAGATTTGTAAGAGATGCACGCTTTCATCTTGCGACGGATTGAATTCGCTGTGCGTGACCCCTGTGCCGGCACTCATGCGTTGAATGTCGCCGGGACGAATAATCGAGCCGCTGCCCATGGAATCTTTATGCTCAAGAGCGCCGTCCAGAATGTAGGTAATAATCTCCATATTATCATGGGGATGTGTGCCGAACCCTTTGCCAGGCATAACAAAATCTTCGTTGATTACACGCAAGGGACCAAAGTGCATATGTCGGCGGTCAAAATAATTGCCAAAGGAAAAGGTATGGAAGCTTTGTAGCCAACCAAAATCGGCTTTACCCCGCTCATCACTATAGCGAATCTTGATCATTAGATCACTATAGGCTGCAATCTGGCTGAAGAAAATGGGAATATTGTTGTAATTATTAACAACCAGGTCTGCGGGGTACCGTTGCAAATGGGGACGTGACGCCTATCGGTCTTTGCATTCTTTCACCATAGGCTTCAAAGCCGGGTAAAAGGCCGCCTGCACAATTTGAAACTTCAGGGGCTGGGCCCATCTCGCTTGGCATTCTTCCGGCAACCATTGTAAATTCTGCAGTTAATCCTGCCATATTAAATCTTCTAAATATTTCGTTACTTTATAAAAAATATATTAGCAGCCATAAATTAAAAAAATCCTTTCATCCCGGCAGGGTGAAAGGATTTTTGTTTAAAGATTTTGAGAGTTTTTAACGTGCCTTTTAAGTGCGATTAGCCTCCCGCTTCTTGCGTGGAGAAAATGTCCTTTGCGCGGATGATTGTTTTCCGTTTTTACCTCTCGCTGAGGCCGAGCCACGGGGCACAAACGTTTTTCTTTTCCGCTCTGTGGGCATGGCGCGTGCCGTGTTGTCGTTGTCACTGACAACGTCACCAAATTCATCCGGGGTAGCGGCAGGGCGCGCTTTTTTTCTTTCGGGGCGCGTGTTTTTTGAGCTATTGCTTTTTTGCTCTTTGCCACGCTTGTAGGAAGAGCGATCCTCCGCCATTTCTTCAGGCGTTGCCAGCGATTGTACCGAGGGGGCAATTAGATGAGACTGGGGCGGCCGATTAGCAATCGTAATCGTGCAGCGCATCAGGCGCTCAATTGCTCTGAGTTGCGATTTTTCTGCATAATCACACAAGGCAATTGCCACACCACTTTTTCCGGCGCGGGCGGTGCGACCAATACGGTGCACATAGCTTTCCGGGTCCATTGGCAATTCGTAGTTGATAACATGTGTGACGTTATCCACATCAATCCCGCGAGCAGCAACATCCGTTGCAACGAGCGCGCGAATCTTACCCATTGAAAATGATTTAAGCACGCTTTGGCGTTGTCCTTGAGATTTGCGCCCATGCATTGCACCCGTGCTTATGCCCACCTTGTCCAGCAGACGAGCAACCTTATCAGCACCATGTTTGGTTTTTGTAAAAATAATAACACGTGACAGGCTATCATCGGCCATTAAATCAAGAAGGGCTTGGCGCTTTTGCGGAGCGGGAACAATTATGACACTTTGCTCAATACGCTCAACCGGTGTTGATTCAGGCACGACCTCCACCCGAACAGGGTCGCGCAACATTTGCTGCGCCAAACCTGCAACAGCGCGGGGCATGGTCGCAGAGAAAAACAAGGTTTGATGGTTGGCCGGAATAACCGAGACAATACGCTGAATGCTTGGGAGAAAACCAATTTCCAACATGCGGTCGGCTTCGTCCATCACCAATGTTTCAATGTTACACAGGCTGATGAGGCGTTGCTCCAAAAGGTCGATTAAGCGACCGGGAGTGGCAATCACCACATCAACACCACGTTTCAGATCTTCGGCTTGTCTCTGCTGGCTTACGCCGCCCACAATCGTGGCATAGCGTAGGTGCAAGCCTTTGCTGTAATCACGAAAGCTGGCAGCGATCTGTAACGCAAGCTCGCGAGTTGGCGCAAGAATTAATGCTTTTGGGCAGTGCGGTTTTGTTGGTCGACCTTCACCGGCAATTTTATGCAGGATAGGCAAAAGAAAAGCGGCTGTTTTTCCTGTACCTGTTTGCGCCAAGCCCAGCACATCACGCCCCTCCATTGCAGCGGGGATGGCTTGTTCTTGAATGGGGGTTGGGGTTTCATAACCTAAAAAAGTAAGTGTTGTCCAGATCTCGGTACGCAGACCAAGGTCACGAAAAGTAACGGGCATGAATGCTCCTGCGGTTGGAAGCTATCCGCACGCACCGGAGAAAGCCAGATTTTTGTCAGAAAAGGGTCATGTAATAATGTAAATTATTTTGCGCGACGACCACTCGTGTCCCGCTTGTATCATAGGTCACCAGCCAATAGCAAGCACTGTCTGATAGAGGGGACAATCAGCCCACTTTAATATCATTCAAAAACCTAATGCGGAAAAGCAAAATTTAAGCGATTATACACAAATATCCAGGGCAATTTAATCTCATACAAACACTTCCAATTGTTGCGAGGCTGTTTTTTTGAAGGGTGGCCAAATTTGTGTAATTATTATGAAATAAAATGCCTTCCGTTTGTGTTAAGACATGAAGCGTAAACCCGTAAGTCCTTACCGTTTGATTTTAAGGCTAATAGCGCGAAAGCTGTTGCAACAACTAATTCAGGACACGTGCTAAATAAATCATAATTAGGTTGAGTTTTTGCAGGGTTGCTTTATACGCGCCTTGAAACGTTTTGATAACATATCTATAGGTTTTACAAACCGGATTTATATATAAGGAAACTCAATTTATGCCCCAAACAAAAAATTTTTTTTTAGACCATGATTTTTCAGGCGTGGAGAATTTTCTTGTTCAGTTTGAAGGATATAATGCAAATAATTCTTCTTTTGCACATTTGGACGGAGCGGCCTCTTTTGCATCATTGCGTTCTCATCCTTATCTCGTCGATCGAAAAGAACTTCGGTTTGATGGTAAAACTTCAATTCAGCACAGAGCCCGTCTGGAGCAGTATTGTAGAACTGGGCTGAAGTATATCGAAAATAACTTTTCGACTTCTACACAAGTGCAAAAAGTTTTGTATAATATACTGTGCGCTTCGGTCGGGGATGAACAGCTCAGTCAACAGATTTTATTTGCGATGATTGATAATCTGAAAACTGTTCCACAATCGAATATGTCAAAAATTTTTTTGGAGAAAGTTATCGGTATTATCGATATGCTCGAATGTCGTTTTGAAGGTGATCTTCCTCATTACTCCTCTATTGCTGATGCCACAAGCGTGGTTCTGTACAGGCAATTTACAACGATGCCAGTTAGACTCGGAAAGGCACTTTGCAGTATTTTTAATAGGCTTACAGAACAAGATGAATCTGAGCGTTGGAAACTTGTAGCGAACATGCCGATTATTTTTAATCGGCAAGATTGTTGGGTCGAAAGAAATGATAATATGTCTGAATATTTATCGTCGGTGACGGGTAGAAATAAATTAGGCTGTGATGATTGTTTGGATTGTCACGACTTATTCATCGGTCCAGAAGTGCGACATCGTCGTAGAAGTGTAATTTTTTGGAGCAGCGGTTATTTGCCTACAGTTTTATTTCATGCAAATCCTTTGAGACCTGTACAGCATTTTGGATCCGACTGTACAACGGTCGAGATTGATTCTGGTTATAATATCAGCCGGAGCAACGTTTCTTTAAAGTGCGCCTTGGAGAGGTTTTTACCGAAGAAACCGGAGAATCATAGACGTAGAAAATGGAATTTTCCTAATAATAAGTGAGAATTTACAGTTTTTGTTATTCATTGGCCGTTAGTTTTCTAAATCATTGATTGGTTTTTGCGGTAACTCCTCACAGGTGTTGCCTTCAAAAAGCAGTGCTTCTTATCTTGAATGTACTGACGTCGGTTTTTCGTATGCCCATAAGAGTGGTATGAAAGAGGGGAATCTTTAAAAAAAACCTTTTCCTACAGTAATCACTTTTAGAGGTGCAGATAGAGGTGCAGAAAGTTCTTTGGCTTGGGTGCTACAACCTTCAATATCATAGCGACATGATTTTTTGATCATCGGGTTTCCAATCAATACACTTACACCGGAAGTAAGCGTGTAAGAAAGTAATCAACGACGCGCTTAAAAACGGTATAATCTTGCATGCTTGATGTCAGGCCATAACCATGAAGATGGCGCGGCGCGATGCTTTTATTGAGCTTTTTGCGCCGTAAATAACCGCACCATCCGTAGCGTTGATCTGCCAATGTGTTTCCATGTGTTTTTAGACTCCCTTTAAGCGTTTAAAGGCTTGATCAAATTTGCTTTCTGACACAAGCATGTTTTGGCGACGCTCTTTGTATTCTTCAATGATCTCTTGAGGGGCCCGTGAGACAAATTGTTCATTGCTAAGTTTTGCATCAATTTTTTGAACTTCATCTTTGATCTTTGCCAACTCTTTTTCAAGGCGTTCCGTTTCAGCCTTCAAATCAACGATGCCTTCAAGAGGCAAAATAATCGTCGCATCGGAAACCAAAGCCGTCACCGAACTTTTTGGTGTGGCGCCTGTGAGGACATCAATTGAAGAAAGGCGTGCTAATTTCTCAATCAGCGGTCTTTGGCGATCCAATCTTTCTTTAACAGCGGGTGAAATATCCTTCATCATAAGCGGGATTTTATCGCCCGGATTAATGTGAAGCTCAGCGCGTAGTGAGCGAATGGTGGAAATAACATCGACCAACCACTGAATTTCAGCTACAGCTGTATCATTTGCTGAAGGCGTGCCAAATTCTGGCCATTGCTCTTCAAATAAAAGCTTGTCGCTGAATTTGAAATTCGCCCACAATTCTTCCGTAATGAACGGAGCCAGCGGAGTGAGCATGATCAATGTATGTGAAAAAACCCAAGCCAAGGTCTTTTGTGTTTCGGCTTTAGTGGTATCGCTGCTCTGCGCTAAAAGTGGCTTGGTGAGTTCAAGGTACCAATCGCAAAATGTTCCCCAGATAAATTGATAAAGCGTAGTGGCCATATCATTGAGGCGGAAAGTTTCCGCCGCTTCCTGTACAAGCAAATTGGTTTTTCGTGTTTCATTGATTATCCAGCGGTTAACTGGATCGCTTGCTGTATTGGGGTTAAAGTTTTTGTCATGCGTGCACCCGTTCATCTCCATGTAGCGCGCGGCATTCCAGATTTTGGTCAAGAAATTTCTGAATTTTTCAATCTGCGGTGGGCCGATATTGATATCGCGTCCTTGGGGGGCGGAGGCGATCAATCCGAACCGTAAGGCATCGGCGCCAAATTCATCAACGATGATCAGCGGATCGATAACATTACCTTTTACCTTGGACATCTTTTGACCTTTTTCATCACGCACCATGCCGTGCATAAGAACGTGCTTGAAAGGTGCTTTTCCTGTAAACTCAAGGCCCATCATGATCATGCGGGCGACCCAAAAAAAGATGATATCAGCACCGAATGAAAGTGTTGTCGTAGGGTAGTAATGATCAAAATCAACGGTTTTATCCGGCCACCCAAGGGTTGAAAAAGGCCATAACGCAGATGAAAACCATGTATCAAGCACGTCGTTATCGCGCGTAATTGTGCTCTTTTTTCCGTAATGTTTATCGGCGAGTGCTTGCGCTTCCTGTTCTGTTGAAGCAACAAAAATTTCACCATCTTCACCGTACCATGCGGGAATTTGATGTCCCCACCACAACTGGCGTGAGATACACCACGGCTGAATGTTTTTTAACCAAGCAAAATAGGTATTTTCAGCTGATTTCGGTACAAACTCGATGCGTCCGTCTTCAACAGCTTTGATCGCCTCCTGTGCAAGGTAAGGCTGGTCGCACCACCATTGGTCCGACAGCATTGGCTCGATAACGACTTTAAGCGTTTTTTCGTCATAGGGAATGTTGCTGGTCCAAGGCTCAATTTTTTCTAGGAAACCTTGCTCTTCCAAATCGGCAACAATGACTTTACGTGCCTCAAAGCGTTCCATCCCGCGATATTTTTCCGGGGCGTTTTCATTGATATGTGCTGTGAGGTCCATGATCGAAATCATTGGCAGCTTGTGTCGTTCACCCAAAGCAAAATCATTATAATCATGCGCTGGAGTTACTTTCATCGCACCAGAGCCGGTTTCACGATCAATATAGTCATCAGCAATAATTGGTATATCTCGCCCCACCAGTGGGATACGCACTGTTTTGCCGATTAAATGCTTGTAACGCGCGTCTTCTGGATGAACGGCGATGGCTGTATCTCCCAGCATTGTTTCAGGGCGCGTGGTCGCGATAACGATGTTTTGTGTGCCATCGGTCAGGGGATAACGAATATGCCACAAACTTCCTTTTGTGGATACTGAAACCACTTCAAGATCAGATAAGCCGCTCTGCTGTAATGGATTCCAGTTTACAAGACGTTTTGCGCGGTAGATTTTACCTTTTTTGTATAAATCCACAAAGACTTTGATAACAGCACGATTAAGACTTTCGTCCATCGTAAAGCGCTCGCGACTCCAATCCGGAACGATTCCCAAACGGCTAATCTGATTTGTAATATTGCTATGGCATTGCTCTTTCCACTGCCAGGCGCGCTTTAAAAACTCTTCTCGGCCATAATCAAAACGGGTTTTTCCTTCTTCACGCATTTGGCGTTCAAGTAAAACGTGCACCGCAATGGAGGCGTGGTCAGTGCCAGGCAACCACAAACAATCATGACCTTTCAAGCGTTGATAACGAATTAAGGCATCTGGAATTGACTGATCAATCACATGGCCCATATGCAAATTGCCTGTCACGTTGGGTGGGGGCATCATGATGACGTAAGGTTTTTTCCCCGAGGTCGGGTGCGCATGCCCCATGCTTGATTGTTTCCATTGGGTGCGAAATTTTTCTTCAACTTCTTTGTGGGAAAAGGTTTTTTCCAGCATGATGACCTCTGTAACTCATTGACATTTTTTAGATACTGGCATAATCATTTCTAAAAAAACAGTCATTTTCTATCATTCCTGAGGACTAAACAATGACGTTGGAAAATAACCCTGTTTTTACACCTTCCCCTTTGCCGTTTGGTGCGCCACGGTTTGATCTCATCAGAATTGAGCATTTTAAGCCCGCTTTTGAGGCTGCCATGCGTAATCATCGAGCGGCGGTGCAAGCCATCGCTGATGATAAAAGCCCGCCCACAGTTGAGAATGTATTGGTGGCGCTTGAGCTTGCTTTCCAAGAGATGCATCGTGTTAATGCTCTCTATTATTATTTTTGTCTCAATTTTAAGAACGACGCAATGCAAGAGCTTGAAGGCGAAATGGCGCCCGTTCTCGCCGAGCATTATGTGCGGCTTGCATGCTTGCCTGGTTTGTATGAAAGATTGCAACAACTTGATACATCAGGTTGTGTGATGGATGATTCAACCCGTCGGTTGCTGAAAACAAAATTGTTATCGCAAAAGCGTAGGGGTGCCATGCTTTCGCCAAGTGATAAGGAAAAATATATTGCGCTCGAGTCTGAGCTGTCTAAAGTTGAAACAGATTTTGATATATGTCTTGTTAATTTACGCGAGGAATATAACTTTTTCGTGCCACCCGAAAAAAGAGCTGTTTTACCCGAATCTTTGCGTTTGATTGGTGAAGGGTATGCAAAGGATCTAGGATATTCGGATGAATGTGCCTTCGGTTTTGATTATACTAACTTTGATCTTTTCATGCAGGATTGCCCAGATCGGGAGTTGCGGCAAAACTACTTTTATCTTTGGGTGAATAAGTGTTCGGCCCCCCCTTTTAAAACGGATGAGTTGATTGCCCGCGCTGTGTACCTGAGGCAGCAATCTGCCCAACTTTTGGGATATGATGGCTTTCCTGAATATCAGTTAGAAGACACAATGGCGAAGTCGCCTGCTACGGTTAAGGACTTTATTGCAAAAATTTGGCCTGCTGCGTGCAAAAAATTTGTACTCGATCGTATTCAAATTGAGAATACATTGGGGTATTCGCTTGAGTGTTGGGACTGGCATTATGGAGCTGAAAAAGTTCGACAGCAGGATTATAACCTTGATGATGCTGCGTTGCGCGAATATCTTTCGCTTGAAAATGTAATTAACGCTTGCTTTGCAATTGCTGAAAAGCTTTTTGGTATAAAAATGATAGCGCGACCTGATTTGCCTGTCGTGTGCGATGACGTGCGCGTGTGGGAAGTACAAGACAGCCAAACCGAGAAGGTAATCGGATTATTCTACGGTGATTATTATTTGCGTCCGGGAAAATCCGGCGGTGCTTGGATGGATAGTTTGCAAATGCAGCATAAGCTTGGTGACGGGCAGGTACCCATTGTGACCAATAGCTGCAATTTTATAGCGCCACGCAGTCCGGAAGAGCCGTGTTTGATCAGTTGGAGTGAAGCTTCGGGAACATTTTTTCACGAATTTGGTCATGCACTTCATGGCCTTCTTTCAAACGTTACCTATCCCTCACAATCGGGAACAAATGTTTCGAATGATTTTGTTGAATTGCCCTCACAATTGTTTGAAAACTGGGCACTCAATCCACAAATTCTCAAAAAATACCTGACGCATTACAAAACAGGCGAACCCATACCCGATACGATATTGGAACAGCTTGTAAAGGCTAAAAAATTCAACCAAGCTCACCAAACTGTTACGTATATGGCCTCTGTGATGATTGATCAGGAGATTTATACGGAAGAAGATCCGCTTAAAATTACGTCGATGCAAGACTATCAAGAGGGGCTGCTGATTGATATGAGTTTGCCGCACGGGGCTTATCCACGGCATTGCCTAAACTTTTTTTCTCACATGATGGGGGGGTATGCATGTCAGTATTACTCTTATCTTTGGTCGTCGATGCTCGAGGCGGATGTGTTGTTTGCCTTTGAAGAGAAGGGTGATATGTTTGATCGGGATTTAGCAAAATCGCTTCGTGATAATATCTATTCCGTTGGCGATTCGCGCGATCCGGCAGAAAGCTTTCGTGCGTTTCGCGGGCGCGAGCCTGATCCACAGTCCCTGCTCAAGCTTCGCGGGTTAATTGATGATGGAGGGCAGCCTGTTTATTAAAATTTAGGCTGTTAATCATGCTCCTGTGAGCATTATTAAAGTAAGTGTTGAACATTCTTGCTGCTGCGCTATTTTTTACCATTGTAGGTTTTTTGCAATCTTATATGGTGCAAAAAATGGGGAATTGCCGTTCCAAAAGCTTGAGGTCGCTATGAAATCACTTTATTTACTTATTGTCGCTTGTGTTCTTGTTTTTTCGACGCCTGTGCGTGCTGATCTCGTTATTAACATCAACCAAGGCGTGACCGAGCCAATGCCGATTGCGATTGCGGCTTTTGCTGGTATGGGTGCCGAAGAAGGTCGGGTAGGACGTGACATTGCGCGTGTCGTTTCAGCTGATCTTGAGCGTTCGGGGTTGTTTCGTCCGCTTGATCCCCGCTCTTTCTTGCAACCGGCTGAACAGGTTGCTGAAAATCCGAACTTTCCAGACTGGCGTGCGATCAATGCGACCGCTTTGGTAGCCGGCAAAGTTATTCGCCAGCCTGATGGTCGTTTGCGGGTTGAGTTTCGTTTGTGGGATGTCTTTGCGCAGCAACAGTTGGTGGGACTTGCCTTTCAAACCACGCCCGACAATTGGCGCCGTATCTCGCATATTGTTGCCGATGCCATTTACAAGCGTTTAACCGGTGAAGAAGGATATTTCGACACCCGTATCGTTTATGTCGCTGAAAGTGGCCCCATGAACAAACGTATAAAACGCTTGGCGATTATGGATCAAGATGGTGAAAATCATGGCTATCTGACCGATGGTCGGGTGCTGGTGTTGACACCCCGTTTTAGCCCGACCGCCCACCAAATCACCTATTTGGCTTACTACAACAATAAACCGCGGGTTTACCTGTTTGATGTTGATAGTGGTCGTCAGGAAATTCTTGGAGATTTTCCTGGGATGACGTTTGCGCCGCGCTTTTCACCAGACGGGAACAAGGTGATCATGAGCATGGCTAAGGATGGAAATTCCGATATATACACAATGGATTTGCGTACACATTCCAGCCTTCGCATTACTGCAGATGCTTCGATTGATACATCGCCATCTTATTCACCAGATGGACAAAAGATTGCCTTTGAATCGGATCGCAGTGGCACGCAGCAGCTCTATGTGATGAATGCTGATGGCTCGGGGGCACAACGCATCAGCTTTGGACAGGGGCGCTATGGTAGCCCTGTGTGGTCTCCCCGTGGTGACTTGATTGCCTTCACAAAGATTCAAGGCGGGCAATTCTATATTGGTGTGATTCGCCCTGATGGTTCAGGTGAACGTTTGCTTACCCAGGGTTATCTTGTTGATGGGGCAACGTGGGCACCCAATGGTCGCGTTTTGATTTTTTACCGTGAATCACCCACGCGGGCTAACAGTGGCGATCGCAATCCGCGGTTATATTCCATCGATGTGACAGGTCGTAACGAGCGTCAGGTTCCTACACCGGGCGATGCGTCTGACCCCGCTTGGTCGCCGCTAATCCCGTGAGCCAGCAACCCGCTACCGCTTTAGACCTTCTCGGCCATGAACAAGCCGAGAAGGTTTTGCTTGATGCCTATCATTCAGGGCGTATGCATCACGGCTGGCTAATAATAGGGCCAGCAGGCGTGGGGAAAATGACATTGGCATATCGCCTCGCGCGCTTCCTGCTTGTCAGCGGGAATGAACGCCCAACCAATACCTTGGAAATTTCCGCTGCTCATCCCGTCTTTAAACGCGTGGCAGCGGGCAGTCATCGTGATTTGATGGTGATTGAGCGCAGTCTAAATGATCGCGGCACATTGCGGGAAAATATTTTGGTTGATGATGTCCGTAAAATTGAAGAACTTTTCCATTTAACATCAGCAGAGGGTGGGGCGCGGGTGGTAATCATTGACCAAGCTGATACTATGAATACCGCTGCTCAAAACGCCATTCTCAAGCTGCTGGAGGAGCCTCCAGCCAATACGTTTGTCCTTCTTGCCGCAGAATCGCGAGGGAGATTATTGCCAACATTGCGCTCTCGTGTGCGAACGATTGTATTGCAACCCTTGTCTGCTGCAGTCATGCATACGCTTTTAAACCGGTTTTTGGCAGGAGATGAAGCCGTAAACAATGATGCACTCGTGGCTTTAAGTGGTGGGTCGATTGGTAAAGCCCTGCATATTCATCAGAGTGAGGTCGTGCCGCTTTACCTTGAGCTCCTTTCTCTGTTGGAAGATACATCGGGCCAAGCTGATGCCAAAGTGCTTGTTTATGCTGATAAAATTGCAGGGCGACAATCGGGTGAAAGCTTTGCTTTTTTGTCACGGATGATCGTTTCTTTGCTTGAATCAACAGCGAAAGCTTGTGCTGGTGCACAGGTGACATTGTCTTATCAGGCCGAGGAAAGTGTGATTCGCGCATTAGGTGCACGACTGGGGCTTGATAAAACTTTAGAGTTATGGGAAAAAATAAGAAATTTATTCGTTGAGGCTGTGTCAGTAAATCTTGATCGTAAGTACGTGATGATGTCTGTCTTCTTCGCGTTACGGGGTTAGGGGTTATTTGACGAATAAAAAATCTCATTTGAGGTTTTTTGGGAGTGACTTTATGCGTTATTTGATTACCTCTGCTCTGCCATATATTAACGGCATCAAGCATTTGGGCAATTTGGCAGGCTCGTTGCTGCCATCAGATGTATATGCACGATTTTTGCGTATGCAAGGACATGAGGTTCTTTTAATTTGCGCCACGGATGAACATGGTACACCCGGAGAACTCGGTGCCGCAGAAGCGGGTCAATCCATCCGCGATTATTGTGATGAGCAGCATTTCTTGCAAAAGAAAATCTATGAGCAGTTCAATCTGTCGTTTGATTGGTTTGGTCGATCATCAAACGCTCCTAATCATCGCTTGACACAGCATTTGTGTGAACAGCTTGAAAAAAACGGATTAATTGAAGAGCGCACGACAAAGCAGATTTTTTCCATTGATGATAATCGCTTTCTTCCTGATCGATATGTTGAAGGAACGTGCCCAAAGTGCGGCTTTACGCGTGCGCGTGGTGATCAATGTGATGGATGTGGAACGCTCTTGGATCCTGAACAGCTGATTGCACCGCGCTCAAAAATTTCTGGTTCAACAAAGCTTGAAATGCGCGATACTACCCACCTCTATCTTTTGCAATCAAAAATGCAGGATAAAATTCGTGCGTGGATTGACACCTGCAAAGATACCTGGCCGTCACTCGCGCTTTCAATCGCGTATAAATGGTTGGATGAGGGATTGGACGATCGATCAATTACCCGCGACTTAAGCTGGGGGATTCCTGTCACAAAAAACGGGAAGCCGCGCCCTGGTTTTGAAAATAAAGTTTTCTATGTCTGGTTTGATGCGCCAATTGAGTACATTGCCTCAACCATCGAATGGGCAGAAGCAACCCGTAACAACTGGGAGCGGTGGTGGCGCACAGATAAAGGCGCTGAGGACGTGACCTATGTTGAATTTATGGGTAAAGACAACGTGGCTTTCCATTCAGTTAATTTTCCCGCAACGTTGCTCGGGTCTGGTGAACCATGGAAGCTGGTGGACAACCTTAAAGCATTTAACTGGGTTACTTGGTATGGTGGAAAATTTTCGACGTCTGAAAAACGCGGGATTTTTATGAATCATGCGCTAGAATTACTGCCAGCTGATTACTGGCGTTGGTATCTGATTGCCAACTCGCCGGAAAGTTCGGATGCATCCTTTACCTGGGAGCTTTTTCAAAGCAGCATAAATGCTGACCTTGCCAATATTCTGGGTAACTTCGTCAACCGTATTACCCGTTTTGCACAAAGCAAATTTGACGGCAAAGTGCCAACACGCGCTGTTGAGCCGGATACGGGTTACATAAAACTCATTGCCGAGATAGAAACACGCCTTCACAACCTCACGCAATATCACCAGAATATGGAATTCAGAAAAGCAGCTGCTGAGACACGTGCGTTATGGGTAATCGGCAACGAATACCTAACACAAGCCGCGCCATGGACCACCTTTAAAACTGATCCACAAGCGAGTGCGGCGGCTGTTCATACAGCATTGCAGCTTTGCGTTTTCTTTGCGGTCATTTCAGCTCCTATCATTCCAGAAACCAGTGAGAAAATTCTCTCTGGTTTCGGTTTGGCATTAAGTGAGGTTTGTTGGCCGCAAAACTTACAAGGTACGTTTGTGGGGCTTGATTATCTTAAAGCGGGGCATGCCTTTACGGCGCCTGATGTGCTTTTTACAAAGATTGAAGAAAGTTGGATTGGCGAACAAACTGCTCGTTTTGGAGGGGGAAAGTGATCTTAATTGATTCGCACTGTCATCTTGATTTTCCAGATTTTCAAAAGGATCAAGCGGGGGTAATCAGTCGCGCACATGCGGCAGGCGTTTGTGGCATGGTGACAATTTCGACGCATATCAGTCGGTTTCCAGCTGTTTCTCGCATCGCTGAGATATTCGCTCATAAAAATGTTTGGTGTACGGTGGGCACTCATCCCCATCATAGTGCCGAAGAAGAAGAAGTTGATGTAACCGCTGAGCAGATTTCATTGCTTGCGCAACATCCTCGTGTCGTGGGTATTGGTGAATGTGGGCTTGATTATTATTATGACAACAGTCCGCGTGATGAACAGTTAAAGAGTTTTGCAATGCAGTTGGACGTCGCAAAAACGCTTGATCTTCCTGTGATTGTTCATACGCGCAATGCTGACGAAGACACACTTCGACTCATGCAAGAGGCTGGTCCCAACGTGCGTGGCTTGCTTCACTGCTTTTCGGGGTCAACGGCACTAGCAATGGCCGCACTTGATATGGGGTTTTATATTTCTTTGTCGGGGATTTTGACGTTCAACAAGGCGGAAGATTTGCGTGAGACAGTACGGCAGATTCCTCTTGAGCGATTGCTGGTTGAAACTGATTCACCTTTTCTCGCGCCGGTGCCGTTACGTGGCAAAACCAATGAACCTGCCTATACGGTTCATACAGCCAAGAAATTGGCAGAAATTAAAGGGGTTTCGCTCGAAGAATTGGCGCAAGCCACAACAGCAAACTTTTTTAAGGTCTTTACGCGTGCGCAATGGTATGATTCTGCTTTGGTCGCATGACGTTGCTCTCTGCCCAAGAGATCATATTTTTTAGTATAAAGATGGGGGGAATTGGAGATGTCCGCATCTAAGCAATTTGTTTTCCAAAGCTATCGTTTTGGGCGGTTCGGTGCAGCTCGTCGTATTGTGGCCTCTACCCACGTTATTAAACGATTTCCTGATCGGCCGTTTTTCAGGTATGCGGTGAACGACAATCCAGGCGCAAAGCAGCGTAAAATTGTGCGTCTAATGCTGGCTACAGTGATCGTTGCTTTAATCGGCTTAATAGTGGTGACTGATTTTTAAACCGATAACACCTGTAACAATCAGGAAAATACATCCTACCTTAATGGCATCCAGACTTTCTTTAAACAGAAAGACGCCCAAAAGTACGCTGCCGATTGTGCCGACACTAGTCCAGATTGCATAGGCGGTGCCGAGCGGAATAATGCGGATTGAGATGGATAGAAAAGTCGTGCTCAACACGCCAAAAACAATCGTCGCCACTGTTCCGCTGATATTGGTGAATCCATATGAAATTTTGAGCGAAAGCGTGAGAAAAATTTCACAAACGCAGGCAATCAGAAGATAAATCCAAACCAGCCGCTCGTTTACAGGAATTAAGGCAAACAAATCCATTATTTTCTGCATTGCGTTGTGAAGCATGATAACCTCTTTCACATTTTTTATAGCTTATGGTTCGGGGTTTGACCACCACCATGTTTGCTCGGGCAATATACCGTAGAGCGCTGTTTGGATGGGGTGTTGTAACCCTTTGGCATAGGCGACCAAGTCTTTTCCTAAATAAAACAAGGGAATGATGTAGTGCCCCGACATGATCACGCGATCCAGAGCGTGGGCTTGAGTGACAAACTCTTTGCGCGATGACAACATTGTTAATGGAGCAATGAGAGCATCAACGGCATCACTTTTAATGCCAGCATAATTACGACTACCCGATTGATCAGCAGCTGCTTTACCCCAAAAGTAAAGTTGCTCATTCCCTGGTGAGAGGGTCGAGGCCCACGAACCTATCACCATATCAAAATCGAAGTCATTCATGCGGGACTGGTACTGCGCACTATCAACCAAACGAAGATGGGCAGTTATACCCAGACGCTTGAGACTGCGGGCAAACTCAAGGGCCACCTTTTTGTCGGAGGGAAAAACAATCATAATTTCAAAATCGAAAGGAATGCCATTTTTTTGCAGCCGGCCTTGGTGAGAAACCCAACCCGATTCTTGCAGTAACATGTGGGCAATGCGATAATTTTCACGTAAATTTTGAGCATTGCCTTGGGTGTTTGGAAGCGTGAGCGGTGTGGTCAGAATGTTGGGCGCGAGTTGTTCTTTCCACGGTTCGAGAAGCTTTCTTTCCGCCTCATCCGGTAGGGTCGGTGCCGCGAGTTCAGAATTAGGGTAAATACTGTTGGAACGTGTGTATATGTTGCCGAACAAAACACGATTCACCCAATCAAAATCAAATGCATACAGCAAGGCTTGGCGCACATGCTCATCGGAAAAAGGTGCGCGACGGGTGTTAAAAATAAACCCTCGTAATGGTTCCGGTCGAGCGAAGGGAATTTCTTCGCGCAACCCTTTATAATCGTTGTATCCATTCAACCATTTAAGCGGATCTGTTTCGCGTCTTAAATCGTAACCACCTGCTTTAAACGCTTCAAGCGCTACACCTTCATCATGAAAATAATCATATGTAATGCGATCAAAATTCCATTGGCCGCGCATAAAGGGTAGGGCATTGCCCCAATAGTTTTGATCACGCGTGTAGGTGAGTTTGCGTCCCGGATCAATCGCTGTGAGTTTATAGGGGCCGCTGGTGGGGAAAATATCTAGGCTTGGTGTGCCAATGCCCCGCGTTTGCCACCAGTCTTTTTGCAAAATCGGCATCAATCCAATAATCATCGGCAGTTCCCGTTCTGCCTGAAGGGCTGTAAAACGGATCGTATTGATGCCAGTAATATCTACTTTTGCAATTTTGCTGTAATAAAGCCTTAAGTTGGGGGGGCCTTGTTCTTTAAGTGTTTGCCAGCTGTAAAAAACATCGTCAACAGTGACGGGTTTTTTATCGTTCCAGTGCGCTTCGGGGCGAATTTTAAATTCAATCCAGCGTCGGTCATCCGGCATGCGATACGATTCTGCGAGCAGACCATAAAGCGAAAAAGGTTCATCCCACGTTCGCCCCAATAAGCTCTCTTTTAGCAATTGCAGGCTGGTTGGGCGATCACCCAGCACAGTATAGGGGTTAATACTGTCGAAGCTGCCAACTTCTCCTAAACGTAGGGTGCCACCTTTTTTAGCTTGAGGATTCACATACGAAAGATAATCAAGATTACGGCCATATTTTGGCATGTCATGCATGCTGAGACCAAATTGCCAAGCCGGCATCTTTTCCTCGGCATGCACTGTATTGACACTACATAAGAGTATAAGCAGCACAATTGCGGCATGCAGCACGGCATAAGTGTAGGGGGGATGCGATTTCGTCAGTGGAGGGAGAGCAATGTTCATTCATACCTCATGTCACTCTACCCATAGCAAAAAAAGGGAGCGGGCGAATAACCCCCACACCCCTTTAAGGCTGTGTTGTGCTGCCGCATGGATAGAGGCGGCTGCGTGATTATTGAACGTCAGAATCTGGTTTTTGATTTAACCATTTTTCATTGAGATACGTTCCATAGCTTGAGCGTAAAGCACTACCGTACTGATCAAGAAAGTTATTGGCGACATCCTCTTTTATACTTTTTTGAAGACCAGTGAGATCGGCTTTTTCCAGAGAAGGTGGTGTGATCGCAGTGACTTTAATCACCCACGCACCTTTTTCACTCTGGCTGGCAAAAACATCGCCGATGTTTGCCTCAAAAATGCGCTTTACCGTATTCTCATCAAGCTGGGCAGCATCTGCGATTTTCTCTTTCAAATCTTTGCCACCAAGACCTGTACGTTGAAAAGGGCTGATCGCGCTGAGCATGTTATCAGTTTTACCCTCATTCAGTGCTTTAGCGCGATCCTCTGCCGTTTGCAGGGCTTTTTCGGCCTGTTTTTTCTCTTGCCACATTTGCTGAAGTTCCGGCTTCACTTCATTAACACTCTTCAAACGGGTGGGGTCAATTTGGTCAACCTGCGCAACGATGTTCATCTCACCTGATTGTACGATGCCGCTATTCTCATCTTTTTCAATCGAGAAAGCTGCCTTTAAAACATCTGCCAAGCCGGGTTGATCGCTTTTAATCGTTGAACCATCGGGCTTTTGACCTTTAGCCGAAACGGGGCCAATATTCTCAATGGGCAGATGGTATTTATCAGCAATCTCTTTGAGCTTCATGCCTCCGCCGATATCATCTTCGACGTTTTGTGTTAGCTTATCAAGGGCTTCCTGATTTTTTGACTCATGTAGCTGCTTGGTGATTTCATCCTTGGCTTCATCAAATGTGCGCAGGTGAGGGGGGATAATTTTCGTGAGTTTGATCACATGAAATCCCAGCTCACTGGAAATAACACCAGATGTTTCCCCTTCCTTCAATTTGAAAATCGCATCTGATAATGATGGGAGAACAGAGCCTGAGACGAGGCCTGCTAAGGGGCGCGCAATTAACTGATGCGTTTCAGCCGCTTTCTCAAGGCTTGTCTTTTGTGATTCTTCGGCGATGGTTTTTGCTAAGCCTTCATCCTCTGTCGTGATTTGGATGATGTCACGCTTTTCCGGCTCGCCATAACTCTGAGGGGCAGAGTCATATGCGGTATGAATTTCTTCATCCGAAGGTGTGGGCACATTCTGTAGATTGCTCTTATCAAAATGGATGTAGGAAATTGTACGATATTCAGGCGTTTCAAAAAGTGCACTCTTTTCATCATGCAGTGCATTAAGATCGCTTTCGGTCGGTTGGGGAAAATCTTTCATGTTTTCGGCCTTGATCATATAACCCGCTACCGTACGCATTTCTTTATCGTAGAGGTATTGAACTTTGGCCATTTCGTATGGAACTGCGACGCCAGCACGCTCTGCACCCATTAGCAGGGTACGAATAAGATCGCTCTTCAATTCATAGATATAAGCGTTTTCTGACATCCCCATGATGCGCAAAAACTGCACAAATTTTTGTGGGTTAAATTTGCCGCTCTCATCACGAAAGACAGGTTGTGTGGCTACAGTTTGGTGAATCAAGCCATTATCCAAGCGCATACCAAGCTTTGATGCTTCCTGATCGTAAAGTGATTGCATGACCAGTTGGCGAACCACATTTGCTTTGATCCCGAGTCGGGCAGCCATTTCGGGCGTAATATTCAGGCCGTATTGCTGTTGCAACATCTTAACCTGACGCTCGTAAGCTTCATTTGCCACAGTTGTCGTAATCTTAACGTCGCCTGCTTTTGCCGCTGTTTGAACGCGTGTTCCTTGAAAAATCGGCCCCATGCCCCAAAATGCAAAGCTCCCCAACAAGATAATGAAGAGAATTTTGGCAACAATGCTCTGACTGGCCGAACGCAGAGACTTTAACATACGATTACTCCTTCCGAAATTGTGCGAGGGAGTGTAGAAGGAGATCACACAAGTTACAAGACCAAGAGGATAAACGATGAACAAGATAATTGCAGGAAACTGGAAAATGAATGGCACGCTGGCTGAAGCACAAGCTTTGGCTGGAGCGATTGCCGCGCAATCTTCAACCCTTCCACCTCATGTTAAAGCGGTTATTTGTCCCCCATTTTTGCACGTTTCTAGCGTTGTGGCTGCCGTTGCCGGATCTTCGATTGCGGTCGGTGCGCAGGACTGTAGCGTCGAAGCAAAGGGGGCTTTTACAGGTGATATCAGCGTGCCGATGCTGATTGACGCAGGGTGCTCTTATGTAATTGTCGGCCACTCGGAACGCCGCCATGGCAAGGGTGAAACGGATCAGGTGATTCGCCAAAAAGCCACAGCTGCCCTGAATGCCGGACTGAAACCAATTATTTGTGTAGGTGAAATTCTCGCCGAGCGAGAAGCGAATCAAGCAGAATCCGTTGTTGCCAAGCAGCTTGAAGGGTCTTTGCCAGCTGACTGCAGCGAAATTATCGTGGCATACGAGCCTGTTTGGGCCATTGGTACGGGGAAGGTTGCCAGTCCGAAAGACGTACAAAATATGCACCAATCTATTCAAAAGGCTGTATCACAGCTACGCCCGCATGCACTATTGACGATTCTTTATGGTGGCTCTGTGAATGCGGAAAATGCAGCCGAGCTATTAGCCATTCCTGAAGTCGGTGGTGCATTGGTTGGTGGCGCCAGCCTAAAAGCGGAAAGCTTTTTGGCCATTGCCCGTGCCGTTAAAGGTGAGGCATTAGCGGCTTAAAAAAACTTGTCTTTTCACGAGTTTTTTCAACCCGTGCCTCTTGTAGGGGCGTCTTGCAATCCCTACATAGCTAAAGTAGCGTTTAAAGGTGAACGGGTTGTTTGCCTAACATATTGGAATGATTGTAAATTTAGGGAGAGCAAACTATGAGTAAAGTTATCGGGATTGACTTGGGTACGACCAACTCGTGCTGCGCCGTGATGGATGGTGGCTCTCCCAAAGTCTTGGAGAATGCCGAGGGCGCACGCACAACCCCTTCAATCGTTGCTTATACTGATGCGGGTGAGCGTTTGGTGGGGCAGGCTGCAAAACGCCAAGCAGTTACTAACTTCAAGAATACCTTTTATGCGATCAAACGCTTGATTGGTCGTCGTTATGAAGATGCCGAAGTTGAGAAGATGCGTTCATTGGCGCCGTTCCCGATCGTTCGTGGTGATAACGGTGACGCCTGGGTTGAAGTGCGCGGTGAGAAAAAATCTCCGCCGGAAATTTCTGCCGAAATTCTCAAAAAGATTAAAAACGATGCTGAGAAATATCTCGGCCAAACGGTCACGCAAGCTGTTATTACTGTCCCAGCTTACTTTAATGACGCTCAGCGTCAGGCCACGAAGGATGCGGGTCGTATTGCCGGGCTTGAGGTGTTGCGTATTATTAACGAGCCAACCGCTGCAGCACTCGCTTATGGCTTAGATAAAAAACATGGCGGTGTGATCGCTGTTTATGACCTTGGCGGTGGTACGTTTGACGTTTCTATCCTTGAAATTGGTGACGGTGTTTTTGAAGTAAAATCAACCAACGGCAACACCTTCCTGGGTGGCGAAGACTTTGACCAGCGCATCATTGACTGGATTGCTGACGAGTTTAAACGCGAAAATGGTATTGATTTGCGTAAAGATCGCATGACGCTGCAACGCCTTAAATCTGCTGCTGAAAAGGCTAAAATTGAGCTTTCCTCAGCGATGGAAACAGAAATCAATGAACCGTTTATTACAGCTGATGCGTCAGGGCCAAAGCATCTCTTGATCAAGATGACGCGGGCTAAACTTGAATCACTGGTCGGTGATTTGATTGAAAGCTCATTGGAACCTTGTCGCAAAGCGCTTAAAGATGCTGGGTTGACAGCAAATGACATTAAGGAAGTTGTTCTGGTCGGTGGTATGACCCGTATGCCGAAGGTTGTTGAAACGGTTGAAAAATTCTTTGGTAAAAAACCACATCAGGGCGTTAATCCTGATGAAGTTGTGGCCATTGGTGCTGCGGTTCAGGCGGGTGTGCTCAAAGGTGATGTGAAAGATGTGCTTCTGCTTGACGTTACGCCCCTTTCATTGGGGATTGAAACGTTGGGCGGTGTCTTCACACGTTTGATCGATCGCAATACCACCATCCCCACTAAAAAGAGCCAAATCTTTTCAACAGCTGAGGATAATCAGTCTGCTGTGACCATTCGCATTGCCCAGGGCGAGCGCGAAATGTTCTCGGATAACAAAATTCTCGGCCAGTTCGATTTGAGTGGTTTGCCGCCCGCACCGCGTGGTGTGCCCAAGATTGAGGTTGCTTTTGATATTGATGCTAACGGTATTGTCGCTGTATCAGCCAAAGATATGGCAACTGGCAAAGAGCAGAAAATCAGCATCCAACCTTCTGGCGGATTGAGCAAGGATGATATCGATCGTATGGTAAAGGAAGCTGAGAGTCACCGGGCTGATGACCAGCGTCGCCGTGAGCTGATCGAAGCCCGAAACCATGCCGACAGCATGATTCACTCAACTGAACAACAGTTGAAAGAACATGGTGAGAAAGTTGCAGCTGATATCAAACAACAAATTGAGACAGCCATTAAAGACCTGAATGATGTTAAAGATGGCGACAATCTTGATTTGATTAAATCAAAGTCAGATGCGCTCTCTCAAATCATCATGAAGATGGGTGAAGCGGTCTATAAAGGCACTGACGGTGCTCAGGGCAATTCGTCCGGAGCCGGGCAGAACGAAGATCCGGCTGCGGCGTCAGGTGGTTCTAGCGGATCAAAATCAGGCGATGATAAGGTGGTAGATGCCGATTTTGAAGAAGTGGATTCAGATAAAAAGAGCGCGTAACGCTTTTTGAGTAAAATAGTCAGTGACAAGATCCCTTCTTTTCATATACGAAAAGAAGGGATCTTTTTAAGGAGAAGGATGATGGCGGAGCATATGTCAAATCCTAGAAGGGTTGAGCGGGTCAACGGAAGACTCCCTACGTTGGGATTTGGTGTGATCTGGTCAGCAACCGTGGCGAAAACCGAAACTGAAGCCGCTACCATGCTTCTCGAAGAATCCGTTACCACCGCTGATTTTATCAGTGCGGATAACAATCCTTTCTTCATAATGCCGAATGAACGCAAAAGTCGCTTTGTTGATTTGCAGGCCATTGCTGTGGCGTTAAGACCTGGTGGAGCGATTCATTGCATTATTGATGGGCATAATGTGACGGCTTTTGAAGGCGCAGTAGCGCATACTGGGGATGATAAGACCGGAATGGGAAATGGTTGGGACGAAGTGGTCACCATTAACCTCAATACCCTACCAGAAGAAATTGATGGGATTGCCCTTTATATTCACTGCAAAAGCGGACACCTTTTAGCCGATGCTGAAGAGGGGGCTTTTGCTGTTTTCTCCATGCGTGATCAAGTGCCTATCTTAAAAGGCGATTTCAATGTTAAGACCACGTCATGCTTACTTGGGATTTTGCGCCGTGTGGGCGCGGATGTGGTGCTGATTCCTGTTCAACATCCGTTTAGCACATCATCCTGTGAAGCAGCCCTTTCCCTTATTCATCAGCACTGGTAAAGAGATCATTCAATGAGCAAACAAGATTTATATGAGATTCTCGGGGCTTCTAAAGGTGCGACAGCAGAAGAGTTGAAAGCCGCTTATCGCAAAAAAGCGCTTAAATATCATCCTGATCGCAATCCCGGTGATAAAGAGGCAGAAGCCCACTTTAAAGAAGTGAACGCGGCCTATGATATTTTGCGCGATGATCAACGTCGGGCAGCTTATGACCGTTTTGGCCATCAGGCTTTCGAGAACGGCATGGGTGGCGGCGGTGGTGATCCCTTTGGTGGATTTGGTGGATTTAATTTCGGTCAGGGTGGTGGGGGCGGTTTCGCAGATATTTTTGATGCCATGTTCGGCGAATATATGAATCGTGGGCAAGGTGGCGGCAACGTAAATCGTGGTGCTGATATTCGTTATAATATGGATATTACCCTTGAGGAGGCTTTTAAGGGTAAAAGTGCAGAAATTCGAGTGCCTACATCAATTATTTGTGAAAGCTGCTCGGGAACAGGGGCCAAGGCCGGTACGCAGCCTGTCTCATGTCCCACATGTCATGGGCAAGGAAAAATTCGCGCACAACAAGGCTTTTTTACAATCGAAAGAACCTGTCCGGCATGTAATGGCGCGGGACGCGTGATCAAAGATCCATGCCCAACGTGTCATGCACAGGGGCGCGTTCGTAAAGAGCGTATGCTGAAAGTGGATATTCCTGCGGGTGTTGATGATGGCACACGCATTCGTCTCTCCAATGAAGGCGAGGCTGGTGCACGTGGCGGGCATGCCGGTGACCTTTACATTTTTTTGAATGTGAAGGCTCATCCGCTTTTTCAGCGCAACGATGCTGAATTACATTGTCGGGTGCCTTTGCCTTTGGTAACGGCTGCTCTGGGCGGAGAAATTGAAATTCCTTCTATTGACGGTAGCCGCGTGAAGATCAACATTCCTCCTGCTACGCAAACGGGTCAACAGTTTCGGGTGCGCGGCAAGGGCATGAGCATCTTGAAAACCCATCATCGTGGTGATTTATATATTGAAGCCGTGGTCGAAACACCGCGTAATCTATCTAAGCGCCAAGAAGCGTTGTTGAAAGAATTTGCCGCTGAAAATGAAGGGGCCGAAAATGCTAACACCAGTCCCGAAAGTCACAGCTTTTTTAGTCGGGTAAAGGATTTCTTTGAAGGTTTTACGTCCTAGAGCGTGTCTCGCGAGGCTAGATGCGCCCTGTCTTATATTTTTAACGTAATCAGATTGTTACAGATGAATTTGATGATTCCTATCTTGACGAGACTTTCTCGGCCGCACCAAACTTCTGCTGGTTGCGTCATAACCTAACCTTCTTTGCTGCAGGCATGGGGAAAAATAATTTAAACCCAAGCTATCTATCAGGTTTTTATACGACGATAACAGAAAGTGTAATGAAGAATCAGCTGCATAAAGCCTGCGATCATTATCCCATCAATCATTGGGATTGTCGTTAAGCTAAACCACGCAAGCCCCATTGCATCGGTGGGAGTTGTCATAAGGCTTAAAGCAAAGCCAATGCCCCATGCCGTAAGTGGAATTGGGCGAAAAGATTTTAAATCATCCCAATGATGGTAGCGACTTTGATTCAGGAAATAATCCATGACATAGACCCCTGCCATGGGCGCGAAAAGATTGCCGGTAAAAATCAACCAGTCAATAAAGTGATTGAATATTCCTAAAACCGCTGAGAGCGTGCCCAGAATGCTGACCGCAGCAGCGATTTTCCAGCGTGCAATTCGGGGCAAAAGGGGGTTAAGGCATAGCGCGCCTGCGTAAACATTAACGTCATTTGTGGTCCAGGTTGCCAAGAACAAAACAGCTAAAGCAAGCGTCCCAAAGCCTAATTGGAAAAGGATAAGCATATAATCGGGTTCTTGCGCGGCAATGCTGGTTAAGCCTGTTAAAATAAGCAGAAAGGGGTAAACAAATGCAAAATTCGGAACAATCCCAAGGATTGTGGACCGAGAGTTTTTCATAAATCTCGTTACATCAGGCATTGTTGTGGCAGAGCTATAGGCTCCTGCAATCGTAGCAACCATCGTACCAAAAGCCATTGTGGTTGGTGGGACGAAATTTATAACGTGTTGAATTTCGCCCGTTTGAAAAAAGTGGTAGAGTGGAAGTAAAAGAATAACCACAAGCATTGGAACCGCGATAAAACTCAGCTTGCCCATGCTTCTAAAACCAATAATAGCAGTGATTGACATAACTAAACCAGAAGCAATCGTAATTGCTTGCTCATTGAGCGAGATCGAAAAAACCCGCTCCAGCTGCTCATTAAGAACATAGGAAAAAATATTCGTTTGGATGCCAAACCAGCCAATGCTGCACATTGCCATGGATACATTGGCAATAAGCGATCCATAAGAGCCAAAGGTGATCTTTACAAGCATCGACGTTGGTAAACCTGTTTTTTGCCCAACATAGCCCGTGAGGAGGGCAATCCCCGCTGCAATCACTCCCCCCAAAAAGGCAGCAAAAATAAACGTGTAAAAAGTAGCTTGTACTGCCAGCTGCGCTCCTAGGCTAAAAACAGGTACGCAAATGGTGCAACCGATAAGGACAGCTGCCAAGAAAAGCCAATTTTGCTTATTATTGTCTCGCACGGGTTGCAGAGGGGAATCTTGCTTCATTATTTCTAACAGGCTGCTCACAGTAATTTCTCCTTAGCGCATCATAATAATATTATTACCGGACGAATAATTGCGTAAGCCGCGGTAGAAAACGACAACGGCAACCGTTATGCATACAACTGATGCCACAAGCTGCCATAAGAAAAGCGGCATACTGAAACTACGCATAATTTCAACCGGTAAAAAAGCAACATAACCCGTCGGAATAATCGTAAGGATTAATATTTTTGCGATGGGGCCATATCCAACCTGTGGATTAGATGCGGCAATGATCGCGGAGATGAAAGTATTATCAACGGCTTCTTCGCTTAATTGCCAAAACGCCAAACTTTCAATGGTAATTCTCAGAGCCACCATGACCAATCCTGATGAAACTCCCAAAATCATACTTAAAAGCAGCGGCTTAAAGGCCAAGGGTACATAGAAAAGAAGAATAAGAAGACCCGTGAGAAAGTCGCCAAAAGAATCGGGGCGAATACGTTGGAATAATACCGAAAGTATGACGGGGCGCGGCTGGGCAAGGAATGAATCCAAGGCCCCGGAGTGTATTTGTCGCGCAATCAAATTCGAGCCGCCCATTAAGAAAAAGAATATTCCGAACCCAAAAGTTAAACTTCCGAATAGAAAAGCGACCTGTTCCATCTTCCAACCGTTAATGTTAGAGATACGCGAGAACATAATCGTCCACATTTGAAAGAAGAGAAGATTTTGTGCGAACATAACGAACGATAAAATCAAAAAATTTTTTCTATCGCTAAACTGCTGCTTAATGTTGTGCGCGATAAGGCATGAAAGCCAATGCAGTGTATTCATGGCTAGACTCCTGTTTTCATGACGTACCTGATCATCCACTTATTGGCGATATAAAGTGCAGTCAGAAGTATGGCTAGCCATAAAATCTGCATCAAAAAACCACACAATATTGTCACATCCGTCACGGGCAGCATATGTACTCCTACGGCATTTAAAACAGAAGGAAAGGGAGTGAGAAAGGCAAAATGCTGTATATGGAGAGGGAAGAAAATAACAGGAAAGTAGAGCCCACCCAGCACGAACGTCATTTTACTCATCATCCAACCAACCTGTGTGCTGAAGGGGCCGAAAATTTCTACCATCGAAGCAATAAAACCGATGAGTTGTAAAATAACGCAGCTCAAAACTATCGTCATAACAACAAAGCTTATTTTCCATAGCTCAATTGGGAGCGGAGCTTGATAAAGCAAGGGAACAATAACCAAGGAAAGAAGGAAGAGTAAAAGCGATAATGTGATCGTTCTGCCCCACAGCCAGCAGAGAATAAAAATAGAGAGGGAATTGGGGCGTGTCAAAAATTCACTCAAACGACCCTGCGCAATAATATGTGCGCCAAAAGTATAACCGCCCGGCGAGCCCAGCATGATGCATTCTGTCATGGCAAGATACCAGATCATGTTTTCAGGTCTCAGGCCGGCTACATTTAATTCATGCAGCGGCATATGGCGGAAAATTGTGGAAAAGATATAAAGCAAAACAAGGTAGATCATTGTCGTCGATACAAAGTCTACGCGATCGTGCAGGGTTTGCCGACAGCCCATTTTGAAAGCGGCAACATAGCCTTTGCTAAGGGGAGGGTGAGCGTTTTTTGTGCATAAGGTCAGCTCAAGGCTCATGATGCTGCTCCATTTTTGCCAAGGTGATAAATATGCTTAATTATCTCTTCAAGTGGAACATCACCGACTGAGACATCAAGAACATTTGTTTGAGAAAGTGCATTTGAAATAACATCCGATAACGCAATTATCTTGGGATCGACATCAAGAAAAAGTTTATAATGTTCGCTGCGTATGTGAATGCCCTCTTGCGGCCAGCTCACGGGTAAAACATAACGAGGGTTTTCTTCCTCGGTGGTCAATACTATCATTTTTTTACGAAGATACTGACGGCGCATTTCTTCTAGAGACTGATCAATCAATTTTTCTCCATGATTGATCAGCACAACGCGATTACAGATTTTTTCTATGTCTGCGGTATCGTGCGAGGTTAAAATGAGGGTCACACCGTTAGAAACCGCAAGGTCAAGAAGATGATCGCGCAGCTCTGCTTTAGTGGTTACATCCAAGCCGATTGTCGGTTCATCAAGAAAAAGAATCTTTGGATTGTGCAACAAACTCGCCACAATTTCGCACTTCATCCGCTGGCCAAGTGAAAGGGTTGAAACTTTTTGATTGATCATTCCACCAATCTTGAATGTCTCGCACAGTAAGTTTAGTCGTTGCCGATATGCTTTTTGATCAAGACCATACACCTTGCTTAACAGATCATAACTTTGTATGACGGGCGAATGATACCAAAGCTGTGAGCGTTGACCGAAAACTAAACCGATATGGTAGGCCAGTTTTTTTCGGTCAATCCACGGGATAAAACCTGCGACGGTGGCATGGCCACTTGTTGGTGTTAAAATTCCACTCAACATTTTTAATGTCGTTGATTTTCCCGCACCGTTGGGGCCGATAAAAGCGACTCGGTCACCAGCTTGAATCGAAAATGAAATATCATTGACGGCCGTGAATGTACCTTTTTCATAACGGGGAAGAAGAAATTTTTTTGAGAGGGGTTTCTTTGTTGTAAACGTCTTCGTTAAATTATTGATAGAAATAATCATTATTCCCTCCACGCCTGTATGTCAGTGTGGTGTTAAAAATACTTAGAATCAAGCATTAATTCTTTTGCTGTTTTGAGAAAACTTGTGCAGTGCTTTCTTTTTTAAGAAAGCCTAGAGGATATCTTTTAGCTCATCTTCAAGGAGGGTGATAAGGTGCGGAAGGTTTGTGAAACGAATAGACCTTTGCCGTTCAGCCCGAATGATCGCTTCAACCTTGGACGTGGCTTGATCGAGATCATCATTAATCACGATATAGTCATACTCGGGTGCGCAGGGGAATTCACTGCGCGCTGTGGTGAGGCGCGTGGTGATCATTTTTGCACTGTCGCCGCCGCGCAGCTCTAAGCGATGCTTTTGCTCTTGCACGCTGGGGGGGAGAATGAAAACGCTGACCACATCTTCGCGCATGGATTCGCGCAAAAAACGACCCCCTTTTACATCAATAACAAAAATAAGGTCTTTTCCAACCTTAAGGGTTTCTTCAACGGCTGCCTTGGGCGTACCGTAGCGAATGCCATGATTTTCGGTATGTTCAAGGAAGGCTCCTTCTTCAAGAAGGGTTGAGAATTTTTCCGGGGTTACAAAAAAATAATCAATTCCATCACGTTCATTCGGGCGCGCGGGGCGATCCGTAATGGAGATGGAGCGCTGAACGTTGAAATCTCTTTCCAAGATTTGTTGCGCAATGGTGGTTTTTCCTGCGCCTGAAGGAGACGAAATAACGAGAATAAAACCGCGTCGTTGGAAGGAAGTTGGATTTAACGTCATCGCACACCATCAAAAAGAACATAGATGTTTTTTGCATGCACGCATGACATTGACAATACCCATCTTTATCGTATGCAGATATTTAAACTGCGAGCATTATGGGGATGCTGCTGGAACAATTTTTACGTAGCTATTGCACTGCATTTGATCTCATTTGTCACTGAGGGGGGGGCAATAACTTGCCGACGGACAGCAGCGACTCAGTTTTTAAGGGCATTAATCACAATATCTTAGCAAAACTGGCATTATTTTGTTTGATAAACATCGTCGAATTGGGCTTGCAATATTAGCCGATGTGTATTATACAGTGACACGAAATCCCATAGATGTTCTGGCGTCAAGGTGATGCTGGGTCATTGATTATTGAGGGTGGGCCTTGGCCCGCCTTTTTTCATGGATAAAACTTAGGGCTTGTCCCCAGGAGATTTACGTGGCTGTTGAAGATCGCATTGCTGAGTTGGTGGAGCCGAGCCTGAATGGTGCCGGATATGCCCTCGTGCGCGTTCAATATAACCGCGAGGTACTACAAATTATGGCCGAACGGCAAGATGAAGCTGAGATGACCATTGATGACTGCACAGAGTTAAGCTACACCCTGTCTGCTGTTCTTGATGTTGCCGACCCGATTAAAGAGCACTACACCTTGGAAATAAGCTCGCCGGGGCTGGATCGTCCTTTGGTGCGCTTATCCGATTATGAGCGATTTACAGGTCAGCCAGCGCGTATTGATTTAATTGCCCCGATGGAAGGGCGTAAACGGTTTTGTGGAATTTTGCGAGGGGCTCATGGTGATGCCGCTCGTTTGCAGCTTGATGATGACGTGATCGTTGAGCTGCCATTATCGGATATTTCACGTGCTCGGTTGGACATCAGTTCTCAGCTTCTGAAACCACAACCAAAAAAATCTCAAAAATCTAAACCAAGGAGAGAGAAACCATGATCGGCGAAAAGCTGCAAGTTGCTGATATTGTTGCTCGGGAAAAAGGGATCGAACGCGATGTTGTGCTCGAGGCAATGGAAATGGCCTTGGTCAAAATTGCAAAGGCCAAATACGGTCCAGAGCTTGATATTCATGCCAGCATTGATCGCAAAAATGGCGACGCCACCATCATTTGCCATACAACTGTGGTTGAGCAGATTGAAGAAGAGCAAGCCGCTCAACAAATTTCGTTGAAAGATGCTCTCAAAATCAAACCGGATGCAGCCGTTGGGGATGTCTGGAAAGAAGAATTACCTCCCGTTGATTTCGGTCGCATTGGCGCCCAGATCGCCAAGCAGGTGATTGTACAAAAATTGCGTGATGCTGAGCGCAGCCGTCAGTATCAAGAGTTTAAAGATCGCGTTAATGAGGTGATAAGCGGTTCGGTTAAGCGGGTTGAGTATGGTAATGTAACGGTTGATTTGGGGCGTGCTGAGGGCTTCTTGCGCCGTGACGAGCTTCTGCCGCGTGAACATTATAAAGTCGGCGACCGCATTCGCGCTTTTATTTATGATGTGCGTGAAGAGCAGCGTGGTCCGCAGATATTCCTGTCGCGGAGCCACCCCATGTTTATGGCGAAGCTTTTTACTCAGGAAGTTCCCGAGATCTACGATGGTATCATTGAGATCAAAGCAGTTGCGCGTGATCCTGGTAGCCGTGCCAAAATTGCGGTGCTCTCTCACGATGGCAGTATTGATCCGATAGGCGCTTGCGTTGGTATGCGCGGAAGTCGTGTACAAGCTGTTGTGCAAGAACTGCAAGGGGAGAAGATTGATATCATTCCGTGGTCATCCGATCCCGCTACATTCGTCGTCAATGCATTGGCCCCTGCAGAGGTGAGCAAGGTTGTTTTAGATGATGAAAATAATCGTATCGAAGTGGCCGTGCCTGATGATCAGTTGAGTTTGGCTATTGGTCGCCGCGGACAGAACGTTCGTTTGGCGTCAATGTTAACGGGCTGGGATATCGATATCCTGACTGAAGCAGAAGAAACCGAGCGTCGTAACCGTGAATTCAGTGAGCGTTCGTCGCTGTTCATAAAGGCACTTGAGGTAGATGAAGTGATTGCTCATCTCTTGATTACCGAAGGGTTTACCGAGGTGGAAGAGCTGGCAGCAACCGAACTTGATGAACTGGCTGCCATTGAAGGTTTTGATGAGACAATTGCTGGAGAATTGAAAAATCGTGCCATTAATTGGGTTGATGCTCTGGCCGCTGAATGCGAACAGAAACGCCTTGCTTTGGGTGTTGAAGATTCATTGATGGAAATGGGCGTTTTCCGTCCTGCACAACTCGTGCAGTTGGGCGAGAATGGAGTCAAGACACTTGATGATCTGGCGGATTTGGCCGGTGATGAATTGATCGAAGTTTTGGGTACAGGCAGTTTAAGCCTTGAGCAGGCCAATGCAATCATCATGTCGGCGCGCGCCCATTGGTTTGAAGATGAAGAAGCATCGACTTCTTCTTCACAGGCATAATCATGAGAGGGGGCGCGGCGCGTGATTTCATCTCCAAACGACTTCAATGCCAATGGTCAAAGCAGTGACGCCGGTGCGTCATTGCCTCCGTTGGAGCTTGAGCCGTGTGAGGGTCATCCCCTCAACACTGCACAAAAGCCGTTTGCGCTTGCGTCTACCCACCAATCTGACGCTGAGACTGCTGGTCATGCCGTTATATCTGCGCTCTCTGACAATCTGACTGAAAAACAAGCTGCTTTTGCCTCAGCGCCTGAGGATCTGGATCAATTGCCGTTTGTCGATGCTGTGCCGATTATTGCGACGCCCGAAGAAGATACTTCTTCTCTTAAAGGGACGTTTGAGCAAATGGATGGTGGAGCAACTCTCTTACAAGATGGATTTTCGCCAGACTCACCAAAGTTGGTTTTTGAGCAAACTCAGAATACGCCTCAATCACCCCGAACGGCTGATGAAGAATCGGAAGAGGTCGGTGGAAAAGGTTCTTTGCAGCGACGGTGTATCGTTACAGGCGATGTTTTAACCCAAGATCAAATGGTTCGTTTCGTGATCGGACCTAATCTTGAAGTAACCCCCGACATCAATTGCGTTTTGCCAGGGCGCGGCTATTGGGTAACAGCCCGTTATGGTGTTTTGCGCAAAGCACTAGAAAATGAATCTTTCAAGCGTGCAGCGCGACGAGCGGTCAATGTTTCACCTGGTTTAATTGATCAAGTGGTAACACTTTCACGACGAGCTTGTCTCAATTCGCTTGGTTTGGCGCGTCGGGCATGGTCGTTGGATTGTGGTTATCCGCTTGTTCGTCAAGCGTTGATAAGCGGCAAGGCTGGTGTTGTCTTGGTGGCATCCAATGCGCCGCCGGAATTTACATTAAAGATCGAGAATGTGCGGAGTAATATTCCTGTCTTTACGCTTTTTACAACTGCCGAGCTTTCACAATCACTGGGTCGGGTAAATTTGGCGTATGTGAGCGTTAATAAGGGGCAATGGACAACACGGCTAATGCTAGAGTGCATTCGCTTGATGAATGTCTCAAATTTAAACACTGCGGTTCAATAAGGTTTCAAGAGGAGTAGTCGATGGCTGAAGAGGGTGGCAAAGAAGGCAGCAATAAAAAAGTATTAAGCCTTTCTACAAACAACACATTAAAATTGGACGCAAAAAATGAACGCGTGCGTCAAAGCTTTAGCCATGGCCGCTCGAAAGAAGTAGCGGTTGAGGTGCGTAAGAAGCGGACGGGTGGACATGAGGGTGTTGGCCATGCGGCTTCTTCGGCGCAAGGTATGCCGCATGCAACGCGGCCTACGACCACCCAACCCGTACGCCGTTCGGCTGGCAATGTTTATTTGACGGATCAGGAGCGTGAAGCGCGAGCAAAGGCGCTGAAGGCGCTTAAAACCGAAAACACTCCTACCGAGAGTGTGCGTCAGCCCTCTATCGCTGAGTTAAACAAACCAAAAATAACGCCGCCTCCGGTTGTTGAAGCCGCAAAACCAACCACAACAGAGGTAGCACCTGCACCTGTTTTGGACCGCGATGCACTGCGTCGTCAGGAAATGGAAGAAATGCGCCGCATCAAAGATCAAGAGCGGCAAGCAGCAACACAGGCTGAATTAAAACGTCAGCAGGAAGAAAACGCAAAACGTCGCGCAGAAGCCGAAAAATCTCGCACAGGAACAAGCCCACGACCAGGCACAGCTGAGGATGGGCGTGCTGCCCCATCATCACCCACGTGGGACAATAAAACAGCAGTGGGCGCACCACTGCATATGCGTGTTAGTGCTGAGGAGGATGATGGTCGCAACCGTCGCGGGAACGTTCGCAATGAAGGCCCTTCGCGCGGTGTGCGTAGCGGTGGCAGTGACCGCTGGGATCGCAATACGGTAGAAGCTGCGCTGAGTGGTGAAGATAATGTGCGCAGACGTTCTGTTGCTTCGATGCGTCGTCGGGCAGAGCGTGCGCGTATGATGTCGCGTCAGGCTGAGCCGAAAGAGAAAGTCATTCGCGAAGTAATCTTGCCGGAAGTCATTACCGTGCAAGAGCTTGCCAGTCGTATGGCCGAGCGCGGTGCGGATGTGATCAAAAAGCTTATGAAAATGGGCATGATGGTAACAATTACGCAAACGATTGATGCCGATACCGCAGAACTGGTCGCCAGCGAATTTGGTCATAAGATCAAACGTGTGACCGATGCTGATGTGTTGGAAGGGCTTGAAGGTGAAACCGATCATGATGAAACATTGGTGGCCCGTCCGCCAGTTGTGACGATTATGGGTCACGTTGATCATGGTAAAACATCGCTTCTTGATGCCATCCGCAAAACCAATGTTGTTAAAGGCGAAGCGGGCGGGATTACCCAACATATCGGCGCTTATCAAATTGAAATACCGGATAAAGGAAAAGTCACATTTATTGATACACCCGGCCACGCTGCGTTTAGTGAGATGCGTGCACGCGGGGCAAATGTAACGGACGTTGTTGTGCTGGTGGTTGCTGCTGATGACAGCTTAATGCCACAAACGATTGAGGCTATCGCGCATGCCAAGGCTGCCGGTGTACCAATTGTTGTTGCGATCAACAAGTGTGATTTGCCGACTGCAAATGCACAAAAAGTTCGCTCCGATCTTTTGCAGCATGAGTTGATTACCGAAGATCTTGGTGGTGATGTGCTGGCGGTTGAAGTATCTGCCAAGACTGGAAAAAATCTTGATAAACTTCTTGAGGCAATTCTTTTGCAATCAGAGGTGCTTGATCTTAAATCTAATCCAGATCGTTCTGGACAAGGTACAGTTGTTGAATCCCGTCTTGAAAAAGGCCGAGGTTCCGTTGCTACCGTCCTTGTGCAAAAGGGAACAATCAATGTGGGTGATGTGTTTGTGGCTGGTGCTGAGTGGGGCCGTGTCCGCGCTCTTCTCAATGATCGTGGTGACCATATCAAGTCGGCAGGTCCTGCTGTGCCGGTAGAGGTCATTGGCCTTCAAGGAACGCCACAGGCCGGTGATGATTTCGTTGTTGTGGAAAATGAAGCCCGCGCCCGCGAGGTTGCTGATTACCGTGCCCGCAAACGTCGTGAAGTTTCCAGTGCAGCTTCAGCGCGTGGCTCGCTCGATCAAATGTTTGCTCAAATCAAAGCCGGTGAAATTAAAGAGCTGCCAGTTGTTGTTAAAGGTGACGTGCATGGCTCAGTGGAAGCCATTGCCTCGGCTCTTGAAAAGCTGACAGCTGATAACACCGAGGTGCGAGTTCGTGTTCTGCATTGTGCCGTAGGTGCGATTACAGAGTCAGATATTATTCTTGCAAACGCGACCAAGGCCTTGATTATCGGGTTCAACGTTCGTGCTAATCCGCAAGCGCGCGAGATGGCGCGACGCGATGATATTGAAATCCGTTATTACTCCATCATTTATCAGGTCATCGATGACGTAAAATCGGCGTTGACGGGTCTTTTGTCGCCAACCTTCCGCGAGAAGTTTATCGGCTATGCAGAAATTCGTCAGGTCTTCACCATCACGGGCGCTGGCAAAGTGGCTGGATGTATGGTCACTGATGGTCTTGTCAAGCGTGGGGCAGGTGTACGCTTGCTGCGTGATAATGTGGTCATTCATACTGGAACACTTAAGACGCTCAAACGCTTCAAAGATGAAGTCAAGGAAGTTAAGAGCGGATTTGAATGTGGTATGGCTTTCGAGAAGTACGATGATATTCGCCCAGGTGATATGATTGAAGCGTACGAAGTTGAAGAAGTGGCGCGCGTGCTTGCTTAAGCAGAAGATGGTTAGGTATTAGAATGAAAAAAAATGGATCTCGCGCTCCTTCTTCTCGTCCGCTAAAAGTTGGCGAAACAGTGCGTCATGCTTTAAGCCAAATTTTTCAGCGTGGAGAAGTTCACGATGCTGATTTGGCCAAGCATAACGTTACTGTGACAGAAGTTAGAATGAGTCCCGATCTTGCGCACGCGAATGTTTTTGTCGTGCCACTTGGTGGAATTGGGGCCGAAGAAATGATGGCGGCACTAAAAAAAGCAGCACCGCGGGTTCGCATGGTTTTGGCGCATGCTATTAATCTTCGCTATGTGCCTGAGCTACATTTTATCCAAGATGAAGCGTTTGAAAATGCTGCCCGCATTCATGATTTGCTGGAAGATCCGTTTATACAGCAGGATTTGCAAACCAAAGATTCTTCGTTAACGCGTGATGATGGGGAATGAGCAACGCTTATTGCAATGCCTTGCAGGGATGGTTGGTGTTGGACAAGCCGTTGGGCTTAAGCTCTACGCAGGCACTCTCGAAGGTTCGCTGGATTTTGCAAGCTCAAAAAGCGGGGCATGGCGGCACGCTTGATCCCTTAGCGACTGGTATTCTGCCTATTGCTTTTGGTGAAACGACAAAAGCAATTTCTTACGTGATGCAAGCAAAGAAAATATATCAATTTACAATCGGCTGGGGTGAACTTCGCTCATCAGATGATGGGGAAGGGGAGGTTATTCAAACGCATCCTTATCGCCCATCGGAAGAAGAAATTCGCGCGATCCTCCCTCGTTTTATCGGTCGTATTGAGCAGGTGCCGCCTGCATTCTCGGCGCTTAAAGTGGATGGTCGTCGTGCGTATGACCTTGCCCGTCAGGGGGCTGACGTTGAAATGAAGCCTCGTGCTGTTGACATTCATGCTTTAAAATTATGCCCTGATAGCAAAACATTTGAAGTGGTTTGTGGCAAGGGAACGTATGTTCGTGCCCTTGCCCGCGATCTTGCCTTTGCGTTGGGAACAGTGGGGTATGTGCAAACGCTTAGACGTGTTCAGGTTGGGCCATTTAATTTTGCCCATGCCGTTACTCTGGACGACGTGATTAACCGCCCCTCGCATGAAATTGTGGCTCTATTACATCCTCTTGAGCAAGCGTTATCGGGGCTTACAACCTTTTCAGTGGAGGCTGAACAAGCGTTATATATTCATCAAGGCAAAAAAGTTCATCTTTCCTCAAAGCAGATGAATGATTTTCATTCAACCTATCCTAAAGTGGCGAACAATGGTGCGCGTGAGGTTGCTTTACTACACAAAGAAACAGGTCAAATGGTGGCCATGGTTATGCTCCATCCCTCAGGTGAAGTGCGCGTGATCCGTGGATTTAATGTAGGCCCTTAAGCCAAACGATGCTTTCCGCGAGAAAAACGATTTTCCCAACGGTTTTGAGGCTTATCGGGGATATTAATTTCTCGTCCGTCCTGTAATTTCCACACACCATCTATACCACGAAAATAAGGCTTTGCTGATTTTGCGTCTAGTATTTCAGTGTCAGGTATCACAATACCGTGAGGAATGGGCTTAAAAAGACCGGGCTTACCAGGCTGCAGTTCACTACGGTGATCTAGGAGCTGTATGAAACTAAGCCCATTTTCTTGTGGATAGGCGGCGCAAAAAAAACCCGTATGATCTTCACATCCCTTTTTCGAAGTAAAAGAGTATTTTCCCATTGCTTTCGCTGCTGCATTGGTTGCGGTATCACAGAATCTTTTGTTTGTTATAAAATTCGTAAATAAACCCGCCTCTTCACATTTGTTTTCCTCAATTGCGATATAAGCAGTAGGCTGTTTCTGTGGTGGCTGAGGATCCTTTGCATGGGCCATCTTAGGGACGCTAATCATGCTACTAAGGATTAAAAAAGAACAAACAATTTTTTTAATAGAAGACGTCATGATAACTCTTTTTAAGATTTGAAAATTGCTTTGCTTTATATCCTAAAAAGATGAGCCATTTCAAGGAAATAATATTATAGGTGGCTCATCGTTTAAAAACTACAATACATTCAGCATGTGAACTTTGAGAAAAAAGTAAAATTTTTACTAGACTCAGGGGGCAGAAAAGGGCAAAAGTATCGGCCTGCGATGCTTTTGCGCGCGCTTATCTTCCGCTGGACGACATCTTGGCGGGATAGACGGTGCGGGGGTTACGCAGGCAGGGCAACCTGCTGTTAAACTTTATCAGGAGAAGACGATGTCGGTAACTGCAGAACGCAAACAGGAATTGATCAAAGAGTATTCTGTTTCCGCCAATGATACAGGTTCAACCAAGGTTCAGATTGCTATTCTGACCGAGCGTATTCGCAACCTCACCGAGCACTTTAAAGTCAACAAGAAAGACTTTCACTCACGCCGTGGGATGTTGAAAATGGTTTCTCAGCGTCGCAAGCTTATGAGCTATCTCAAGAAAACCGACATGAACGGTTATGAAGATATCCTCGCTCGTTTGGAGCTGCGTGGTTAATTCGTGCGGAGGTTTTTTAATCCACACGTAAAGAGATAGAAGGCCGGCTACATGAAACACTGGGTTTCATGGTCGGCCTTTTGTCTATCGGGATATCACATCAGGGATGTGGTGCCAGAAAAAGGAGAAGAGAAAGGCTCTTCGTGCTTTTTCACTGAAGATCGCAAGGGCGCTCTTCAGCATGAATGTAAGGAAGGAATGAACGCATGTTCAACGTATACGAAAAAGAAATCAACTGGGGAGGGCGCACCCTCACACTGCAAACGGGGAAGATTGCGCGCCAAGCGGATGCCGCTGTGCTCCTCACCTATGGGGGGACCACTGTTCTTGCAACCGTTGTTGCTGAAAAGAAAGCACGTGAGGGTGTTGATTTCTTTCCCTTGACCGTGAATTATCAAGAAAAATCATTTGCAGCTGGTAAAATTCCTGGTGGATATTTCAAGCGTGAAGGCCGTCCGTCTGAAAAAGAAACATTGATCAGCCGCTTGATCGACCGTCCGATCCGTCCGTTGTTTGCAGATGGTTTCAGAAACGAAACGCAGGTTGTTTGCACCGTTTTAAGCCATGATCTGGAAAACGACGCCGATATTCCCTCAATGATTGCAGCATCAGCCGCACTCACTTTGTCGGGTGTCCCGTTCTTGGGTCCTATCGGGGCTGCGCGGGTCAGCTACATTAATGGCGGTTATGTTCTTAATCCCACGCGCGACCAGATTGCCGACACGAACAACAAGCTTGATCTGGTTGTTGCCGGTACAGCCGAAGGCGTGCTCATGGTTGAGTCAGAGGCGCAGGAGTTGCCAGAAGACGTTATGCTGGGCGCGGTGACTTTTGGTCATCAGCAATTCCAAGCTGTCATCAACGCGATCATTGAGCTGGCAGAACAAGCCGCAAAAGAACCATGGAATATGCCAGATGCCGGCTACGACGCCAAAGCATTGAAAGCCAAAATTCTGGCGACTTATGGTCAGGATTTGCGTGAGGCTTATGGTCATGCTCAAAAGCAGACCCGCTACGAAAAAGTTGGCGCCATTAAAACCAAGGTGATGACCGAATTGCAAAGCGATGATTTACCATCCATTGCTCTTCCCATTGCCCTGCATGAAGCCGAGTCAGAAATCGTTCGTTATAGCATTCTTGATACGGGCCGCCGTATCGATGGTCGTGACGGCAAAACTGTTCGCCCCATCGTTTCAGAAGTAGGGGTCCTACCGCGTACCCACGGCTCTGCTTTGTTTACCCGTGGCGAAACGCAAGCGCTTGTTGTGGCAACGCTTGGCACATCGCAAGACGAGCAGATCATTGATGCGCTTGAAGGTGAATATCGTGAGACATTCATGCTGCACTATAATTTCCCGCCCTACTCGGTTGGGGAAACAGGCCGCATGGGATCACCCGGCCGTCGCGAAATCGGTCACGGCAAACTGGCGTGGCGGGCGCTTCACCCTTTATTACCGAATAAAGAATCGTTCCCGTATACCATGCGTGTTGTTTCTGAAATTACAGAATCAAACGGCTCGTCTTCAATGGCGACGGTTTGCGGAACATCGTTAGCCTTGATGGATGCTGGTGTGCCATTGCCGCGTCCGTGTGCTGGTATTGCGATGGGCTTGATTAAAGAAGGGGAACGCTTTGCTGTTCTTTCTGATATCATGGGCGATGAAGACCATCTTGGCGACATGGACTTCAAAGTCGCGGGAACAGAGCAAGGCATCACCGCGTTGCAGATGGATATTAAAATCACATCCATCACACCCCAGATCATGGAGATTGCTTTGAACCAGGCCAAAGATGGGCGTATGCACATTTTGGGCGAGATGAACAAAGCGCTGAATACCGCGCGCGAAGGCGTCAACGCTAATGCACCGCGTATTACTGTGATCCAAATTCCGAAAGACAAAATCCGCGAAGTGATTGGGACGGGCGGCAAAGTCATTCGTGAAATTTGCGAAGGGACGGGCGCCAAGATCGACATCGAAGATGATGGCACCATTCGCATTGCAGCGGTTGAGCAAAAGTCATCGGATGCGGCGCTCAACTGGATCCGCGGCATTGTGGCCGAGCCAGAAGTTGGTGTGATCTATACAGGTAAAGTTGTAAAGGTCATGGACTTCGGCGCTTTCGTCAACTTCCTGGGCAGCAAGGATGGTCTTGTTCATATTTCTGAACTCGCGCCACATCGTGTTGCCAAGACAAGCGACATCGTTAAAGTCGGTGATGAAGTAAAAGTAAAATGTATGGGCTTCGATGATCGCGGCAAAGTTCGTTTGTCGATGAAAGTTGTCGATCAAGCGACGGGTGAAGAAATTGTACAACAACCAAAACCCATGGCGCCCACCTCTGATGGAACGGTTCCTCCCGTAACGGAGTAATCTTTCTTCTGCAACAAACATTACGCGAGGGGGAAACTCCTCGCGTAATTTTTTTACTTTTAAGTTTGAAAAAAACAAGGCTGCCAATGATCAGCAGCCTCTGTTAGTTAAAATAAAAATAAACAAGATAAGACGAATGTTACTGTTTTAGGAATCGGCGTGAATTACAATTGCACGTCACTCATTTGCCCATGGCCGCTCGTCGCGCCGCTTTATGGCTAGCACGTTCTGCTTGAGCAGCGCGCGCTAAAGCGGCTTGTTCTAATTTTTCATTTTTAGCACGCTGTTCATCGGCTAATTCCTGTCTCCTCAGGTAAGCTTGATGGCGCGCTTTTGCCACACCAGCGGGGCTAAGCAGCATGTTGATCGCGTGACAGATGCCGAAACGCAAATCCCTAAACGGGTGCGTTCGATCAAGCGGATCGCCTGCACGATTTATAAGGGACATCTCGCGACGAAAAATTTTTTCACTAAAACTGGTGCTGGGAGAGACGTTGTCAGAGAGGGGGGGATGATGCCCTTGACCAGCGTAATGAATATAAAACAATAAGGCAGCGGCTCTCATTTTGAACTCCTTCACTCTTTGCGTAATTATAGTAAAAAATAGAGCTAAAATCTATTTAAATCGGCTTTAAGTGTTTTGTAAGGAAGAGGGCGCTCCATTAAAAATGGAAAATGTTTTGTGCGTGAAGTTTTTTAGAGGGCTGATGATTTAATTTTATTTTTAAAGAGAGTGACAATAGATATGTTCAGATCAAGAGATCTTTGTTGTTGAAAATGGCGCTAAAGGCTCTAGCATAAAGGCGTTTAATGTATACAAAGGACGGCTCATGATTGCACCTCAAACCGCTTCTAAAAATATCGCTCCACACGTTCTTGTGTCAACGAACCCTGCAACACGTGGTGATGTGCTGGGTGACGTTTATGTGTGCACATTACAGGATGTGCAGCATGCTGTTTCGAAAGCGAGAAAAGCATTTCCTGCATGGGCCCAAAAAAGCGTGGACGAGCGTTGTAAAATTTTGGCGAAAATGATGGAAGCAATTAAAACGCACCAAGAAGAGATTGTTCGCCTGACATCGCAAGAAATGGGAATGCCAACCTCGTTAAGTCAGGGTGTTTTTCAGTCTGCTTTTAACAATGCTGAATGGATGTTTGCACAGGCGCCGGATGTCTTAAAAGAAACAATTCTGTTTGAAGATCAAAATAACATTTGTATGCAAACCTACGAACCGTTTGGCGTGGTAGCGGCGGTGGTCGCATGGAATTTCCCCCTCGGAAATTTTGCGATGAGCATTTTACCAGCCTTGATTGCCGGCAATACTGTTGTCATGAAATATTCAGAAGAAGTACCGCTTTTCGCCAAACTGCTGGAAAAATTGATCAATGAATCGAATACACTGCCCGATGGCGTGATGAATTTTGTGTTCGGCGCAGGGGATGTGGGCCAATGCTTATGTGATCAGGGCGTTGACTTCATCACATTTACTGGAAGTTCGGCGACAGGGAAGAAGATTTATGCTCAGGCTGCCGAGAAACTTATTCCTGTTGCGCTAGAGTTGGGCGGTTCAAGTCCCGGGATTGTGATGGGCGATTGCACACTAACCGACGCATTGGTAGACAGTATTTTCTGGCGACGTTTCAATAACTCAGGGCAATTTTGCGATGGATTAAAGCGGCTAATCGTCCACCGCACCTTGCATGACGAGCTGGTTAAAAAGCTTGTGGAGCGTGCACAAAAAGTCCAGGTCGGTGATCCTCTTGCAAAACAAACGCAGCTTGGCCCGTTGGTCAATGAGCGTCAGGTCAAAAAGCTGATTGATCAAATTCAAGATGCAAAAAACAAAGGAGCGTCTGTCGTTTGTGGAGGTAAAAAGCCTGCGCATTTGCAGGGAAGTTTTTATGAACCAACGATCTTGACCAACGTAACCCAAGAAATGCGCGTATGGAAAGAAGAGGTTTTTGGGCCGTGTCTGGCTGTGATCACTTTCGATACGCTTGATGAGGCGATCGCGCTTGCTAATGACACCCCCTATGGATTGAGTGGTTATGTCTATTGCAAAGACCCACAAATTAAACAGGAATTATTGCGTGCGCTGCATGCTGGTAGCGTGAGTGACATAACTGAAAGTTATGGCCCATACCAGCCGTTTGGTGGCTATAAACAGTCGGGAATTGGGCGCCAGCTGGGGGTTGCAGGCTTGCATCATCACTGCCAGATTAAAGTGATCAGTGCCATCAAGTAAGTTGCCGTTAAATTGATGATTAAAGGGCGAGCGTGGCAGGTTCTCCTTGCAGTGGGTGTGCTCGCGAGCGTTGGTGATCGTTGTTTATAAAGTTGGATTGATTCACACATATAAAATGAGCCGCACTCGCCCAGGTCAAAATGATCATAAAAACCTGATTAATCGGTGATTATGTAATGCCAGCACGCAAAAGATCATGCACATGGATAATGCCGATCGGCTTGCCTTCTTCTACGACGAATAGATTGGTAATGCGCGGACTGTGCAGGCTCATCAGAGCAAGGCATTTAACCGCAAGCGCCTCGGCTTCAATCGTGCGGGGTTGCGATGTCATAACGGCCTTAACCGAGAGTGAGACAAGATCATTCCCCATGTGACGGCGAAGATCGCCATCGGTAATAATCCCTTGCAAGCGCCCTGTTTCGTCAACAACACCCACACAGCCGAACCCTTTTTCTGTCATCGTCAAAAGCGCCTCGGACATTGGTTTGGTCTGATCAATTAAAGGAAGGTCGGAACCGCTATGCATGAGATCGCGTACACGTGCTAACTGTTGACCCAATGAACCACCGGGATGAAAGACTTTAAAGTCATCTGGTGTAAAACCGCGGCGCTCAAAAAGTGCAACCGCCAGCGCATCACCTAGTGCGATTTGCATGGTGGTTGATGTTGTGGGCGCAAGGCCCAATGATCCAGCCTCCGGCTGCTTGGGAAGCAGCAAGCACACATCGCTAGCTGTAGCTAAAGGAGAATCCGCATTCGATGTAATTGCAATCAGCGGAATATCATAGCGGCGGGTGTAGGCGATCATATCGCTAAGTTCTTTAACTTTTCCAGAGTTAGAGAGCGCAAGCACCGCATCGCGTTGATTGACCATACCTAAATCGCCATGGCTCGCTTCGCCCGGATGAACAAAAAAAGCGGGGGTACCGGTTGAGGCCATTGTTGCAGCAATTTTTCTTGCGACATGGCCGGATTTCCCCATGCCCGAGATAATTACCCGCCCTGTGACGTTAAGGAGAATTTCTACAGCCTGCGCAAAAGTTTCGTCTAGCGAAGTGGCGAGAGCTTCAAGTGCTTTTGCTTCGGTTAAAAGTGTTTTGCGTGCACTTTCAAGATCGCGAGGACTCGAAGCATTATTTTCCTGTTGATTGATAGGCAAGGACGTCATCTGGCCAGCCTCCTAAATCCATTTCAGCCCGGAAAGGTAAGTAGTCGAAAGCGGCTTGTGCAAGTTCCATACGGTTTTCACGCTGAAGAAGCTTAATTAATTCTTCGCGCAAGGCATGAAGATAAAGGACATCGTCAGCGGCGTAGCTAAGTTGTTCATCAGATAATGTCTCGCTGCCCCAGTCACTGGTTTGTTGTTGGCCTTTTGTAAAATCAATGTGCAAAAGTTCTTTAATCAGATCCTTCATGCCGTGACGCGGCGCAAACGTTCGTGCAAAACGTGAGGCCATTTTTGTACAAAAAACCGGTGTGCAGCGCACGCCCAGCCAATGGCGAATGTAGGCCAGATCCGTACGTGCAAAATGAAAGATTTTTAAAATATTGGCATCACCAAGCACCGCTTTAACGCGAGGGGCGCTATAGTCTTTGCCATCGAACTTAACTAGGTGGGCATCACCATCACCAGCTGAAAACTGGAGGAGGCAAAGCCGATCGCGGTGGGGGCTCAGGCCCATCATTTCGCCATCAACAGCGATGATCTTTCCTAGATTAAGATCAGCGGGCAAGTCATTGTGATGAAGATAAACAGTCATAAACACCCCGCATAGGGCCAAGTGAAATTCAACAAGATGGTGCCCGAAAGAAGACTCGAACTTCCACGACCTCTCGGCCACTAGTACCTGAAACTAGCGCGTCTACCAATTCCGCCATCCGGGCAACGGTGGGGCTGTTTCTAAGCATTTCTCTACCTTCTGTCAATGGTTAATAGATTATGATGAAGGAAAAAATGTAACAAATTTCATAATAAGGCCATTTATTAACATCTCTTTAGGACACGTAAAGGATGATAGAAAGTGGTCGTTATAAAAATGAGGGTATTTTGATTTACGTCCTACGCGCTTTTGCATTTTTTGCCGGGATATTTGCTGTAGTCATGTACATGACAAAAGGGGATTACACTGTGCTTTTAACTGGCGCAACCCCCTTGCCTGTTGTTGTCAGTGATGCCGACAATATGCTGAGCGATGACCAGAAAATGCAAATCCGCAGTCTTCACATGAATTTACTCCATTTAGCTGATATTGATCTGCGCGTGGTCGTTCTTATGGGGGCCTTTGATGCCGATGACACCGCAACAGGACTACTCAAGAAAAGTGATGCGGGGGCGCGCAGCAAATCCAAGAAAGGCATGATTCTTTTAGTTGGCCCACAGGCAAGAATTGTGCGTTTAAAAATGAATTTTGACAAGGAACGTCCTTTTTCAGACGAGTTTGTTAATTATGTGCAAAATCGGAAAATGAGTCCGTTTTTCCGTAACAATGACATCATGAATGGCATCGTAAAAACAGTCGCCTTTATTGTTCAGCGCGCGCAGGATGATCAAGCGGGAAAGATTTTCAGCGCAAAACAGCTGGAAGCGCAGCTTATGGATAGAGATTCTTCGAATGAATTGCCGCCCAATAGGGTTATGAACGATTATGGTTCGCCTTTTCAGGTGTACCGGGCTTTCATCCATTCTATGCGCAGCTTTGATGCGAATAATAAATTGTCGTTTTATTCGACAGAGAGCCAATACATTTTTAAAGGCCAACCGCTATCCCGAGATGATATGGCCAGATTCGTGCGGCTTGATGAAAATTGCCCCCCCGCTGAAGTCAAAATTTTGAAGGATCAGCATCACGCAATCATGCGCTATCCAATTATTGCACGAGAATGTACGCCGTACTTCTTTGTTGTCGAAAATAATGCATGGACAATGGATATGACCCTGGATCGTCGTGTGATTAAAGTCGATGCCTTTAATCGATGGTTGATGGTGCAGGGCATTCGCCATCCATACGAAGAAGGTTTTTCGGATTGGCTTTTTGACGCCTTCGGCTACCCTCAGGAAGAATAATAAAAGTCATGCCTTTTGTGTGAAGAAAATGAGACAAGAAGAAATCATATTCGTTGATGATGATCGCAACATTGTCACGTCGGTGCGGATGCTGCTGGAGTGTGAAGGCTATATCGTGCGCACTTTTTTTAACGGAGAAGATGCCCTGCGATCTGTCATTACTCAGCCGGCAGATCTGATGATTCTCGATGTTAAAATGCCGGGTATGGATGGATTTGAAACACTCAAAAAAATACGCCGCATTAGTGCGGTGCCAGTTATTTTTTTGACGTCAAAAGATGAAGAAGAAGACGAAATAGAAGGTTTAAAGCTTGGCGCTGATGACTATATCAAAAAGCCTTTTTCACAGAAACTTTTGATCAGCAGAATAAAAGCGATCCTTCGACGGGATGGTTTTGTGCGTCCCAGCACGCCAAATCAAGAACAAATCGTATTGCATGGTTCCTTGAAAATAAATCTCAGTCGGCATGAATGCTTTTGGAAAAATGAGCGTGTTAGTGTGACCGTCACAGAAATATTAATCTTGGCTGCATTGATCGCGCAGGTGGGAAAAGTCATGACACGCGATCAGCTGATTATGGTGGCAAGTGGAGACATTAACGAAACAGACGACCGCATTATTGATAGTCACATTAAACGATTGAGGAAAAAGTTTCGCGAGGTCGATGCAGATTTCGATCGCATTGAGACGCTATATGGTGTGGGCTATCGCTACCGGGAGGAATGATGCGTATCGGTACTCTCACCGTAGCTGGACGATTTACGCTATCTAATATCATTTTTTTGCTTATGATGCTTGTCGGTTTTGTTTTTTTTGGTGATTATACCGACCGTTTTATAAATAATGAAGTAGCGGCACTACAAAACCAAGCTCAGCTCATGGCCACGACCATTGCAACGATTGCCGTTGACGGAACAGAAAATGGCGAAGTTTTACGTACTGACAGTGTGCGTCAAATTATTCGTCGTTTGGTTGGTGTCAATGATGCGCGAACACAAATTTTTTCAACTGGCTCAATTCTTGTTGCAGATAGCAAATTTCTCATGGGGGGCGGGCGCTATGTACAGGTTGAGCAGCTTCCACCGCCGCATTCGCGCGCAAATTTTATCATTGATGGGCAGGAATTGCTCAAAAAAATTGTGGAGTTTTTTCCTTATAAAAGAAGCCTTCCTGTTTATGATGAAAAATCAATGCCGGATATCGGTCAACTACAAGATGTGCGTGACGCATTAATGGGGCAGCGGCGCTGGACGTTGTGGCGTACACCCAGCGCACAACTGATGTTAACTGTTGTTGTGCCTATTCAGCGTCTGAATCAAGTTTCTGGTGCAGTTATGGTGACTCGCGATAGTGCACAAATAGCGCCTGCAATCGTGCAACTCCGCATGGAGGCACTTAAAAGTTTTTTAGGTGTGCTATTAATTTCGACTGCACTTTCATTTTATCTTGCACAAACGATTGCGCGTCCGCTTAAAAAATTGGCTTCAGCTGCGCGAAGTGCGCGTGATTTACGCGGTGTCAAACCTGAGATACCTGATTATTCAAAAAGATCGGATGAAGTGGGCGAGTTGTCTTGGGCGCTTAAAAGTATGACACAAAATCTGTGGATGCGGCTGGATGCAATTGAAAAATTTGCTGCCGATGTTTCGCACGAACTTAAAAACCCTCTCGCTTCAATTGATAGTGCGCTTCAAACGATTGAACGGATTAAGGATCCTGATAAAATTCATCAGCTTTTGGAAATTATTACCTTCGATGTGAAGCGGATGGAGCGATTGATTACAGACATCTCTGCGATGTCGCGGTTGGATGCAGAATTAATGCGTACTGCCCCAGAAGTTGTTGATTTACGCAATCTTGTTCAAACCATCGTGCAAACAAATTTGAAATACAACAAACGGGTGCGATTAACTTATGAACCAGGTTCTTATTTTGTTCATGGCCTTCCCCATCGTTTAGCGCAAGTTATCGAAAATCTGTTGAGCAATGCAATTTCATATTCTTCTGAAAACAGTATCGTTGAGGTTAGTATGGGTGGGACTAAGAAAAGCTTTTATGTGCGTGTGGATGATTTTGGTCCCGGAATTTCTGAGGGGAAAGCACAAAAAATCTTTGAAAGATTTTACACTTCTCGATCAGGGGAGGGAGATTTTGGACAGCATTCTGGCTTAGGTTTAAGTATTTGCAAGCAAATCGTTGAAGGACTTGGTGGCGAAATCACATGTGAAAATAGAATAGCACCCGCCTCGGGAAAAGTGGAAGGAGCACGTTTTTGTGTCGTTTTACCGTGTGCTACAGTATAAAATCACTCTTTCGCAAATGGTTGGAATAAGGTAATAAGATTGCATCATGATGGGGTGAATGCTTATCACCTGTACGGCAAGGAGCCTCTCAATGCGTTATACTCATTTGGTTGGTTTTTTTATTTCACTAATTTTTTTGTCGTCATCATTTTTCGTCCCCTACGCTCATGCAACATTGCCAGCGTGTGTTAACATGCAAGAGCGCGAGGCGATGGCTGTTCGTTCTTTCCAATCCTACCTTATGGTCGCTGCTGTGGCGTGCAATCAAGCACAAGCTTATAATGATTTTGCCATGCGTTATCGCGATCAAATGAATCCGACGGTTAGCGGGTTACGCGCTTATTTCAGCCGAAACTATGCAGGCTCAGGAGAAAAAAAGCTGAATGATTTTATTACTAATTTGGCAAATGTATGGTCGCAGGTGCATATGAACAATATGCAAGGATATTGCAAGCAAACGTGGGATACGATGTGGCATTTAACCCATGGGCGCCGTGCAACGCTGGATAATTTTCGTCACGCGGTCTTCGAAAATGCGACATCCCCTGTGATTTCCGGGAATCTATGTGGTGAGCTGGTTCCTGGCATTACGCCGCGCTAGTTAAATTTTTTGAGTGAAGAGGTTCTGCGATGAATAAGCGGCAGCATTTTCCTCTGCTCAGTAGCCCTTATTTGTATGTTGCTTTGATTTTGACTCTGATGGGATGCGTTGCTGTTTCGCTTCATGCCTTGATTTTTTCTTTTACCACGGATGATGCCTTTATCTCGTTTCGTTATGTCGAGCGCTATATAATTGGCAAGGGGCTTACGTTTAATGATGGTGAATATGTGGAAGGATTTTCTAATCCTTTATGGGTTTTCCTTCTGATTGGATTAAAGCAGGTGACAGGGATTTCTGTTGTCGTGCTTTCTAAGTTCTTGGGTTATGCTGTAACGCTGCTGACCTTTCTGACGATCTGGCTTATGGCAAGAATCGTGACGTTACAAATTGCGTCACGCGTATTTTTGAGTGCGGGGTTAATGCTTTTTATCACACCGAGTTTGCATGTTTATGCACCCCTTGGTTTAGAAGCCCCTTTGCTGATGATGCTGTTGACTGCAGGGATGGCTTGCACGCTTAAGGCCATCATCGCTCACATGCCGCAAAAATCTGATGTCTGTTTGAGGATTGCTGCTTTGATATTTGGCTTGGTGGGGATAACACGCCCCGAGGGCGTACTTTATGCTTTTTTTTGGTGGATTGGCGTAACGCTGTGGCTGTTATGGTTTTTGCCTTTCTCTCAGGTTGTCTGGCGCGCATTGATAGCAGGTTTTATTGCTGTATTTCCCGCTGCAGCTTATGAAATTTTTCGTTTTCACTATTATGGCGCTTGGGTGCCCAACACAGCGATTGCTAAAGTTAAGGGTCAATTTGGTGATTTACCCTTTGTCAGTGAATGGTGTCCATGGCTTCCGCCATTATTTCTTATGCTTGGTCTGGTACTGGCGCTCTTTTTTTCCGTGAGGCGTGCTGATGGTGAAGGCAAAGCTACGCACTCACTTACCCCAATGCTGCTTTTTGTGCCGCCTGTTGTGGCCGGGATAATTTTTGCTGTCTACGCTGGTACCGATTGGATGATGTTTGGTCGCTTCATTTTTCCATTTTGGCCGCTGGTCGTTTTTCCGTTATGCGTTGTGCTTGAATATTTTTTTATGCGCGCTGATCTTTCCTTATGGGGACGCACAGTTTTGCGTAGCATGATGATTGGGGGATCATTTTGTAGTTGGCTGATTGTGGCGACGCCTTTTCTTCGTAATGAAGGTCTTGCGCCATCACTGATGCGTGGTGCTGATGCGTCTGTCTTGGGGCACTGGATTGCTGATTCTTGTCCACGGCCGCTGACCATCGCGACCAACCGGCTTGGTGCAGTGAGTTATTACGGCGAACAGCATACATACTGGGATATTCTTGGGTTAACTGATCGTGCGCAAGCCTTGGCGTTGCGCAGCGCTTATGCATCGGGAAAAGCGCATGAAGAAATTGTTATGCAAATCTACAAAGACATGATTTTAGGGCGTAAGCCAGACCTGATGCTGGTAGCAAAATATCCTAAACTTGATTTGAACGAACCTGATTATAGCCCTGAATACCTTAAACTGCTCGAGAATTACGCCTTTATCAAGCGCTTTAAAGAAGGGAAAGCAGGCAATATGGATGTATGGCAGCGTCGCGATCGACCTGATTCTTGCGTGACCCAACACGCGCAGGGGGCTATAAATTAGTTTTATCTTTTACGCTTAACCCATTGACTTGAGGGCGTAGGTAGCTATCCTTGCGGTGTTTAAACATCTTACTGATGAGGGCGCTCATGAACGAGACTAACCGATCTTCACCAAGACCAAGGCCACTGTCCCCTCATCTGCAGATTTATCGCCCTCAGATAACTTCTGTGCTTTCGATTTTACACCGCGCTACGGGTATGGCATTGGCATTTGGCGGCTTTTTGCTTACCTTATGGCTGATGGCGATTGCTTTTTACAGCCCGGTTTGGGATGTGTTTTTTAACGTGATGAATAGCATGGTCGGTCGTATTATTCTGATGGGGCTAAGCTGGTGCTTGGCGTTCCATTTTTATGCGGGTATTCGTCACCTGCGTTGGGATAGTGTAAAGGGAATGGATTTACCTTCCGTTTATCGGAGTGGTTATCTGGTGATTGCTTTGTCCACTATTACCACGCTCGTCATCTGGATCTACGGTTTTTATCAGTATTCTTTGCGTTAAGAAGGGATAAGAAATGACCTGCCCTATATCGAAATTAGCGGGAACCTCAGGCTGCTCGAGCGATCACCAGCGCGCCAGTTTTCATTGGCGGATGCAACGCGTGAGCGCTTTGGTGTTGTTGGCACTTACTCCGTGGTTTGTTCTTAGTTTGCTTTTTCAGATCAGCAGCGATATCGAAAATATTCGTTTCTGGCTTTCTCAGCCGTACACGGCCTTTACGATGGGCTTGTTTGTTCTTATCAGCTTCTGGCATGGGGCACAGGGCATGCAAGTTGTCATTGAAGATTATGTTCACACTGTCTGTGTGCGTCTTGCTCTGATTAAAATTTTCAACATTGCCAGTTTGGTTTTTGCTCTGCTTGGTGTTGGGGCAGTTATTAAATTGGTTTTGAATTCCTAAAATAAGGGAGCCAGCCATGGCACAAAGTTATCCAATTACCGACCATGAGTATGATGTCGTTGTTGTAGGCGCTGGCGGTGCAGGGTTGCGTGCAACGTTTGGTATGGCTGAAAAAGGGCTGCGTACAGCCTGTTTGACGAAAGTTTTTCCTACGCGTTCCCACACGGTTGCTGCGCAAGGTGGTATTTCTGCGGCGTTGGGGAATATGGGTGAGGATGATTGGCGTTTTCATATGTATGATACCGTAAAAGGATCGGATTGGCTGGGCGACCAAGATGCCATTGAATATATGTGTAAAGAGGCAATTCCTGCCGTGGTAGAGCTTGAGCATTACGGGGTGCCTTTTTCGCGCACACCCGAGGGCAAAATTTATCAGCGCGCGTTTGGCGGGATGACCTCTCACTACGGAAAGAGCACGGCGTATCGCACGTGTGCTGCTGCTGATCGCACAGGTCATGCTATTTTGCATACGCTTTACACGCAGGCTTTGCGTCATCAGGCCGAATTTTTTGTCGAATACTTTGCCCTCGACCTTATCATGGATGAAGAAGGTATTTGCCGTGGTGTTATTGCCCTTAATATGGATGACGGCAGCCTGCATCGTTTCCGCGGGCATTTGGTTGTGCTGGCAACGGGTGGTTATGGGCGCGCCTACTTCTCATGTACATCGGCACACACCTGTACAGGGGACGGCGGTGGTATGATTTTACGCGCTGGTTTGCCGTTACAGGATATGGAGTTTGTGCAATTCCACCCAACAGGGGTTTATGGAGCAGGCTGTTTAATCACCGAGGGTGTTCGCGGAGAAGGCGGCTATTTGACCAACGCCAAGGGTGAACGCTTTATGGAGCGTTATGCACCTTCCGCAAAAGATCTTGCGTCGCGTGACGTGGTAAGTCGCTCAATGACAGTTGAAATTCGCGAAGGGCGTGGTTGCGGCTCTCATCAGGATCATATCCATTTGCATCTTGAGCATTTACCAGCTGAGATTATTCATCAACGCCTGCCAGGTATTGCGGAAACTGCTCGCGTTTTTGCAGGTGTAGATGTTACAAAGGCACCCATCCCTGTTTTGCCAACGGTGCATTATAACATGGGTGGAATTCCTACCAATTACCATGGTGAGGTTGTTAAACCGAGAGATGGAAATCCTGATGCTGTGGTGCCCGGGTTAATGGCCATTGGTGAGGCTGCTTGTGTATCGGTGCATGGTGCCAATCGACTGGGTTCTAATTCGCTGCTGGACCTAGTGGTGTTTGGTCGTGCTGCAGCCAATCGTGCCGCTGAAATTGTGAAAAAAGATACCCCACACAAAACCCTTGCCCCGAGTAATGCTGACGCATGCCTAAGTCGTCTTGACCATATTCGCTACAATAAACAGGAAATTAGCACTGCTGATCTTCGTTTGGAAATGCAGCGCGTCATGCAAAACAATTGTGCGGTTTTCCGTACGGGCGATGTTTTGCAAGAAGGTGTCAGCAAAATGAAAGAGGTATGGGCCAAGCGTCCTGGGTTGGGTGTGGTTGATAAATCATTGATCTGGAACTCGGATTTGATTGAAACGCTTGAGCTTGATAACCTTATGGGACAAGCGATGGTTACCATTATCAGTGCTGAAAATCGCAAAGAATCACGCGGAGCACACGCGCGTGAAGATTATCCTAACCGTGATGATCAAGAGTGGATGAAGCATACTGTTTCTTCCCTTGATTGCTCATCGGGTGCTGTGGCACTGGATTATCGTCCTGTGCATCTTTATACATTGACGAATGAGTGTGAAGTGGTTCAGCCTAAGGCGCGCGTATATTAAAAGACCTGCCTCATTGCTGAATATTTTGTGCAACGTCATTTGTGTAAAAGGATATTCTTGACGGCGGTCATGGTTTGTCGTGTTGAAAAGGACGACACTTTAATCCATATTTGCAGCGATTATTCTTTCTTCTCGTGATGCGGCATGCTTTTACCTGATTCAAAATATTGAGGGTGTTGAGCCATTAGAACAGCGCCTAAAATATACAATCCAACGCCCAGAAGTGCATAGAGAGAGGGGGTTTCAACAAGCATACTTATGCCAATAAAAATAGAACCAATTGAATAGATACATGCCCACAAAGGATCAACAATGTAGTATGGCCCTCTGAGCAATGCTTTAATCATCATGATCATAAAGACAGGAGCGGCGCACCCCATGCAGAGGGCAATTGCAATAATCTTGGTATCAAATAATGCCTTGTAGCCATTCGGATCAGAGATAAAGGCATAAATAAAGAGGAAAATACTGCTCAACAGCCAGACCATTGTAAGAGTAATAGACATATCAATCTGGCGAGATTTTACGCGAAAACCATAATTAACCAGCGTATTTAAAATTGCACCGATAAGCACATATAACGGCCATTGATTTGATGTATTCATCATTTCAGCAGGGCCAGCATAATGACTAAGCCCCATTAAAGCTGCACCACCAACATAGAGACCAATACCAAAAATCGCCAAGATTTTTGAGCGCTCGTGCGCGATAAATAATCCAATAATCAGTGATGAAAGAGAGTAGATACAGGCCCAAAGTGGATCAACCAGCGAAATTGGTCCCGCTTTTAGCGCAAGACTAAAAAAGAGAAAAACACCGAATAAGCCTGCTGCAATAAGTGATAAAACAACAAACTCATTTGTTTTTAGCGTCACTTGCCATCCTGATCGTTTTTTGATTAGGGTTGTTGAGCCGATGACAATTGTTGATGCAACCAGCACAGCGAAGGAAAACCACGCCAGTCCGACCGATTGAAGCGCAATTTTATAGCCATAATTTGACAAGACATTTAACGTCGCGCCGAGCACAACAAGTAAGACCCAAGACATATACTCACTCCCTCGGTTTAGTCGAAACCTGCAATAATTTGTTGAAAACGTCAATTGACATACCTCAAACTTAACGGCAGTTTTTTATGGGACTATGGATTTTTTGCTTTACGCTGATCCAAAGAGTGTCCGGGGGAAAATCGTTATGAGCACAAATCACGAATTTCAAATTCATCGCTTTAATGCGCTAACCTGTGAGCAGCTATACGCGATTTTGCAGCTTCGTAATGAGGTTTTTGTGGTGGAGCAAAATTGTGTATATCAGGATATGGATGGTTATGATCAGCAATCGTTACATGTTGTGGGCAATGAAAAAGATGAGCTGATTGCTTATTGCAGAATTTTGCCGGCACAGTTGAAATATGAAGAATGGTCAATCGGTCGGGTGGTTGTCAAAGCTTCGGCACGCGGAAAAAAAATAGCTCACCAGCTGATGGTTTTTGCCCTCAACGCTATTGAGGAAAGGCAGGGCGCTGCCGTGCGGTTATCGGCGCAGTCATATTTATTGAATTTTTATGGTAGTTTGGGGTTTGAAAGCGTCGGAAAATCTTACCTTGAAGATGGTATTCCGCATACAGAAATGCTCAGGACACTCATTTAGGGTGAGGACTTAATAACGAAGCCAAAGCGTGATAGAGAAGAGATGGTCGGCAGCAGCGGCTCTATCAGCGCCCATTCCTTATCGTCCAAATCAAACCGTGTGCTCATGATCCACCTCCGTGAATCTTGAATCACACCTTCGCAGCTAAGTAAAGTTATTGGGTGCAGAACCTAAACTAAATAATAATAATTGATCATTAAATATTAATATGCCTAATTGTAAAGTAGGCAGTACCAAAAGGGGGCGTAATGGAAATTTTATTTATAATAGCAATAGGATTTTTTACGCTTCTAACCAGTATGGTTTTGCCCTGGATCAACCGAAGCAACATTAACCAGGTAAAAATTCAGCTCTATTTTCATGAACAAAAAATTAAAAAACTCCTTTCAATTCTTGAAGAAAAAAATATTAGTATTCCTGAGCAAATTGATGAACAAAAAACATCCCCTCAACCCAATCCGGGGGAGAAAACACAGATAATCCATTTAACATCGCTTCCGGGTGTTTCTGTAACCAGAGCTAAAAATACTGAGGATGAGCAGATTGGGCAGACCACTTTAGCGCTCGAAAAAAAGGCTGAGCCAGAAAAACGAAATACGCATAGTTTTGAGCAGCAATTTGGTGCCCGCCTTCCCGTATGGATTGGTGGGGTTGCGCTTGCGTTGGCTGGTTTTTTCATGGTGAAATATTCAATTGAGGCCCAGTTGATTAGTCCGACGGTACGCGTGTTGATCGGCCTTCTTTTTGGGGTTGGGCTTATGAAAGCAGCCAATTGGATCCGTGAAAAAGAAGGTTTTGCCAACGGTACACGCATTGCGCAGGCCTTAACCGGTGCTGGTATTGCCGACTTATACGTTTGTTTGTTTGCAGCAACAAATCTTTATCAAATTTTTCCGGAATTTTTAGGTTTTATAGGTCTGACCGCTGTGACGGTGATCGCGATTGTTTGCTCGCTTAGACATGGTATGCCGATTGCGTTGCTGGGATTGATTGGGGGATTTTTAACGCCCGCTTTTGTGCATAGTGGGGCTCCTCCCGCACCATTATTATTTATTTACTTGTATTTTATTGTTGCTGGAATGGTTGTTCTTCTTCGTAAGAAAAACTGGGTGCTAACAGCGCTTCCAGCAGTCTTGGGTGCGTTTTTATGGGTAGGTTATTGGATGTTTGGACGTGATTTAACGCCAACTGATTCAATTTGCCTTGGCCTGTTTTTGATTGCAGTTAGTGCCACAGTTACAATTGGCACGCATCAACCGCATGATCGCACCGATACCAGAATAAATAATTTTTATAAAACGCCTGCAATCATAAACTATTTGTCCTTAGGCGGCTCAATTCTATTTACGGGGCTGCTTGTTGTTCAATCAGGTTTTGGTTTTCTAGAATGGAGTTTGTTCGGGTTGCTTTCGTTGGGTGGGCTTACACTCGCATTTTTCAACCAGAGATTATATGGGTTTGTGCCGTGGCTTTGTATGGCTGTAAATGCAGTTATGCTGACGGTTTGGAATGGCGAGCCAGTGAATATCACATTATTGGTGGCCTTCTTCGGCTTTATTTATGCTGGTAGTGGCTATTTTTTCCAATCGCGAAGCGAGCGTCCATTGCTATGGGCTGGTCTATTCAGTGCGTCAAGCCTTGGTTATTATCTTATTGGTTATTATAAGCTTAATGCTGCGATTCTACTGTACTTATTTCCAATGTTTTGGGGGGTGCTTGCACTTGTTTTTACGGGTCTTGGTACAGCAGCCTTATCGAAAATTATCAAGAACATACCTGACGAGCATCCAAAGAAACAACAGCTCATGGCAATTTATGCAGGTACCAGTTCGGCATTTTTATCAATTGCACTCATGATAGAAACGAAAGCAGAGTTCTTAACTGTTGCCATCGCTGGACAATTGTTAGCCTTGGCATGGATTAACACGCGGGTTGATGTTAAAGCCTTGCGTTATATAATCGGTATACTTTTATGTGTGTTTGCTAGCTTACTGCTTCCGCAGATAATATTAATTCTGGGGGTAGCAGTCTTTACACTGACTGAAGTTGAGGTCCCTTTTCAACAAACTATTCCGCTTGTGGAATGGCCGCTCTTTCAATTGGGGCTCCCGGCGTTACTTTTTGTCTTGGCAAGCGTGCTGCTAAGAAAGCAAAATGATGGTCGGCTTGTTCCTGTGCTCGAGAGGGTGGCTATCGCCCTGACGGGTGTTATGGGATATTACATCGTACGTCATATGTTCCATGTGAATGAGAATGTTATTTACATAAAAGCTGGATTTTCTGAACGGGGCGTCATCACGAATGTGATTTTTGTCTATGGCTTAGCATGTCTTTGGATTGGCAAAAAATTCTGTCGGGATGCTGTCAAGTTCGCGGGATTTGTTCTGGGGGGAATAGCCCTTTTCAGAATTGGTTACTTTGATTTATTTAGGTACAATCCGCTTTTTGATTCGCAGAATGTGGGCGATTTTCCAATTTTTAATTGGTTATTGGTCACATTCGGGTTGCCGATTGTTTGGACTGCTCTGATGTCGAAAGGGCTTACACAACACCATAAAAAATATGGGTATGGTATTTTATTGCTTCTTACATTTGCTTATGTATCGTTCAACGTCCGGCAAATCTTTCAGGGTGGTTTTCTTTCAACGTCAGCCCTAACAAATGCAGAAATCTATACATATTCCGTTGTTTGGTTATTGTTGGGGATTGCTCTTCTTTTTGCTGGCACGTTGAAAAAAGATAAAATGATCAGAAGTACATCCTTGGTAATAATGATTCTTACCGTGGCAAAAGTATTTCTTTACGATGCTGCTGCACTGGAAGGGTTGTTACGTGTATTCTCTTTCTTGGGCTTGGGGTTGAGCTTAATCGCGTTAAGCTGGTTTTATAGCCGTTTCGTTTTTGCTCAAGCGAATGCAGATCGTGATAAATAGGCTTTTCGGTTTTACGCAATTGGTCCAGAAGTGCGCCTGACGGGGGTGGGGGTAGGTGGCGCTACGTCTTGCTGTCCCACAAGGATTGAAGGCATTGTTACTGTTCCTTGATCAAAAGCGGACCACGAGAGGTCCGCAGAGACACTTTCCTGCGGTTGATTTTGCGCACCCGCAGGAATGTGCAACTGCCTTAACTGCGGAAATGATTCAACGACGTTTAACGCTAAATCATAACAACCGTTGCGGTCAAGATTAGGCATCTTCTCAGGATTATTGTGCGCGATTTCTAGCGCTTTTTTATAATACGCAATTTGACGTTTACCTTCAGGACCAGACGGTGTGTTTTCAATCATGTTTGTAATATATTCTTCCCCTTTTGAACCATGCAGTGCAATCAAGCGAAGACTGCTTGCAATTGTTGAAAACATCTGGTTTTCGGGTGAGCTTTGATCTTGAATTTGAGCATTCAAATGAGGTGAGACTTTTTGGGTCAAAGCGACATTTGTTGTAAAAAGCGCACTTGCTCTTGATTCAATACCAAAAGATTCAGCTAAAGGAATTTGATCTGGCAAAAGTTCATGTAGTTTGGGGTAGCCTTGAAGGTGTTTTTGAGCATTTTCTCTCATCGCCGGGTCAGCAGGATTGTAAGTTTTGTCTACAAGAGTTTTTGTGAATTCTTTAGTTTCAGCATGAATATCAGGTGGGAGACTTCTAATTCTCTCCCAGTCAGAATTAAGACCTGCTATGGCTCTTGCTGTCGTATCGGTGAGTGGAACTTTGCCGTCCTCTACTTGATCAATTAACTGATTTAGATTTAGATTTCTTAAGTATAAGTACTCATCTTTGGGGATGGGGCTAACAATCTGAAGTGCTAACTCATAAACCTCTTCCGGGGTCTTAGATTGCAATTCTTTCAGGTGGCTCTGTGCATATTCTTGAGCATTGAGCATTGAGCGTGCGGTCCAGTGCGTTTTATCATCAGTATCAGGAATAAGCTTTTTTTTGATAATAGTCGACGATTGATCAATTCCTTCTTGTCCTCGCAGAGATGCCATTCGCAAAACAGCATAAGTATCGGCTACACTTTCGCTGACATGGGCACACCATTCAGCATTTTCTGGTGATTTGTCATCCTCTTCACGAACATAAAATTTTATGAGATCACCTCTCAAATTATTTATTGTGTGTCCCGTCTCATGTTCAGCAACATACATGGCCAAAGTCCGACGTTCTGAATCGGACACAATATACGACTCTGGCGAATCATTATTCGTTTTATAATATTCCCCGCTATGCAAAAACGTCGCGGCAAATAACGGCGTATTTCTGCTATTGTAGAAAGGAAAGACAATACCTGAAGAAGTGCGTGATGCGTAATCGATTACAGATGGTCTAAACGTGCCAGCACTACCACCGACAATATTGCCCCCCATATGTTGTGATTGTGTGTAATCATTAAGCGAAGATATTATTTGTGATTCATAGAATGATCCATCGCTGTGTGTATATTTGCTCAAGGCTAGACGCATATGAATATTGATCGGGTTTATTTGCTCCCTTTCATAGGTCGTGTAGGCAAACCGATCGATGCCGTTAGAATCGGTAAAATCTTTGAAGTAACGACGCAGCAAGGCGGTTTCGTAGAGTCCATAATCAACACCATCACCAGAAGCAAAGGCACGATCAAAAAGTCTCGCTAAATCTTCTTGTGTTGGATTACGCGGGACGCCCGAAACCTCGCCATTGACACCTGTGGGGCGCAATAAGCCGTCTCGAGACTGTGGTGTCGGATCCGATGGTTCTGTCATTTTATTAATGTTTCCTGCCTCTTAAGGATAACATTTCTTCTTTTATATTCAGTAAAAGTGTTTTTGAGTAATGTGATGGCCCGGCGCTATCACTATGGATCACATGACGAACTCAAGCAGCACCTACAGACCTTCCTGATGGCTTATAACTTCGCCAAACGCCTGAAAACTCTCAATGGCCTCACCCCTTATGAATACATCTGCAAAATATGGGCAACTGACCCGGATCGCTTTAACATTAGTCCATATGATGCGGCGTTTATGGTTGCGTTGCATAGTCATTCTGAAACGTTGAAAGAATGGCTTCCTAATTTTTGCAATTGATGCATTACTCGCACATGAATCTGTGCGGTATGGCACGCGTAACACATCAGCTTTAGATCATGGATTATAAAGATAGAAAAACTTTAGAAAAAGTTAAAGTACCTCTGGAGGCGAGCGCAAAATAAGTCGTAATGAAAACAATTGATTCAATTTAACGTCTACTCCTTGAGGAAAGAAAAGACTTACATTGAGAGGTTGTTAAGCACGATTAAAGTAGGCTCTCTTGCTTAATGTGGGGGGGGTGAAAAGTACCAATAATTACAAATGGGTTTCTTGCACGCTTGACGTGGTGAAGAAACGTTGTTCCCAGGAAAAAATGAAGGTCTTTGGTCTTGGCAAAGTTATCCATGTATTTTTGCCGCACCTTGGCGACAGCTTGATCTTTGCCGTAATGCTGTTCACACTTCCAGTAAAGCTGGCCGATTTCCCAATCCTCGATCATTAGGGTGCTTTCCTTGCCTGCATCGTCGAGGAATTTGTATGAGAATTTGTAGGGCAGCTTCCGCACCAGCTTGAATTCATCTTCGCTTTTTTCTGCAAATAAGTCTCCCTGTTTTAAGTCGTTGAGGATGCCGTCAACCTGGTTCTGTTCCCAATCCGGATCGGCGTTCTCCACCACAAAATCCAAAATCTTGGCAGGCTTAAAGATGACCAGAGAAATCTCGTTGGCATGCGCCTTCTGGATGATCTCATCCTTGTTGGTGTACACCTTGTTCTTGCTGAGGATTAACCGCCGCCGCTCAGCCCAGTCATGACTTTTTCCTGTTTCAACCTTATTCAGCAGAGTAATATCATCAATGTCTATAACCTTACGGCTCTCCGGCCTTGGGTCTTTAGAATTTGTGGCGGTGTTGACTTCGACCCACTGATATTTTTCGTACTGTTTGTCCCCATCCAGCAGGCGGAACGGTATCGGATAGTGCCGTATCCATGACCCGTCTTCGCGAAAACCCGCTGTGCATGCTGTTTCCGTGTGGCTTTTGGAAAGCGTCGGATAGGTCTTTACAGTTATCAGGACTTTCTCTTTTGCCATGATGATCAGACTTTAGATGTGTTTGATGTCGTATTTCCAACCAGGAAGAGCGGAAATGGCCTTGGCGACCCGCCCACGATGGCACATGCAAACATGTGCTTCGAAACAGGTAATGGCGATACGCCTGTCTTTCAGGAAGATGTCGAACAGGTGTTGCAACGCTTTCGCGTTGCGCTTCAGCTCCTGCTTCTCGTAGGAATCGAAAAGACGATCATAGTCGGCCTGAGTATTCAGTTCCTGCCGCTTATCGGACGCGATGCCAAGCTCTGGAATATGCACATAGCCAATTCCAAGGTGCTTCGCAGTGTCGGATAGTGTTTTTTTGGAGAAGCCGTATTTCCGGCTCAAGGGATTGCGTCGCACATCCACCAGCGTCTTGACGTTGTTCTTAATGAGGCGGTTCAGGTAACCCTCGAAGGATGAACCTTCATAGCCAATGGTGAAAAAGCACGGGGAAACATCGGCAGGACGTGCATCCGCGATCGCGTTCATTTCCTGCGTGTTCATGTGCTTGGCGGCGATCTCGCTTTTAATGGCGTAAAAGGGATAACGGCGATATACGTCCTGGATGAGCTTTGTGCCTTTCAAAGCTGAGTATTTATTGTAGCACCTGCTAAAGGCATCTTCATCAAACAAGCCATTTTTCGCAAGGAACCCATCCTGTAATTGCCAGCCATCCTCGTCGACCAACGCGCCCACCTCAACCAGACGGCGTTTGTCGGCGTAGGACTGGAAGGAAAAACCGCCGAAGCGATATGGCACAAATTCAAAAGACGGTTCCTTCTCGAATTCCTACGTAAAGAGGAATAGGTACTTTTGGAAATCTGTGTTTGATAAATGTCCGCCGAAGGCACTGAGGAGTCCTAACAGTGTCTTTTGGCGATAATTTAGCGAGGCAGGATGCTGATTCATGATTACTCATTGTACATTAATGGAGGAAATTTTGAACTGGTAAGATGAAAATGATATTTTTGAGACTCGGCAGAACTTTATAGCTATGTATGGGTATCAGGATGATGGCATAGATACACAAACCATCAAAAAATTCAATTAAATCAATTGTAACTGGCGGAGACGGAGGGATTCGAACCCTCGATACGGATTTAACCCGTATAACGGTTTAGCAAACCGTCGCCTTCAGCCGCTCGGCCACGTCTCCTGCGTGACGATCTCTCTACCAGCCATGACCCATAAAAACAAGCCTTAATTCACGAGACCGCATAAAAACATTCTTCAAACCAAATAGGATGATTTTAACGCAGTAACGTTTTGTCAGGGTAGGGACACAAATTCCGGATAAGACAATCTACGCAGCGCGGAACTTTGGCTTTGCAGATATATCGTCCATGCAGCACCAGCCAATGATGGGCGTTGGGCAGGTATTCAGTTGGGACAATTCTAAGTAGATCCTCTTCTACGGCTTCGGGTGTTTTGCCTTGAGAAAGTCCCAGCCGATGCGAAACACGAAAGACATGGGTATCAACGGCAAGGGTAGGCTGCCCAAATATGGTATTGAGGATGACATTGGCCGTTTTTCGACCAACTCCGGGAAGTTTTTCAAGCGCATCACGTGTGCTGGGAACTTGACCTTTATATGAATCTACGAGGATCTTGGATAAAGCAATTACGTTTTTGGCTTTATTGTTATAAAGGCCAATGGTTTTCACGTGTTCTTTGAGTGCATCCAGCCCGAGATCAAGCATTTTTTGCGGAGTATCAACAATCTTAAAAAGAGGGCGGGTGGCAATATTAACACCGCGATCCGTCGACTGGGCTGCAAGCACAACCGCTACCAGAAGTGTGTAGGGATTCGTATACTCAAGCTCCGTCGTCGGCTCGGGAAGTGCCTCCTGAAAACGCCTAAAAAGTTCTTGGATATCCTTCTTGTTCATCATCACTCATATTGTGCTAGGGCTGGTAACTCAATTAATCATTCTCTGGCTTAATACGCGGACATACACTGTGCAAGAGAATACAATGAAAAAAACGTTTAAGCTTAGGATCATTTTTTCTGCGCCAGAATAAAAAACCAGAATAAAAAAAGAGGGGATGATGTTCTCATCCCCTCAAGATTACATGCACGCTTAAGCAGATTAGTTGCTGAAGTCTTGGTCGATTTCGTTAACGTGAATGAAATCTGCGCTGTCTGTACCCACCTCGGTTGTCCCACGGGCCATCCTCAACACGGATGGCAGGGAGATGAACATTGCAGCGGCTGCAACGCGTCCCAAACCATCTTTAATTGGTTTGTTACCGGGACTGTCAACGTGCTCCTTGAGCTTTACCACACCAGTTACGCCAAGAGCTGTACCGATGATGTAAGATGCATAGTTGATAAGAATCGGCGTATCTTTGATGTTGCGACCAACGTTTGCGAGCGATGATGACAACTGATCGCTTGTTTGTGCAAACGCGGGCTCAACTGCAAGCACCGCAAGTACTGCTAAAACAGCAGTGGAGAGGAGGTATTTCGCTTTCATGAGATTTTTTCCTTTCACAGTTTGTGAGACATATCTGTCTTTGTTAACACTTCGTTGACCATACTAAACACGTTATTAAAATTTTTAAAGCCTTATAAAGGAATTTTCATTTAAAATACAAGTGAATTTTTTTAAAACTTGCGGGATATGGTTAACAGGAATTTAGAGGCAATTTTGTTGAAATTCAAAATTTTTTGACTGACTCTCGCTTTTTGTGATGTTTTTTTATGGAGTAACACGCATTCAGCGTGTTCTTTATCATACCTTGAGCGTTATTATGAGCTTGTTCAAATCCGCAGGCATTGCCTACCTACAGACGAGCGTATATCAAAAGGATGCGTGTCCTCAGAAATATTCGTCAAAAGCACGTGGGCTGCTCATGGGTCGTTGTCTCATATCGCAGAGATCCGGAAAGACTTCATCATTGCGACTAAGGTCTATTTTATGAAGATTCGCCATTGTCGCAGTTAAAATTTGAACTTTGCGCATAAAAATCCTTTCAATTTTGACAAGGGCTACTTGCATCTCTGCACTGTGCTGGGTAGGTAAAATTCTTTATTCATAATAATAATTGAGATTAAATTGTATTTTTCTTTGCTCCACGCAAAAATATTCGCGTTCGTTTAATTTAAGTTGATCTTAATTTTGGTTATTTAAAATTATAGCCAATCCGTGAACAGTTATTTAGAATCACTTGATAAGGAAGTTTGTGTATGTTTGAGCAATTTAAAAATTTTTTTAAAAGGTCAAAAACTGATAAAAATGCAGGGCAAAGAAACCTGTCTTCTCAAAAGCAAGTGAGTGATGAATCAAACAAAAAGATAGATATCATTATGCAGGCAGCAATTGCAGAGCGAAGGCAAAAGGACCCTTTAATCGGGGTAAAAATTGGCGCACAGGAATTTTATGCGCAAATTATTAATGTTTTAAAAAATGGTCAGGGAACGCGTGTTGAAGACGTGCTGGCTATTATTGGCTCGCTCGCTGGTTATGCTGCACAAATGTCTGTCCATTTGCAAAAAGATCCACCAAAGTTAAACTGGTTAGGCGCTAAAAATGGAGAAAAGTATGTTATTGGCGACGCGATCAATGCCAATTTATGTGGATCACAATATTCTTTTTATCGCGTAAGCGGTGCGGGTGTAGAAATGGCTGGGTCTGTTGAGCTTCCTGATATAATAGATATTTATCGGCGTGTTGATGAAAGTATGGGGTGTGATCGCTTTGGTATTCCAGAAATTGATGACGCTCATCGGCCAAGGTTTTTACCAATTGAGTTTATAAGCCTAATGTGGGGGGAAGTCGTACGACTAACAGAAAAATATACAATCACATTAGATCAATGGAGCCTTTTTTTTGGCTTATTGGGGCAAAGAGCGATTATTGAGGGGAAGGGTGTTATAAATCCAACCTTAGCATTAAAGTTGATGATGGAATGCGCGGTGCCGATGGCACGGATAGATCCAAGGTTTGACATTAAGGAAGTGATACAGCACATTGAACAAAGAATGCTATCGACCAAGTAGTGGCAATACTTCATTGGTGCTCTTGGCAACCCACGTGAGTGTCAATAGCAGAGCATCAGGCAAGCGATTTGCCATCTTCTGATAGCTTGTATGTTCGATAAATGTTTGTATAGCCCTACATGCCACAATCACACCTATAGTAACGATGTGATTGACACGTTTAGCCATAGCAAACATCAAAACCTTTAAGGGTTCATTTTGGGAGTAGTTTTTTGCCATTTTTAGGATTGCCAGGTTTCTGGGCTTGAATCGATGAAAGCAATTTAATTGCTGCATCTGCAAATTTAACTTCCTCATTTCTTCGAGCAATAGTCTCTTTTCTGAGAGATTTAAGATCTTCAACATCCTGGTGATCCGTAGCAGAAGCATAAGTTAGTGCAACCCGCAAAGTACGCATATCTTCATGCGTTTTATGCGCCACAGGCATAAAATCATTAGTTGGACCTGATTTAATAGGTCTTTTATCTTCTATTTTGTCTATAATTCTTAATACTGCCCCATAATATGCAGCATTAATTAGATGTGCGACTGCACCATTAAATTCACGTGGTTGTTGGGGCCTCTCATCCTTATCAAGGGCTAAATGATAAGGAAACGGCTCAATCGCACCTTTTTTCGAGGGACAGCGACATTCTACCCAATCTTGGTATTCAGGTGAAGCCACTACGATTCCATTGATTTGATCTTCATACCCATTAATTGTTGCTAAAGCATTGTGGCTGGCTTTTGATGTCGAGCTAACGTTATTCATAAGTTTTATAAGGATTTGCAATGGGGTAGGTGGGGTGCGTTTTTTAGGCATGATTTTAAAATTCCTATCATTCAAATTAAGATAAAAATTTTATAACAATTAAACTACTAACACTTCAATCACAAAAAATAATATTATAGTTAAAGCCCCTTTTGCCCGATATTTAAGAACTTTTCACGACGCTGAGCGATCAATTTTTTGGCGTCTAAAGCAAGTAATTCTTTGCATGTTTGTTCAATTGTTTTGCCGACTCGCTCGATCACTGTTGCGCGGTTGCGGTGAGCTCCTCCCACATCTTCGGCTATAATGCCATCAATTACACCCAATTGCAGCAGGTCCTGTGCTGTTAAGCGCAATGCGCTTGCCGCATCAACTGCGTGCTGAGCGCTACGCCATAGAATCGATGCGCAGCCTTCAGGCGAGATCACGGAATATATAGCGTGTTCAAGCATCATCACGCGGTCAGCCGCAGCGATGGCAATAGCGCCACCTGAGCCACCCTCACCGATTACAATACTGATGAGTGGCACTTTGACCCTTAGACAGGTCTCAATACTTTTGGCGATTGCTTCAGCTTGGCCGCGCTCTTCCGCACCAACGCCTGGGTATGCCCCAGCTGTGTCAACAAAAGTGACAATGGGCAGGTGAAAGCGCTCTGCAAGATTCATCAAACGCTGGGCTTTGCGATAGCCCTCCGGCATTGCCATGCCAAAATTATGATAGACGCGGGATTCAGTATCGTGGCCACGTTCTTGTCCAATCACAACAACAGGCTGTTTGCCAATGCGACCAATTCCACCAAGGATCGCACGATCCTCGGAGTAGTGACGGTCGCCTGCCAACGGCTGATAATCGCGCACCAACGCCTCAATGTAATCTTTGGCGTGGGGGCGACTGGGGTGGCGCGCCACTTGCACTTTTTGCGCAGGTGTAAGTTTTGTGTAAGAATCCTTTAAAAGACGATCAATCTTCTTCTGCAGGCGAGAAACTTCATCAACGATGTTCAGGTCACCTTTGGAGGTGAGGCGGCGCAACTCTTCGATCTTGGCTTCCAGCTCAATGATGTGTTGCTCGAAATCTAAATTTGTCATGGTCTAGGCTATATGAACGATTTTGAGAGAGGATGCAAGATGCTCACGAAAAAGAACATCTTAACTTTACCTATTGGTGAGATATTTACGCATCGTCCGTCTCGGCATTGATCTTATGATAGGCCTGAATAATCGGGCCATTCTCATCAAAGGCATGACACGTATTCTTCAAAACATTTGCGCGAGAGGCCATCCCACTCGTTTTTTTGCTATGGGGATCATGCTTTAATGCCTCTTGACGTGCGAGATAGGGAAAAATCGTTTGAAAGGCAGTTGTAGCAATCGGGCCGAGTAACTCGGTCAGGTGTGTGCAACCGTGGATACCACTTAACCGCTCTTTGAGAGCGCGTGTCCAGCCACGCCCGATTTTTAAGCCAACCACAGCCTGATAGGCAGGGGAGATTTGCGGGCAGATTTCAGGAAAAGGTGATGAATCCGTGACGGCTTGAATCGCTTTAACTTCCAGATCGTCATCAACTGTCAGGCGAATCCACATGTCATGCACAGCGGCACCGGCTGGAACATCGCCGCGATAATCTGTAATAAAACTGTATGTTTTGGTGTCGGTAATTCGGCCTTCGATATCCCATAATCCATCTTCGCGACGATAGCCGTGGCATTGAACCGCTCTTGAATGAATAAGATCACGATCAATCGGGGGCAAAAGCGGCATACAGGTCTCCTTACGTGTTTGTGGGGTTGGTAAAGCAGATATCCAACCTAGGTTTAGCGGTATTGTTTCCGCTTGAGAAGACTTAAAAGTCAATGAATTCAAGATAATTAGTGTTTTTATGAAAGTTCCCACTTGTCATATTAGTGATTAGTGGCTAGTAATGTCGCGCTATGTGTTAACGGGAGGCCCCACACACCCCATGTATACCGCCCTGATCGCTTTTGCGCTCGTGACGTTAATTGTTTCTTTTCTTTGTTCAATGTGGGAGGCAGTTTTACTCAGTATTTCACCGTCCTATACCCACATCAAATTGAATGAAGGGGGGCGGGTCGGCCTGCTTCTGGAAGAATTTAAGCTCAATATTGACCGTCCTTTAGCGGCTATTTTGACGATGAACACATTTGCTCATACGATTGGCGCTGTGGGCGTTGGTCAGCAAGCTGCCATGATCTGGACAAATTCCAACCCCTTCATGACCGGTGTTGTGGTGCCTTTGGGAATGACAATGGCGATCTTGTTGTTGTCGGAAATTGTGCCCAAGACCATTGCAGCCAGTAACTGGCGGGCTTTGGCTCCTTTTACTGTGCGTTCACTGGCGCTTTTGATTCTGATTTTATCGCCCATTGTCTGGCTTTGTCAGATCATTACCAAAGCATTTAGCCAAGAGGGTGAAAAAAGTGTTTTCAGCCGTTCAGACTTTTTGGCGTTGGCAGAAATCGGTTCTCAAGAAGGTCATCTTGATACAACGGAATCAAAGTTTATTCAAAACCTGCTGAATTTTAAGACGTTTGTTGCCAAGGATGTCATGACCCCACGCACCGTTGCTGTTACTGCATCGGAAGATATGACCTTGCGCGAATTCTATGACATTCAGGAAGAACTTGTTTTTTCGCGTGTGCCAATCTGGCAGGATGGCGAAAAAGATATTATCACTGGCTATGTTCTCAAAGACCATGTTCTTGAAGAATTGGTTGAGGGTGAAGAAGACAAACCGCTTAAAAGCTTGAAGCGTGATATCATTGTGGTCGAAGAAGATTACGGCATTCTTGACCTTTTCAACGACTTTATCCAAAAACGCGAGCAAATTGCATTGGTTGTTGATAAATTCGGCGGAATGTCTGGCATCATTACGATGGAAGATATTGTTGAAACACTGCTGGGGGCCGAAATTGTCGACGAAACCGATGATGAGGTTGATATGCAGGCGCTTGCACGCAAAAATTGGCGCAATCGTTATCGCAAAACAGAAATCAAACGTCGTGCCAGCACGATGGCTTCGCTCACATTGCCGTTAACGGGGCATGAAGCGCAAGCCGTGATTGATCAAGTTGCGATCGAAGATGAGATGAGTCTTGACCTTCAGGATCAGCACGATGATGAGCAATTCCCTGATGAAGAGAATGATACGCAGTCTGCACGTCCTGATCAATCTGAAGATCAAGAAGAAAAACTTGCGTTGATTGCGCTGCAGAACGAGTCGAAAAGCTCATCCCTCTAAACAGCTTTTTTTAAACGAGAGCGCCTCCCCGAACAAGGATGCACTCTCTTTTATTCTTCTGACGCAAATGCGTCGTCAAAGATGGTCTCTACGCGCCCATCTTTTCGGGATTTAAACGAGAGCGCCTCCCCGAACAAGGATGCACTCTCTTTTATTCTTTTGACGCAAATGCGTCGTCAAAGATGGTCTCTACGCGCCCATCTTTTCGGGATTTGCTATGGAGATTCAATGTGTAAGGCTAAATATACTGGTCAGCGGGGCCAACTTCAGGTGCAATTCCTAAGCGTCGGGCAACTTCTTGATAAGCTCCGGCGACTTTTGAGTGGTCGGTTTTAAGGCGATCGTGATCATACGTTACATTTGTTTTAAGATCCCATAGTCGACAATTATCTGGACTTATTTCATCAGCCAATAAAATGCGTGGCTCATCGTCTTCCCAGTAGCGGCCAAACTCACAGCGAAAATCAACCAAACGCAGGCCCGCTCCCAAAAAAAGGCCTGATAGATAGTCATTTATACGTAATGACAAGGCAATCATTTCATCTAAATCTTCAGGCTCGGCCCAGTTGAAGCAGGTGATATGCTCTTCTGTAACCATGGGGCGCGCTTTCAGGGCTTTGTAATAAAACTCGATGATGGAGCGCGGCAGAATTGTACCGTTGGGAATATCTAAACGCTCGCTAAACGTTCCAGCAGCAACATTTCGCACAACCACCTCAATGGGAATGATTTCTACTTGTTTAATCAGTTGTTCGCGCATGTTCAGGCGTCGCACGAGGTGCGTGGGAATGCCCATCTCGTTTAGTCTGCTCATTAAATATTCGGAAATACGGTTTGTGAGTACGCCTTTACCAGAAATGATTTCTTTTACAGGGGGCTTGCCGGTTGCATGAATGCATGAATCATCTTTAAAATACTGAATGAGGGTGCCAGGTTCTGGACCCTCAAAGAGAATTTTGTTTTTGCCTTCATAGATGCGCTTACGTCGGGTGCTCATGGCATCTCTATAGCAAGGTCTGGGCCTAAATAAAACGAATTATTGCGCTGTGTTTGCGGCTTCAGGCATAGCAGCTTCTGCAGGCATGACAGGATCAACCGGACCAGAAGCGTTTGAATTCTGGGATTTTGGTTGTGTAGGAGCTGCAAATTTCTTCGCTAAACGCTCACACTCATCCTTACTTGGGCGCTTCATTGTTGGAGTTGGGTCGCTTTTGAGGTTACACAGATTGGCTTTAAATCGATCCATCATATCCTGTTGTGTGGGTATACCTCCCGTTTGAGGTACGTCTGACGGCTGCCCTGACCCACCAAAATAGCCTGATTCAGAGGTGGACGCATAAGCCTGAGAAGATAAAACAAACCCTGCTACCGCAGAGGTAAGGCAAAGGAAAAAAGCAAATGAGCTAATCCAAACGGTAGCGTTTTTTTTCATTTTTTACCCCGCGTAAAATATGTCGTAAGTCGGTTTTTTTTGTGCGTGAGGCTGAGCAACGGCCATCGCACTAGGTCTCGGCCCCTCTTCATTAAACATATCACGAGCAGCGGTCGTAGGGGAAGTGCTATTTAAAGATCTTTTGGGAATCATTTTTTACTCCTTTTATAACCCTATCTTAATAAAAAAGATGGCCGAAAACCAGAAGTTATGGTTTAGATTTATTTAAAATTTGATCGACCAACTTAACCAACATGATGTAAATGACTACCAAACAAGACAATTTCTTTCTGCAAAAGGTTACGGATGATTTTTCTTTTTTAGAAGAATGGGAAGATCGCTATGCATATCTTATTGATTTAGGAAAAAAATTAGAGCCTTTGCCAGAGAGTGCTTATCGCGATGTAAACAAAGTGACAGGCTGTATGAGCCAGGTGTGGCTACTGATCGAAAAAGGCGAAGGGGGCAAAATTATTCTTAAAGGCGATAGCGATGCAGTTATTGTAAAAGGGTTGATTGCTTTACTGATCGGCATTTATGCTGATCAAGGGGCTTCACAGATTGCGCGACTCGATCTTGAGGAAATTTTTACACAACTAGGCTTGAAAGATCATTTATCACCTAGTCGGCGGAACGGTTTTTTCTCGATGGTGGCAAAAATTAAACAAACGGCACAGTCTCTTGCATCAGGCTGAAGCGAGGTAAATAAAAGACTCCCCTAAATGGTCTGAGATTGCTAAGTTAACCCTCAAAATTAACAAGGTGACGTACATGCCAACTCTTCATGCCGATACGGATATTGATCAAGCAGGGCGTAAAAGCGGTTCAGGTCTTACAGCCGACAGCACACTGCGTCAAAATGATCTTTTATCCTCATCAACAAGCGACAGTCGTGTTGCCTCTTTTTCCGGCATGACGACGTTACCCCCAAGAGATGTGCAACTGCCGCAGTGGGCCATTTTATCTTCAGCAGTTTGGCTGATTATCGCTGTCACTTATTTGCTTACTGTTGCCTTATCGGGTTTTAGTCCCGCATGGACACCTGTTAATATCAGTGGTGTGCTGGCAGGGTTTTCCGCACCGTTGGTCATCATCTGGTTGATTGCTATTTTGCAGATGCGCTCAATGGAGATTGACGCTGTAACGCTGCCTGTGCGCCGTCATCTCAATGCCTTGCTGTTATCAGGCGGAGGGGCAGAAAACCGTGTTAAGCGTGTGATGGATATGTTGGGCGCCCAAACCGAGCAACTTCGCCAAGCTGCCAATATCGCGCTTGAGGATTCAAGTGCAGCGATGACAGCCTTAACGCGGCAGAGCGCTGATTTACGGAAACTCTCGGCCGAAGCGTTGACGGAAATTGCAAAAGTAACCAAAGGAGCCGAGCAGACCATTAAAAGTTTGCATGACGCGCTTGCTCAATTAAACAGCCAAAGTGGTGCTGAACGCGAACGCACTTTGGCTCTTGTGACGGAGCTTGAAAAACACACGCGCGAAGTGTTGGGGCAGGTGGATGAACTAACGGGTAAATATGAATCAAAACTCTCCCATCTGAACGAAACCGCGGGTCAAATTGAAGGGCGCGCGCGTTCAATCGTTTCACTGACCGATGAACTGGATACCAATTTGGAAACGGCAGCTTCGTCTACTTTACGCGATTTGGATCGGCTTGAAGGCGTAGTAGCAGAATTGGGACAACGCAGTGCCGCCATTGCTCACCAGATCAATCGGCCCGTTGAATCATTGGAGCGAGCGGCTGATCAGTTGGATCAAAACATGCGTCAATCGCAAGAAATTTTAAATAGCGCTACTTATTCGTTGGAAAAAGTAGGTGCAACGGCACTCACACGCTCTGAAAATCTGGTTGATATTCTCTCTGATCGTGTAAGCAATATGGAGTTGATTGGCGCTAAGCTTATTTCTGTCGGTACCTCAGCTCAGTCCGAGAGTGGTCGTCATGTGGCCGAGTTGGAAAAAATCTTACAGCGTCTTAATCAAGATACCGTGCGTGGCGAACAGTCTATTCGTGATGCGATTGCTGCTTTCGATCAATCGGCTGCGTCAGCTGTTGAATCTTCAGAGGGTATTGCCGAAAAACTGTTTGCTGGTGCGCGTAATTTTGAAACATCATATACCAAGGGTGCTGAACATTTTGACGTGATTATCAAAAATTTTGATGATCAAGTTAATCGCCTGAATGATTCATCCACCAATGCGCAGCAGCGATTTATCACTGTTCAAACGGATTTGACAGCCGCACAGGACCGCTTATCCGCGCAATTGCAAACATTTGAAAAAGCCAATGCTTTTTTCAACGATTTTATCGAACAGACCGTAAAAAATACACAATTACTTCACGCTGCTTCGTTGTCGGCTCAAAAAGAGGCCAGTCATTTATTGCAATCCGGGGATCAAACCCGTGCGTCGATTGAGGCAATGGCTGAAAAGCTGATTGAGCAACAAGCAACTGTGCAAGTGTTGTCAACAACAGTTGGTGAACAGGTTCAATCTTTAACAGATACCTTAAAAACGCAGCAACATGTGTTGCAAGCCGCCGCCGCCCAATCCGGTGAGCAAGGCGATGTTATGCGCAAGAATCTTCAAACTCAGGTAGAGTCAATGGGCCTGGCCGGGCTAGAGATTGAAGAAAAACTCCAAGCTGTATATCAGAAAATAAAACGTGAGAGCGATGCTTTTGAACAGCATGTGTTGAAGCTTGAAGAAAATATCAAGGGTTCGTCACACGAAATTTCCCAGCAAAATGATACAATCAGTCAATTACATAAGGCATTTGTTCAAAATCATGAAGAACTTGCTGAGTTGTCACAAGCAAATACGTCCCAGCTTAACGCTATTCTTGTGCAGTTTAGTAATAATCGTGAAAAGAGTGAGCAAACTTTAACCGATCTTGAGGCCCGCATTACACACCTTACCGAAGAGGTTTTAAAAGCAGGGCACCTGCTTCGTCATGACGCAACAAAAACAACCGAAGCTCAAGCTGCGATTGCGCGAGATTCTGAACATGCTCACATGAAAGTTGAAGGTTTGTTACAACAGCTCCGTGATCTCGTTACGGGGCTGAGCACAGCCGAAAAAGCATTAGTAGATCAAGAGCAAACAGCAACCCTTGTTTTTGACGCTGCGCAGGAAAAAGCGGAGCAGGCTTCACAAAAATTTACAACGCAGCAACAAAATATTGTGGCAGGAATTGACTCTTATACTCATGCTGTAGAGCAGGGATGCTTGCTCTTGCGTGATGAACAGGCACAAATTACCACACTTTCACATAACTTGAGTGAACAGCATCTTGATTATGCTCAAATCGTTGAGAACAGCGTTAAATCGCTCTCCGATGCCACACGCCACTTAGAACAAATCAGTGGAGAAGGGCGTATGCATCTCGCGAGCGCCGAGGGTGATATTGAACGTGCTTCAACCCTGTTACAAACGGAAAGTCGAAGCAGTATTGCTGCGATTGAAATGATCGAGAATGCGCTGACTCAAGCTACAAGCCTAACCCAAGAAAAAACTGAGTCATCACGGCTTTCGGTTATGGCTCTGCAAGATGACTTGCAAAACTTCACATTGCATTTGGTTGATGTGATGGATGAGTCTAGGCGGCTGGCAGCAACACTTGAAAATCATAACCAGCAAACCCAAAAATCGGGTGAAAATATTGCCACTCTTACCCAACAGCTTGGTGAATCGTCTAGCAGTAGCCAGGAATATATTCAGAAACTAACTCAGGTAACGCGATTGCAAAGTGAAGCAACAGACGAGCTTTTGCAACGTATTACATCATCTGATGAAGCGTTGCGTACAGCTCTCCGTCATTATGAAGATGCTGGTGCGACCATTGAAAGTCACACAGATCATGTTCAAAGTGTTTTGAAAGATGTTGCAATTCAGCTCCGTGAAAATGCGCATGAATGCATCACAAAACTTGATCAGGCATCGCAACATCTTGACGGTCTTGGTGATGTGTTCAGTGAGACGGGGCGTGTCATCGACACCAAGCTTAATGCGTTTGATACTCAGATTTCTGCATTAGACCAGACATCGGCTGAGGTGAGTGAAAGCCTTACACGTCGCCAGACCGAGATTGAGACCTCGATTGAAAAGCTTGCCACGTCTTTGGATCATGTGGTTACCAAGATTGATCTTCTTGGCCAGAAGACTCTTGAAAATGATGAAAAGCTTTCTATGTTTTCTTTAACACTTGATCATAAATCGGAAGAGTTTGGCAAGATTCACTCTGCTGCATTGACTTCCCATGCGGCTTTAATCAACAAGGTTGATGAAACTGTTTCAACCTACACAGGTTGGCAGAGTGCACTAAAAGGTGTCGAGGATCAGCTTAGTTCTTCGGCTGACTATTTTAAAATTCAGCTTGATCGCTCTTATGACGACCTTAAAGAAAAAAGTACGCATTCTGCTGAAGTGTTTGATGAGACACTTTCTAAAGTGACTAAACTCACTGAAAAACTAACACACTCCACAGATGCTCATCAGGCAACGATGGGAGTGTTCTCTTCAACAATTCAGCAATTAAGTGACGAAATAGATTCACTCCATAATCGTATTGATGAAAGCTTGACAAGAATTTCCCGTCAAAGCGACTTTTCAAAAGAGCAATGGAATGATTCAGTGCGTCAACTCAGCGATCTTTCATCATCGATCGAAAAGACAGGCGTTTCTGTGCAGCAGCATTACAGTGCATTGCAACAGGCTGGCCACCTTACAGACAGCCAATTTAAGACATTGTCTGAATCGCTTGCACTACATCTGGATAAAGTTGCGGCGCTTACATCAAGTTTTAAAAATCAGGAAACGGGATTGCAGGATTCAATTCAGTCACTTCATAGCGAGATTGACGATACGTACGTGCGCTACCGTCAACTTACACGTGAAATTGAAACTGTGTGTAACGATAATACACAGAAATTGGCCACCAGTAATGATCTTTTTCAAGAGAGTATAAACAATATTTCAAGAACGACGGATATATTTGAAGATCGGCTTAAAACCGCCGCGCAATATGTGGCAGACAAATCAGTAGATCTTTCGCAACACAACACGAACACGTTGAGCGAACTTAATGGTATTATTCTCAAGATGAATGAGGTCATGGGAGCCAGTGCTGATTCTCAACGAACACTTGAAGAGCATGTCCAAACCAACGAACGAATGGTCAAAGGGTTGAGCGAAATTTCTCTGGTCACGAGTGAGACACTTGATACAACAGTGCAAAAAATGGCCATTCTCGCACAGCAAGTTGTGTCGGATCGTGAAAAAATGGCAGATGTGTCTGAAAAAATTGAAAAACAACAAACGTCTCTGCATCAGGCTGCTCAATCGATGATGGATTTGATGCGTATGGTTGAGACACAGATCAAAAAATCTGGTGCATCTACTGTTGATATGATTGAAAGCAGCGAAGGACGAATGAGCGCTGCCGCTCAGTCTTTGGCCCATCATTTCATAAAATTGTATGAGCAAAATGAACAGCTCTACACACAAATAAAAACATTTTCTGCTGACTTTATCACTGCTAGCGATGCGTTGCGTTTGAGTGGGCAAGAAGTTGGTTCCGAATTACAGTCAATGAGCCAGAATTTGCATCTTCATGCGCTTGATCTCACCGCCTCCGGGCAACAATTTGACCGTGAGCTTAGCAATCGTTTGAGCAACATTGAAACAACTCACAACAACATTGATCAATATTTCTCTGTCTTTAATCGTCATCTCGCTGAGCTGGATACGCGCACCAACAGTTATTTAATTGATATGAACAAACGATCTGAGGAAGGCTTCCATCGTTTGCAACAGGGTGTCGATGCTCTTGAAGTGCTCCCAAAACGCATTCATGAAGCACAGAACCTGTTGCAAGAACAGCTCGATCATGCGCGTCAACAACTGTCTGTTCTGCAAGACGAGTTGGCAGAAGTTGGCCATCACGTTAAAAATGCGCTTCAGGAAGCGACGCAGGATTCTTCAACGTTTATGGCGAAACTGCGTGAAAATGGAGAAGCCGGTCGCTTGGCAGCCCATGAGCTGATTGATATCAGCACGACGCTAGGTGGCCATGCAGAAAAGTTATGGTCTACTGTTCGCGATGCGGCAAAGCATGGAACGGGCGATCTTGAAACGCTGGTTGATCGTCTTGATGTCGTTGATGGAGAAGGGCTGGCACGTGTGGAAACACTGCGTGACGAGCTTAATTTGTTGGTTGAGACCATCGAAAAACTTTCAACTGAAGTCAATATCTCGCTCGAAGGTGTAACCGAGAGAACCTTCTCTCTTGCGCAAAACAGCTCCAACATTTTTGACCAGTTAAAGAAAGATATGGCTGATGGCGCTGATAAAATTGAACAAACAACAGCTTATGCAAAGGATAACTTCACATCGGCTGTGGCGATGCTTGTTAACCATCAAAACGGCATCGAACTTACCAGTGAAAAGCTTTCGCAACAGATGTTCAGCTTAAAAACACAGCTCACTCAGTTGATGGATGGTCTGAATGGTGTAGACAGTCGGATTGGGCATGTTGAGCCGATTCTTGATATGCAGCATGCCAAGTTGAGCGCTTTCCTGTCTTCTCTTGACCATACTCTCGGTCAGCTGACGTCACTGCAAATACAAACGCAAAGCTTGGCTCAGGAACATATGGCTCTTTCTAATCAGGTGCAGATTCAAGAGGATCGCCTTCTGCTTACAGCCAGTACTCTTGAGGGGCGTGTGAGCCACATTGATGAACTGATGTCGGCTGGTGTTTATGATCGTCTGCAACACGCTGTGGACCATGCATCCATACTTGAGAAAAGCTTGAGTGATGTTCGCGAAAAGAGCGAAGAGATGGATGTTATTCTTAACAAGCTGGATAACCGCGTGCGGAGTGAAGTTAATGCACTGAAAACAGCCGAAACTGATCTTGCGAAAACCTCTGACCGGTCAGTTGCTGCACTGCTGGATGTGGGGACGGCGCTCAGTGCAACGCTTAGCCAGCTTCAGAAGGGTGGGCATTTGACCCAGCAAGAGCTTCAGAAAACTGAATTGGAAACAAAAGCCCTCGTGAGCAATCTTTCATGTATGAAAGAAAATGTTCAACAATTGTTGAGCGGAGTTTCTGGTGATTTAAATGCCTGGCAAACGCGCATGAGCGATCAACTTAATATGCTTCAAGAGCAATTGTCTCGCACCCAAGAAGAGTCAAAAAAGAGTGAGCAACGCTTATCATTGCCAATGTCTGTGCATCCACAAGTTTCAAGCGATCATGAAATGATACCGTCACGTTTGCGTACGCTTTTGCCGCCGCGAATTAAAGACAGTATTGTGCCTCCCCCTTCGGCTATGTCTGAACGAGCAATGAATAGTAGTCAATTGGCGGCAGAGTCCCTTAATGCCGTTGCAGTTGATCTTTATCGTTTATTGTATGCAGAATCCCCGATTTTACGCAGGGACATGAAACAGCCCCTTTCTCGTCTTAAGCCCATGAGTCGTGAAGATGCACGCACCTACACGCGCACAATACTCGAGTTAAAGCGCGATGTTATGCGCACTATTATGCCCGAGTTCTATGCCAAGAATGCAGAGTTTAAGCAGTATGTTGACCGTTTTATGATGCGTTATGAACAGCATTATGCCACGTTGGCAAAAGATCAATCAGGCTCAACAATTGCTGCTGCTGTGATGTGGAAAGCAGGTGAACTTGGTCAGCTCTACACCCTTTTCGTCGATGTTCTCGATAAAGTTGATCGTACGAAAATTGAACGCAAGGCCGAAAATCAAGAAAGTCCTCATTCTAAAAATGCTCAATCAGCATCCTAGAGCGCATCCCCCGAAGATAGGCATGCTCTTTTTTATTTTTTTGATGCAAATACGTCGTCAAAAATGGTGTCTGCGATTTCATCTTTTCGGGATTTTCTCTCGTCATTTGGGCAAGTGTGAGGCATGAAAAAGTTTTTCATAAGTGTGCTGGTTAGTTTGCTGGTCATCGTGATGGGTGGGGTGATGGGGGGACTATATCTCTTTCATTCACTTTCCACTGTGCCCTCATCGGTACAGCCCACCGTTACAACTCTTGAGCAACCCTCATCCATGAACGTTTCGGCCTCTGACTCGTCAACCACTAACACCCAAGCAGAGGTGCAATCCACCGACGAAGCTGCAAATAAAGACGCAGCGGGATCATTGCAGCAACAAGGTTTGTCGATTGGCCAATCTTTTTTACGTTGGGCACTTGATGCGCCGGGTGTTGATCCCATGACGACAGCCGCGCCTGCTCAGGCCGAGCCATCGCCACAAGACCAACAGCAGCCCGCCCAACCATCGGAGGAAAAATGATCTGTTTTGAATCCGTCGGGTTGAGGTATGGTACTGGACCGGAAGTTTTAAAAGATATTACATTTACGCTTGAGCATGGGTCGTTTCACTTTCTCACCGGGGCCAGTGGAGCGGGAAAATCATCTTTGTTGCGCTTGCTCTATCTTGCGCATCGTCCCTCACGCGGTTTGATCAACATGTTTGGGCAGGATGTTGTCAGCTTGCCGCGCGAAAAATTGCCCGAATTGCGCCGTCAAGTGGGGGTCGTTTTTCAAGATTTCAGACTCTTGAACCATTTAAATGTGCTCGAGAATGTTGCTCTTCCATTACGGGCTTCTGGTCAGCCGGAAAAAGCGGCAATGGCGCATGTGAGTGAGCTGTTGCACTGGATTGGTCTTGGGGATGTTTTGCAGTCAAAACCGACTATTCTCTCGGGTGGACAGCAACAACGGGTTGCTATTGCACGCGCAGTGATCAATCGTCCGCGCTTGTTGTTGGCAGACGAACCAACAGGCAATGTCGATAACACCATCGCATTACGCCTGCTATATCTCTTTGAAGAGCTAAATCGGTTGGGCACAACGGTTGTTATTGCAACGCATAACGAAGCGATGATCCGGAGGTTTCGCTATCCCCATTTGCACATCGAACAGGGACATCTTGTGCAGTACATGCCAGACTGGCAGAGTGAATCATGATGAAAATTCGCTCGTTTTTTTCGCTTTTTTTTGCCCCTTCGCTGGCTCTTGAGCGCGATGATTCCAGCGATTATCTTTCATTGGTTATGGTCTTGTTGGTTATGATGGCAACACTTTTGCTTTCGGGGGCATCGGCGCTCGAAGGCGGGCTTGTTCAGTGGCGTGGTGATTTAACGGGTCGCATCACCCTTCAGATTTTATATCAAGAAGGAGGTGATTCAATCGATGAGCGTGCAAGCAAAGCCATTAGCCTTTTGCAAAAAGCTCAAGGCATAAAAAAAGTTGAACGGGTGAATGATAAGCAAATGTCTGCTTTGTTACAGCCGTGGCTGGGCGAGGGCGATTTGCCAAATGATTTGCCGATTCCCGCTCTGATCGACATTTCTTTGGTTGGTGCCACCACCCCTCACATCCTTGATGATCTTAAAATGATACTTCAGTCTGTACCTCATATTCAGCTCGATGATCATGGTGACTGGTTGCAAGATGTGCGGAAGTTGGTCGATTGGTTGGTTTGGTTGTCGTATGGCTTGGTAATTTTTATCACCGGAACCGCAATGTTGATTGTTGTTTTGCTGGTGCGTGCAAATGTGGATCGCCAGTTTGAAATGGTTGAACTTTTGCATTTGGTAGGGGCTACTGATGCTTTGATTTCGTGGCAATTTGAGCGTCACATGGCTTTGATTACGCTAAAAGGGGGAGTGCTAGGATCTTTTGTTGCGTTTATTGCTGCTTCATTGGTTAGTCACTTTATATACCAGGCAGAGTTTATGCAGGTCTCTCCGTGGAACCCTGTTGATCATTGGCCGATTTTTGTCCTAATGCCGTGTGTTTTTGTTGTTTTGGCCTTGCTCTGCGCGAAAAGAGTTTGTCGGCGCATGTTGGTGGAGTTACCGTGATGTTGCTGTTTCTTCGCTCGCTCACCTTCCATACTGTTTTTTATCTATGGACGATATTTTGTGCTGTTGCGTTGAGCTGGACGTTTTTTATTCCCAGACGACAAATGGTACGGGTTATTCGTGTTTATTTTGCGAGCTTACGTTTTTTGGAACGCAGTATTTTGGGGCTTAATTACCAAGTTATCGGAAGGGAAAACCTGCCTGACGGGCCATGTCTTCTTGCGATGAAGCATCAATCAACTTACGAAACCTTCAAACTGTATGAAATTTTTGGTGATGTAGCCATTATCCTCAAGCGTGAGTTGATGTGGATTCCCATATGGGGGTGGTATCAGGCGAAAGCGGGAATGATCGCGATTGATCGAGGGGCAGGGGTGCAAGCGATGCGCTCCATTGTAAATGGTGCGAAGAAAGCACTCCATGAGCAGCGATCGATAGTGATTTTTCCGCAAGGAACACGCACACCCCCGGGTGTAAAAAAACCCTATAAATCGGGCATTGCCATTCTTTATGAGCAATTGAGCTTGCCAGTTGTGCCTGTGGCGCTCAATGCGGGGTGTTTTTGGCCGCGGAAGGCTTTTTTGATAAAATCTGGCACTGTAACGTTTGAAATTTTGCCAGCACTGCTACCCGGGCTTGATCGACAGGTGATGATGCAACAGCTTGAGCAAAACCTTGAAGCTCACGCACAAACCTTGGTTGTACAGGCAAAACAAAGATCTTAAATGTCGCAGAAAGTGCAATAAAAAAGCTTGGATGCTGCGTTTAAATCATATAATCTGTGCGCATGAGAAAAAATAAAAGCTACAGCTATCGCTCTGGTTCTGATCGCACGTTTGTTGGATCAATGATTCGTGGTTTTTTTCTGCTCGCAATTTTGGGAGCGGTGGGAGGGGTAACGTGGTTGGCACTGACGCCAGTTAACCCAACCGTTCAGCAAACGGTGCGACCTGTTCCCGCTGATAAACTTGGTGGCACAACCTAAAGTAACGCGCACGCCTGATATGACGGCGTCAAGAAAAAATGCTAATGATGCAGATGGGGCTGCGGTGGTCCGCCGTGAGGCCCTTAAAGCTATCCCTAAAAAGCGTGGCCGTCCTGCCAAGATTCGCCGACGATATCCACCTTTACTTGATGCTTTTCTGGCAATGCTCGCTGCCGAGCGCGGTGCGGCCAAGGCCACACTTGAGGCATATGGTCGAGACCTGCTTTCGTTACATGATTTTTTACATCATACAAATGTATCCTTACAAAGTGCGACAAGTCAGGATTTATCACGATATCTCGCCAATCAAACCAAAGCAGGAATGGATGCCCGCACGCAAGCACGACGATTGTCGTCACTTCGCCAGTTTTACCAATTTTTGCTCTCTGAAAAGCATATCAATCATAATCCTACACAAGTTTTGGATCGCCCGAAAGAAGGACGTTCTTTGCCGGACGTTTTAAGCCAAGAAGATGTTTCGCGCTTGATCGATACAGCCAGACGGGATTCCTCGTTTGAAGGGCGTCGGCTTAGCCTTTTGCTTGAACTGCTTTATGATACGGGGTTGCGTGTCTCTGAGCTTGTTTCGCTTACGCATGCTGCATTTTCTGATGATTATAGTTGGGTGCGCGTGAAGGGCAAAGGCAACAAAGAGCGAATGGTGCCTCTTACCGAGCAAACTCAGCAGTCTTTGGGTACGTTCTTTACACAAAACCCTCATCCAGATAATGAAAACGTGCATAAACGTTCATCATATCGTTTCCTTTTTTCATCAGATAGTGAGAGTGGGCACTTGACCCGCCAGCGATTCGCTCAACTTCTAAAAGGGTTAGGGATACAGGCGGGTATTTATCCTTCGCGCCTTAGCCCTCATAAAGTGCGCCATGCTTTTGCGACGCACTTGCTTGAAAACGGCGCTGATTTGCGGAGCGTGCAAAAGATGTTGGGCCATGCTGATATTTCAACCACACAAATTTACACGCATGTTGTTTCTCATCGTTTACAACAGGCAATGGAGACGCATCCGCTAGCGAAAGCAAAAAAACAAAGCTAAAAATGATCATTTAAACTTAATAACAGACCGCTTGACACGTTTTCGGGATTTGCTCTGGAACGGGGCCATTTGCGGTGCTTGATGTTCCACCATTTCCATAGGCTCTTGGGCGGTATGGGTATTTTTAGGGTTAATGCAGTAGTCGGTATTTTAAACTACAGTGAATGTATTTATGAGGCCGCGCCCATTTTCTCAATAATTTTCCATTCTTCAATCCGCACGGGTTGAACCGACAGACGAGACTGTTTCAGCAAAATCATTTCAGCAAGTTCAGGTGTAGACTTAATTTGTTCCAAGGTAACAGACTGAGCAAACTCTTTTACCGGCTCTACACCCACCTGCACGAAGCGGCCTGTCTCATCGCTTGGATCAGGATGGGCGGTTTCTCTAATTCTCATTATCCCGACAATTTCTTTGCCGATGTTGGAGTGGTAGAAAAAAGCCAAGTCATCTTTTTTCATCGCCATCAAATTAAGCTTGGCCGTATGGTTGCGTACCCCATCCCAAAACGCATGACCTTCTTTTAGCAAACGCGAAAAAGAATAAACATCCGGCTCAGATTTCATGAGCCAGTAATGCTGTTTTCCAGACATCAATGAATCTCCATTTTCAGCGGGCGTGTGAGAAGTGAGGTTACCACTTGCTCCAAGGGCTGCTTGTGATGAACAACAGCTTCAACAGCAGCACAAATCGGCATTTCACATCCCGCCTGAGCCGCCCGTTTAAGTACAGCCGTTGCGGAAAAAACACCTTCCGTGAGTTTCTCGTGATGAGGGGTTTCTTGGCGACCGAGGGCATAGCCCAAGGCGTAGTTGCGCGATTGCAGCGATGTGCAGGTTAGGGTCATATCCCCCAACCCTGCCAATCCCGCAGGCGTTTCTGCTTTTCCGCCTAAAGCCAAACATAAGCGGCGTAACTCAACCAATCCCCGCGTGATGAGTGCGGCGCGTGCATTTTCACCATAACCTTTTCCATCAACTATACCGCAGGCAATGGCCAGAACGTTTTTAACCGCACCACAAAGCTCCACGCCGATCAAATCATCTGAGCCATAACAGCGAAAGGTTGCGCTGCTTAATGCTTCGGCGATTTTTGCCGCTTGCACAACATCGTTTGCGGCAATCGTAACAGCAGCAGGTAACCCCTTTGCTATCTCCGTAGCAAAAGTTGGCCCTGATAATGCTGCAAGCGAGATATTGGGAATCAGCTCTGATAAAACCTCACTCATCAGCATACCCGTTGTCTGCTCAACCCCTTTGGCGCAAATAACCAGTGTTTGCGAACTGTTTACGCCACATGCATTGATTAATGTTGCAATCGAGCGTATTTGCTGCGCCGGGACAGCGAGTAAAATAACATCGTTTTTCAGCGCAACAGACAAATCTGCCGTGACATGTGGTAAGGGGCTAATCTTTATGCCCGGCAGATAACGATGATTTTCGCCTGTTTTCGCAAGAGAGATCAAATCATTTGGTGTGCGTCCCCATAAGTCTACATGGCGACCCGCGCGCGCAGCAACAACCGCTAGCGCTGTTCCCCATGCCCCAGCCCCAACGACACCGATTGAAATGGGGTGTGCATAACCATCCACGGGCTGATGACAAGAATCAGTCATTGGCAAGCACCCCTTGAAAAGTTATCGCTGACAAAAAAGAGCGAGAAGACTTATTCGTCTTCGTCGCCTTCTGCATCTTCGCTACCAGCATCACCTTCGCCGGCATCTTCCTCAATTTGGCTGATCAGGTCTTGCAGGATTGAGATCACATCATCGGGGCTTGTCATATCAACTGCTTGATTTACAGCTGATTCAATCATGGCGACGGCGACGTAGGGAGCGAGCTCCTCATTTTCCATCAAGGCATTGCTTAGGTGCCGATCGGAAATATCGAGTGCATCCTCAAAAAGTTGTTCCATCTCTTGTTCTTTCGCCATGTTGTGCTCCTGTTAAAATTTGGCATATAAGGTTGCTAGCACAACCTTAACCGCAACGCTATGGTTTCTGTTGTTTTTTTGTGCGACAATTATGTTAACAACTTGTTGGGTGAGCTATGCGCAAGGGTGATGTACTGAAAGTTAGAGTTGAACGGCTGGGAGCACAGGGTGACGGCTTGTCACATGTTGAGCGGCGTCCGCTCTATATCCCACTGGCGTTGCCGGATGAGTTGGTTGAAGTTCGCTTGCAGGATTCATTAGGTGATGGCTACCAAGCCGAGCTATTGAAGGTGATTGAACCGAGTTCATTTCGTGTGGAGCCTTATTGTACGCATTTTAATCAATGTGGTGGCTGTAGTGTTCAGCACTTGGTGCGGGCAGAATACTTGGCTTGGAAAACGCAGAATGTTCGTGATGTCTTGTATCGTACGCATTTGATTACAAATGAAAACGAAAAAAGGATTGTTCGCTCGACTTTGTTTGTTCCCCCTCAAAAACGTCGTCGTATCACATTAACGGCAGAGGAGAGGGGGCCGGTAAAACTGCCAATTCTTGGCTTTAACGCACGTGCCAGCCATCGCCTGATTGAAATAACGGAATGTCCGGTTAGTCGCTCTGAATTGATTGCACTTTTTCCGGCACTACGCGAAAGCCTTGCGCCTTGGGTGCGCGCAGCTAAAACACTTGATATCAGTTTAACGCTCGCCGAAAATGGGGTTGATGTTCTTGTTACCGGGAGTGCGCCAAATCTTGAAGCGCGTGAAGGTGTGGCATCCCTTTTACGTCAACCCGAAGTTTGTCGCATCAGCTGGCGGGCTAACGAGCGACGCGCGAGCGAGGCCATTGCCTGCGTGCGTGAGCCTTTCGTAACGTTTGGGGGGGTGCGTGTGATGCTTCCTCAAGCCAGCTTCTTGCAGCCCTCGCAAGAAGGGGAAAGCCTTTTGGTTAAGGCGATTTTAGAGGGGGTGCGTTCTGTGCAACCCTCTGCTTCACCGACCCGATTGAAATGCCTTGATCTGTTTAGTGGGGTGGGGTCATTTACTTTTCCTCTTCTTGAAGTGGGGAGCATTATGGCCGTTGAGGGGAACGAGGATTCTATTCAAGCGCTTAATAATGCTGCAAAAATGGCAGGTTTAAGTGAAAATGTGTCTGGGGAAACGCGGGATATCTTTCGCGATCCGCTGACGGCCAGTGCACTTGATCAATATGATGTCGTCGTGATTGATCCGCCGCGAGCAGGGGCTGTCGCACAGTGCGCAGAGATTGCACATTCTGATGTGCCACTTGTTATGATGGTTTCGTGTAATCCGGGAACATTTGCCCGCGATGCTGCTCAGTTGGTTGAGGGTGGATATCGGCTTGATTGGGTTCAGCCTATTGATCAGTTTTTATGGTCTCATCACATCGAATTGGTTGCCCGTTTTTATCGACCAGGTATAGGTTCAACCTGAGAGAAAAATGCAAAGCTACGAACCGCTGGCGAGGTAGATAACAAAGTTATATAAATTTTCGTCGGTGCAGGTAAGTTCCTGAACTGAGGTTCTTAATTGTTCATTTTGCTCAAAGCCATAAATGAGGTTTTCATTTTGACGTTTTTGCCAGAATGGTTTTAGGCTTTGGCACATTCGCCCAGAGAGTTGTGCGATCTTAACCCGTAGGGTTGGTTTTCGCTGAAAAGGGTTTCGATTCGGTTCCAGTTTTTCAATTTCAAGAGCAGCATAACCGCTCTTGTCGAGGTAGGGCCAACGTATGGGCAAAACAGGGTTTTTTGCATGAGCGTTTTCGATGCGCAAAAAATCCAACCCATCCTCAATTTGCGCTTTGGTGTGGGATTCGTATGAGACAAAACGCGCCCCCACCCCGAGAAGTATAAAGAAAATGATCAGCGTATTTATGATATTTTTCTTTGCAAAAAGTTGGGTTTTGTACATTATTTTTACTGTTATTTATCGTTAAGGGTTGATTTATAGCACAATTTTTCTATAATTTTAATTATTGTCTAGATAATTTAACTACAGTCTCGCATGCCAGCATGGTATAACATATGATAGGGTGAATAGAATATTAACTCTAATGGGTTAGGATGGTTCAGCCATCAAATTGCTATCATTGGGTAGTACCTGAAACATAAGGCGGCAAGAATGAAGTTGTTTTTAATGGGTTTGTCATATTTTGGTCGTTTTTTAGCATATGGGCTTAATCCACGATTGGGCCGCATGATCAAACCTGTAAAGCAATCTTATTTCTTTTTTGGTCGTGTTTTTATTGGTGTTTTTGCCGCTATGGGGTTGTTTGAAAGATCCCATCCATGGGTGCGCGAGGGCGTGCGGGTAAAGCCGCTTAACGTTTTGACGCTAGCATGGGTAAAAACCGACTGGCGCAAGCCGTGGAGACCAATACCGGTTACGGTGTTATCAATCACAATTATGGCCGCAAGTGGTTTGCTGGCGATGTCTTCGGGTATGTTGTCGATCGGAACCAGAGCCACACAGGCATATGCCGATAGCTATTTCAGTTCGCCCACTCCTGACACTGACATTGCGCTAAGATATTTGGGCGCGGCGGTTGGGATGCAAATCAATGATCCGGGTGGATCGACACTTGCCACATCCATCTCGCCGATGGTTGAGGGATTCCAGCAGATGATGGCGCTTTATTCAACAGTCATGCTGGTTATCGCCGGGTTTGTTCTGATGTACATCATCATTGCAGCTGTTGCGGGAACAGCGCATGAAGGGCGGTTTGGTGGCGGTAGTTTTAATCATATTTGGGCACCTATTCGCCTTATTGTGGCAATCGGTCTTCTTGTACCGTTGCCCACGGGGTCATATAGCGGCTACAACTCCGGTCAATATATTGTTGTAACGATGGCGCAATGGGGTTCAGGTTTTGCGTCGCATTTGTGGGTACCTTTTGCAACCTCGCTGGCTGATAAAGGTAACATTCTGGCTGAGCCAGCGGTAGGCAATGCCGCCGTAACCGTTGAAACAGCTTTGATCGCAGAGTTTTGTAAATCGCGTTATAATAACATTTTGCATGCCTTGAGCGCGGGAACAACAAATCCTCCCACTGATCCGGCAATTGATCGTATCGTTCCTCCTAATCCGGTCGGCACGAAATACTCAATTTATTACACCGCAGCAAATAATGCGTCGAGCCAGTATTGCGGTCGGACAGAGTATGAAATTACAAACAACGCGACCCCCTTCGTTAAAGCAATGCTTGATGAATACCAGCTTGCATATTTTAATATGCTTGATGATGTAGAGGCTTTGGCAAATGAGCTTAATGTTAACCCCGACCTCATCGATTTCCAGGGCGGAGCCCAGCCCGATGTGGGCAAAGAAGACGCCATTTGGACTGCACTAACTCAGGGGTATGGCGGGGTTAAAGGTTATGTTCAGATCGTTGAGGAATATCAAGCAGCCTTGAAAACAGCTGTGACAAACGCAAAAGAAAGCCAAACTGATTCCGCGCGTGATGCAATGGTAAGCGATATTGAAAATGCAGGATGGGCCGGTGCTGCCATGTGGTTTAATACGATATCACGCCTGAATGCTGAATTTTTGCAATCTGCTCGTGCGATTCCTGTCACATTTTCGCCGGATTATGTTTTGGATGGCGATGCTAATACTCCATCGACGTTAAGGCTGGCACAAAACGTTAAGTATGGGGTTAATTCATTGATTGATCGTCTTAACGGTATCGCGCCGCAATTATCGACGGCATATGCGAATTATAGCGGGACAACAGGTACAGCTGCTGGAGCAGGGAGTGTTCTCGCTGGAACATCAGGAGGGGTGAAAAATAGTGCAAATTATAACGCTGATGTTTCTCACTTTATGTCTTTTGTTCCTGATCTCGCAGGTAGCATGGTTCAAAAGGGATTGACCGATATTTTTAGTACATTTGTCGGCGGTCCATTTCAAAACATGTGGCTTGGCACAAACACTCATTTGGATGAGGTTTATCCTCTCGCACAATTGGCGCAGATTGGCGATTGGTTGGTTGAGCGCAGCTTTGCACTTTTCGGTTTTTCACTTATTCCGGGTTTGTCATCTTTGTTTATTTTTGCCCTTATGGGTGCGGGTGCGGGTATTATGCTGCAATATGTTTTACCACTTATACCGTTTATTCGCTTTTTGTTTGCGTTCTGTGCGTGGTTGCTTGTTATTCTTGAAGCGATTATTGCCGTACCACTGGTGGCCCTGGCACATTTAACGACAAAAGGTGAGGGCGTGTCGGGGGACATGGCACGCAGTGCATACTTTATGATCTTTTCGATCTTCTTCCGCCCGGCTTTCTTGGTGATCGGTATGATTGTGGCGCTGATGATGTTTTCAGTTATGGTTGGTGTTCTAAATGATATGTATCGCTATGCTGTTTTAGGTTTTCAGGGTGCATCGGGGGGCAATGCAAATGGTGGTTTTGCAACCATTATGTATACCATTCTATACGTCGTAATTGCGTATATGATGTGTAATCTTTGCTTCAAGATGATTGAGGAAATTCCTGATCATGCCTTTAAGTGGATCAATCAGGCCTCTGCAGGACGTGAGGTGACGGCAGACGAGAAGGTTCACTCGATTATGGCGAACGCAGGGGATCAAATTGTTTGGTCGCCCATGCGTTCAGTTCAGCCTCGTGCGACAAAGATTATAGGTGATTAATTTTTAATTTTTTTAAAAGGAGGTTATTATGGGTCTTTTTAGCGGTCTAACAAAATGGACAAGAGATTTAGTAGTCGTTCTAAGTTTGGGGACTGCTGGGCATTACGCTGGTGAGGCTATCGATCCCCCCGGTGTTGATTTTAAAGACACTCCTCCTGTCGTCAACCCTGCACCAGCTGCTGCTAGACAAACGCCTGAACCGGGAACACCGACCGTTGATCCAAAGCCCACTTCTGCCCCACTTGATGATACCCGCCCCACTACTACCTCCAATGCGTCACGTTCCGTTGCGGACCGACGCGCACAAATGAATCGATCGGGCTCGACTACTACTGGCCCGACAAGTTTCTATGCTGAAAGATTGGCTCAAGAAGGGAATGGCGCTGCACCTCCTTCTGCATCTTCTACATCTCCTACTCTTAATCTCCCTGCTGCAGCCGGAGCAGCGGCTGAGGCGCGAAGACGACAGGCTGTCGCTGCGGGCACAGCAACTTCCCCTGCCGAATCGTCTGTTGTTACTTTTCAGGGGGGGGGTCAAGGTTCTGGAGTTCGAGGTTGGCATGAGGGCTGGGGGGCAAGAGTTGGGGAAGCGATAGGTGTTGCTGTTGGCGTGGGGATCGCCCTTGGTATGAGGCGGCGTGAAAAATCTCAAGCGACCCTTAAGAGACTTCTTGATAAAGCGGCGGCTGAATCATCAGATTTTAATCGACTTGCTGATCTGATGAGAGAAGGTAGATTGAGTATTGAGAGTGTTGCGCGTTACTGCACTTTGCGGGATACCAATCTTCGTGCCCAAATCGAACAAGCTAAACTTATAAAAAGTCCCTCGGCTCTTGATATTGAGAATTCAACGATTGCCGCTAAGGGATTGGCTGAAAACAGATTATTAGGTCAGTACTTAATAGGTGCAGAGACTAAAGGTGCTTTCGCAGAGTATTTTCCATTAGAGATGAAACGTAGAGCTGGAAACCTTAACGTAAAAACAGAGCTTCCGCGATATGAAGAAATGAGGAAATCGTTTGTCGATTGGCAAATTGCCCAACTTGGAGGCAAAAACGGTCCGTTCACCTTATCGGCTGGTAGGCTTAATCCTGGCGAACAACGGCTTTTAAATGAATTACAGGTTGAGCAAGCAAGGTTAGAAGAATCAATTGCTTCAAGGGCTAAAAATGATTTTTCAAAACCTCATCCTGTTGGTGTGAGACACCCTGACGTTGGTTCTGCTTTCGTCCGTCCTACAAATCACCCTGATGGGAAACGTCCAGGCGTTCATCACGATGAACCGAAACCATCTTCATCGACTACACCCGATCCAGAAACTAGACCCGGTCCAGAAACTAGACCCGATCCAGAATCTAGACCCGATCCTCGTGGTGCTGGTGGTGGGCCAAGTGATGTGGCCTTAAATGTGAGGGATAAGAACCTCTATAAACGGCCGGAAGCCCCTCGAAATGATGGGCCAACAGAAGAATTTGGTGGACAATCTTCTCCCCCGCATAGGACTGATTTAGTAACGAGGGCTCGTGACAATGACCTCAGTGATGCATGGCAGCACACTGGACCTGTTGTGCACGTATATATCGAACCGGCCCCTCAAGCGGCGTTACCGGCCCCTCAAGCGGCGTTACCGGCCCCTCAAGCGGCGTTACCGGCCCCTTCTCGAGCGTTACCGGCCCCTCCTAAACCCTCTGAATAATGATAACGTCATAAAAAAGTATGATGTGAGCCTTGGTCAGTATATCGTTTTGATATATTGGCCGGGTTCACTTTTTTTATGAGTTATAGAGGGCGCATAAACGTGTAAGTCAACAGCATTTATCAACTTGTTCGATGATTACTGTTCATCCTTCTTGAAGAAGCGGACCATACCTTTTACCTCAGGAACAAGATAGACAATCCATGGATTTGTGGTGCCATTTGTAAGTATTTTACTGTAGTCAATACCATTGCGCGGTTTGTTCTCGGTATAGGTTACCCTTAGGCTATCGTCCTTTTCCACATAGTTTACAGACAGCAAACGAATGCTAAAAAACTCTGATGGGCGATTGCCTAAAAAAATTGCAATTGCAATGGTTCCAAGTGGTAATTTCTCCGGCACTTCATCAATAATCGATGTGGTGTCGATTACGTGCCAAAGCGCTCCCCATTCATCTGAATTACGGGCGACTTGTGTTGCGCTTCTTGGATATGTGGAATAAAGGCCTTTCCACTTACGAAATTGTGAGAAATCAAGCACGCGACCGGCTTCTGAGGCTTCTATGGTGGCATCATGACCGCGCCGCTGAATATTGATTCCAGTATTTTCTTCGAGTGGGGGCAAAAGCTTCTGCACTGTTGGAACATGAGCAAGACTCTCTTTGCTCGCAGGTGTGGGGGCAGAAACGTCAAGAATTTCCTCAGCATAGGCTGCATGACTTAAGAGCAAAAGCGCAACGAGAAGATGGACAAAAGCGTATTTTAGAAGCTTACGTTGGAAAAACACTGTGTACAAGCTTGCGTAAAAATATGTAAGAATCATGGTGGTCCTTTGCGCTCCTTTCCAATATGATATAAGTCGCATGTGAATAAAAAACAAATCGTTAATATTGCACCTTTGAGCAGATTTTACTATTTTCCAAGACTTGCACCTATAAAGGTGCCAAAAACTCGGATATTTTAGGATTCATTAAGTCATCCATGCCACATTGTGATGATAAAAGAAGGGTCAAGCCTTCTTGGGGAAAGAAATGAGCCATATTGATAATATTCGAAAAGAACAAGCGGGGCCACGATTTATAAATCAATTGACCGTTCGCACCTCGTCTCAGCTTGTGCAACGTTATGTAACGCGCATTGTTGCGCATGTTTTTGCCGCCGGTTTTATCTTACTTCTCGCCTTGCAAATTTTTAGTGCATATAGCATCACCAACCTCTACCAGCAGGATTTGGTTCTTTACTTAAATCAAGAGTCTCAGACTTTTGCAGGCGCGACAAATGAGGATGAATTAAAGCGTTTATTGCGGCTAATGTTACGAAAACAGACAATTTCAGGCATGATGCTGATAAGCGATCAGCATCAGTATGAGATTGCGGAAAACCGAGATGAAAACCAAAAAAAATCTTTTTGGCTTAATTTTATTCCACAATCCAATTTTGACAGTGTTAGCGTTTCGGTTGAACTTAATCCAATCCTGAGCCGTGGCACAACATGGCAGTTGGCTGCACACATCGACAACGGATTTTTGTCCTCTCAGATCAGTACTGTTTTGGGTGCACAGATGATCCTGACGTTGGTTTGGATTTGCGCTTTTGCATTGATTTTGTCATTCAGATTTTTGCGTCGTTTAACGGGTCCGATTGTAAGCTTGGCGCAAGGGTTATCGCAACTAGACGAAAAATATCCCACTAAAAACATTGTTCAGGATTTGGGTGACCATGCAGGCGATGAAATTGGGCAGTTGATTAAATCAACAAATTCACTTTTGGTTCGGCTTGAAACAAATATTCGTAAAGAACATGCACATGCCGTCACTTTAACCGAACACGATAAGTTTCTCCGTGAAATCATCAACCATGTAACAGAGGGAATAGTATATCTTTCTCTGGATCACAAAATTGTACGCGCCAATCCAATGGCGGCATCGCTTTTTGAATGTGCAGATGAAAAATTTCTGGAAGGAAAAGAGTTTAGCTCTTTCCTTTCGCTTTCAAGCCAAAGCATTTTTAATGCGCACTTGATGCGATTGTCAGCCGAGACAGATACATCACATCCGCTTGCATCTGCAGAGTTTTTGGCAATTGTAACAAAGCACGATAGTACAGAATTAAGTTTAAGCATTTGCGCAAGTTGTGTTCTTAATTCCAGCGGAAAATCGTATATTATTGTCTTTCGTGATGTTGGCGAAACACGACGCGCAAAAGAACTTTTGCGGCAAAATGAAATGCGCCTAAAGCTTGCTGTGCGGGCAACGCGCAGTGGTGTATGGGATTATGATCTTAAAAGTAATGTTTTTTGGTGGTCACCAGAATTTTTGGCAATGTTAGGTTATCAGATTGAAGAGATTTCTGCATCAATGGACAGCAAATACGCGCTTATTCATCCCGATGATCTTTCATGGGTTAAAACATCAACAGAACGCTTCATCAATGGTGAAAGTTTGGAATTCAACCCTGAATATCGCGTCAAAAGAAAAGATGGCACATGGATGTGGGTTGAAGACAAGGGGGCTTGCGAAAAAGACAGCGATGGTGTGGTGATTCGCTTTAGCGGCGCCATGTCTGACTGCAGCGAGCGCAAACGATTTGAAAAGCAGCTCATGTACATGGCAACACACGATCCCATGACCAACCTGCCCAATCGTACATTGCTGAATGATCGTTTAGAGCATGCCCTGATTGCGAGCCACCGTAGTCAGTTATTAGTTGCAACGCTCTTATTAGACATTGATCGTTTTAAGCTCATTAATGATAGTTTGGGTCATGAGATGGGTGATCAATTAATCAAATCTGTCGCTAAAAGATTGGAGCAGTCGGTTCGTCCTTCTGACACGCTGTGTCATATGTCGGCCGACGAGTTTGTGATTATTTGCGAAGATATTGCGGCTCCACAGGAAGCCGCACGAATTGCAAAACGCCTGATCAGCAGCCTGAATCAACCTTTTTTGATTGATGGCAACCAATTAAATGTCAGTGTTTCAATCGGCATAAGCATAAACTCGGCCGAAGAAAAAGATTCTCAAACACTTTTGCGTCACGCGGATACAGCATTACACAGTGCAAAAGCGGGAGGTGGGGGAACATATCGGTTCTTTGCAACCGAGATGAATAAAGCCGCTGTGCGCCGTTTGAGTGTTGAGCGCAATCTGCACATCGCATTAGAAACACAGCAATTTAGACTGCAATATCAACCCAAAGTGGATATTCAAACACGTCGGGTTGTGAGTGCCGAAGCACTTATTCGTTGGCCGCACCAGAAGTGGGGACCAATGCCGCCTGACCAATTTATTCCAATTGCTGAAGAAACCGGTCTTATCGTGGGGATTGGTGAATGGGTATTGCGAGAAGCATTGAGTCAAATATGCGCTTGGCGTGAATTGGGCCTGAAACCTATACCAATCGCCGTAAATTTGTCGGGTAAGCAGTTGTTGGCAGGCGGAACAGATGAGTTAATCTTGCGGATGTTGCGCGAGTATGATGTGCCACCTCGCTTGCTTGAAGTTGAAGTTACCGAATCAATGCTTATGTCCAATGTCGAAAAAGTGATGGGGATTCTTGCACGATTGAAGGAGTCGGGGGTTGGTGTTGCTTTAGACGATTTCGGTACCGGATATTCTTCGTTGGCATGGTTGCATAAGTTGCCGATTTCGGCGCTCAAGATTGATCGTTCATTTGTCCGTGAAATTCCGGCAAAACCAGAATCAAATGCGGTTGCTTCAATTATTCTTGAAATGGGTCGCCAATTAGGTTTAACGGTCGTTGCCGAAGGCATTGAAACCGAAGAACAATGGCAATTTCTGAACCAGCATCAATGCACACTTGGTCAAGGGTGGCTGTTTTACAAAGCGATGTCGTCTGCGGATTTTGAAAAATTTTTGGTCGCTTCCCAGAGCCGATCTGATACGATCTATTAGGATACGCAAACTTTTTTCTGCTGACCCCTGACAGATCGTAAAACTCACGCTATACTCGGGCGCATGAACCCCTTCGGCGAGACCAACATGCGTGCTTGTACTCAAACTCTTGTGACCACTTTCTTTTTTACCTTTTTTTCTTTTTGCATAATCAATTCTGCCTTCGCGGGTGGCAATATCGAAGAGATCAAGGGGATAACGATTGAAGAAAAAGGTACGGCAGGGCGTGATGAAGCGGTTGCCGAGGCGACAAAACAGGCCGCTCAGCGCGTGCTCGACAAAATGGCGAAAGGCGCAACGTTACCGGCTCAAATTTCTGCTGCAAAACTGGAAGGCTTAACCACCTACGTCGATATTGAAAAAGAAGCGATTCAGCCCAACTATTATTCTGGAACCTTTAATGTCGGGGTGCGAATCGATAAAGTTATGGAGCTGGTCGGATTGGCCGAAAATCAGGGTAATATTTCTGATTCATCTTTTTCGTCGGGGATGAATACCGACCAATCCTCTTCTGAAACAGAAAATAACGCAAAACCGTCATGGGTTTTGATCATCCCCGCTCTGGAGGTGAATGGTGAATATACACTGTGGGATAATAATAATGTCTGGAACACTTCATGGTTGACGCAACAACAATTGCAAGGTGTGATTTATGCTGCAGCAGGGGGCGATTTTAAAGACCGCAACTTATTAAATGCCGAATCATTGGGGCATGAAGATGTCGCGTTTAAAGATACGCTCGACTCATTCGCTTTTAAATATGGTGCTCCGGCGGTTGCGGTTGTTACATTGCATGGCAGTGAGCTGCCGCCTTCAGCTCAGGGTGTCTATCAACTCAGTGTAACGTATACACATCGCGATGGTTCTGATCTGCAAAATTTCTCTAGAACTGTTCAAGCACCCCAAAACGCTGATACTGCGGCATTTTATAGTAAAGCTATTGACGTGGCGAAGAAGATGATTCTCCAAGCTGCACAAGGTGAGGGGGGGGCATCTTCTGTACCCGCTACAACATCTTCATTAAATGAGCAATCACTTGGCTCTTTGTCCCCACCCGTGCAATCTGCCAATGTTTATACGGCTCAAAGCCCCATCAATGGGGTCGGTGCTGATCAAAATATCACCCATGGCGCTGGTACACTGTATCCACAGGTTAACGAAAATGGCACAGCGGCAGCTTCTTCATCGACGATGAAACGTTTATGGGTGCGTATCCCGCTTAATCGGCCCGCTGATCTGATGAATATACGCCGCACCATCGCGGGCATTCAAGGTGCGCAATTAGATATATCAGCAATGAGCAAATCTTATGTTGAGGGCTACATTGTCTATACTGGTGATCAGTCGGTTCTTCTTCAGCAATTACAGCAGCGCGGCTTGGCACCTCAAAAAACGTCACAATGAGTGTTTTTTCTTAAAAACAGTGATTTAGTTTTTTTTCAAGCTCGTCTATGATCGGCCCTCAATTGTGGGCGATCAAGGGGGTTGAAGGCGTGCGTATACTGGCTTGGCTTATTTCATCCATCATATTTTTCTGCATAATCGGCTTTATTGTGCTGGTGATGGTTGTTCGTTATTACAGTCAAGACTTGCCCGATGTCTCAAGTTTGAAAAATTACAACCCTCCCATTGTTAGTCGCGTGCATGCGTCTGATGGCCGATTGATTGCTGAATTCGCTAGCGAGCGACGTGTTTTTATGCCCATTAATCGTATTCCTCAACGCGTGATTGATGCTTTTTTGTCTGCCGAAGATAAAAATTTTTATCGTCACCCCGGTATCGATTTTAAAGGGCTAGTGCGTGCGGTCAGTAATAATGTGAGCAATTATGGTCAAGGCAAACGCCCTGAAGGCGCTTCAACCATCACCCAGCAGGTTGCCAAAAATATGCTCATCGGCAACGACAGCACGATAACACGTAAAATTAAAGAAGCAATTTTGGCGTTTCGCATTGAGCAAACGTTTACCAAAAACCAAATTCTTGAGCTTTATCTGAATGAAATATTTTTGGGGCAGCGTGCTTTTGGCGTCGCTTCTGCCGCGCTTTCATATTTTAATAAGACAGTTGATGAACTGACCGTTGCCGAAGTTGCATTTCTGGCTGCACTCCCCAAGGCCCCAAACAACTACAATCCTGATAAGTATCATAAAGAAGCAATTGATCGCCGTAATTGGGTTTTGTCGCGTATGCTTGAGAACGGAAAAATTACGCCACCAGAATATCAAGACGCCATAAAGCAGGATATTGTCATGGTGCCGAGAAATGAAAAAGAATTTTACCGTGGTGGCGGATACTTTACCGAAGAAATTCGGCGTGAACTGGTGCAGGTGTATGGTGAAGATTCAGTGCTCAATGGTGGGCTATTGGTGCGTGCAACCATTGATCCGCATATGCAGGATATTGCGAACAAGGCTTTGCAGAATGGCCTGATTGCCTATGATCGTCAGCGTGGGTGGCGTGGTCCAGTCGCGATGATTGAAGAAGGTCAAAACTTGAAAGATTTGCTGGCAAAAACGCCTCTTCTGGCGGGGGCAGAAGCATGGCAACTTGCGGGGGTAAGTGATTTTACCTCCAATTCTGCTGAAATTATCTTTAAGGATGGCAGGCAGGGTATTATTCCCATTGACGAGCTGAAATGGGCAAAATCAAAACTTTCTAAACCCAGCGATGTACTCAAAATTGGCCAAGTTGTGCTGGTAGAAAAATTACCAAAAGGTGAAAATGCCTATGGATTGCGGCAAATTCCCATCGTGCAGGGGGCACTGGTTGCGATGGATGCCAATACTGGACGGGTTTTGGCGATGGCGGGTGGCTTTAGTCCGACCATGAGTGCGTTTAATCGTGCGACTCAGGCATGGCGCCAGCCTGGTTCTTCTTTTAAACCTTTTGTTTATATGACGGCACTAGAAAATGGGTTTACACCTTCCAGTCTGATATTGGATGCGCCCATAAGCTTGCCACAGGGGCCTGGGATGCCGATGTGGACGCCTGAAAATTATACCCACGATTATCTTGGCCCAACCACCTTACGTGTAGGGTTGGAAAAATCTCGTAATTTGATGACCGTACGGCTTGCCGCGCAACTTGGTATGGATAAAATTGCTTCTACAGCTGAAGCGTTTGGTGTTGTTGATCATTTACCGCGTAATCTGTCCATGTCGCTTGGAGCGGGCGAAACAACTGTGATGCGTCAAACCGCAGCTTACGCCCAGATGGTGAACGGGGGGAAGAAGATTGTTCCCACATTGATAGATAGTGTGCAGAATAAGTCAGGCAAAATCATTTATCGACATGACGTGCGTGCGTGCAAAGGTTGTCAGCGGGTGCGGTGGCAAGATAATCTTGATGTTCCCGTTATACCTGATTTGCGTCAGCAAATCATTGATCCACGTACAGCGTATCAAATGGTGCATATTCTTGAAGGCGTGATTACTCGTGGCACAGGTACGCGTATTAAAGGTTTGCCATGGCCGCTTGCAGGTAAAACAGGAACATCCAATGATGCAAAAGATGCTTGGTTTGTTGGTTTTTCTGCTAATTTGGCCGTGGGGATTTACGTCGGTTATGATCACCCAAAACCCTTAGGTGCTCATCAGACAGGGGGAACGGTAGCAGCGCCTATTTTCCGCGATTTCATGCATGGTGCACTTGAAGGAACGCCTCCTGTCCCGTTTAGGGTCCCCTCTGGGCTTCGTTTGGTTCGTGTTAATCCTGCGACGGGTCAATTGGCAGAAGCGGGAGATCCCGCTGCGATTTGGGAAGCCTTTAAACCGGGTACCGAGCCTAAACCCGGCATGATTGAGAGTCCGGTTGATCCTAATGTAAACTGGTCTGAATACCAAAGCTCTTCTGACGCAATTAGCGCTCCCGCTCAAACACCGATGGAGCAAGCAATTCCAGAAGGAACGCTTCACCAGCCGATGCCGCAGTATTTACCCCCCGCGAATACACCCTCTCCGTCATCCTCAAACGGTAGTGAGGGGAGTGGATTTGGTGAGATATATTAGAGCTAATTGAGATAAAACCAACATGATCGCTCGCATTAGAGCCAAGACCAAGCGGCGTAAACCTGTCTGTGTGGTGTGGGGGGAATAGATAAGATCGACCACGCTCACAGCGCGGCTGCAAAGAGTTGTTTGAAAAAGGGATGCAACAGCCGCAAGCAGGTAAGAGATAGCTGCTTCGCACAGTCTAAAATCAAATAATCACGATCACCAGAATCTATGAGCTTAACAGGAAAGTGGTGCCTGGAGACGGAATTGAACCGCCGACACGGGGATTTTCAGTCCCCTGCTCTACCAACTGAGCTATCCAGGCCATGCGCAAACTGCGTAGGCGAACTTATAAGCACGAATGAATGTTAAATCAAGAGTTTTTATAGCCTTTAGCATGTTAAAAAATCAGTATAGATAAATTAAGTGAATCACTTGAGGTTTTTTCACTATTCCATGTCAATAAATTTTTATGAAGGCACAGTTGGGTAAGGGCTTTATATAAAGACAGCATTTTGACTGGATACGGCGTCGATCATGGGGTGGGCGTTAGGCGAGAGATTGCATGGTGAAGACATAGGTGAGCAGTCATATGAAAAAATGCGGATTCGAATTTTGAAAACGTCTTTGATATCTACTGTGCTGTGTTGTCTTTTTACATGTCATGACTATAAATTATTCTTCGATCTTTCATTGATTAGGTCATAGAATAAAAGCCCCGATCATGTCGATCAGGGCTTTTAAATTTAACGCTTATCTATACATCATGTACACTACACGGCGTAATAATCTACTCAGGACTCTACCGTGGCGCTAGACCCGGCGGCGTTACGGGCACTGCGGCCGGCGTTACGGGCACTGCGGCCGGCGTTACGGGCGGCGGCACTGCGTCTCGCAGCACATTTACGGTTACATCGTGGACATCAATATTGGCGTCAGAGCTAGAGGTAGAGGTAGAGGTAGAGGTAGAGGTAGAGCGAGCGTTACCACCAGCACCACCGGCACCACCAGCACCACCGGCACCACCGGCACCACCAGCACCACCGGCACCACCGGCACCACCAACACCAACACCACCGGCACCACCGGCACCACCAGTCGCACTTGCATTACCACCCTCAACACTGATATTCGTTCTAAGCAGGCCTCTTCCCGCAGCCGACGCCATCTTCGCTGCCGCAGCCGACGCTCTTAATCCTGCAATGCCATCAACAACCTCTCCCGCACCAATTAATACGCCGGTCAATTGTTGTGCAACAGAAGGCCCTTGAACTAACACTTCCTGTTCTTCTCTCTGAATTATCTCGCCGTTCCGTCCATATACGGTGCGGGCAACTACTTCTTTCGCAGTGGTTGGCGACATCATACCCACTCTGGCTTCACCCACTAAAAGTGCACGGGGAGGTTCGAGTTCACCATCTGCGCGGTAATTAGTGGCTATGTGTGTTGTGCATCCATTTGAAAACGTAACTACCCCTGCAATCAGTACTCCTTTAAAAGCACGACGAACAGAACTTTCCATCTTTTAATCTCCTTAAAATCTTAGTGAGGTGTGGCAAAAAAATATTTTACCGCTTGATTACCTGTAGACACTATTGTTAGCAGTTTTTTAACCACACTACAAGTAAAAGAGAAAAAAAATTAAGATAATTTTAGTCAATATTGATAAAAAATTAGTTTACATCTTTCTTGTTTTTTATCGCGACTATTCTACCGCTTGCACATATATAAGGAATAAGGTTTAAAACGTTAAGAAGCCTTAATACACAAAGGAGCATAAGAGATGGATCATCCGGAAAAAGAAATAACAACAACCTCTAATCCTACCGGACCTACTTCCTGCACCTCATCGATTGAATCGCCCTCCGGCTCTACACCGCGTCCAACAACAGATGCTCAGGCAAAGGTGTGTGGTCAACGCGGTTGGTGTCGTGGGTTTTCTTTTTTTTCGCTCTCGGGTATTTCCTTTTTTCTTTCAGTGATTGCGGTAACAGTTGCGGTTACTGAGCCAATCTGGGGCGAAAAATTGTATGCGTTGCTTTCGCTCCCGTCTATTACGAAAGATTACCAAATTACGCTCGCGCTGAAAAATGATCTTGTCAAATTACGTAATCATCAATCTGCCTTCATCACCCAAACGCAGTTGGATGAAATTAAGAAAGAAATCGATGCTCTAAAAACAGTGCGCTCCGCTGAAGCGACCACGCAGCCACAGACAGTTCCGGTGCCCGCACCAGACACTGTGGTTTCTGAGCGACTTGAAACACTCAACAAGCAAGCTCTTGAGCGCACTGAAGTGATTGAACATGAGCTTAAGCGGACACAAGCCGCACTAAAAGACCTTGAAGCAAAATTCGCGCAACAATCAAATGGGCCAATGGATCGCACGGTATTGGCCGTGATTCTGCAACTTATTCTTGCTTGGCAGAGTGGCCAGCCTTTCGATAAACCGTGGGAAACAGCAATGACCGTTGTTGAGTCAGCTGATCCACAATTGGCCGCTTTAATGCGGGAGTCGGCGCCTATGCTTCTGCCTTTGCGTGACAAGGGGCTTCCCACAATCAGCACACTGCAAAACAGTTTTGCTTATGTAGCCGACTCGCTTGTTTCGTCTTCTGCGAATAGTAGAGACCCTTGGTGGGTGCAACTTTGGCATAATCTGCTCAGTCTTATTTCTGTTCGGCGTCAAGGTGATATGGTTAGTCCGTCTGATACGTCTTTGCAGGGGTTGTTGGCGCATGCTGAAATCATGTTGAAAGGTGGCGATCTTTCTAATGTGACGGCTTTGCTTGATGGGGTGCCAGACACACAAATTACCCCCAATGCGCAAGTCTGGATGACAGAAGCACAGGCTCGGCAACAAGCGGATGTTTTAAGCCAGCAGTTGATTAGCTACATCGTTGGAAAATTTCCGGCCACACAATCCACTGTAACACCGTTTGATTCCGATGCGGGTATGTCGCAATGATCCGCATCCTTTTACTTCTCATCAAGCTTGCACTGATCGTTGCCGCAGCCGTGTGGCTAACCCATCGGCCGGGTGATGTGCAGATCAATTGGCTTGGCTATCGCGTTCATACATCGTTTGCGATTATGATGGTTGTTATTGCGTTACTGGTGGTTGTTGCGACAGCACTTTACACGCTGTGGCGCAGCGTGATTGCTATTCCGCGCTCGTTTCTGTTGGGGCATTTATCACGTCGTCAGCGAAAAGGGTATATTGCCCTTACGCAAGGATTGGCTGCTGTGGCTGCAGGCGATGGAAAAGCTGCGCAAAAATATGCAAATCAAGCCGAGAGTTATCTGAAAGACCCCTCACTCACACTGCTGTTGCAGGCCCAGGCCGCACAAATGAATGGGCATGAAGCAAAGGCAATGCAGTTGTATAACCAAATGATTGCCCAACCTAAAACCTCTGCACCGGGGTTGCGTGGATTACTGCAACAGAGCATGCATCAAGGATTGTATGAAGAAGCGCTGGAGATTGCTCATCGCGCAGAAATTATGCAACCGCGTGCGGATTGGGTGCTGCAGGCTTTGGTTGAACTCAATGCCCGGCTTGGAAATTGGGATGCTGCTTTAAAAGCGCTGTCTGTAGCCGTGAAGCAGGGGGCGATGACTCCTGAGCAAGGCAAACACATGCGTTCAACCATTTATATTGCGTTAGGCCAGTTATCTGAGCGAGACCATGAATATGGAATGGCGCTGCATTATGCCAAGCGGGCGTACAATACATTACCGCACTGGGCGCCCGCAGTCGGCTATTACGCTAAACTATTGATTCGCGCTAAAAATCTGCATGCAGCCGCGAAAGTTATTGAACGCACGTGGCGCTTCTCTCCGCACCCTCTTTTGGCTCGTTTTTATGAAGATGCCATCGCACACGAAAATGCTCCTGAACGTGTCAAGCGTTTTGAGCGACTGGCATCGTTTAACCCTTCTTCTGTTGAGTCTCAAAGATGGGTCGCGAAAGCTGCGCTCAATGCACAATTATGGGGCATCGCACGTAGCTACCTCGAGCCCTTAGCTGTACGCGACACACATGCCGAAACTTTTTACTTATTGGCTGAGTTAGATGAAAAACAAAATGCTGATGTTGGCAGTGCTAAAAAATGGATTCAAAAGGCGGCACATTCAGATGCTGATCCAGTGTGGTTTTGCACGATATGTCACCAAAGCGACGTTCATTGGTATGTTGCTTGTCAAACATGCGGTGCGGTTGCAAGTCTTGTTTGGCAAAAGTCTCATTCAGGACGAGGTACAGGTTGGTCTTCTTCATCCGCTTTGGCGTTGGCGTCCCCCGCAGCAGAGACAAAAGCGCTGAGCAAGGTTTAAAAAAATGTCGCGCTCTCAATCACTTCTTGAAGTTACTCATTGATTTGGATTACACAGCATCATGCTGCCTATTGATTTAAATCCGATGTCTTATCAGCCTTATTTCGTTTCACTTTTGCAGGATACGGAAGGCTATCAACTGCTTGATTCCGGCGATGGTCGAAAACTTGAACGATTTGGACGCGTTCTGGTTGATCGTCCCGAACCACAAGCAATGTGGGCACCGCGTTTTCCTGATTCATGGAAAAAGGCTGATGGTGTTTTTTCCGGCGAAGAAGATGCCGATCAAGGCAGATGGAAAACGCATGATGCGTCGTTACAATCGTGGCCGATGCCCGTTCTTAACATCACGGCATTGTGTAAGTTTAGTGCTTTTCGACACCTTGGCGTGTTTATCGAGCAACTACCCCATTGGGAATGGATGCTTGAGCGTTTAAAACCCGAAAAAAAACTGCTCAATCTTTTTGGGTATACCGGTGTTGCTTCGCTGTTGGCAGCACAAATGGGAGCCGAGGTTACGCATGTCGATGCCTCTAAAAAAGCAATTGAATGGGCGAAGCAAAACCAGGTGGCCAGTCAGCTTGAAAAAACCAAAATTCGGTGGATTATGGAAGATGCGCGCAAGTTTGTGGCACGAGAAGTTCGCCGCGGCAAAGTTTATGACGGAATTTTGATTGACCCGCCAAAATTCGGGCGCGGGCCAGAAGGTGAGGTCTGGGATATCTTTGCTGATTTGCCCACGCTTTTAAAAGCGAGTGAACAATTGTTGGCACCCGATGGTTTTATAATTCTCACGTCATATGCTATTCGTGCATCATTTCTTTCATTTGATTGCGTGTTAAAAGAAATTTTGCACAATCGTGGGGGTATCTTTTCTAGCGGAGAGGTGGCTGTTCAGGAAAGCGGGGCAGGGCGTATTTTGGCTGCAGCGAATTTTTCGCGTTGGAACGGAGGCTAAAAAATGCTTCTAACAAGCGTAAGCAATCCGGCCGTAAAGTTTGCTGCTAGTTTGGATCAACGCAAAGTGAGGCGCGAAACCAATCTTTTTCTTGCTGAAGGCGAGGATTATTTTGCTGTAGCGCAAAAAAAAACGTGGTATCCGCAAACTGTTTTTTATACGCATGCCTCAGCTTATGTTCAATGGGCAAAGGCGGGGAAGGCGCAGTGCTTTGAGGCTAATGCTGCGGTTATGGCCAAGCTTTCAGGAATGGAAAATCCTCAAGCCGTCATTGGCGTTTTCGAGCAACGCTGGTCAACGCTAACAAACATTCAAAGCGGTTTATGGCTGGTTTTGGAGAATGTTCGTGATCCGGGCAACATGGGCACAATCATTCGTACGTGTGATGCTGTGGGTGTAGACGGGATCATTCTGATTGATCAATGTTGTGACCCTTATGCGCGTGAAGTGGTGCGGGCGAGCATGGGGTCGATTTTTGCTATGCCCCTCATAAAAGCTAATTTTGATGACTTTTCTGCATTTATTCAATCAAGAGCATGCCCGATCATCGGTACGCATCTTAAAGGAAATATAGATTTTCGTCAGCTGCCAAAAGCACTTGATGCCTTTGTCATTATGGGAAGTGAAAGCGAAGGGATGAGCGAAAAGATGAGTCTGCTTTGCACACATCTCACGCGCATTCCCATGGTGGGGTTTGCTGAATCTTTAAATGTTGCAACCGCAACCGCATTGATGCTTTACGAACTTAAACGCGAAGCACTAAATTAGGTTTTCGCCGCTATTTATATTGTGCATGTGTTACTGCCAGCATCGAAAAAGTGATTGGAGTGCAAAAGCAGATGCAATTAAAATGCAGAGAACTTTATCGACGAGAGTGCATCTCTTAAAGACTTATGCACTTTGTATTATTCTTTTGACGAAATATGTTGTCTCGGATCGCCCGGACTTTGCCATGGTTCACCCAAACAATGCTGTAACGCAAACGTTTTGGAAAATTTTATTCGTGCCGAAGTGCATCAATCGGGTTGAGTGAAGCCGCTCGACGCGCCGGAAAAAAGCCAAAAAAGACACCGATTAAAACCGAAATTGCAAATGCCAATAGATTGATTTGCACATTAAAAATAAAAGGAACTTCCATCAGAATTGCAAGTCCCCATGATGCTGCAGCTGCTAACAAAATCCCGCAAATTCCCCCTAATGCAGAAAGCACAATAGCTTCAATTAAAAATTGTAGCAGCACCTCATGTTCTAATGCGCCAATTGCCAAGCGTGTGCCGATCTCTTTGGTTCGCTCGGTGACAGAAACCAACATAATATTCATGATTCCAATGCCGCCCACTAACAGGCTTACCGCTGCTACAGCACTTAAAAGCATGGTTAAAATTTTAGTTGTACCAGACATTGTTTCGGCAATTTGTTTGGTATCCATCAGGTTGAAATTATCATCCTCAGTGGAATCAAGGTGGCGTCTTTCTCGCATTAAGGCAGATATTTGCTGAATAAGTGATGCGCTGTCTGTCCCCGTTTTTCCGGAAATCATGATGTTACGAATATCGCGTGTTCCACTTAATCGCCGCTGAACAGCCTTGATCGGCATCAGAATGATGTCGTCTTGGTCATTGCCCATTGTTGATTGACCTTTAGATTTTAAAACGCCGATTACATTACAGTTGAACTGTTTTATACGAATGGATTCGCCGATAGGTGTGAGGTTACCGAACAGATTTTTGCGCACAGTCTCACCGATAACACAGACAGCTCGGCCCGAGCGTTCGTCTTGTTCGGAAAATTTGTCACCTTCTTTTAATGTCCAACTATTGGTTGTAAAATATTCATTGGTGGTGCCGATAATGCTGGTTGACCAATTTTGGGTGTTATATATTACGGTTACGTTGGCGCTTTGTACGGGGGAAATTGCTTCAATTCCTGAAATTTGTGAACGAATTGCCTCAAGATCAGCGCGTTTAAAATTCGGTGCGCCCGCTGTATCGCGTCCCGGTCCCAAGCGTTGGCCAGGTCGCAAAATCATCAGGTTACTGCCGAGACTCGAAATTTGATCGGAAACTGCTTGCGTGGCTCCATTGCCCAGAGTCACCATCGTGATAACAGCAGCAACACCAATCACAACACCAAGGGTTGTTAAAATAGAGCGCAGTAAGTTACGTCTGATTTGGCGCACTGCAAGCATGATAATGCTTCCAATCATAAGCTGCTCACTTTGTTATCAAATTGAGATACATTTACATCTCTTGCAATGTTACCATCTACAAATGTGATGATCCGTGATGCATACGCGGCCATATCAGGCTCATGGGTGACCATGACAATGGTGATGCCACGTTCACGATTGAGTGATTGTAAAAGAGTCATAATTTCCACGCTTCTTTGACTGTCTAGATTTCCTGTTGGCTCATCGGCAAGCAAGAGAAAAGGATTCGTTACAAGAGCGCGTGCAATTGCAACACGTTGTTGTTGACCCCCTGATAGTTCTGCCGGTGAATGGTGCTCCCAACCGTCAAGGCCGACCAGATTGAGAGCTTGTTGTGCCAACTGACGGCGCTCTTTAACTTTTCCTCCACGATAGAGTAGGGGCAATTCAACATTTTCCAATGCGGTTGTGCGAGGCAACAAATTGAATCCTTGAAAAACAAATCCGAGATAATAACGCCTAAGCAGTGCACGTTCATTGCGGTCAAGCTTTTCAACAGCAACATTTTGAAAAAGGTATTGGCCGCTGGTTGGAATATCAAGACATCCGATAATATTCATGATTGATGATTTACCGGATCCGCTTGGCCCCATAATAGCGACAAACTCGCCACGCTGAATGGAACAAGATACACCGTGCAAAGCTTGAAATTGAGCACCACCCAGCCCATACGTTTTGGTGATGCAATCAAGCTTGATGAGCACGTCTTGTTGATGAGGTTGTGGCGACAACATTTTTACTTATCCGACGATGAATTTGTACCAGTTGAACTGCTGATAATCACGGCTTGACCTTCACTTAAGTTATCACTTTCAACTTCGGTTTGTGTGCCGTCTGTTGCTCCCTTCTTGACGGTTATGGCAACGGGCATTTGATCTTTCAAAATGTAAATTGTTTTGATTGATTCATCGCGATCGCTTTTTGTTTGTGCTGTGGCGCGACTACTGCGAAACATATTTCGTGGTGGATGGGGTAAAAGTGATGATAAAACACTGGAATTTTTGTTGCTTGAATCAGAATTGATTTCTTCGGGCGGTGAAAAACGCAGGGCTGTATTGGGAATAAGCAGAACGTTATTTTTTAGCTCAGTATTAATCGTTGCATTTGCTGTCATACCTGGGCGCAGGGATAGATCGGGATTATCAACGCTTAAAATACCTTCATAGGTAACAACGTTGTCGGTGATGGTCGATCCATAACTGACACGTGTGAGCGCGGCCTGGTAAGTTCGACCCGGCCAGGCATCAACAGTAAATGTTGCATTCTGACCATTTTTTACTTGGCCAACATCGGCTTCATCTATATCAACGTGCAATTCCATTTTTGACAGGTCTTCGGCAATCGTGAACAGCGTGGGTGCCGAGAGTGACGCCGCAACGGTTTGCCCCGGTTCAATCGTACGTGTCAGGATGACGCCGTCAATTGGTGAGCGAATGGTGGCCTTTTCTAAATTTGTTTGATCAGAGTTCAATGCTGCTTCGGCTTGAGAAACAGCAGCTTGTGCGGAGGTTTTATCGGCCATAGCCCGGGCATAAGCAGCTTGAGCACTATCCATATCACTTTTTGCGGGTAAGCGATTATTGGACATCTTTGCAAGTGATTTTAGACGATCAAGTGTTGTCGTGGTTTCTTTCAAGGTTGCTTCAGCTTGAGCGATAAAAGCGCGCGCAGCTTCAAGCGCTGCACTTGAATTAACAATGCTGTCATTAAGCTTGGAAGGATCAAGTTGGGCCAAAACATCACCTTTTTTAACGTGATCGTTAATGTCAACGTTGACAGTAGAAATAATACCCGAAAGTTCGCTTCCGATTGTTACCACGTTTGTTGGTTCAAGTGTTCCCGAAGCATCTACCGTAACTTTTAAATCACCGCGTGTAACAGTCGTCACCTGATAGTGGATAGACTCATCGCTATTATTCCTTTTAAAGGCGTAATAAATACCGGCGATGAGAAGAACACTGATCACCGCAATCAGGCGTAAAGCTTTTTTTCGCGGTTTATGTTTACGAATGGTTTCCGCAAGATTTTCTTGAGCGTTTGGCATACTCATTGTTTTCGATCCTCTTCGTTTTTCCATCCTCCTCCCAGCGCTTGATAAAGCGTGACAAGAGCAAGAAATTTATTGGTTTGCCATTGGCTGTTGACGTTTTCGGCACTGAGCTGACTGCGCTGCGTTTCGAGTACTGTTTGGTAGTCAATCAGGCCGGAGCGATATTGTACTTGAGCCAGTTGAGCAGCGAGATGTGCGCTTTTAACTTCATTTTGAATATGTTTTTCTTGTTCTTGTAATTTAACGATCGTGACCAAGGAATTTTCAACTTCTTCAAGTGCGGAAAGTATTTTTGATTGATAGGTATAAAAGGCTTGCTCTTCTTGAGCAGACGAAATTGCTAATTGTTGGCGTAGGCGTCCCGCATCAAAAAGGGTGGCAGACAAAGACGCCAATATTCCTTTGCTGATTGTGGCACCAGAAAAAAGATCAAGTAATTTGCCAGAATCCAAGCCGATATTTCCGCTGAGTGTGAGACTGGGAAAAAGCTGCGCGCGCGATTCATTTTTTCGCGCTATTGCGGCTTGCAGGTTGTTTTCAGCCATTCGAATGTCGGGGCGTTGACGAAGTGTTTCCGCTGGGATGGATTTAAGTTTGAAGGCGGGAAAATCCGTTGGAGTGACTGCAACACGTGTAATCTTTTCTTCTTCCGGTGTGTGTCCGGTGAGAACCGCTAAATGATGGCGTGTATTCTCAAGGGTTGTTTGAAGTTGAACAATAGATGATTCCGATTGAGCGAGCACAGTTTTTGCCTGCTCTAATTCAAGGGTATTTTTAACCCCAACTTTGACTTGCCATTCAATCAGTTGACATGTATTTTTTTGGCTGTCGCGCGTGTCTTGGGCAATTTTCAGCTGAACGAGTTGTCCCTGCAGGTTGAAATATGTTTGCGCTGTTTCTGCCAACAGGGCCGTTTGCACAACATAGAGGTTATTCAGTGCTGCTTTGCGATCTGCTTGTGCGGCTTCATATGCGCTGCTGTTTTGACCAAATAAATCGGCCAGCCAGCTCACTTGCAACCCTGCATTATAGCTGTCTTGACTCTGCCCTGATGTGCCGCTTGATCCTGCCGAGGCTGAACTCGTAATAGTTGGCCATAATGCGGATCGGCTGACTTTTTCTTGAGCGATTACCGCATTGAGATTGGCTTGGGCATCCTTGAGGTTGGGATTGTTTTTGAGTGTATCAACAATTAGTTTTGACAGGGTTGGGTCATTAAAGTTCAGCCACCATTCGCTTAAGTCTTGCGAAGTGTTTGTGCCGGAAATGTCAGGATAAATGCTAAATTTTTCCGGTATATTTGTTACAGCATGCTCATTTTGTTTAAAGTTTGCGCATGCAGTGATAAGCAAAACATAAAAACACAGGATGAATGTGTTGATCGCGTGTTTTTTCTTTGTGAAAAAATAACTCTTAGACATTCCGTCATGCTAATGATTGTTGTGGGCATTACAAGCCTTATGGACTGGGGTGTACTGTCGCATTCTTGTTTCCACTTCCTGCGCATACTGTCGCAGTGATTTTTTTCTTACGGCTCTCCTCTTGCCAAATGGATATAAAAAGCAATAATTTTTCTGTGTTAATAAGGTGTTGCGATGTGTAGATACAAACGACTTTTTTTGATTTTTTTTGCTTTCTTTGTCGGGGGCGGATTTTTTTCGACATCCGTTTATGCGCAGGATGTTGTGGCGCCACAAACGAAGTCGCAAATCATGCTGAGCTTTTCTCCAATTGTGAAACAGGTAGCTCCTGCAGTTGTCAATATTTACACCTCACGCGTGGTGAATAGTCGTTTGGCACCGTTCATGGATGATCAAGTCTTTTCATTGCTGTTTGGAGGGCAGGGGTTATCGCGTCAACGCGTGGAAAATTCTCTCGGTTCCGGTGTCATTGTCTCTAAGGAAGGTTTGGTCATTACTAATCGACATGTGATTGAAGATGCGCAAGAGATCCGTGTTATTCTTCACGATCGCAGTGAATATCCCGCACAGATCATCTCAATTGATGAGCGAACAGACCTTGCGATCCTCAAAATTAAAGCACCGGATCGCCATCAGGACTTTCCTGTGTTGGCTGTGGGTGATTCTGACTCTCTTGAAGTGGGTGATTTGGTTTTGGCTATCGGTAATCCTTTCGGTGTAGGGCAAACAGTAACGAGTGGAATTGTTTCTGCAACGGCGCGTACCGCCGAGGGGATTAATGATTACGGTTACTTTATACAAACAGATGCTGCTATTAATCCGGGAAACTCTGGTGGTGCGCTTGTAAACATGAGTGGACAGCTTATCGGAATAAACACCGCGATCTATTCTCAGTCGGGGGGATCATTGGGGATTGGATTTGCTATTCCAGCAAATCTGGTGCGCAGTGTAATCGATGCAGGGTTATCAGGTAAGCGATTGATTCGCCCTTGGCTTGGTGCGGGTGTGCAAACTCTAACCAGTGAGCTTGCGCAGTCACTGGGAATGGATCGCCCTATGGGAGTGTTGGTCAAATCCCTTCATGACGTAAGCCCACTGCGTGAAGCAGGGCTTGTTGTCGGTGATGTTATTCTGACCATCAATAACAAGCCTGTTGATAACCCCGAAGCATTGCAATTTAGGATGGGTACACTTTCAATAGGTCAAACAGCGCGTATTACCTATACGCATCAAAAGAAAATGCTTGAAACGACATTTAATCTCATTGCTCCACCCGAGGTACCTGCACGCGATACCTTTTCACTGGATCGCGCGAGCGTGTTGTCCGGTATAACGGTAGCGAACCTTTCGCCTGCGGTCGCAGAGGAGATCGGTTTTTATGGTGCGCTAAATGAAGGCGTGATTGTTATGGCTGTTAAGGCAGGTAGCGCGGCAGATTCTATGGGATTAAAGGCTGGCGATGTTGTGATTGCCATCAACCGTGAAATGATCGCTTCTGTTCAGGAGTTTAAAACGGTTATGCAGAGTATTTCACGTGCCATGCTAATTAAAGTATTAAGAAACGGCCAAATTATCTCAGCCGTGATTAGGCGTTAATTTAGATAATTTGCGTAATCGTCGGAAAAATTATTTTTCGCGTAATTTTATTGAAACGACGGGGCGAATATGGCACAAAGGGGCCTTATATAAAATAATTTTTTACGGTTAAGTATGTTAAACAGACCTCCGCATCTTTTGGGACCAGATACTCCCCATGTTGTTTCCGCCATTGTTATATCTGGCGAAGGTAGTGCTTCTGATCAGACGGATTTAATAGGACGCATTCTGTTGGCGAAGCGTGCGCAAAGCGTTGACCTATTGCCGGGACAATGGTGTTTCCCGTCTGGTCATCGCAAAAATGGTGAGACCCCCTCTGCTGCGCTCAAGCGTGAAATATTAGAGGAGCTTGGGATTGAAGTGAACATTACTCAATCTCCTATCGTCGAGGCTTTTTCAATCGTTCGTCAAACTGATCATGAGGGAAGAGTTCGTTTTCAGCCCTATGCCTTGAGTGTATACATTGTTCGGGATTGGACTGGTATGCCCCATAATAATGAACCGGATAGTTGTGATGGTATTCAGTGGATGGACTTAGGTAGTGTTGTTGCCTTGAATAATAAGGCAACCGTGATTGATGCAGTTCTTGGTGCTATGATAAGCAAAAAACAACGCTTGCTGTTTGAGCTTGGTCCAGAAAAAATAGCTGAGTTTATTTCAAGTATAAATGACGAAAAGGATAACGATGTACGCGCTGTTTTTGACGCTTTGAGCGCTTGGGAAGAGGGGGCGCCCCAATACACACTTGAGGGATGTCTAAGGCTTTTTGATTTTAGCAAGCCGTGTTCACGTCGGTTGTTTCGTCATGCACCTCCCCCCCCCAGATCCTTACGCATTGTTCATGATTCTTTCTCACGTTTTGTAATGACGCCGTATCCATCAACAATAAACGTTCGCTAAAACTTTGGGAAAAGTTTTTTACTAGCGAAATTTGGTTTTTATCGTATGATCTGAACGTTAGCATGGGTTAACGCTAAAAATACAGGGTAGGTAGTACGCTTATGGCGGAAAACGAATCAGCATCTACGCATAAGACCATTGACTTGGATAAAAAAGCGGCTGACGACATTTATCTTGCTGCTGATCCAGCTGCGCATGCGGGTGATCATGACCACTCTGAACTAGCCCATACACACCATGCTATCGCACACATGCGTGAGAAAACGCTTATTACAGCTGTTGCTCTGACCAGCGGATTTATGGTGGTCGAGTTTTTAGCTGGATGGTACGCGGGATCGCTGGCATTGATGGCCGATGCGTTGCATATGTTGACGGATGGTGCAGCGCTTGGCTTGGCTCTTTTTGCCGTAGTCTGGTCGCGAAAGCATGCTGATGATCATCATCATTTTGGTTATGGACGTATGCAGGTGCTGGCAGCTTTTATCAACAGCCTGATTGTGATGGGACTAGCTGCATTGCTTTCTGCACGCGCCGTGAGACGATTTTGGCATCCGGTTGAAGCGATCGAATTTGACCTGATGTTTTGGGTTGCACTGGTTGGGCTTTTCGTTAATATTGCGATATTCTTTGTGCTTCATCGGAGTCACGATAAAAATGTAAATATTCGGGCTGCACTTTTGCACGTTTTAGGTGATTTGCTTAGTTCTGTTTGCGTCATCGCTGCCGCTTTAATTATGCGTTACACCAACTGGGCACTTGTTGACCCCATTGCAACATTTGTAATTTCAGCCCTTTTGGCGCACAGTGCAAAAAATATATTTTATGAAAGCGGCCACATTTTGTTAGAGGGGCGTCCGGTTGGATTCGACCCTGTGAAAGTTGTGGATAAAATTTGTCAGATGATTCCTGAAGTAAAAGAAATTCATCATCTTCACGCATGGTCACTTTCGGGGGAGGATGTGCTTTTAACGCTTCATGCAATTGTCTCAGATGATTATATCCACTCTGATGATGAAATTTTAGAGCAGATTAAAAAAATTCTTACGACCAGTTTTGGGATCATACATAGTACTGTTCAAATTGAGCGAACCAAATGTGCAGACAGTTTTATTCATCATCAGGACGTTAAATGAACTAAATTGACACGCCCTAAATCTTTTTTTAGCCATATCCATTAAGTCTTTGTTATTTATTAAAAAGCTAATATAGTAGATCTTAGTTCTACCCCTTGTAATATTTGCCTATCAGCACCACTTAATGTCTATTGTCAATTTAACCCGAATAAGTGTTCTTGTTTTCAAGTGTATCCAAGAAGTGACTTATTGAGCGAGGTGTCCTATGGTTGATTTGCCGAACAAAGGTTCGCTATTTCCCGTTTTACCATTGCGCGATATCGTGGTCTTTCCCCACATGATCGTTCCGCTTTTTGTGGGGCGGGAAAAGTCTGTGCGTGCGCTTGAAGATGTGATGCATGAAGAAAAACAAATTCTTCTTGTCACACAAAAGAATGCTGCTCAAGATGATCCGGGGCCGGCTGATCTTTATTCGGTGGGCACGCTTGGCACTGTTCTACAGCTATTAAAATTACCCGATGGTACGGTAAAGGTTTTGGTTGAAGGGCAACGTCGTGCACGTGTTGTTCGTTTTTCAGATAGCGCAGATTTTTACCAAGCCTATGCTGAAGTCATACCTGAAAATGGGGATGGTGAGTCAACCGCTTCAGCTGCGAATAGTGAATCACAGGAACAAGAGATGGACGCATTAATGCGTGCTGTGATATCGCAGTTTGAGCAATATATCAAACTGAACAAGAAAATTTCGCCGGAAATTTTGGTTTCATTAGGTCAGATTGATAGTCCGGCAAAGCTCGCTGATACCGTGGCTTCGCATTTATCACTCAAGTTGGCTGATAAACAGGCCTTGCTTGAGTCAGAGAGAGTAAGTGATCGACTGGAAAAAGTTTATGGTCATATGGAAAGCGAAATTGGCGTTTTACAAGTCGAAAAACGTATTCGCAACCGCGTAAAGCGACAGATGGAAAAAACCCAGCGTGAATATTATTTGAATGAGCAGATGAAGGCTATTCAGAAAGAGCTGGGTGAAAATGAGGATGGCAAAGATGAATTGTCAGAACTCGCAGAAAAAATTGAAAAAACAAAACTCAGCAAAGAAGCCAGGGAAAAAGCTGAGGGCGAATTAAAGAAACTACGCCACATGAGTCCCATGTCAGCCGAAGCTTCTGTCGTGCGTAATTATCTTGATTGGATTTTGAGTTTGCCATGGAAAAAACCGGCGAAGCTCAAACACGATATGAACTTTGCTGAAGATGTTCTTAACAAAGATCACTACGGATTGGAAAAGGTGAAAGAGCGCATTCTTGAGTATCTCGCTGTGCAAGAGCGTGTGCAAAAAGTGAAAGGGCCAATTCTTTGTCTTGTTGGCCCTCCCGGTGTGGGGAAGACATCATTGGGGAAGTCTATTGCACGTGCAACCGGACGCAGTTTTGTTCGTATGTCCTTGGGGGGTGTGCGTGATGAAGCTGAAATTCGTGGCCATCGTCGCACCTATATCGGCGCAATGCCCGGTAAGGTTATTCAAGGGATGAAGAAGGGCAAGACCACCAATCCGCTTTTCTTGTTTGATGAGATTGACAAGCTGGGTTCGGATTGGCGCGGAGATCCGTCTTCTGCCCTACTTGAGGTGCTTGATCCAGAACAAAACAGCACGTTCAATGATCATTATCTTGAAGTTGATTATGATTTGTCGAATACGCTTTTTGTCTGTACCGCGAATAGCCTTAACATGCCGCAGCCATTGTTGGATCGCATGGAGATCATTCGTCTTTCCGGTTATACCGAAGATGAAAAAATTGAAATTTCGAAGCGCCATTTGATCAATAAGCAAATGGAAGATCACGGACTCAAAGAGGCAGAGTTTGCAGTTGAAGAGCAAGCGCTGCGTGACATTGTTCGCTTCTACACACGTGAAGCTGGCGTGCGTAGTCTTGAGCGTGATATTGCCAAGCTTGCGCGTAAGGCGGTGAAAGAACTTGTCAGCCGCTCGACACCAGAGAAGAAAGAAAGGATTGTCATTACGTCTGACAATCTTGATCAATACTTGGGTGTACGCAAATTCCTCTACAGCGAACTGGAAGAGAATGATTTGGTTGGTGTAACAACAGGATTGGCGTGGACCGAGGTCGGCGGTGATATTCTTCAAATTGAGGCCGTGTCGTTGACTGGCAAGGGCAAGGTATCAGCGACGGGTAAACTCGGTGATGTGATGAAGGAGTCTGTTCAAGCTGCTGAAAGCTTCGTGAAGTCACGTGCACCAAGCTATGGTATCAAGCCAAGTTATTTTGCACGTCGTGATATTCACGTTCATGTTCCTGAAGGTGCAACACCAAAAGATGGTCCAAGCGCAGGTGTTGCTATGGTCACATCAATCGTGTCGGTGATGACGGGGATTCCTGTTCGCAAAGATATTGCCATGACGGGGGAAATTTCTCTGCGTGGTCGTGTTTTACCCATCGGTGGATTAAAAGAGAAGTTGCTTGCAGCGATGCGTGCAGGGATCAAAACGGTACTCATTCCCCGTGACAACCAGAAGGATTTAGTTGAAATTCCGAAGAACATCAAAGATCACCTGACAATTATTCCTGTTACGATGGCTGATGATGTTTTGAAACATGCACTTGTTCGTTCGCTTACACCAATTGAATGGAGTGAAGAAGAAGAGTTGGCTGAATTGGCGAGACAGAAAAGTATCGAGAGTCAGCTTGATCAATTAAGACCACATTAGTCTTTTTCGTGTGTTGAAAAAGAGACGTCCGACGTGTAGGGTAGTCTCTTTTTTCTCTTCAGCGCTTAAGAATGATTGACGTTACGCAACCTTCATGCTTCCATATGTGTGTGATGTGGTAGAGGTATGTATCACAAGGGAGTGGGGTCATGAATAAGAACGGTCTGATTGAAAATGTCGCACGCGCTACTAAGATGTCTAAGCCAGCCGTGGCCGTTATCGTCGAATCGATGTTTGAAATTATCAAAAACGAACTTGAGAGCGGTGGTAGCGTTAAGTTGGTTGGTTTTGGTTCGTTTCATATAAGCGAACGCAAATCAAGTGAAGGAAGACATCCGCGTACAGGAGAAGTTATTCAAATTAATACTGTGCGCAATATTCGCTTTAGACAAGGGTCAGATTTGAAGTTACGAATTAACAGGAAGCGTGCAGATAACACACGGCTTCTTGGTGATTCCATCATTTGAGACTTTGTCTGTTATGAATGTGATGAGCAAAAAAAGCATTGCGCCTTTACAATACTTTTTTGTGCTGGGCTTGATAAAATTATAGTGCCGTTCCACCGATTGTTATGCTGTCGATGCGCAGAGATGGCTGGCCAACGCCTACAGGAACCAATTGCCCAGCTTTACCGCATGAACCCGAACCGCGATCCAACGAAAAATCATTACCAATCATGCTTACTTTGGTTAAGCATTCTGGTCCACTGCCGATCAATGTTGCGCCTTTAATCGGGTATTGAATTTTTCCATTTTCAATGAAGTAGGCTTCATCCATAGAGAAGACAAATTTCCCAGTGGTAATATCAACCTGACCGCTGTTAAAATTAGGTGCGAAGATCCCTTTCTTCACTGATGAAATCAATTCTTCTTGAGTATAGTTTCCACCTTGCATGTAGGTATTCGTCATGCGTGGCAAAGGAGGGTGGGCGTAACTTTGACGACGGCAATTACCCGTTGGCAGTTTGCCAAGCAGGCGGGCACTTAAGCGATCATGCATAAAGCCTTTGAGAATGCCATCCTTAATCAAAACGTTTTCTTGTGAAGGCGTTCCTTCATCGTCAATTGTAATTGACCCGCGGTGGTTAGGAACAATGCCGCTATCAATTACCGTTACACCGCTAGCCGCAATTTTTTGTCCTAAAAGTCCGGCAAAAGCTGATGATTTTTTATAATTGAAATCACCTTCCAAGCCGTGGCCAATTGCCTCGTGCAGCAGAACGCCACAATAACCATTACCAAGTACAACGGGCATTTCACCGGCGGGCGCTGGCTTCGCCTCAAAATTTATATCAGCGGCGCGGATAGCCAAATCTACAGCTGGTTGCCAGACACTTGGATCAAGAAACTGTTCAAGCGTGACGCGGTTGCCCATACCGTGGGTACCTTTTTCTTGCCGATCATTGTTTTTAAGAATGACCGAGATAAATATACGAACCAAGGGGCGAATATCTGCCACACGATATCCATCAGCGCGCAGGATCTGCACGGCTTGCCAGGTTGATGTAATTGCTGCCGAGACCTGATTCACGCGCGGATCTTTTTTGCGTGCGTAAGCGTCAATAGATTGAAGCAAGGCAACTTTTTGTGCGAGTGAATGTGCATTGATGGGGTTTGCATCGGTGTATAATAATTTTTGTGGCGCAGAGATAGGCGTGTCTACTGCAAAGGTGCGTCCATGATCAATTACAGCCCGCACAGTGGGAACAGCGCGCTTTAATGCATCAAGGCTCAGTACGGATGAGTGTGCATAGCCTGTTGCTTCACCAATGACCCCACGCAAAGCCAGTCCTTGTGAGCGATCAAAGCTTGATGATTTAAGGTGGCCATCATCCCATAGCAGCGCTTCAAACTCGGTAAACTCCATAAAAAGCTCACCATCATCTGCGCCTTGTAAGGCATCAGAGACCAAGACTTGCGTTTTGCGCATATCTAAACCGGTTTGATGAAAAAACAGTTGGTCCGTTGTCTCAAGATGCGACATAATTTAACCCTCGTTTCTGATTTTAGGGAGTATGGCCATTTTTTGATAAAAAGGCTACCCTCTACTTGCAAGTTTCGTAGCCTTCCGCCACATTAATGACTGGCTGCGAGAAATGACAATACAGCGTATCTTAAGGATGGCTTGAATGCTGCAATACATCTCAACCCGTGGTGCGTCATCCCCGGCAACCTTCTCTGAGGCTGTGATTAAGGGGATTGCTGCCGACGGGGGATTATACATTCCCATGGTGTGGCCGCAGCTCGGAGAAGAAATCTTGGCCGAATTGCGCGGAAAAAGTTTTCAGCAAATTGCCTGCGTTATCTTGTCGCTTTTTTGTCCGGATGTGCGAGAAAATATAATTTCTGCGATTGTGCAGGATGTTTTTTCATCTCCGCAATTTTCGCATAGAGGTATTGCCCCCCTGAAACAATTAAAAAATAATCTTTGGCTGCTCGAACTTTTTTATGGCCCTACGTTTTCATCAAAAGACTTTTCACTGGGCTTGACGGCCGCATTGCTAGAGCATGTATTACCCTCGACGCAAACACCGCATACTGTTTTAATGGCTGCACAGGGTGATACAGGTGCAGCTGCGGTTGAGGCTTTTCGTGGTAAGAAAAATATAGAGCTTTTTGTGTTATATCCTGTCGGTGATGTCCCCGATCGGCAGAAGCGGGCCATAACCTCTGTGACAGAAAAAAACATTCATGCCATTGCAATTGATGGCATGTTTGATCAATGCCAAGAGTTAGTAAAAGCGCTTTTGAATGATGAGGGATTAACACGCATATTTCATTTGGGAACTGCGAACTCTTTCAATATTGCGCGAGTGATTGCTACGATTATTCCAGTCATTTATGCTGCATTAAACTTGGGATCGCCTGAGCGTACGCTGACGTTTTGCGTTCCGACTGGAAATTTTACGTCTGCATTTGCATGTTATGCAGCATATCGGATGGGGATTCCTATTGGTCGCATTGTTTATGCCACCAATGCTAATAACGCATTAAGGCGTTTTTATGATGATGGCATTATGAAAGTACATCCCTTACAAAGAACGGTTGCGCCGGATTTGGATGTTACAGCTGCAGCGAATTTTGAACGTCTTCTGTTCGAGCTTTGTGACCGTAAGGCGGGCGAGATCGTACGATTGTTAGCGAGCTATCGTGCTTCCGGATCATATGACATTACACCGGGAAATTTAAGAAAGTTTCGTACGCTTTTCTTTGCTTCCAGCGCGACTGATTCACAAATTGTTGAAACGATGGTGCAGGCCTACCGTGATTATGAGGTGGTGATTGATCCTCAAACGGCTGTGGCCTTGCACGCTGTTAATGATTCAAAACTGGATGAAATGTTTCCGGCGGTGGTTTTGGCACCCTGTCATCCGGTTAAATTTTCTGAGACGGTTTTACGAGCAATTGCTGTGCGCCCTTCAATGGCAAATCGTCACTTGCCGATGTCAAGTGCGAATGAAAAAACATTGATTCTACCTGCGGACTTTCGTGTAGTAAGTGATTATATTCGCATGCATGCGCGCCGTGCATTATAAAAGAGGAGCCTTTTTACGAATGATTTATCCCACCCCTCAGATCACAACATTGCCCAATGGACTGCGTGTGGCAACAGATACAGTGATCACGGCTTCAAGTGTTCATCTTGCCTTATTTGTCGGTGTGGGGTCACGGTACGAAGAACCGCAGCATGAAGGGCTATCACATTTGCTTGAACACATGTTTTTTAAAGGAACAACAACGCGTGACGTTAAGACCATTAATCGAACGATTGAACAAAAAGGTGGAAGTTTGGGGGCATTTACCAGTCGCGAGAACACCAGTTTTTATGCGCGTGTTTTACCTGAAGATGTGCCGCTCGCATTAGAACTGATCGCCGACATGATTCTTAACTCCCTCTTTGATGAGAATGAACTTGAGCGGGAAAAAAATGTCATTGAACAAGAAATCGGTGAAGCTTTTGATGCACCGGATGATCATATTTACGATATTTTGCATGAGGTCGCTTGGCCCAATCAGCCATTGGGTCGTCCCATTCTTGGGCGAGAAAAAACTCTAAAGAGAATTCAGCGTGATGATTTACGCCATTACATTGCAACACACTATCTTGCTGCACGGTGTGTATTGGTTGCAGCAGGATTGGTAGAACATGATGCTTTTGTGAAAGAAGTAGAAAAACGATTTTCACAACTCCCCACAGGTCAGCTAGCCGTTGCTGATCAAGCCAAATATAAAGGGGGCAGTGTTATCGTCCATCGTCCGCATCAAGAGCAACTGCATATGTGTTATGCTTTACAAATTGAAGGTGTTGGAAGTCCGAACTTTTATATTCAGGGCATTGTTGCCAGTATTTTGGGAGGAGGATCATCCTCTCGCCTTTTTCATGAAATTCGAGAGGAGAGGGGGCTTGCTTACAGCGTTTCAGCATTTTCCTCAAGTTACATTGATACCGGGCTTTTAACCCTTTATGCCGCATGTGAACCCAGCAAAAGCATTGAATGTGAAAAAGTGATGCTTGATCAATTGATGAATTTGGGATCAACAATCAACGAGGAAGAATTAGCTCGCGCCAAAGCCATGATCCGCGCAAATTTGTTGATGGAACTTGAAAACGTTGAATCACGCGCTGAAAGAATAGCGTTTCAGCTCTTGTCGCTTGATACATATCGGCCGGTTGAAACAGCATTACAAGCGCTTGAAAAAATTAATACACAAGATATTTCTCGATTTATGGAAAAAATCAAAACGACACCGCTGGCTCGTGCGTGTGTTGGCCCTGTAGATGAACTCCCGCCATTGCCGAAATCACCCATAGAATTGGTGAATGAATTATGATGGATTTATTTTCCGGCACTTTAAATCCACCTGACTTTATTCGTGAGGGTGAGCAGGTTTATATTCGGCCACCCTTGCTGTCTGATTGGTCTGCTTGGTCGGCTCTTCGGGAAAAAAGCCGTGCATTTTTAACCCCTTGGGAGCCTGCTTGGGCAGATGATTCATTGAGCCGCTTTACGTGGAACAGACGATTAAAGCGGCAGTATGATGCTTGGAAAAATGATCAATTTTACAGCTTTTTGACATTTCGTTGTGACGATAATGCTCTTGTTGGCGGTCTGAGTTTGAGCAATATTCGCCGCAGTGGGAGCCAAAGTGCTTTATTGGGGTATTGGGTGGGTGAAGAATATGCGCGCCAAGGATACACCACCGAAGCAGTTTGCTTAACGCTTGACTACGCTTTTGATCTGGCAGGGGGTGGATTTCATCGCATTGAAGCGGGATGCTTGCCAAGCAATAATCGAAGTGCTGGACTATTGCGCAAAGTTGGCTTTAAAGAAGAAGGATTATTGCGCGAGTATCTTAAAATTAATGGCGATTGGGAAGATCATTTGTTTTTTTCCATTCTCGAAAAAGAGTGGTGTGACATACGCGCAAGGCTTAAGTGAGGGGAACATGAAAAAAGATTATGATGTTATTATAATTGGTGCAGGTCCGGCAGGATTATGTTTTGCAAAGGCTTTAGCTGATGAAGGGTTGTCGCTCGCGATCATTGAAAAAAACCACATGAAAACACTTTCACAGCCTATCGCTGATGGGCGTGATCTTGCCTTAACGCGCTCAACGCAAGAAACACTCAAGCGGATTGGCGTATGGGATTATGTTCCACAAGATGAGATTTCACCGCTCCGCGAAGCACGTGTGATCAATGGTAGTGCATCGTATTTTCTGCGCTTTGCTGACCCGCATCAGGCTGAAGGACAGGCCATTGGTGCTTTTGTTTCAAATCAGAATATCCGGCAAGCGGTTTGGAATTCTCTTGAGCCTTATTTCAAAAACAAGAAAGTGACGTTGATCACTGAACAAGAAGTGCAATCTGTTGGAACAGAAGAGAAGGCAGGGTCCGTTATCTTGAAAAGTGGGCAAACGGTAACAGCCTCTGTGGTTGTTGCTTCCGATAGCCGCTTCTCAAGCTCGCGGCATTCTGTTGGCATAGCGACCCATAAATTCGATTTTGCGCGTACGTGTATTGTTGCGCGCATCCACCATGAGTATCCTCATGAAGAAGTGGCTTACGAATGTTTTAACGCTCAAATGACGTTGGCTGTGCTTCCTCTTAATCAGCAAAAATCCTCAATTGTTCTCACGCTTCCCCCTCACGAAGCTGAAGAGATTCTGGCACTCGATAAAGATTGTTTTAGCCAATATATTACGAGTAGTTTTCGTGACCGATTGGGAGAAATGACGTTGTGCAGTAAACCAATTTGCTACCCTTTGATTGCAACTTATGCCACGCGGTTTATCGCTGATCGGTTTGCTTTGATTGGTGATGCTGCCGTAGGAATGCACCCGGTTACGGCACATGGGTTTAATTTTGGTGTAAAAGGGGCTTGGACGTTAAGTCAGTTGATCAAGAAAGCCCATTGTTTGGGCCTTGATATCGGTGCCTATTCGTTATTGCAGAAGTATGAACGTCAACATAGACGCGCGACTCTGCCACTTTTTTTTGCAACCAACTCCATCGTGCAGCTGTATTCCAGTCGCCATCCCTTGCTTAGGTCTTTACAATCCGGTTTGTTACGTCTTGGAAATGGTCTTAAGCCTGTGCAAAAATTAATAATGAAACGCTTGATGCGCCCGATGCCACACCACAGCGAACGGGTATAAAAGACGTTTTAAACCTTTTATCTTTCGTGCGTAGACGCAAAAATTTACTAATCTACTACATGTTTCGGATCTACTACACGTCTAGGTTGTTCTCCTGTCAAACCATAAACAACCTTTCTGCATTCCGCTTCGTTAACAAGCTTACCTTCATCTTTAAGTTTTTGGGCGCTTTCTAATACCGTTTTGTAATACGTCGGCTTTTGTAATGTTCGGAGAACACGCTCTACCGCTAACTCATCAGCTGGATCTATGCTTGAAAAATCTTGTTTTACAAGAGGTTCAAGATCACTTTTCATTAAATTTAGTTCATGTTGCATCTGAGCGTATTTCGCGGCTTCATTTATTGCTGAGTGTCTTCTTGTGCGTTGTTGAGAATGAAATATTACGCTGCTTTCAAATGTTGCAAGGTTCTGCTCACCCGTTGCCGCTTCGATGGTGCTCGTTTTTATGGTTTTATCATAGCGATAACCACCTGAATAATAGTTTTCGATGTAATCTAATACTTCTTTTTGTTCTCTGCTTAAGTGTTCATTGACCCCTTCCATCCTGATTGACTCTATTCCATTCAGACTGTTTGCTAAACTTGGTCCCATAGATTGAATATCATCATGGAAAATATTGTCTTTACGTGACATCGCGTTTTCTAAGTCTTGTCGTGCACTATCTAACTCCCATAAGTAAGGGTGAATATCCGGCCCTTTAAACACATCCTTAAGGGTAAGCTTATCATTCTCGTCGTGCTGATCAATACATATGCCGAATTTCTTCTTTATTTTTGTGGCAAGCATTGGTCCAATGGTCGCTAGCATATCAATAGCATCAAGCTGAGCCTTGGTTTGCTTGTAAGCTTGAGTCTTTAAAAGACGGTTCACACTACGAGATACAGTACTTCCAGAGTTATTGTTTACTTCTTTCTTTAAGCACTCTAAACGAGGATCTTTAATAAGGATTTTTAGTGCTGTTTCTGGTGTTAATTTTCCATGTGAGAATTCAGGCAACATCGAAACAAAATCACAAAATCTGGTGAGGGTTGTGCCATTTTCTGTCCAAAAATCGTTAAATTCTGCGATATTATTTTCAACCGCTTCAAGTTTATTTTGTGCGGTTTGAGTGACTCTTTCCTTTTTGTCCATAATCGATTTTGTTTGAGCACCAAAAGCTTCTAATGTTGCTTTGACCATCCGTGCTGTGCTGGTAACGCTAACTTCCTGATGAGCATAATTTTTCAGGCTTTCAGCTGCTTTATGTCTTGCTGACTCAATCAGATTGATATTTTGAATTGTAGCCATAATGCCCGGCATAATTTCTAATGCTGATTGTTTCAATTCATTAAACTTTATTAGGGTTGCTCTGGTTGCTTCAATTTGTTGTTCTTTTTTTATGTTCGCGGAGGATGTGTCTCCATCACTGTTTGGTTTATTATGAGTGGTGTCTTCTTGTCTTCTACTGCGCGTTATTAAAGTAAATGCAGCATTAATTGTTGCGGCTTGAGCTGTACGCGCCTCTTGTTCATTTGGGGAAAGACCTGGCGGTGTTTTATCAGGATGACATTGCGATATCAATCTTCGGTAAGCCAGATTAACCTCTCTATCCGTGCTTTTTGAATTTACGCCGAGTCTCCTATAGGCTTTCACTAAGTCTTTTTTATGAGCAAAATCAACCATTATAAACTCCCATCAGGGTTAAAAAATTAAATTTTACAAAATCACATGCAGCCAAGCAATTGTAATATGAAATCATAAGGTTAATGTTAATTATGCGATTTTTTGTGCTTTTTAAGCATGCCCAGACTGAGTTGAGAGCATTGAAGGGTTGACCCCAATGTGCGCTAAAATTTTGTCCCACTTGTTTTCGACTTGCGGATCAAAAAGAAGTTCGGTGCTACCTTCAGCGTGCAGCCAACCATCGGTTTGCAATTCCGCATCAAGCTGGCCTGCAGCCCACCCGGCATATCCTAATGCAAGAATACATTGTTTGGGGCCTTTACCTTCTGCCAGTGCTTTCAGGATATCAAGTGTAGCGGTTAATGAAACCCCTTCATTCACAACGAGGGTGCCTTCACAATTATAATCTGAAGAGTGAAGGACAAAACCACGCCCTGATTCTACAGGTCCACCGAAATGGACAGGGATGTTGCGGCATTGCGGGGTAATCGGGATGCTAAGTTGGTTTAGCAATTCTGAAAAATCGACAGGGTCAAACAGGCGGTTAATAACCAAGCCCATCGCACCATCTGCGTTATGAGCGCATACGAAGATAACCGATTTGGAAAATCGGGGATCAGGCATGCTTGGAAGGGCAATCAGAAAATGTCCGGTGAGATAAGATGTTTGCGTCATGGTTTAGTCATGATATCTTACTGATAACAACGCCATGAACAAGCTTCTTCTCACCATTTTCATCTTTATCTCGATTTTTTTCGGGGTGTGTGCCACTCATGCCGGCTATGCGCGCGACGCTGTGCCAGTTTTGCAAGAGCTTTTTTCCTCTCCACATAAACAAGAGGCCGAGCAAGAGATTAGTGATGATCAGAGCAGCAGCGCATGGCAAAGTGCACTTGACGATGCTGTTCGGGTGCGTCTCATTTCGAACGATACTGCCGTTAGTGGCGATGGCAAACTTTCACTGGCGCTTGAAATTGTTCTTGCGCCGGAGTGGAAAACGTATTGGCGTTTTCCGGGTGTAGCCGGTTTTCCCGCCAGCATAACGTGGCAAAACTCAAGTAATTTGGCTGATAAAGATCAGCCTGCCCGATTTCAGTGGCCTGCGCCGCATCGTTTTCAGTTCGCAGGTTTGGAAAGTTACGGCTATAAAGAACGTGTTGTTTTACCCTTTAACTTAAGCGTACTTGATCCGTTTCAGCCGGTTGATTTAAAGGCTCATGTTGAGTTGATGGCATGTAAAGAGCTTTGCGTGCCTTTTTCGTTTGACTTATCGCTTCAGCTCAAACCCGGCATTGCAGCACCTTCTCCATGGCATTCAATGATTGAGGAATGGCAGAACCGTGTTCCGACGGTTATTACGGGTCTGACGGCTTCTCATGAAAAACTCGATATTGAGGATGCATATGTCAACAAAGGTCAATTAGTGGTTGATGTTCATCAAGCTCAACAGGAATTATTGCATGATGTGGACCTTTTTATTGATAATCTTACGTTGCCGCCGCCATCCATCAGTGATCAAAATCCATCGCGTTTGATCATTGATTTAAAAGGTCATGATGAAAGTAAATTGATCGGTCGAAATCTTACCCTGACATTGGTTAGCGGTGAGCAACACATTGAGAAAAACATTGTGGTGCACGCATATTCAGCGCAAAATCATTCTATTTTTTCTCTCGTTATCTTAATTAATGCGATTTTTGCCGCGTTTATAGGTGGGCTCATTCTTAATTTGATGCCATGCGTTTTGCCTGTTCTCTCGCTTAAAGTGCTATCTGCAATTGGGCATGCCAACAATCCCCCTCACCATGTACGGATGAGTTTTCTTGCTTCTGCTGCTGGAATTATCACTAGTTTTCTTTGTTTAGCACTTGTTGCCATTGCTTTTCTTGAGGCGGGGTATCAAATTGGCTGGGGCGTACAATTTCAAAACCCGATTTTTTTGGGGGTACTTGTTGTTGTTCTAACACTTTTTGCGGCTAGTCTATGGGACTTGGTGCAAATTCCTTTGCCGCGTTTTATCGCAAATGCTTTAGCAGATCGTTTGCCTAACTATGCCAAAGGTGAACATGAAGGATTTTTTGGTCATTTTTTAACAGGGGCATTTGCTACCCTTCTTGCCACACCATGTTCAGCACCTTTTGTGGGAACAGCGATTGGTTTCGCCTTAAGTGGAGGGCCAGCTAGTATCCTTCTTATCGCGTTGAGTATGGGGCTTGGTTTGGCAATGCCTTATTTATTGGTTGCGGCTTTTCCTCAGTCAGCGCGGATTTTTCCACGGCCCGGACGCTGGATGAATATTTTGAAAGCCCTGTTAGGCACGGCGTTAATGTTCACAGCACTGTGGCTTTCATACATTCTCTCATCGAGTCTGGAACCAAATATTCTCTTGGTTATGATGGTGAGGGGGGGCGTTTTGTTAATGCTGCTGGTGTTTTGGATTCGTGCATCAATTCAAAGACCTGTCCTTGTTATTAAGGGTGTTGTCTTTATCGCTTTTCTTAGCGTTGCCTTGCATGGCATTACATTGATGCAAAACAAATTTTCTTTTGATCCAATGGCGCATCGCTCGATTAATTGGATTGCCTTTGATCCTGATGTCGTTCCGTTACTTGTACGCAGTAATAAAACGATTTTGGTCGACGTTACGGCTGAGTGGTGTCTAAGTTGTCATGCCAACAAAAAACTCGTACTTGATCGGGATCCTGTGCATATGAAGCTAACAACAGACTTAAATATAATAACCATGCAAGGTGATTGGACGAAGCCGAACCCGCAAATCAGTGATTTTTTGAAGCGCTATGGGCGTTATGGTATTCCTTTTGACATTGTTTACGGTCCAGGCGCGCCCGACGGTATCGTTTTGCCTGAATTGCTGACCACCCATGCGGTGATGTCTGCTCTTGCGCAAGCTGCGGAGGTCCCATAAAAAATCTCTTTTTCAGCTGGGGCATTTTGAATCCCTGTTGGGCAATCCTCCTAGAGCATTTTAACCGAAAGAGGATTCGCAAGGTGGCGAATATGTGATTGATAAGTGTTGGGCGGAAGGAGGCCTGACACGATGGGACGACCGATATCAATGACTTGCGGCAGCGGATTATCGAGTTTGTGCAG
>JBDHTQ010000002.1:0-291450 GCA_039808765.1 Bdellovibrionales bacterium
AGGCCTTCTCCAAACTCAAAGCTCATCTGCGCAAGGCCGCAGCCAGAACAGTCGAGACCCTCTGGGCTACCATCGCCAGCCTGCTCCCGACCTTCACTCCAACCGAATGCTCCAACCTCTTCGCTCACTCAGGCTATGCGCAAACTTTGTTTTAAAATGCTCTAAATTGACAGATGCTGGGAGGGGGGATGAAGTATATGAAGCTGAAGAATTAAAAGAATCTTTCGCAAAGGTTCTTGTCAAAGATAACTTATCTGAACAGGCACAAGAAGCATACGTACACATTCTTGCAACGATTAAAACGCAATATGATGGTAAGGTTAAGCCACTTATAAAAACGAATGCTCCCTTGCATGAAATTGAAAGCAATGTATTGAACATTGTTGAATCAATGTATTCAGAGTTAGCGGGAACTGTGCTTGAGTACGACCAAAGACAAGTTAAGGGTATGCTTTACTTTTTGACTGGTAACTGTCACATAGATTGGAAGTACTGAAAATGCTTACCTATCATCCAATCCATGATCCAAGCCACTGCATATTTAGGGTATTATGCCTGGCTCATGATATTGAAAACGACAAAATTCCGGTCGACTTAATTAGAATATTGGATTTTTATATTTTATTTCCACATACGCTGGTATCAATGTCATTGCCTCGAGACCTGCTTGACGCAAAAAGAATTTTTAAAGCAGTTAAACCGCCCTACGAGAACTTGCCAGCATCTTCACGCCTTATGTTTGAATTGTCATTGACCTGTTCCCCTAAAATCCCTCCACTTTGAAGTAGAGTCTGCCATCCCAAATGCTCTAGTCTTCAGGCAGACGTTGCCATGTAGCGGCAAGAAGCTCTTTTTTATTGGAGGCTATTTTAAATTGATGAGACTTTGCCAATATTGTTTGTTCAAGTTCAACAAGGACACAGGTTGGTGCACTAAATATGGACTTATATTTTACAGCATGAATGGCCGTTTCACGCCAACCTTTGAGCTGCAGGAGAAGGCATAGGCTATTTGATAAATCACTGGTGCACCAGCTATAGGCTGCTGCTGCTGCCATCTCCAGCTGTATCTCTTTGTTTGTGGCTAAAGACAGGTGTTTTTTTTGTGACCTCAGCCAATCGAGCAGGCGAAGATGCAAAGTCCAGTCATAAGGGCGACCAGATTCATACTCATCATCCATAAAGCTCTCAAACAACTCGCGGGCATCCAGTGCTGAGCTTTCAAGCGTGGGACATGGATCAAAAATGCGATGCCAAAAAACTCGCAGTGATAAAATGGTTTGCGTACGCTCGGCACTCATTTCAGGCAATGACTTCATGATGGCAGGAGAATGATATGCGGCGATCTTCATACTACATTCGTTTCCTGATTGAACCCAAGGCGGACGAGATCTCGTTCCCAGTTTTTAAATGAAATATTATTGTCCCACTCGACCGAGAGGGTTGCAACTTTGTTTGTGCTTCGTGCTCGACTAAAATTGACGATGGCAGCATCGCTCACAGGCTGATCATGGCTATCGACATACAGCGGCTTGGCTTTAGCAGGTGATGAAAGAACATAGCCGCCAATATGCCAGTGGGGTGCTTGCGATACAATTGGCAACCACGCCGAGAAGGGGAGAGCTCCATTCAATTCTGCAATGGTTGCGTTAGAAACATCGAAGAGAAGACCACTACCAGTCAATTCAAAAAGGTTCTGATAAAAATTTGCCTGTGATTCTTTTTGTGCTTGGTAGGACGGGAAGTTTTCGAGATAAATCTTACTCCCCAGCCTATCTTGCCACCAAGCAAGAGCTTTGCCAATTTTCTGCAAGTCATGATCATAATTGACTTCAACTGACATGCTAGATTTGCGCCCCTTAAGCCAGAAGTACGCCAAATGATCTGAGTAATAGAGTGGTTTTAAACGGTTTCCCATAAGGCATATTTGCGCCGCCAGCTGTTTTAGATCAGCCTTGTTGCGGGTCAAAAAATGAGATTGCATAATATGGAAGGCGCAGGGAGTTCCCTCAAGGAAGTCCTCAATTTTTCCGGCATCAATGTGCAGAAAGTTGTCAATTAAGATTTCAACAAAGTTGATTGACTTTGTACGTATGAGCCTCTGGATGGTGCGAACATTGGACGGTCCTGTTAAGTTAACTCCATGTTTCATGAGGGATATTTCTCCTGTAGGAACTTGATAAAATCTACTGGAGCAAAAAAAGCCTTTCCGTTATCCTCGTAAAGTTCTTCCTCACTTAATGTGAGACGATAATTGTGCTTGAAAATGCGTTGGATTAACCAATCCTGAATTTCGTGTTCATAGGTAGATCCCGCTTCTTTACAGGCATCTCGAATGTCATCGACATATCCAGCTATCACCTTGCCGAGATAGTTTTGCGCATATTGCATAGCACGATCACTGGCATCAGAGGATGCTACTTTGTTATCAAGCGCTGACAAAAATTTATTTAACCGATTAAAGTCAGCCTCAAACTCAGTCTTTTTCTGATACCACTGTGGATCAGTATGTTCAATAGTTACAACGGTGTCCGGTAACAAAAATCCCATGTGGCTGCATGTTTCAAGCAATGCCCAACATTCTTCGGCAACTGGAATGTTGTGGGCATCGTGATAGCTACCATCGTGACTTTTTTTGTATCCAGAAAGATGAATTTCAACTACCCGTCCCCATGGTATTAAGCCAAGCGCGGCAGCTGGTGGTTGCCTGAGATTGTTAGCCTCTATAACAAGATGCGAAATATCGAGAATAAGTCGGGCATCGGTTTGCTCGAGAATAGTATGTACCCCATCCCAGTTTCTTTTGATTTCTTCGGCATGCTCAGTGTAAAAATTCGCGTTTTCGACCCAAACGGGAAGACTCAAAGTATCCTTGAGTCGGTTGATAAAGTCTACGCTCCGGGCAACTATCTGGGGATTTGCAGAGAACTGACTTGTAAAGCCAAGCTGACCGATTCCTTCATTGCGCTGACCCATAAGATGTAATCCTATGGAGTGAATTTTGCGACCTTTGATGTATTTTTGAATGTTTTGGATAAAAGCAGCATGGTGCTGCGGATTTTCGGCAATCGGACTGCGAGCCATGTGCAAGGATAGGGGAACTGGTGCAGCAGAAATCAGATTAAGTTCGCGCAGACCAACTTCGATAAGGGATAACTGGTCAGGAAGGGGTATCCTATTTCTTTTGGAAAAGAAGTGAGGATTAAAACCAGCACCAACAAGCATCTACATCCTCACAGAAAAGAGAAGAGGCTAAGCCCAAAAACTTGCCTCTTCCGTAAGAGCTACAAATTGTAGCTGCCGCATGTCGTCGTTGACGCCTTAACTTTGAGCTTCTTGACTTTTTTCATCACCTTGGTCTCCTTGTGAGAGCGCCTGCCATCAAGCGCCAACCAGAAGAGCTTGCCAAGGTAAAGACTATTTTCAATCTGTAAAGAAGCAGGTGAAACAAGCCAAGCTGTGCGTGAAAGAGTATCGATTTGCCTATGCAGGTTCCGCCTTGAGTTCTTGAGCGGGAGCGGATGCATCTTTGCGATTGCGGCACTCTGCAACGATCCGCTCGATAAAACCGGCAAGAGGAAGGCTGCCCAGATCTGTCCCGTCGCGTAAACGAACAGAAACCGACTGGGTTTCCGCCTCGCGGTCACCCACGATCAGCATATAGGGAATCTTCTCCAGCTGGGCTTGGCGGATTTTTTTCTGCATCCGATCATTGCTAGTATCCATATCAACGCGCAAGACACTGCTCGCCAAAGGCACAGACTGAGACGTGAGCGCAGTACGCACTTCTTCAGCATACTCAACATGTCGATCAGAAATCGGGATAACGCGTGCCTGTATGGGAGCCAACCAGACGGGGAATGCCCCGGCATAATGCTCAAGCAGGAATGCTACAAAACGTTCATGCGATCCTAACGGTGCTCTGTGGATAACATAAACTGGATGTTGTGTCCCATCTTCGCCGATATAGCCAAGGTTAAAACGCTTTGTCGCGAGAAAGTCGAGTTGGTTCGTAGAAATGGCATATTCATTGCCAATAACGCTACGAATCATAAAGTCAACTTTGGGACCGTAAAAGGCGGCCTCACCTTTGGCTTCCTTGTAAGGATAGCCCGAACGTTGCATAGCTGAACGGATGATATTAAGCGCATCCATCCACTCTGTTGGCTCGTCAACATATTTATCTAGTTTGTTAAGATCTGGCAACGAGAGGCGCATATAAAAATCTTCAATACCGAACATCTTGTAATAGTCGGCATGCATATTCATCACACGCAAAAACTCATCTTCTGCTTGGTTCTTACGGCAATAAATATGCGCATCGTTCTGGCAGAAGCCGCGCGTTCGCATCAGGCCAGATAACGCACCACTCGCCTCATAACGATAGACTGTGCCATATTCAGCCACCCGCATTGGCATCTCACGATAGGATCGTGGGCGCACACTAAAAACGTTATGATGGAAGGGGCAATTCATTGGCCGGAGATAGTAGTTCTCTTCCTCAATCTTGATTGGGGCATACATATCCTCAGCATAGTAGGGTAAGTGGCCTGAACGGAAGAACAGGTTTTCCTTAGTTAATTGTGGGGTGGATACACGCTGATAACCTGCGGCATACTCTGTCTGCTTGGCTAAAAACTCCAGCTCTTCGCGAATAATCGTGCCATTTGGGAGCCATAACGGTAAACCTGGCCCAATTTCCTCGCAGAAAGTGAACATTTCAAGATCTTTTCCTAAGCGGCGATGATCACGCAGCTTAGCTTGTTCATGTTGCCAAATTGCATGAGCGAGTTCGTCCTTGGTGGGGAAGCAAAAGGCATAAATGCGCTGGAGCTGTGGGTTTTTCGCATCTCCCCGCCAATACGCACCCGCCACATTGATGAGTTTCACCACGCCGATTTTATCCGCGCTCTCGACATGAGGTCCACGGCACAAATCTACAAACGAGCCTAGGCGATAAAAGGATACGCTATTGAGTACAGCACCGCCTTCAGCCGCGATTCCTGTATCACCTGTTTCTTCTGCGACAGCGGTTGAGCCTTTGGTTTTGAGCAGATTGAGCAGTTCAACCTTGAAATCCTGATGCTGCTCTGCCATGAACACAATGGCTTTATCCATCGCCCAGTCTTCGCGCTGCATCAGCGTTTTAGCTTTCACGATGCTGTGCATTTTTTCTTCAATGCGCGTCAAATCTTCGGTCGTGAGGGGGGTATCCACCAGCACATCATAATAGAAGCCTTTTTCAGTGGTTGGACCAACCCCAAACTTGGCACTTGGCCAAAGCTGCTGGATCGCGGCTGCCATAACATGGGCGGCGGTGTGGCGCATGATGTCGATTGTTGGTTCAGATGAAGACATGGATACTCCTTAATTTCGCCCATGAAGCTAACATGAATTATGGTGTTGTCAATTTAGCTCATGGTTCGCTCAGGTGGCTGCGGGCCGTTGTGGCTGGGGACGGTCACGGCGGGTATTAACTTCTTGTTGAAGCCTATTCACAAAATCTTCGACTGGCATGCTTGCAGATATTCCATTGTGGAAGCGAACAGAAACAGTATTTTCAGTCACTTCTTGGTCTCCGACTATCAGCGTGTAAGGTGCACCACCATTTTTACATAGGAAATTATCTCCGAAGACATGGTGCCGTCTTTGAAGGCCGCGAAATAAGGGCTTTCTGTTTTGCTTATGAGCACCGCCCCATTTGAAACATTAAGCAAATCTCTCTCAATTCACGCAATTCTCTCACAAGCCGGAAAGCTGTTCTTGCAATTTAGTCGTCAGATAGTCTCCTGTGTTTGATGATTATGGTTGCAGAATACGAACCTGTGATATCGACATCAAACTCAAAAATGTTTGCGAACATTTTTTATTTTGTACATTGAAGACAGCTAAAATTTTAACTTTCCAGTGCTGTAGCCTTCCGGGCCAACGTATGTCGCCGCCACCCGATCAAGATAGCCATCGCCGTGCATAGCGTAGTCCAATACGCTAGATAAAGTGCTGTCGCCCAAGAATCGAGGGGATCGCGTACAGCGGCCAATGCCAATAGCATAGCCGTCGCACTAACAATCGGCGAAACGACGGAGTCCTCATGTGGTAGATGATAGGCTTTGCGGAATCCGGGGATGATGCCAAACCCTTCAATCAACGCCAAAAAAAGGATAGCGGCACGTGGGCTGTCCGTCAGCCACCATAGAGGCATCGCCAGCAAAGAAAAACTCAGCATAACCGCATCAATCCTGCGGATATATTCGACTCCACGACGTAGCGTCATAATCAGCATGAGAATATACATTGGTGCTGGGATACCCATGCGCAGGGCTGCACCTGTATCGCCTTCAAGATACATTCCGACAGAAACACTGATCGTCACGATAAAATAAACCAAAAGCGTAAAAGCATGTGGGCGGATACGCTTAAGACAGGTCAGTATTAAATAATAGATATGGTTAGCCATGACGATGGAAACCGATGCAAGGCCTAATATTTCTTTATAATCAAGCTGAAAATTCATTAATTTCTTTCTAATAACACTTAAACCCGAAGTGTAGCGTATATCCTAACATTTTTATCATTCTACATCAATATATTGACGAACATTCGAAATTTTTGAATAGATAGCTATAACGCACCACCATTATTCTTATAAACCGCCAGTGATGGCGGTTTATTGGGGTCTGTACTCAATAACTTTACTTAGCTGCGAAGGTGTGATTCAAGATTCACGGGGGTGGATCATGAGCACACGGTTTGATTTGAATGATAAGGAATGGGCGCTGATAGAGCCTTTGTTACCGACGGGGTTGCGCGGCGCGCGTCGAGTGGATGACAGACGCGTTATGAACGGCATCTTTTATGTGCTGCGCGCTGGCTGCTCGTGGCGGGATTTCGCAAGCATGATTTTACAAAGCGTATGACCAGTACCGAGTCAATCGCTGTACTGCTGCCATCACCATCCAGCACTAGCCGCACAGTCTGCTACGAGGATATGAAACAGTAACTTGATCAAGCAAATCAGCTTCTTTTTACCAACAAGAAAGAGAAGCACCAATAAAAGTATTAGAGTAAATCCCGAAAAGAGAGGATCGCTGAGACCATCTTTTCAGGATTTGCGTTAAAAGAATGAAACAGAGCGCGTCTATCTTCGGGTGATGCGCTCTAAGGGTGTTCATTTCAAACTTTAAGGAGTATCTTTGTTCTGATCCTTTTAGGGGGTAATAAAGCAGGCAGGTCACGTTGCACAGCGCCGCATACCGGCTCACAGCCCACAAGCCCCGGCTGATTGTTTTTACAATCGTTAAAAAGCGCCACAAAAGCGCGTGTTTCCACAAGCTTTTGAACAGCTTCAGGGGGATTAATCAGATGTGTCATGGTCCGCTCCAAGAATACACCATCATCTGGCACGGGAATTCCAAGAAAAGGCATGGTTGAAACAGAAAGCGGATGCACTCCGGCAAGCTGCCTCGTCATTTTATCCATTACAATGTATGTCCTTCCTCTCTGCGCAAGATCACGAAAAGCCTGCGTGACGGTATATTGCATTGTTTTGTCATTTGCGAAACTTTTAATAAACCTTTGAAGAGCATCATCTTCCAGATCTTTCTCTCGAAGGATTTGCGCATCATATTGTTCTTCTGCTTTAGCTACTTTTTCCGGATGATCAGCGGGATTCCAAAAAAATTTGGTTAATATCGGTTCGAACCCCTTGTCCATCAAAGCATTCATAAGTGGGGATTGGTTATTCACCTCAATCGTCATGCACTTCTCACCCAGATAATTGACACTGCTCATATACTTAATTAACATGGGTGGAATTGTATAAATACGTTCCTCGTCAACCGCTAGGTTCTCCACGCAAATTCTTAATGCGTAATTATTTTCACTTCTCGGCAAACAGTTAAAACAACCATATACACCAGTATGAAGGACCCCGCCGTGATTGCGTAAAAAACCAAGAGCCCCTGGGCGACCTGCAGCGTAAAGTTTGCTAAATAAACCTATCATTTGTTGCATATGTTGCATCCTCTCGAGAGGATTATCGCTTTCTTTATAACGATTAAAACGTTTGGCAAGACTAGGGTTTGTTCGCTCAAACAGTTCCAGAAGTTCCAAAATCTGGCTGATTGTCAGTTTACCAAAAACTGTCTCATTTTCCCCACACATTCTATCCGCTAATTCTAATGCACTTGCATAACTTTGTAATGATTCAATCAAACCATCCGACATAATAACCTCGCAAAAATGTATTCATCTGAATTTTACCCTGCATTCTTAGCAATGAGCACCTGCCAATTTCAACAAGATAAGTTCACCATAGCAAACTATTATCCCCCGTTAACACAGATTGTGGCCTCGTATGATTGCCTATATGGATATGGTTTTGAGAGCGAACCGCAAAGCTTCAACCAACACGAAGGCAACATTTGGGCCGCCTCAGCTTATGCTTGGTGCACAGATGGATCCTTGCGAAAGTCGATGGATCAGTTTGTGGATTTAATTATTTCAGCTGTTCAAGGATCATATCAGAACCAAGCGAGCTAAAAACTCGCCCCTATGGCTAAGTTTTTCTTTACGCAAAAGCCTCGCGTACCTTATGCGGCGAATCTCCCGAAGATAGACATGCCCTATCGCGGCAAAATTGCACTGATAAGGGTGAAAAGCAAATGATCATTTATGCTAAAACAAGCGCACATGTGGTTGCGTGAGATGGCCGACATTCTTGGTATCTAAACCCAGGCGCTGGAGATTTTAAAGGGGCTATCATTTTTTCTGTAATTTTAGTATTAATAAATCAAAGAAATTGATTCTAAAACGCCTCTAAAGGTGGGGGTATTAGAGGATAGATTGAAGGGGTAATCTGAAATGAAAAACGTAGTCTTTACCTGCTTTCTGGTTATTCTTCTTACCGCATGTGGACAAAAGGACAGAGTAGACATCGCCGTACTAAGCAATAGTATGAGCAATCCATATTGGAAAACCATTTATGATGGTATAAATGATACGGCAAAGTCGTTAGGCAAGTCGGTTTATATTCAAACTTTGACAAAAGTAGGGGATGCAGAGGAACAGGCCAACCAATGCGAAAATGCGCTCCTGCGTCAACCCAAGGCTATCGTGTTTGCAGCCGTTAATCAAGTGAACCTTATCCCGTGCCTGAAAAAGGCCACGCTTGCAGGTGTTGTATTAGTAGATATGGACGGTAATTTCTCCAAAGCTGATGCCGAGAAGAGTGGCCTGAATGTAGCGTTCTCGGTAGCATCCAATAATTATGATTTGGGAAAGTTGGCAGCAGAGTACGTGAAAGAGATAACTGGGAAAGTATTGATCATAGAGGGCCCGGCAGGTAGTTACCCCAGCATCCAGCGTGTAGCAGGTTTTAGAGAAAACATCCCATCTACTCTTACCGTCGTTGCAACGCTGGGGGGGGACTGGGATATGCTTAAAGCTGCCAACATTACTAATGATACACTGACCACTCACCCCGACCTTACCGTTGTGTTTGCAGCCAATGACCAAATGGCGTTAGGTGCGGTAGAGGCTCTGGCCACAAAGGGTCATGCCAATGTAAAAGTGATCGGCGTGGACGGAAATATTGATGCTGTCAAGGCCATCAAAGAAGGTAAGTTAACTGCCAGTATGGCTCAACTTCCGTACCTCATGGCTAAACAAGCATTGGAGAAAACGGCAGCTTATTTAGATAATCCTGTTGCTGTAGACTATAACCAGTATGTGCCAATATTAGAGCTGGATAGGGCTACCTTGGAAAACAAAAATGACCTACTCCAGTATGTTCGCTAAACTCAGTCTTCATCAGCTTGCTCTATCCCTGATATTAGGTTTACTTGTGGTGGGACTTAGCTTTTCTACACCGTATTTTTTGACTCCGCAGAACATCCTTAATGTTTTAATGGCGAGCGCCACGGTAGGCATTCTGGCTGTTGGTGCAGCCTTGGTGATTGGTGCAGGTAGTATTGATTTATCAGTGGGCGCCATTATGGCGTTAGCGGCAAGTGTAGGTGCTGTGTTTGGTTTAATACCTGATCTATCAGGGATTTGGATGATAACCATTTGTTTTGCCACTGGGTTGGCCGTGGGAATGGCTAATGGCACTTTGGCAGCCAAGACGACATTACCACCGTTCATCATCACCTTGGCGACCATGAGTATCGCAAGAGGTCTGGCGTTTATCCTCATGGACGGCAAACCTGTATACGGATTGCCCGAGGAGATTGTTTTCTTCGGCCAAGGTCATATCATGGGTATTCCGATGCCAGTCCTGATCTTCACCATCGTTGCAGTTTTTGGTCACGTCTTACTGACACAAACTGCTTTTGGCCGCAACGTTACTGCTTATGGCGATAACCCTGCCGCCCTCACTGTAAGCGGCGTCAATATCACACGCTTCAAAATTATGCTTTACGGCTTTTCTGCGTTGACCGCAGTGCTGGCTAGTTTGGTGTTCATGGGCCGCTTAAACAACGCAGACCCCAGTGCAGGCATGGGCTATGAACTCACTGCCATCACTGCTGCAATCATGGGGGGAGCCAGTCTTCGAGGGGGCCGTACGTCGGTCGTAGGCGCTGTCATTGGCGCGTTGATTATGGGCGTGTTGCAAAATGGTCTAAACCTCTTGGCAATTCCTAGCTTTTATCAATACGTGGTTACGGGTATCGCTCTGCTGGTGGCCGTTTCCCTTCAGCCTTGCAGGAGCCACGTATGAGCATCCTGGATATTCAACATCTTTCTAAGTCCTATGGTGGGGCCAAGGTTCTCAACGATGCAAGCTTTACTCTCCAAGCAGGTGAGGCGGTGGGGATTATCGGTGATAATGGGGCTGGAAAATCGACGCTACTTAAATGTTTATCGGGAGCCACTAAGCCTGATACGGGCAATATCACCTTCAATGGCCAACCACTGAAGCTCGGAAACCCACACGCTATTCGTGAAGCGGGTATTGAAATGGTCTACCAAGACCTCGCTTTGTGTCGCCAGCAAAAGGTATTGACCAATCTGCTGCTCGGGCGAGAAATAACGACCCCATGGGGAACGCTTAATCATGCAGCCATGAGAAAGCTAGGGTCTCAAGCCCTTGCCAAGCTCAATACCGACATCTCCCTGGATGACGTTGTTGGCGATCTGTCGGGCGGACAACAGCAAGCCGTAGCCATTGCTCGTGCAATGTTAGGTAACCCAAAATTGGTTATTCTGGACGAACCCACCGCCGCGCTGGGCATTAAGGAGAGTGCTAAAGCCATTCGCTTTATTCAAAGCCTGACCGCCCAAGGTGTGGCTGTTATTGTTGTTAGCCATCGCTTGCAAGATGTGATTGCTACTACCTCACGCATTCTACTCATGCGACAGGGGCAGATTGCCCAAATGTTCGTGACGAATAACTTGACAGCAAACGAACTTTCTGAAGCGATAAGCCAATAACCTGATGCTTACTATAGCAGTCGTTAAGCTCTATAAGGACTATTATAATGAGCATTGTAAAAGGAAATACGTGATGGCTGACAAAGCAAATCTTCCCATCACCGTGCAAAAGGCCTTGCGCAAGCTGGGACAGAATATCAGCGGTGTTCGTCATAAAAATATGTAATCTGGCCATGACCGCTTTAACATTAACCCATTCCAGCATACCATAGAGCTAAACAACGAAGTGAAGGAAAAATTTTCGATGACAATTTCGCATGCATCACGCCAACCGGTTTTCTATCTAACGCATGGAGGTGGGCCATGTTTCTGGATCGACAGTTCCGGCTTTTTCGGCAAAGGTGCCTATGACGGATTGCGCGTCTATTTTGAAGGATTACTTCAAAGCTTGCCCGAAAAACCGAAAGCCATTTTAATCGTGACAGCACATTGGGAAGAAGATGTCTGCACGCTGAGTACGGCTTTAAACCCGCCAATGTTGTACGATTATTACGGTTTTCCTGAGCACACATACGCGCTTCAATATCCTGCGCCGGGTGCGCCTGATGTGGCAGAGCGGGCGCATGCTCTTCTTAATAATGCTGGCATTGAATCAAACGTGAACAGCACGCGTGGTTTTGATCATGGCGTATTTGTGCCGATGTTAATTATCGATGAAAAAGCTGAGATTCCTGTTGCGATGATGTCGATCCGCCATGACTACAACCCCCAGGCGCATATTGCCATGGGGGATGCCCTTCAGTCATTACGAGAGGAGGGTGTTTTGATAATTGCAAGCGGAAGCAGCTATCACAACCTGCGCGCAATGTTGACTAGTGTGAAACCTAATCAAGCTTCGGTTGATTTTGACAACTGGCTAAGCGATTCGGTGTCTCGCGATGAGCGTGAGCGCAAACAACGTCTGATAGCTTGGGAAAATGCACCACACGCGCGTGAATGTCATCCCCAAGAGGATCATTTGATTCCGCTTATGGTTGCAGTAGGGGCTGCCGGAAATGAAAGAGGTCGGCGTACTTTTTCCGGGATAATCGGGGGAAAAGCCTTTTCATGCTTCGGTTTCGGTGTGTGAGGCGTGGCTGCTGAATTTATAACAGCTTTGTAATCAGCTTCTTCTTTAAATGTTGCCAAGGTAAGCCTTGGGAAATTTCATTTAAATTCCACTCAGCATAAGCCAGTGCATTAATCCATCGGGTGCGATCCGGTTTAAGTGGTTTTTCAATAAGTGCGGGGTCATGGTGCGAGACATCCCAGGCAAAGCTGCCTGGATCACACGTAATAATCGGTACACCTGCCAGCGCTGCATCAACACCCGCACCGCTGTTAAATGTGACACAGGTCCAGCAGTTTTTAATTATCTCATGAAAAGGACGTGCGGACATATCCCATTCAACCGATGTTCCCAATTCTTGTATTGCCATTGCCAGCCACGCCCGTTCTTCAGGACTCGTTTGTGAGTCAGGGTGAGGGCGCAAGTAAAGCGTACGATGAGAGTTTTCTCGTAACGTTTTAACTGTTTGTTTGAGCCAATTGAAATACCGGCGTGCCCGTAGTGCAGATGAACTGCGCAAACTTGCATCCAGTGGCCTTTGCAACGCAATCAAAATGTGATCTCCATCTTCCTGCCAAGGTTTGAGGCTTAGCCCAGTGTGGGAAAAAATTTTTTCACGTCGTAAGTCATCCACCAGATGATTGTTAAAATCGGCTTCATCATTTAGAAGCCCATCAATTCCTATGCGGCGATAATTCACACCTTGATGCGTTGCACGCGTCATTATTGCAGTATCGATGATAATTAATCCACGATGGATATGCCGCCCTTTTACCTCCGCTTTAAAAGCCATTCGTTTTTCTTTGCCAGCTCCCTCGCGTACATCACCGAAAATAACAGCTATGTCACAGGGCTGGTATTGCGTCTTTTCAACAAACTGAACATGATCGCCCGAAGCCGCAATGCCCTCCGCAAAGGCTTTGAGTGAAGGGTAGGCGTAACTTGTGGTCAGCATGCCTTCAGTGAAAACACCAACTTTAAGATGAGCTGAGGGTGTAATGTTTTTGGCAATTATCTTCGTTTGGCGTTGCGTTAATTTTGAAATTGCGCGAGGAAGAATGGATTTAATCATGGTTGCTTAGCCCCTTAAACATCGGCAAGAATAACGCTTCAAGATAGCGGATGCCATAGACAGAAAGATGGCTTTCATCACGATAAAGTGAGTGACCGCTATCCTCAACTTTACACTTGTCATTTTGGCATAAATAACGATTTAGGTCGATCACATGAACAAGCGCAGTGTTTTGTGAAGGGATCTTGCTTAAAATACTAAGCAGGGGATGGTTTTGCGCGTCTGCAATTTTTTTGCTCATTCCCAATTTAAGCGGATCACCATGGGTAAGTGATGTACGTGAAAGTGCTTGAGGAACATTGAAAGGATATTCTGGTGGTTGCAGAATAATCCAGAGATGGATGTTTCTGTTCGTCAGACTGATAATTGTATTTTGTATTGCGGTATGAAAGTTTTCTCGACTCTCATTCATCGTGATCGGAGGAGGGGCGTTGGCTTTTCCAATCACATATTCATTTTCGTACGCCGACCAGCGTGCAAAAAGAATGACATTATCAATATTGTTTTTTGTGATGAGATTGAAAACTTCTTCATTAAAGGCACGACATGGATACTGATATCCCCCACCCAGCGTGCGATAACGCTCAACTCCCCATAGCGGAGGGCATGAACTAAAAGATGTTTGCCAGCCATTAATGTGAAATTTTTTACCCAAATCTTTTAAGACAGGCATAAGGGTATTGGAAAAACTGTCACCAAAGCTGATGTAGCGAAAAGGATAGTTTTGAGCATCACTATCATGAACAACCACACAAGGACCAGACGCTTTTAAATGCGTAATTGTGGGTTGATGACATTCTTCTCGGCGGGGATTAAAGTCGTTTTGGCCACTCGCATAAATAATTGCTTGTGCAGGCAGCCGTTGAGGAAGACCATCATAAATGTAAATCAATCCCGCACAAATATTAATGACGAGGCCCACGAAAAAAGCGCCGATAAAAATATGCTTTCGGCTTTGCATCATGTTTTGCTCAAGCCTCTTGACCCTGTATCACGCAAAATTTTTTCAAATAATGGCTCAAGGTAACGGGCACCGTACGTTGATAAATGTCCACCATTATAATATAAACTTTTGCCGTCATGACTGACATTGCACATCGTTTCACCGCAGAGGATGTTTTTCGGATCAAGCAACGTAATCGACGCGGTACTTGCCATCATTTTGAAGGTCGCATCTAAACTTTCACGCTGGTGATTGTATTCATGCAGCGGAATTGCAACGGGAGGAGCCTTTCCGTTTTCTGTGGTTGCGCGCAAGGCAAGTGTATGAGGCGGATCAAAATCGGCCATGGGAATGGTTTGCATGACCACAACATGAATCCCTTTTTGACCAAGTGTCGTCATCGTTTCAACAAGTTTGTGAGCTACATCGGTATTAAATTGTCGCTTATCATTTTTCACAGTCAAGCGTGGCTGTGAATTGCCAGTATAGAGTCGGGGATTGGTCAACCAATTGCTCCACGAACTGATTAGAAAAACGGTATGGATGGATTTTCGGTCAAGCAGTGCCAAGATGGCGTTATTAAATTCAATGCAATAAAACGAGTCGTCGCGACCCGTTTGATCAACCCCCAAAATAGGTGGGCAACCGTCGTATGTGGCAATGTATCCGTTCAGATGAAGTTTTTCAGAAAGCTCATAAAAGGCAGGTGCAACGGCGTCGGCGTGGCTGTCTCCCCACACTAAAAAAGTTGGCATGGCTACATCTTGGTTTGTTTGACACAGTTTATTGGCTTTAATGTTTTGTAGCGATGGTTTGTTACAGGTATTTTGAAGCGGATTTTTATCGTGTTCCGCTGTTTCGTATAGCAGAACATCATCTGTAAATCGCAAAGGAAAACCTGCTGCTTCACGGATAGGGATGGCAAATGCCAAGATCATCATGCCTGACATGATTGCCGATTGTACAACAGCTTTTTTTGAGGTCGTTGACTGCCTAAAGGGATGTTCAACAATTCTCCATGATACGATAGAGATGATCATGCTTGCAAAAAACAATCCAGTCATTTCATATGCCGAAAGAGGAGAAAATGATGTGTATTTGTAAAAAACAATTATTGGCCAATGCCAAAGGTACCATGAATATGAAATTTTTCCGATAAAGATACATGGCTTAACGGCGAGTACACGATGTATGAATGATGCGTAAAATTTACCGCTCCAAAGAATGAGTGCCGCCCCCAGACAGGGGGGAAACGCAGCCAAACCGGGGAAGGGGGTCAAGCGGTCGTAGATAAAAAATGGAACAAAAACCATTGTCATCGCGGTAAAGCTAATACATGTAAAAATGTAAGGACGCGGTGTTTTGGGCGTAGGAATAAAAACAAGCATGGCTCCAATGAGCAATTCCCACGCGCGTGTGGGAAGGAGGTAAAACGTGCCTGTGGGGTGATGAGATACACCATAAATACTCAAAGCAAATGAAACTGCCATCACGCCGCCTACAATCCATGCGCGAGCTTTAAGAAAATATTTTGTCAGAATAAAAAGTATGAGTGGGAAGAAAAAGTAAAATTGTTCTTCAACGGCTAATGACCATGTATGTAAAAGTGGCTTTGTGTCATTGGCTGTATCAAAATATCCAGACTGTAGGTAAAACAGGATATTTGATGAGAAGACTGTTTGTGAGAGGGCTTGTTGCGCAAGTCGCTTGTAATCGTTGGGGAGAAATAAAAACCATCCAGCCACAAGGGTTGATAAAATCATTACACTCAAGGCCGGGATGATGCGTCGTATGCGCCGTTCCCAAAAAGTAAGAAAGCTGAAACGCTGTTGTGTAATTTCTTTTTCAATAATGGATGTAATTAAAAAACCAGAAATTACAAAAAAAACATCGACACCCACAAAACCACCAGAGAACAAACCAACGCCCAAGTGAAAAAGAATCACACTTATGACAGCAACGGCGCGAAGCCCATCAATATCAGGACGATAGGTTAGTGGGATGTGAGGTGTTGTCATCATGCGTCTGTATTCGATTTAAGAAGAGAGAGTTTGCCGCCTGCAAGGTGAAAAACCTGATCTGCATCATTTTGAATAGCGGGGTTGTGAGAGGCCATCACCATAATCATATCTGGGGCCAAAGATTTAAATGTAAACATCAGATTTTTTTCGGTCTCGGCATCCAGAGCGCTGGTTGGTTCATCCATTAACAGGATTTGTGGGCGTGTTACAATTGCGCGCGCAATGGAGATACGTTGACGTTGACCGCCTGAAAGCATTCTTCCGCTTTCACCCACATGTGAATGAATACCATTGGGAAGAGATGTGATAAAGTTTTCCAGCCCAGCAGCCTTAACTGCATGGTTGATCATCTCTTCTGAAATATTCTCACGACCCATCGCAATATTTTCAGCGATGCTCCCATTGAACAAAAAAACTTCCTGGGGCACAAAGCCAATCATTTCACGCCAATTTTTAAGCTCAAGCGATTCAAGTGTGCGTTCATTTGTGTAAATATGTCCTGCCGAAGGGGTATAAAAACGGCAAATGAGATCCAGAATTGTTGTTTTGCCTGAACCGGACTCACCGATTAAAACACTAAGCTCACCGCGTTTAAATGTCAGAGAAACATCATCAAGAATTCTCCGTGTACCATGGTTAAAGATAACGTTTCTAAGCGACAGCGATTGAAGCGGGAGGTTGAGAGTGTCTGTATGGTTTGATACAACCGCTGTGTTCTCGGTGTTGGATTCCATCTCTTTCAGTGTTTTTAACAGCGACCACAGGGCACTTTCTTCACGGGCCAAATTTTGATATTCGCTTTGTGCGCTGTTTAATCCTGACATGATACGTACAAAAAAAACCATCATCAGAATAAGCTTTGTTCCGCCCAAAATATCCAGCGTCATGGCAACGTAAATTCCGACGATTGCCGCGATTACCATCAGCGGTTCGTTGAAAATGCGTAATGATTGCGATGAAAAGAGTTGGTCGAATTGTGCTTTGCGAAGAATTTCAGAATGCATAAAAAGAATTTTTAAAAAACGGTTTTCCAAAGCCATTGCCCGCAGGGTTTTGATACCCTGCATAACGTCACCCATTTGTGCCAACATTTCTTTGGTTGCTTCTGTTTGTTTTATACCGGAGTTGCGAGAGATTTTTACAAACAACCATAATCCGCTTACCGTGACCATGCCGACCATGATAATGCCGATCGAGACCTTCCATGATAAAACAAAGGTACTAATCATATAAACCAGCGCTTGAATAAGGCATGAAATAAAGCGCGTGCATGAAACAAAGGTTTGCGATGCTCGATATGTTTCTGTTGATATAGCGTTCAGGCTTTTTCCTAAAGAATGGTCTACCAGAAAACTCCATCGCGTTGTTAAAACTGAACGGATATAACGGTTACGAAAATCAGTTGCGATATCGGAGACAACTTTGCTTACCTTAAACATCATTGATGAAAGAAAAATCGCTTTCAAGGTAATGGCTACAACAATAAATGATCCGATTTCCGCAAATGTCAGCACAACATGATTCGTTTGCATCCATTGGTTAACGGGAGCATAGGGCAAATGATCGATAACCGTTTTTCCATCAATAAAAATTTGTAGAAAGGGGAGAAACGCAGCAATGCCGATGGCCTCGGCCATGCCAGCTAAAATCAAAAAAGCAATAACAATGAGCGTGCTTTTTGTATAATTCTGGAAAAAAAATGCGAATGTGCGACTGACACGATTATTCATCACTACCTCATTTGTTTTTGATTTTCTGCCATGTTGCAATCATCATTTCTGGCATAAGCAAAATAATAACACTACGGAGGGAATGATAAATGACGGCGGCTTTGTTTCCATTATATTTCCAGCGGATGCATAGGGCATCATAGAACTGTCGCCATCTTTTTTTCAAACTGACCGAGTTTTGTAAAATATGACGCTGTACCAGGGGTTGTGGCAGCATAACAACACGACCCAATTGCGAGAGCCGAATCCAAAAATCCATGTCTTGTGCTGTTTTTAAGCTTGTGTCGTAACCCGCTAACTGTTTGGCCTGATGCGCGCGGAAGAAAGCTGTACTGTGAGCAAAAGGTGTTTTAAGTGTCAAATATCTATTTAAAGTTTTTTCATCACGCCAGCCCCATAAGGCGGTTTGGCCATTGCGATACACATTTTCACAATTAGAGCCACAGAGAATAACATCCGGGTGGGTTTCCATAAAATTGACTTGCTCAACGATTCGTTGTGGATAAGAGGTGTCGTCAGCATCTTGGCGGGCAATGTAAAGACCTTGAGCTGCATTGATGCCGCGGTTAAGAGCGCGGGTCAGGCCGATGTTCTCTTGCTCAATGAGCTTGATACGCTCATCTTTTTGAGCATAAGCGCGACATATCTCGCTTGTTTTGTCAGTTGACCCATCATTAATCAGGATGATTTCAACGTGAGGGTAATCTTGTTGAAGCAAACTCACAAGTGCGGCGGCAAGTGTGTCTTGGGCATTGTAGGCAGAGACAATAATAGACACGAGCGGAGGATGTGAATTTTGTTCGCGTGACTCCTCTGTCATTATCAATCCTCAAGGCGGCGGGCAATAACATAGTGGCGGTCTTTGCCTGCATCGATAACTTGCTTTGAATAGCCAAACTGCGCACAGCCATCGTCTACTGCTTTAACTAGACCCGCGAAATCACGCAGGTTATAATCGTCAAAAACAATGATATCATTTTTACGTTGTTTGATTGCGACCGTTTTAAACTCATACAACACATCGTCATAACCGTGTGCACCGTCGAGAAAAGCAAAGTCAATATGATCTGCCGATATTCGAGAAAGATTGATACGGCTATCACCTTCAATAAAAAGAATATATGGCGCAACATAATCTTCCCGCCAAGCAGCGAGCAGGTTGGAACGCGATTTCATCTGGTCATGATCATCAATGCAGTTCCAGTACATCGCAACTGTGTGTGGTAGAATATCAAATGTGATGATTTTTCCGGCTTGTTGTGCGTCATAAAGAGCTTTAGCCATAACCACCGCTGAAAATCCGCGCGCTGTGCCGGTTTCGAAAATTGTGATTGGTTGCTGAGAAGGCAATCGCGCGGCAATAAAATTTCTGAGGACACTGTAAAGAATGCGTCCATGCTGATAACATAGTGGAGAGGTTTTGATTACAATCTGGGTATGAAGTGCAAGGTCATGCAACCAGTCTTGAGGTGCGGGAAATCCAAGCGCGCGTTCGATGATATCAATCGTGGGGTAGGAGACGGATTTCTCTGTTTCCCAAAGTTGGCGATAGTGCTCTCGTGTTTTAAGCGGACTGCTGCAAAAAGGTTGATGATGCCAAAAATGCTTCGCCCAGCGATCAGAGACTTTTTGAATTTTGCGGGCAATTTTATTATTGAGGTGATTGAGAAGCTTCATTTTTATCAGGCATCCGGCACAGTGAGTGATAGTCTTTCATTTCCTTTGCAACCAGCCCGTCAAGACTTTGCTCACGCACAATTTTTTCTCGTGCAGCCTGACCTAGTCGTTCTCGAAGGCTTTGATCAGCCATCAGTGTATGAAGCGAATCACGAACGGAGTCTACATTTTTTTCGCATAACCAGCCATTTTTGCCGCTTTCTATTATGCTGGCAATGCCTTCTACATGCGTGCCCAAAACAGCGCACCCGCATGACATTGCCTCAAGCAATGCTTTTGGGTTGCCCTCGTAATCAGAAACGAGCGCAAAAACAGCATGGGCGTGATAAAAGGCAGGCAGTTTGTCATTGGCGATGCTGCCTAAAAATTGCACATCTACGTTTTTTTCATGCCCGAGCTGTTGCAGGGATTCTTTTAATTCGCCGTGACCAATAATATCTAATCCCCAAGGTGTTCCGGCAAGGGCCTCAATAAGCAGGGAGATGTTTTTTTGGGCTGTTAATCGTCCCACATAAAGCACACGGTTTGTTTGTGCTTTGCGCTGATTAGGCACTGCGAGGCAAAATGTTTGAATATCAATCCAGTTGGGCCGAATCATTATTCGGCGAGAATCAACGGCGAATGTTTTTTCAACAAAAGCTTTATCTTCAGGTGTGGCCAGATAAATGAGATCAGCTTGTTTATACGTGAGATAACTCATGCATTTTATAAAAAGCCTTCGCATTCTGGAGTGATTTTGCAGACAAGTGAAACGATAAAGTTCGAATCCAGTGCGGACAATTAGCGGACGTCTGAAAATTAGACGCGCCAGAACCGCCATCCATCCGCCCCACATTTGATTAGTTTTTACGATGCTTGCTGTGCGAAAAACTGATCGTGAAACCCAAAGCAGCAACGGTGATAGAATCGCGCGCATAATTTGCATTGAGGCGCGTGGAAAGCGCGCATAAAGAGGGAATACGGTAATGTTAGGGTGAAGCCTATCCGCGTAGATGACGTCGCTTTCATCGCCCCACGTTAAAAAAGTTATGTGCACACCGCACGCAGCGAGTTTTTTATAATACAACACTTCACGTTCAAAAAGACCTTTTTCTGCCCAAATCTTCAAAGAGACATCCCATGTAAAAAGTAGGGCGATGCGAAGAGGGACAGGCGAAGAATTGGGCATAATTTTTACCATTTTGATTCGACTGCATCATTGACGATCACGTTCCTATATGCAATGTACAATCTTCTGTAAAAAATGAGTCATTCTTCAGAAGGGGGATAAAGTGTCTGATCGTGAAAGTTTCATCAGAAGTTTAGAGCTGTACACGCCCATGACTGATAAGGAAGCTAATGATAAGGCAACTATTTTGAATTTTGCAAAAACAGATCCCATCCCTTTTGATCGTCATAACATGAAAGGCCATTTAACAGGGTCCGCATGGGTTTTATCGCCTGATCGACAACAGGTTCTGCTTACACATCACGCGCTTTTGAATAAGTGGTTGCAACTTGGTGGCCATGCTGACGGCGAGGCAAATATTTTAAACGTAGCCTTAAGAGAAGCTCAGGAAGAGTCAGGAATTGATGATATTAAGCCACTCTCTGACGCAATTTTTGATTTAGATGCCCATGAAATTCCTGCCAACGAAAGAAAAGGGGAGTCGGCTCATATGCATTATGATATTCGCTATCTCTTTATCGCGGCGCATAAAGACTTTCGTGTAAGCAGCGAATCTAAAGCGTTAAAGTGGGTGACATTGGACGAGGCACGGGCAAGGCTTTCCGAAGAAACGCTCCAGCGCATGATAAATAAATGGGAGAAGTTTTTGCAGTCATACCAAAATGCAGCATAGCATTCCCGCTATTTATATTGTGTGCTCAAACAATTTATGTTAGCGTAGACGCATGGCTAAGTTTGATCAAAAAGATAAGTATGTTCTGGGCGCTTTTGCGTTCACGTCGTGCTGCTTGCTGATCTCTTCTTCCCGCGCTTCCTCCGGCCTTTAGGCTGGTATATACTTTCTCTCCCCTCTTTTATCATTATTTTTTTGCGCGTTATGCGTGAGTTTTTTTGTTATGGAGAGTAAAATGCTCGATATCCAATTCGTGCGCGAAAATCCGTGCGCCTTCGATGAAAACATTGCCAAGCGTGGCTTCCCTCCACAAGCAGAGCAAGTTCTACAGTGGGATGCTGCATGGCGTGTTCTTGTCTTGCAAATCAATCAACTGCAAGAAAAGAAAAATCAACTTAGCCAGCAAATCCGTCTTGCACCTGAAAACGAAGTTTTGCGTCTACAGGTTCAAAATTTAAAAGAGCAGCTGGAAAAGCTGGAGCCGGAATGTGAGAAATACGCGCATCGTGTGCACGAAAAACTCATAACCTTGCCAAACATGCTGATGCCGGATGTGCCTATTGGAAAAAATGATGAAGAAAACGTCGAGCTGATGCGCTGGGGTAAACCACGCGATTTTGATTTCACGCCCAGACAGCACTTTGAACTGGGAGAAAACATTGAACAGATGGATTTTAAACGTGCAGCAAAGATTTCGGGAACGCGCTTTGTTGTTTTGCGCAGAGATTTAGCGCGTTTGCATCGTGCCTTGGGCCAATTTATGCTCAATCTTCATGTTGACGAACACCATTTTGAGGAGGTTGCGGTGCCTTACTTCGTGCGTCCTGAAAGCATGATGGCCACTGCGCATTTGCCTAAATTTGATAATGGGTTTTGCACGCGTGATGACTATTGGCTGATTCCCAGTGCCGAGGTTTCGCTGATCAATCTTTTTCGTGATGAGGTTATTGATCCTGCGCGATTACCCATCAAGGTAGCGGCTTATACACCTTGTTTCCGGTCGGAAGCAGGGGCTGCCGGTCGCGATACACGCGGTATGATCAGAATGCATCAATTCCACAAAGTTGAATTGGTTACGCTTGCGCATCCGCAAAAATGGCGCGAAAGCCTTGATGAAACTATTCATTGCGCTGAAAAAATATTGCGCTTGCTTGAGCTGCCCTATCGCCAAATGCAATTATGTAGCGGTGATTGCGCTGTAAAAGAGACTTATGCTGTGGATGGTGAAGTATGGTTTCCTGGTCAAAACCGATATCGTGAAGTGTGTACATGGGCGTGTACGAGTGATTATCAAAGCCGTCGTGCCAATATTCGCATCAACCAAACAAATGCGCAGAATCGAAAAATTCATCCCTACATTATTTATGGGTCGGGAACGGCGATCGAGCGTGTTTTTGCGGCCATTCTGGAAAACTATCAGCACGAGAATGGTGCCATCGCGATTCCTGCCGTGCTGCAACCTTTTATGAAGGGGCAAACAGTGATCTTGTAATCTGTTAGAGCGCTTCTTCCAATAATAGAAGCGCTCTAATGTACCCCTTTAAAAAAGGCGGCCAATCCTTTTTAGCAAAAGAGGGCTTAACTGGCTTTGCTTAGCAAAACAGGATTGAGTCGCCGGAAGGAGAGTGCTTCGGCAACATGAACACGTCCAATCATGTCAGACTCGGCTAAATCAGCAATGGTGCGCGACACTTTGAGAACACGGTGATAACCGCGTGCCGAAAGTTTAAGTTTTTCAGTTGCCTCACTTAAAAGCTTAAAGGCTGATGTTTCTAAAATTGCAGCTTGCTCTAAAACCTCCCCTTCAGCGTCGGCGTTGGTGCGAACAGGGCGGGAGGCATGAAGATAAATTTGGTAACGTTGACTTTGAATCTCACGCGCTCTTTGCACACGCTGTGCCACCATAGCACTTGTTTCACCGGTTGGAACGTTAATGAGGTCAAGCGGGCCAATCGCAGGCACATCTACGTGAAGATCAATGCGATCGAAAATAGGACCAGAAATTTTACTTTGATAATCTTGAGCGCATTTAGGGGCGCGGCCACAGGCGAGTGCGGCATCGTCGAGATGGCCGCAGCGACAGGGGTTCATCGCGGCAATCAACTGAAAGCGGGCGGGGTAGGTAATGTGGTTTTGCGCACGGGCAATCATGACTTTGCCTGTTTCAATGGGTTGGCGAAGTGCCTCCAATGTTGAGCGATCAAATTCAGGAAGCTCATCAAGAAATAAAACGCCGCCATGGGATAAAGAGATTTCGCCGGGCTTGACGCGGCTTCCACCCCCCACCATTGCAGGCAACGAGGCCGAATGATGCGGATCGCGATAGGGGCGGTGGCGGAGTAATTTGCCGTCATTGAGCAGGCCTGCGACTGAATGAATCATTGAGGTTTCAAGAGCTTCACGCGGTAAAAGAGGTGGCAAAATGCTGGGTAAACGGGCTGCCAACATTGATTTTCCTGATCCGGGAGGGCCCATCATCAGCATGTTGTGTCCGCCCGCCGCCGCAATCTCAAGCGCACGTTTAGCGGTTTCTTGTCCTTTGATATCGCGTAGGTCGGGTAAAGCTATCGTGTCTTCCAAAACAGCGGGTTCGGGCCGCGAAAGAACCTGTGTACCCTTAAAATGATTAATCAGTGAAAGAAGATTGGGGGCTGCCAATACCTCAATATCACCCGCCCAAGCAGCTTCACCACCACAGGCTGCGGGGCAAATTATCCCACGTTCACGGCTCAGGGCATCAATGGCGGCAGGCAATACCCCCGACACGGGTGTGAGCGTAGAATCGAGGGCCAGTTCGCCTAAAGCTGTAAAGCGCGTCATTTCTTCGAGTGGTAGAATATTCATCATGACCAGCAAGCCCAAAGCGATGGGCAAATCATAATGACTACCTTCTTTAACCACATCTGCAGGAGAAAGGTTAATCGTAATACGCTTGGCAGGGAGGGCCAACCCCAAACTGTGAAGGGCCGCGCGCACCCGCTCACGGCTTTCAGCTACCGCTTTATCGGGAAGCCCCACGATGTTAAAGGCGACCAAACCGGGCGATATTTGCACCTGAACATCAATGGGCTGAACCTCAATTCCAGAGAACGCAACTGTGGGAATATGGGCAATCATGATGTTTTCCTTAGCAAATATATTCATATTTGGGCGAGATTATCGCACCTCCTAGCAAACACCAATACTTTTTACCCGCTTTATGTTCTCCGCCTGCATTTTAATTGCCCCTTGCCGAATGAACGAGACAATGAGAAAACATTACCCCAAACGTATCAACAGGGCTGAGCGAATGAATTCTTTCTTTGAAGGTGTCGGTTTTTATGTCCGGCTTATCGTCATGCTTTTTACGTGGCTGGCTGTCGCTGTCTTCGTAAATCCGCAGTTAGCCTCGCTTATGGGATTGTTTGTTATTGCGCTGTGGCTATTTGTTTTTCTTCCAATCGGCCTGAGTAGAGAAATTAACTGGCAGAAACGCCAGCAGCGTATTATGCAAACAGCTCTTAACGCAGCGCAGACGAATAACGATGATATCGCAGGGCTGATCGCGAATCAAAAACAGGAATTAAACAACCCGCTGGTAGTTGTTTCCCAGCAGGGACAAGCACTAGATGTATATCGTGAATTACCGCAGCTGCCCGCGCTGGAAGAACGCACGCATTCTTCTTTTTTTGTCCGAGCCTGCGCTTTGCTTGTTGCGGGAATTATTATGTTTTTTGGGGCTGAAAACGATACTTTTATGCATCGATACTTGGAATCAAAAGGGATGCTTTCTAAAATCCCGATTAGCATCAAATCGGTTAGTGTACCGGATGCATTTAAAGACGTATTTTCATTTGATCAATCCGAGCTTGAACAGGCGGCACGCATGACGATCTCGCGTTTGCCAGCATGCAAAGCAATTTTAAGTGCAAGCGTTTCTCCGCAACAGCAATTTGTGACATTGGATGAGCAAAAAAGTGATTTTGAAGATGGTAAATACGTTTATAATTTCACCTGTCTTCCTGCAAGCAATTTGCAAGAACCACCTTTTGTAACGTGGATCACAAAGGATGAATTGAGTCCGGGGCGCATCAGTACGATCTTAAAGCTTGTGAGAAAACGTGCCAATGAACAAATGGGACTTTCGCGGTGTACTGCTGATATGAACAGGAAACTTGCTCGTCTCAATAAATCGGTTCAAGCGCCCACGCTCAACAAAAAAGCCAGTATTTTTTTGCGTCATGACGAAGCTGCGTCTCCCTATACTGGATCGTTGTATTTGGTCTATAATGCGCGTATTTCTGATTATAATGGCATTGATGGTGTTGTTGCTGTGTCGTGTTGGGTTGATGGTGCTGGCCGTGCGCAGGCGCGGCTTATTCGCTAGTGTAAAGAATGAAGCAATCGGGTTTAAGGTGAAGCATCGAATCAAAAAAATTCTTCCTAAAACATTGTTTGCGCGTGTTTTGCTTATTTTGCTTGTGCCCGTTGTTTTGGCACAAGTGGTCGCTGCGTACATTTTTTTCAATCGACATTGGGAAAGTCTGAACAACCGGCTTTCTTATACTGTTGCGGGTAATGTTTCACTCGCGGTGGATGTGCTTGAGGAGTTACCCAAACTTGGTGAAATTGAAACGCGTCGTCGTTTGCAACAAATCGCGGGCGCAAGTGATCTACGGCTTGAGCTTTTAACGGATGCCGTTCTGCCCAATAAAAGCGCACAGTACGGAATGATCAACTCGGCCTTTCAGCAAGCGCTTTTATTGCAATTAGGTCGACATCCTTTTGTGATCATTGATCGCGGGGGAGAACGCTTACGCGAAGTGCTGGTTGCAACAAAAGTAGGCGTGCTGCGCATTATCGTGCCCGAGCGGCGGCTGTCGAGTGCGACCGCTTATATTTTTCTTTTATGGATGATGGGAAGTGCAGTTCTTTTTCTCTTTATCGCCATTTTGTTTATGCGTAACCAGATACGCCCTATCTTGCGGTTGGCCAAAGCGGCCGAGAGTTTTGGCAAAAATCAGGATGTTGTAAATTTTAAGCCGGAAGGTGCGTTGGAAGTACGACGTGCCGCGCAGGCATTTTTACTAATGCGCGAGCGTATGCTCAGACAAATTCGTCAGCGAACAGAAATGCTGGCAGGGGTGAGTCATGACTTGCGCACACCGCTAACCCGTATGAAGCTACAGCTGGCACTGATGTCTCAAAACCATTCAGCCATTCAGGAGCTGACAACAGATGTCGATGAGATGGAGCAAATGGTAGAGGGGTATTTAGCCTTTGCGCGCGGCGCAGAAGGCGAGGCAAGCGTTGAGGCCGATCTCATGGACATTATTGATGATGTTGTGCAGGGGGCAAAGCGCCAACATGATCAGAATATATGCATTCATGGCCCTGACGAGTGCCTTCTTGTTATTCGGCCTTTCGCTGTAAAGCGATGTTTGATGAATCTCATTAGCAATGCTATTCGCTATGCCCATCAGGTAGACATTACCGTCGATGAAGCGGAGACAGCCGTTTTCATCTATGTCGAGGATGACGGGCCGGGTATACCGGAAGAAAGTCGGCAAGATGTATTGCGGCCTTTCTTCCGCATGGAAGAATCGCGCAATCTTGACACAGGTGGGGTGGGGTTGGGGCTTACGATTGCCAGTGACATTGCCAAGGGCCATGGTGGCGACCTTAGCCTTTCTAAATCACTCCGGCTGGGTGGGCTTAAAGTAACCGTTCGGTTGCCGCGTTAAAAAACACAGTAAAATCACAATAAAAAAAGCCCCTCTTTAACGCTTGTAAAACAAGAAGTAAAGACGGGCTCTTAAGTAAGCAGAATGTTTTTGTTAGTGTGCATTAAGTTTTTGAACCTGCGTCACCTTTAGAATTTTCACGCCCTTTTGTGTATCTCCAATATGTTGATAATCAATCGGAAAACCTGACGTACTTCCATTAATCATGGGAATAACAAGGGTCGAAGTGGGATTTGTAATCCACACATCGCCTTCATTATCTTGTCCAAGACATTGCTTGGCATCAACCGCAAAATAGCTGGCAAGCGGGATTTCGTTAAGCTTTTCTCTTTGGCTTATGCCTATGCCCATGCCAAGAATCGCAGCGGCAGAAGCACAGTTATTAAAATCACCCTGCGCACCCGCGTTATGCAGCGCTAAGCCATGTGCTGCCGGATCCAGTGTATATTCCATAACGGGAACAGGGCCAGCAGGGTCGCCTTCACGCGTTGAAGGAAAAGTATAGTTATAATATTGAACATAACGGAACCCCGGACGTCCTGGCGTTGTTTCCGCGGCGAGCTGGCGGTTAACGGCATCTCTCTCTAGTTCATCGCGGGGGTGGCCGGACATCTGATAAGCAGACCAGTTCGACTGTGCACTAACCATGTTTGTTGAGATACAGGCGACACCGCCAGCCTGAACAAAATTATGTACAATTTGACGGGCACTGCCACTTTCATTACCCATGGCGTCAGGATCAATTGAATTCAAAAAGATTTGATCGCCGGTAATATCTTCACCCCCTATGCGTTTTACGGCTTTTTCTAGGACACTAAAATCAGGTTGCTTACAACGAGCTTTAAACCGTGCTAAAAGAGTTTGTAAATCTTGGTTTTTAACTTCGTCAGGGATCGGTTGTTGAGGTTGCTCTGGCGGGGCAGCAGCAGCTGTGTTGAGCGCAGCGGCTAATGCTACAGCAGCAGGTATAATTAAGCGAGAATGCATGGTTTAGGACCTTTCGATTGCAGGGTAAAAAACTGATTAATTAAATATGACCAAATTAAACTGCGAGTTCAATTAAATAAATTTAAGATAAGGTTAATAAATCGGCTTTGCTTTTGATCAAATTTGACTATGTTGTTACAAACAAAGAGGAATAACAATATGCATGACATTAAATTCATTCGCGAAAATCCCGAGGCATTTGATCAAGGATTAACGCGTCGGTCTTTATCGCCGCTCTCGTCGCAAATATTGGCTTTGGATGAGAAAAAGCGCGCTTTACAAACGGAATCCCAGGTGCTGTTGGCACGTCGTAATGAAGCTTCCAAAGAAATTGGAGCCTTGAAAAAGTCTGGGGCTGATAGCACGGCATTAATGGAAGAGGTTGGCGCCTTAAAAGATAATATTGCGTCTCTTGAAGCTGAAGAGCAAAAGGTAACGGCTGCGTTAGATGAAATTTTATCGACGCTACCCAACTTGCCTGCGCAAGACGTGCCCGATGGCAAAGATGAGCATGATAATGTTGAAATTCATAAAATCGGCATGCCGCCCGAGATGCCCGATGCCCTACAGCATTTTGAACTTGGTGAGAAACTAGGATTAATGGATTTTGAGGCGGCTGCAAAGCTCTCTGGTGCGCGCTTTACGGTTTTGAAAGGCGATCTTGCCCGCCTTGAACGTGCATTAGGGCAATTTATGCTCGATACGCAAGTGCAGGATCATGGTTTTACAGAAGTCTCGCCTCCCTTGATGGTCAATGACGCCACAGCCTATGGCACGGCTCAACTTCCCAAATTTGCCGAAGATTTGTTTAAAACCACCACCGGGCACTGGCTTATTCCGACCTCTGAAGTGCCTCTTACGAACTTGGTGGCTCAATCTATCATGGCGAGTGAAACGCTGCCCCTGCGCTTAACGGCTTTAACACCTTGTTTTCGTTCGGAAGCGGGGTCGGCGGGAAAAGATACGCGCGGCATGATTCGTCAGCATCAATTTTACAAAGTTGAAATGGTGTGTATTACTGCACCTGAGCAGTCAAAAGACGAGCACGAACGCATGTTGAACTGTGCCGAGACAGTTTTGAAGAAGCTTGAGTTACCCTTCAGGACCATCGTGTTGTGCACAGGGGACATGGGGTTCGGCTCACAGAAAACGTACGATGTTGAGGTTTGGTTACCCGGCCAAAAAACGTATCGTGAAATTTCGAGCTGCTCAAACTGTGGAGACTTTCAGGCGCGGCGCATGAATGCTCGCTGCCGTGCGAAGGACGAGAAAAACACACGCTTTGTCCATACCTTAAACGGTTCTGGATTGGCTGTGGGGCGTGCGCTGGTGGCGGTAATGGAGAATTATCAACAGGCCGATGGCTCAATCATTATTCCCTCTGTTTTACAGCCGTATATGGGGGGTAAAAAGGTGATTAAGCCTGTCAGCTGATCGAGCTGGCCAACGGATAGTTTTCAATTAAAAGAGCGCCGGACTTTACTTATGATCATAAGGTGGGATTAAAGTGGGGTGCGTTTTTTTGCGAGTTGTGCTCCAATCTTTTCGCGATTTTCGCTGGAACGATCATAGAAAATTATCTCTGCGCCCTCAGGCAATGCTTTCTTAAGGTCCAGCAAACCTTTTGCTGCAAGCGCACTTATCGCTTGATGTCTTTGTGTACGTGTCATGGCGCGGGTGGGGGTGTGTTAGTGTCAGCGCTATTTTTTAATACACAGTAATTTACACATGAGGAAAAGCCATGCTTGATCGTAGGATTGTTTCTCGATGTTGGGCTCAGTCTGCAAGAAATTTGCATTATATGAATGCCGGATCCTTCGGATTGCCATCTCTGCCTGTTCAGAAAAAACTTCAAGATCTCATCCGATCAATGAGCGACAATCCTATAAATTTCTTCGTTCATCCTGAGCGCCATGGGGGCTTGTTATATCAAGCGGGCGTGGGTCTTCTTGAAGAAAACAGACGGTTTGTCGCCGAAAAGCTTGGCGCGAACGCTGAAAATTTTGTTCTCGTTCCGAATACGACAACGGCACAAAATGCGGTTGTTTCATCTCTCGTTCGATGTGGACATTTTAAGTCGCGCGCGGGCCGTCCGGCTGAAATTGTGCAAACCTCATTTGGCTACAATGCAACAAAAAATATCCTACAAGCAGCGGCTGATGATACGGGAGCAGTGCTCAAAACGGCAGAACTTCCTTTTCCGCTGGAAAGTCATGAGCACGCTTTTGAGATTATAAAGGAACAGATCAACCCTCAGACTCGACTCGTTATGATCGACGCGATCAGCAGTAACGAAGCGTGTATTTTACCTTATAAAAAGGTTGTTGCTTTCTGTCGCGAACACGATATTCCGGTTTTTGTAGACTGTGCACACGCTGCGGGCCAATTGCCTCTTCACCTTGAGGAATTACAGCCTGATTTTGCGGCGTTCTCCTTTCATAAATGGTGCTTTGGCGCAGAGGGGAGTGGGGGACTTTATGTCAGGCCGACGTGGCACACTGTAATTCGTCCCACAGCGATCAGTCATGGGGCAAACAGCGAAAGTTCTTCTCTTTCGCGATTCGTTATGCAATTCGCATGGAACGGCACAAGCGGCGATTTAGGATCCCTTACCGTGAAAACAGCGTGGAAAACACTTGAATCGCTTTCTTCCCATGGAGTCGAGGGCGTTGTTGCTGCGAATCAAAGCATGCTGAATGAGGGAGTCGATCTTATTCGTTCTAGGCTTGGTATCTCAGCTGAAAAACTCATGCCGCCTGAGTTGCGCGCTCCTTTGATGGCAACGATACCGCTGCCGCCTTGCCGGGTGCGCGACCTCCAGCAAAGCCTCCGAGACCAAAACTTCGTGACCCAGATGGGTACGGGCTTATCAGGGGGGCAGCCCATGATCAGAGTCTCTGCCGCGCCGTTCAACAGACCTGAGCAATACGAACGTCTTGCTGTGGCCTTAAAAAGGGAGATTCCTCTCTTCGCGCCTTAATGCTGCTGCCATTACATCTACAGGATAAAAGAAAAAAGCGCATAAAAAGATGTCCCCACCAAGCAAGCCAGGTGGGGACAGAACTCTTCGATTGTCTTAAAGACAATCTTATCACAGCAACGCATCCGACACGGTTATGCTCTGATGTCGTTCAGCTTGCGCTATTCCTAATTGTGTGTCAAGCATTTCCTTACGTAACCGGGAGAGAAAAATGAGCTATATATTGGGAATCGATATGGGAATAGCGTCCATCGGATTTGCTGCCGTTGAGTGCATTAACCCCTCACTTTTATTTTGCGGAGCGCATATATTTGAAGCGGCCGAAAATCCCAAGGATGGTTCTTCGTTGGCACTTCCTCGACGCGAAAAGCGGGGATTAAGGCGGGTGATCCGGCGTCGTGCGTCTCGCAAACGCCAGCTTCGTGCTCTTCTTTTGGCCCATGGTCTTGCCAATGTGAATGATGCGATCGATGGATGCTCACAGACTTCTCCCTGGGACTTGCGCCGAGAAGGGCTTACACGGCTTTTATCAGATGAAGAAATCGCGCGTGTTTTATTTCACATCTGCAAAAGAAGAGGGTTTCAATCCAATCGTAAAGGTGCTGCTCAAAATGATCTGGAAGGGAAAAAGGCACTTTCCGGAGCGAAGCAGCTTGAAGAAAAAATGATTCATGCCGGATTTATCACGATAGGGGCCTATTTATCAACACTGTCTAAAAAACGGAATGGTGATGGATCGTATGATAACTTTGTTGAACGTCCTTTACTAAAAGAGGAGGTGCGCACGTTATTTTCAGCACAGCGCAGGCTTGGCAATGCAAAGGCAACCGTCGCTTTGGAGGAGGCTTATCAAGAGCTGGCTTTTTATCAAAGACCGCTGCGATCTTCTGAAAACATGATCGGTTTTTGTTCACTCGAGCCTGATGAAAAGCGCGCTCCCCGTTTTGCTTATACGTCTGAGCTTTTCATCCTCTGGTCAAAACTCAATCACACTAAAATTCGTGATAAGTCGGGAAATGAAAGAGTTCTGACTCAAGATGAAAAAATTCGTTTAGCACAAAAAGCCCATGATCGTGGCACGCTTACTTACAAGCAAGCACGCAAAGAACTAGAGCTTCATGAGGATGAGCGCTTTAATATCGGCTATCGTAAGGTTAAAGAAGACGATACCTCTTGGGAAAAAATTCGTGATACAACAGAAAAAAGTGACTTTTTGAAACTTGCTGGATACACAGTCCTCAAAAAGACACTTTGCCCAGAGGGCGGGAGCGATTGGGTAACGTGGATACAAAAACGTTGTGATACGCTTGATGAAATTGCGCGTGTACTTTCTGTTTATGAAGATGAACAAGAAATCGAGTCACAGCTCATGGCTTTGGGTCTCAATGACGATCAAAGAAAAAATCTTTCTTCTATCACTAGCTTTAGCAAGGTGGTCGATCTTTCTCTCAAAGCGATGCGGCGGATTCTGCCTCATCTGCAAACGGGATTGACCTATGATAAGGCGTGCACTGCTGCGGGTTACGATCATCGTTGTAAAGTTGGGAAAAAACTTAATTTTGTGCCCCCCTTTGAAGATATCCGTAATCCCGTTGTAAATCGTGCTCTGGCGCAGGCGCGAAAAGTAATTAATGCTGTTATACGCATGAAAGGCATGCCTGAAGGAATCATTGTTGAATTAGCCCGCGATGTTGGTCGCACTTTCCAAGATCGAAAAGAAATTGAACGTGCACAAAAGAAAAATGAATCATTTAGACGTGAAGCAAAAAATGAAATCGCAGAAATTTTGAGCATTATTCCTGACAATATTTCAGGGGAAGACATAATAAAATACAGATTATGGAAGGAGCAGCAAGGATTTTGCCCCTATTCAGGCGTGTATATTACCCCGGAGATGCTACGAGATCCATTGGCGACGCAGGTTGATCATATAATTCCTTATAGTCGTTCATGGAATAATTCCTATGCGAATAAAATTTTATGTCTTACCGCTGAAAACCAGGAAAAAGGCAACAGTACGCCTCTTGAGTATTTTCGTCGTTCGGGGAGAGACACAGCGCAGCTCGAAGTGATGGCGACACGTCTTTCGCACAAAAAAATAGAAAATCTTTTGATGGAAAACTTTGACGAAGAAAAAGCCGGAAGCTGGAAAGATCGCGCCTTAAATGACACACGGTATATGACCAAGCTTCTTAAGAATCACCTGCAGGATAATCTCGATCTTCCAAAGGGGGTCCAAACACGGAATGGCGCCCTTACAGCCCATCTTCGTCGAGCATGGGGGTTTCCTGATAAAGATCGGCGAAATGACCGTCACCATGCTTTAGATGCTATTGTAATTGCCTGTTCAACCCAAAGTATGGTTCAAGAGCTCGCAAACTGGAATAAGTACGAGGCGAGAAGAAAAAATCCTAAGGACCGTGTTTTCCCGCCTAAACCGTGGGCAACCTTCCGCGACGATGTGATGGCTGCCCTTGATAAAGTATTTGTTTCGCGAATGCCGGTTCGGAAAATTACCGGTGCTGCGCATGAAGAAACCATACGCAGTATTAAAGAGTTGCCGGAAGGAGAGCGTCAAATAATACAGCGCGTAAAGCTGGCAAGTCTCAATTATGCCACTCTTGAAAATATGGTTGATAAGGAGCGTAACATCGCGCTCTATCATCTTCTTAAGTGTCGATTGGATGACCATGGCGGCGATGCGAAGAAAGCCTTCTCATCTCCCATTTTCATGCCGGTAAAAGAGGAGGCCACAATTGCGCCCCAGATCAAATCGCTGCGCGTGATAACAAATGAAAAGAGCGGAATCGAAATCAATGGCGGCCTTGCCAGCAATGGCGATATGGTGCGCGTGGATGTCTTCATTAAAGATGGAAAGTATTACCTTGTGCCTTTATACGTGGCAGATCTTGTTAAACAGCGTTTGCCGGATCGGGCTATTGTTTCTTATAAACCCGAGAAGGATTGGGCTATAATGGATCAGAGCGCAGAATTTATTTTTAGCTTGTATCGCAACGACTATGTTGTTCTTAAGAGTAAAAAAGAGTCTATTGAAGGCTATTATGTAGGGACTCATAGAGGAACAGGCTGCATAAAAATCCGCACGCATGATAACGATCCTTCCTTTGGAAAAGAAGGAGTCAAAGAGGGTCTGGGTGTTAAAACTCTTTTAGCATTTGAAAAGTATTCTGTGGACTATTTTGGTGTAAAAACTCGCATCGGCAAGGAGCAAAGACTTGGCGTGGCGTACGGTGATGATTCAGAATCCAGCCTCCCTGAATCTTCTGAGGGGACAGCTCCAGATTAAAAACGAAGAGGGCGTGTTTTCTCTTCCTCTTGAAGATATTACCGCCCTTATCCTCGAGTCTGCGCAGATAGGCCTCACCTCAAGTTTGCTTTCTGCCTGTCAAACTCAAGGGATATGTGTGGTGACGTGTGATGCGTCACATATCCCGAATGGCGTTCTGCTTCCTTTTCAGCCCCACTCACGCCAGAGCAAAGTGGCCCGTATTCAATTATCGTGGTCAGAGGCTTTCCGCAAACGCTTATGGCAACGCGTTATCAAAAGCAAAATTAACAATCAAGCCCAATGCCTTGAGCGCGCGGTTGGCAAAGAGGTGAGCACGCGCCTAAAAACATTGGTTGGTCGCGTAGGGTCGGGTGATCCCGATAATATCGAGGCACAAGCCGCGCGGGATTATTGGCCAAAACTTTTTGGTAAAAATTTCAGGCGAGGCGAGACTGATCTGATCAATGCAGCACTTAATTATGGCTATGCTGTTGTCCGCGCCTTTGTTGCGCGCTCACAAGTGTCTTATGGATTGCTCCCGACGTTTGGCATTCATCATGAAAATGAGCTTAATGCGTTCAATTTGACAGATGATATGATGGAAGTGCTTCGCCCCTTTATCGATGAAAAGGTTTATCAGCTGCATAATGAAGGAAAACTTCCCGCTGAAGAAGTTAAACTTCCGCTGGATGTTAGGCAGAGTTTGGCCAATGCAGGTAACTTACAATGCTTGGTTGATGGACAAAAACATACGCTTGCAAACACCTGTGATCGGATGGCCGCTGGTTTAGTATCAGCTATCGAAAATAAATCTCTAGCGCTTCTTCCTTTGCCGGCTTTTCCATCTTTTACGATTGAGGGCGAGGATGCATGAACCAAAAAAAGGACCGTTTTATGTGGCTTTTCGTATTTTTTGATCTACCGGTCAAAGAAAAGTCCGAACGTCAGGTGGCGACGCGTTTTCGCAATTTTTTGCTTAAAGATGGTTATATGATGCTGCAATTTTCCGTTTATGCGCGTATATGTAATGGTCAGGACCGGGCTGACAAACACTTGCAACGTCTTCAGGCGATTATCCCAAAAAGAGGAAGCGTTCGGGTGATTCAGATAACCGATAAACAATATGAACGGATGAAAATTCTTGTCGGAAATGCGATCAAAAACGAAAAACAAAAGGCCGAACAGCTCGTTTTATTTTGAGCAAATTCGGCCTTTTATCCTTTTTCTTCAATGTCTTAATCTACGATCTATCATAGCATAACCGTGTCGGATGGGAAGCTATGACGAATGCATGGACATATGGCCTCAGTGTTCAATCATAGCATAACCGTGTCGGATGGGAAGCTATGACACGGAATTTCAATACCGGATTACTGGATTGATCATAGCATAACCGTGTCGGATGGGAAGCTATGACCAGCATAGCGGGAGATAGACATCTCGTGTAATCATAGCATAACCGTGTCGGATGGGAAGCTATGACACAATGCTCCGCAGCAATCGCCAAGGCAAAGATCATAGCATAACCGTGTCGGATGGGAAGCTATGACAGGAATAAGCAGCTCAACGATCTCTTTATGATCATAGCATAACCGTGTCGGATGGGAAGCTATGACCTCTGAGCAGAGACGAGGTTATGACAAAAAAATCATAGCATAACCGTGTCGGATGGGAAGCTATGACAAAGAGGTTCAATAAATTCGCCAAAAAACGATCATAGCATAACCGTGTCGGATGGGAAGCTATGACACCATGTGGCTTTCTAGTCCCTTTAGGCCAATCATAGCATAACCGTGTCGGATGGGAAGCTATGACATTCTCTCTCATATCGTCTGGACAATAAATATCATAGCATAACCGTGTCGGATGGGAAGCTATGACGCGCTTCAGAAGGTATTAAAAATATTGAGTATCATAGCATAACCGTGTCGGATGGGAAGCTATGACTATCCGTGAGCCTATAATGTCAAAATCAGAATCATAGCATAACCGTGTCGGATGGGAAGCTATGACAACAAAAAGTTTGTGTCGTTCTGCGTTGACATCATAGCATAACCGTGTCGGATGGGAAGCTATGACTCCGAATAGATCAAAGGGGAATGGTGTGAAATCATAGCATAACCGTGTCGGATGGGAAGCTATGACCGCCTTTCTTATGAAGTTTTTTGTCCAGGTATCATAGCATAACCGTGTCGGATGGGAAGCTATGACATTCATACAGCCGTTCGTTCGTCTCTACCTATCATAAGATAGAGACCATCTTTGAGACGTATTTGCGTCAAAAGAATAAAAGATAGTGCATCTGACTTTAGGAGATGCGCTTTAAAAGAGGGGGGCTTTGTTACCCTTGTGCTTCGGCTCGACGGTTGAGGGCGGGTCTACAGTCAACATTTGTCAAGTGCAGGTATTTGAGATACTCTCCCATTCCAGAAAACAATATATTTTTTGACCATGGAGGGGAGGGAATGCAGGATCGTTCGGCACAGCGCTTGATTCGCCTGCTTCTTGAGTTGCGCGCGAGTAATAAAATCGGCCCAACAGTTTTGTCTGCGATGGAAAAAGTGCCGCGTGAGCTTTTTTTGCCGGAAATGTTTTATGATCGCGCTTACGAAGATTCGGCTCTACCGATAGGGCAGGGGCAAACCATCAGTCAGCCTTCAATCGTGGGGGTGATGAGTGACGTGCTGCACCTTAACCCAAAGGTCAAAGTTTTAGAAATCGGCACCGGTTCGGGATATCAGGCCGCGATTCTTTCCCATCTCTGTCGGCGTGTATATACAATTGAGCGTCATAAACCTTTGCTGGAAACCGCTCGCGAGCGATTCGCAGCCCTTGATTTAAGGAATATCTCCACACGAATTGGTGATGGCATGCAGGGCTGGCCTGAAGTGGCTCCGTTTGAGCGAATCATTGTAACAGCCGCAGCCGAGCGCGAAGTTCCTCAAAAACTGCTTGAGCAGCTTGATATCGGCGGCGTTATGGTGATTCCGATCACCAGTACGCGTGGAACTCAAAACTTGTATCGTATTACCCGCGACGAATCGGGCTATCAACAAGAGAAACTTTCTGCAGTACGATTCGTTCCATTGCTACCGGGCGATCCCATGGGCAAAAGTGAGCCAGCCGATCCGTTTGCGTCGCTGTATAAACATTTGGTGAGAAAGGAAACAATAGAATGAATAAAACACTGGTTATGGCTTGCTCCTTATTTGTCTTGGCAGCCTGCGCACGATCAGAGCCGCCTGCGCCGATTGATATAAGAGGGATCGGAACTGCAACCCAACCGATTGGGGATCTCAGTACATCATCTTCCTCATCAACAGAGAATCGCTATGGCACAACACGATCGACAGCTTCGTCTGGCGAGTCTGCTTCTGGTTATACACCTCCACCCGGCTATGGAGCCTCACGCTCTTCGCTACAACAAGAAACACTCACCGAGCCGAATGATGCTTATGCCGCTGCCGCCAAAAGCAGCACCCCTGCGCCTTCAAGCGCCCCAGCAGCAGTTGATTCGCCCGCAAATGTAGTTTCTTCGCCTGTAAATAATCCTGCGACTCCTGCTCAACCCTCAACAACACCTTCATTACCCGTTGTTCCGCCGCCTTCATCAACCCCGGCGTCAGACTTTGCCAGCGGGGATGTTCAAGGTAATGGGCAGTTTGCGTGGCCAACCCGTGGGGTGATTCTGTCGGATTACGGCACTCAGAAGAATGGCCAAGCCAATGATGGGATTAATATTGCAGCAGCTCAGGGCTCGCCTGTCTATGCGGCGTCGTCGGGCACTGTATCTTATGCCGGCAACGAAGTTCGCCACCTTGGAAACGTTGTGCTGATTAAGCATAGCGGTGGTTTTATCACTGTTTACGCGCACTTAGATCAAATTTACGTGGCTAAAGGTGCGCAAATCTTGCGAGGACAACCTCTTGGAACAGTGGGAACTACAGGGGGGGTTGGTGATCCACAGGTTCACTTCGAGATTAGGAAGAACTCAACGCCGCAAGATCCACATCCCTACTTAGGGCAGTAAAAATCCTTCTTACAGGGGGTCGTTTTACATAAAAAACAGCAAAATCTTTAAAGCCTTCCAATTCTGGGAGGCTTTTTTGCTTTTAATGCGATTCAGAATTCCTACAGATAGATTCAAAGATTCAATTTTCAGATGGCCTGAAATTATAAATTGCTGATTCTTAGCCGTAATATGCTTAATCGTATTCTCAAATCGGAGTAATACACTGTTTTGAATCAGCTTTTCACAATTACCCCCATCCGATTCAGTTGGAATTTTGGCCTTTCCAGTACTCAAAAAGGGTAAAGTGTTAATTTTTAAGACCGGAATACAGATTTTAGGATATGATTCCATACTCCAAATGCTCAAAATCAATAAAAATTCTCTCAAAATGATCATGAAAAGACCAGGAAACAATAAAAAAACGAAAAAAAATCAACATTATTATTTATAATTATCAATATGTTAGACTGTTATCCACAGGAAAGGTTACTAAATCATGAAAATAGTTGTTGCATAGCCGGGAAGGAAGCCGTATACACCATTTCACGACGCGGCGACGAGACGCAAGAAACCTCGGAAAGCAGCAGTCGGCTCGGTTCTTGGATAAGTGATGTAAAAGAGAAGAGATGCACAGGTGGCGGTCTGTAAGAGCTGTAACAGGCAAACTAACGGAACCTAAACCAGTGCAGACGCAAGCGTAATAATGTATATAATCTACCCTCGTAGGTTATATATCTGTACAGGTGACGGAACCGTCAAATACATCTGCAACGGTGTTTCAGATGTATATCAAACCTGAGAGTTTGATCCTGGCTCAGAACGAACGCTGGCGGCGTGCTTAACACATGCAAGTCGAACGCACCGCAAGGTGAGTGGCGCACGGGTGAGTAACGCGTGGGAATCTACCATTTGGTTCGGAACAACATCGGGAAACTGGTGCTAATACCGGATAAGCCCTTAGGGGGAAAGATTTATTGCCAAATGATGAGCCCGCGTTGGATTAGCTAGTTGGTGGGGTAATGGCCTACCAAGGCAACGATCCATAGCTGGTCTGAGAGGATGATCAGCCACACTGGGACTGAGACACGGCCCAGACTCCTACGGGAGGCAGCAGTGGGGAATATTGGACAATGGGGGAAACCCTGATCCAGCAACGCCGCGTGAGTGATGAAGGTCTTCGGATTGTAAAGCTCTTTTGGCAGGGACGATGATGACGGTACCTGCAGAATAAGCTCCGGCTAACTTCGTGCCAGCAGCCGCGGTAATACGAAGGGAGCAAGCGTTGTTCGGATTTACTGGGCGTAAAGGGCGCGTAGGCGGTTTGGTAAGTTGGGCGTGAAATCCCTGGGCTCAACCCGGGAATTGCGTTCAAGACTATTAGACTTGAGGATGGAAGAGGTTGGTGGAATTCCCAGTGTAGAGGTGAAATTCGTAGATATTGGGAAGAACACCGGTGGCGAAGGCGGCCAACTGGTCCATTACTGACGCTGAGGCGCGAAAGCGTGGGGAGCAAACAGGATTAGATACCCTGGTAGTCCACGCCGTAAACGATGAGAGTTAAACGTTGGGGTGTTTACACCTCAGTGTTGAAGCTAACGCATGAAACTCTCCGCCTGGGGAGTACGGTCGCAAGATTAAAACTTAAAGGAATTGACGGGGGCCCGCACAAGCGGTGGAGTATGTGGTTTAATTCGAAGCTACGCGAAGAACCTTACCAATCCTTGACATGGGAAGTATGGGAACGGGAATCTGTTTCCTTCAGCTCGGCTGGCTTCCACACAGGTGTTGCATGGCTGTCGTCAGCTCGTGTCGTGAGATGTTGGGTTAAGTCCCTCAACGAGCGCAACCCCCATCCTTAGTTGCCAGCAGTTCGGCTGGGCACTCTAAGGAAACTGCCGGTGACAAGCCGGAGGAAGGCGGGGATGATGTCAAGTCATCATGACCCTTACGGATTGGGCTACACACGTACTACAATGGTGGTGACAATGGGTTGCAATCTCGCAAGAGTGAGCTAATCCTAAAAAGCCACCTCAGTTCGGATTGTCCTCTGCAACTCGAGGGCATGAAGCTGGAATCGCTAGTAATCGCGTAACAGCATGACGCGGTGAATACGTTCCCGGGCCTTGTACACACCGCCTGTCAAACCATGGGAGTTGTTTTTGCCCTAAGCCGGTGCGCCAACCGCAAGGAGGTAGCCGTCCACGGTAGAGATAGCGACTAGGGTTAAGTCATAACAAGGTAGCCGTAGGGGAACCTGCGGCTGGATCACCTCCTTTCTGGATGATATCAATTGGATTTATCCTTGATATCTCTATACCAGACTAAAAAGTCCTGTGACAGTCTTGATTCTCACGATCAAGCAGTCGCCATCGGTGCATCTCTTCTCGCCAATCGGCAGCAAGTTAGGCCTTTTTTGGTCACCAAAGTATGGGGGCATAGCTCAGCTGGTAGAGCATCTGCTTTGCAAGCAGAGGGTCGTCGGTTCGAGTCCGACTGTCTCCACCACTGATCAGCGCCAAACATTTTGCAGCGGGTTTGGGCTTGTAGCTCAGTTGGTTAGAGCGCGCGCTTGATAAGCGTGAGGTCGTAAGTTCAAGTCTTACCAGGCCCACCATTGCAGCGCGGGTAAACCAAAACGATTGGATGAGGAGTATAAAGTTTTGGCCTTTGGGTCAAAGGTTCTTGGACAGTGTGAATAAGTTAGATCAAAATAAAACAAGTATAACGTATGGGGCTGTTTTGTCCCTATGCGTAATGCTGAGATCAAGCGTCAATAAGGGCATTTAGTGGATGCCTTGGCACTGAGAGGCGATGAAGGACGTAGCACGTTGCGATAAGATTCGGGGAGCCGCGAGCAGGCTTTGATCCGGATATTTCCGAATGGGGAAACCCACTGCGTAAGCAGTATCAACAACTGAATACATAGGTTGTTGAAGCAAACCCGGAGAACTGAAACATCTAAGTATCCGGAGGAAAGGACATCAATTGAGACTCCGTTAGTAGTGGCGAGCGAACGCGGACCAGGCCAGCGCCTTAGAAAGAACAACGAGAAAGACTTGGAAAAGTCTGCCAAAGTGGGTGATAGCCCCGTATCGGTAATGTCAATTTAAGGACTTGAGTAGGGCGGGACACGTGAAATCCTGTCTGAACATGGGGGGCCCATCCTCCAAGCCTAAGTACTCCTCAGTGACCGATAGTGCACTAGTACCGTGAGGGAAAGGTGAAAAGTACCCCGATGAGGGGAGTGAAATAGAATCTGAAACTGAATGCCTACAAGCAGTCGGAGGGGTCATGTGCCCTGACGGCGTACCTCTTGTATAATGGGTCAGCGAGTTCGTGTATGCAGCAAGCTTAAGCCGATAGGTGGAGGCGTAGCGAAAGCGAGTCTGATAAGGGCGATAGAGTTGCATGCATGAGACCCGAAACCTGGTGATCTAACCATGGCCAGGCTGAAGGTGCGGTAACACGCACTGGAGGGCCGAACCGGTGTCTGTTGAAATAGACTCGGATGAGCTGTGGTTAGGGGTGAAAGGCCAATCAAACTAGGAAATAGCTGGTTCTCCACGAAATCTATTTAGGTAGAGCCTCAGGCAATTAACCTTGGGGGGTAGAGCACTGGATGGGCTAGGGGGACGCGAGTCCTACCAAACCCAACCAAACTCCGAATACCCAAGAGTTTTATCCTGGGAGGCAGACTGCGGGTGCTAACGTCCGTGGTCGAGAGGGAAAAAACCCAGACCGCCAGCTAAGGTCCCCAAATTATAGCTAAGTTGTAAAGGAAGTGAGACGTCACAGACAACCAGGAGGTTGGCTTAGAAGCAGCCATCCTTTAAAGAAAGCGTAATAGCTCACTGGTCAAGATTTCTTGCGCCTAAAATGTAACGGGGATCAAGCTATATACCGAAGCTGCGGATATGTCGTAAGACATGTGGTAGTGGAGCGTTCTGTAAGCCTGTGAAGGTGTACCGTGAGGTATGCTGGAGGTATCAGAAGTGAGAATGCTGACTTGAGTAGCGAAAAGGAGTGTGAGAGGCACTCCCGCCGAAAGTCCAAGGGTTCCTGCGCAAGGCTAATCCGCGCAGGGTGAGCCGGTCCCTAAGGCGAGGCCGAAAGGCGTAGTCGATGGGAATCACGTTAATATTCGTGAGCCTGTTGGTGAGTGACGAAGACTGTATGTTATCTGCCCTTATTGGATTGGGTGGGTGTCGAAAGTCTTCCAGGAAATAGCCCCAACAAATAGACCGTACCCGAAACCGACACAGGTGGACAGGTAGAGTATACCAAGGCGCTTGAGAGAACTATTCTGAAGGAACTCGGCAAATTGCTCTCGTAACTTCGGAAGAAGAGAGCCCCATTGTAGCGCAAGCTATGGTGGGGGGCACAAACTAGGGGGTAGCGACTGTTTATCAAAAACACAGAGCTCTGCGAAGTCTCCAAGACGACGTATAGGGCTTGACGCCTGCCCGGTGCTGGAAGGTTAAAAGGAGGTGTGCAAGCACTGAATTGAAGCCCCAGTAAACGGCGGCCGTAACTATAACGGTCCTAAGGTAGCGAAATTCCTTGTCGGGTAAGTTCCGACCTGCACGAATGGCGTAACGACTTCCCCACTGTCTCCAGAATAGACTCAGCGAAATAGAATTCTCCGTGAAGATGCGGAGTACCCGTAGTTAGACGGAAAGACCCTATGCACCTTTACTATAACTTCGCAGTGGTGCTAGGAATTGTTTGTGTAGCCTAGGTGGGAGCCTTTGAAGCGGTGGCGCTAGCTGTCGTGGAGGCAACAGGTGAAATACCACCCTGACAATTTCTGGCATCTAACCTCATCCCATGTATCTGGGATAGGGACCCTGCGTGGTGGGTAGTTTGACTGGGGCGGTCGCCTCCAAAAGAGTAACGGAGGCGCGCGATGGTAGGCTCAGAGCGGTCGGAAATCGCTCGTTGAGTGCAATGGCATAAGCCTGCCTGACTGTGAGGCCCACAAGCCGAACAGAGACGAAAGTCGGCCATAGTGATCCGGTGGATCCGAATGGAAGGTCCATCGCTCAACGGATAAAAGGTACGCTAGGGATAACAGGCTTATCTTCCCCAAGAGTCCATATCGACGGGAAGGTTTGGCACCTCGATGTCGACTCATCACATCCTGGGGGTGAAGCAGCTCCCAAGGGTATGGCTGTTCGCCATTTAAAGTGGTACGTGAGTTGGGTTCAGAACGTCGTGAGACAGTTTGGTCCCTATCTGCTATGGGTGTAGGAAACTTGAGAGGATTTGTCCCTAGTACGAGAGGACCGGGATGAACACACCTCTGGTGTATCGGTTGTCGCGCCAGCGGCAGTGCCGAGTAGCTAAGTGTGGACTAGATAAACGCTGAAAGCATCTAAGCATGAAACTAACCTCAAAACTAGGTTTCCCTGAGAGCCGTGGAAGACCACCACGTTGATAGGGCACATGTGGAAGAGCCGCAAGGCTTGAAGCTAAGTGCTACTAATCGCTCAATCGGCTTGATACTCACACATTATGCTCTGAGGAGCAAAATGTTAAGCATTGCGCATATGGGCAAGATTGTTCCATCGTATACTTGTAGATCTGACTTAATTTTATCAGCTTTGTTGACTCGGTGGTTATAGCAGGGGGCCTGCACCCGATCCCATTCCGAACTCGGAAGTGAAAACCCCTCGCGCCGATGGTACTTTGTCTTAAGGCACGGGAGAGTAGGTCGCTGCCGGGTCTACAAAGTTGATAGAATCAATCGCACTATTCGAGCGGCCTTTGGCCGAAATATGAGGCTACGTGAGTAGCCTTTATTTTTTGAGATTATGATTTAAATGGTCTCTTATTCGTTGACGCGGGATGGAGCAGCCCGGTAGCTCGTCAGGCTCATAACCTGAAGGTCGTAGGTTCAAATCCTACTCCCGCAACCAATCTAAAGCAAATACTTAGCCGCCTTACTGGGCGGCTTTGTTTTTTCTATTGCCGCACCATTGCCGCAGTGCGCATGTATTTATCTGGACATCTCAGGAGTCTGACTGAGCTAAGTTTCTTCATGTTCACAGATATGAATAGTTTTGTGAATAATGATATCAATGCTACCAAATGATGCGCGAAATGATGCGCGAAATGATGCGCGAAGAGAATAAGCGTCAGCTTCAAAAATCAAAAGAGCGTGATAGTGTAGAAAAACGCCTTATGATCGACACGTAAATCAAAGAGCGCTAGCGACTCGAAACTGCCCTTCTGGAGATCAGACAACAGCATCAGGCGAATCGCACCGCTCTACGGGAGGATGTGGGATATTACCTGCGCCTTGGCCGCCAACAGCACGAACAACCCCGCGCCATTTTCCAAAAATCCAGCGACACAGTGCAGGCGCAAAACAGCAAAAATGATAAGGGCAAAAATCGGGGTAAAGATATGTGATGTTTATGACAATTTAAATTTAGTTTCTTCCTAAAATTTAATTGTTTTCACTAAATCCCTTTTCCCACTTGAATAGGTTTCAACAAGAAATGTTCTTTGTTCTAAATTAATTTCTAAGTAAACTCCTAGTTTGTAACCACAGACGTGCTCTGGGTGAGTTGTTCCATCATTACTCCAAATATCATTGTAAGAATCTTTGGTTAGGGCAATAAGTCTCACTCTATCCTTATTTTTTTCTTTTTCAGGTCGGCTAGACTTTTTCATTTCAATGGCAACAAGATTATCGTTGAGTATACATTCTCCACGACTATGCAAGATAATATCGCACTTAACATTAACAACTTCAAAAATGTTATTGATGATAGTCTTTATCTCGCCACCTTGTTGACGGTTATATTCATTGTCTACGTAGTAATTTGATAGATTGTAGGAAGATAGATGGCTGTGCATTATAAGCATCAAACGGCCACATAGATTTTGTTCAGAAATACCTGATTCTATATTTCGCACTTCTTCATTTAAGAATTGCTCTAAACATTCCTTCATGTAGATTTTTAGATTGTTTTTTTCGTTTTTCATGTAATCTTTATAGCCAGAGGATTCTTACATAACAATAAATAATACTAAGATCATCGCGCTGCAAGGCATGTATGGGTGCATGGGCAATTAACAAAACACTGCGTCTTGGCCGGGGAAGCACAAAGCCGTCCTATAATGGAATTCCAGAAAGCCGAAGGCCGCACCAGAAGCCAATCTCAGGATAAAAGTCGCGGAAGTGAGATGGTTTAGCCCCTTAATCCTATTGTGATTTTCTCACTTTTCCCCTATTTTCTCATTGAAACGCATACTTGGTGGATTCCTTGGAAACGGATGTCATCACAATTCGGGAGCTGGCTGTCTATTTGAAGATGGCAGAGAAAACGCTCTATCGCCTTGCAGCCGAAGCTTCTGTACCCGGATTCAAGGTTGGTGGCTCATGGCGTTTCCGCAAGAGCGAGATTGATAAGTGGATTGTTGGGCAGGAAAAACAGTCATGAAAATCCTCGATAATATAAACAGTCTGCTGGGTGAAGATTTGAAGGCTTCTTTAGACGCCTCTTCCAAGATAAAAATTGCTGCATCTTGCTTCTCAATCTACGCTTATGAAGCGCTAAAGAACGAGTTTTCTAAAATTGACTCCTTGGAGTTTATTTTTACGGCTCCGACTTTCATCCCAAATGTTTCATCCCAAATGAAGTCACCGATAAAATACGCAAAGAACACAGAGAGTTTTTTATCCCCAAAGCTAGCCGCGAAAGTGCGCTTTATGGATCAGACTTTGAAATCCATCTCAGGAACAAGCTAACCCAGAGAGCTATTGCGCGTGAGTGTGCTGCATGGGTGCGGAAAAAGGCGAAGTTTAAGTCAAATAAGCTTAAAGCTCAGATGCAACAGTTTATCTGCATTGAAGGCAAAGAAAACAATGTAGCATATGCGCCTTTGCATGGCTTTACTGCCGTTGATTTGGGTTATCAGCAAGGTGACGCGGTATCCAATTTTGTTAATCGCCTTGATAACCAAACTCACACAAGCAGGTATTTGCAGCTCTTTGAGCAAATTTGGAATGATCCAACAAAGCTAGAAGATGTTACAGAAGCTATTTGTGACCACATTGAATCCGTCTATCAGGAAAATTCACCTGAACGGATTTACTTTCAAATTCTCTATAATATCTTCAACGAATTCTTGGCAGAGATTGACGAAGATGTTTTGCCCAATGATCGCACGGGCTATCAGGATAGTCTCGTTTGGCAAAAGCTTTTCAATTATCAGCGTGACGCTGCTGTTGGGATCATCAATAAGCTGGAAACATATAACGGCTGCATTCTGGCCGATAGTGTTGGTCTAGGTAAGACTTTCACGGCGCTGGCCGTGATTAAATACTATGAGCTAAGAAATAAGTCCGTGCTGGTTCTCTGCCCTAAAAAGCTGGCGGATAACTGGCTAAACTACAATAAAAACCTGAAGACCAATATCTTCGCCAAAGACCGTTTCGGCTATGACGTTCTTTGCCATACCGATTTATCTCGCACGTCTGGGGATTCCTACGGCATAGCCCTAAATAGGATCAACTGGGGTAATTACGATCTGGTCGTAATTGATGAGTCCCATAACTTCCGCAACAACGAGGCTTTCAAAGAAAAAGAAACCCGTTACCAAAAGCTGATGAACAAGGTTATCCGCGAAGGCGTGAAAACCAAGGTTCTGATGCTTTCAGCCACGCCCGTCAATAATCGCTTTAGCGATTTGAGGAACCAGTTGGCTCTGGCTTATGAAGGTGACTCGGAAAGTCTGAATAAAAAACTCAAAACCAAACGAAGCATTGAAGAGATATTCCGCAGAGCGCAAACGGCGTTCAATAATTGGACGCGCCTACCGCCAGAAGAAAGAACGGCTCGCGCTATTCTTGAAAACCTAGATTTTGATTTCTTTGAATTACTGGATAGCGTGACGATTGCTCGCTCACGCAAACATATCGAGACATTCTACGATACCAAAGACATTGGTAAATTCCCTGAGCGCCGCAAACCGCTATCCTTCCATTGCCCCCTGACACATAGGGGCGATGTCATGGGCTTTAACGAGATTTTTGGCCAGCTATCGCTGCTGAAATTGGCCGTGTATGCGCCTATCAGCTATATCCTGCCTAGCCGCATTCGTAAGTATGAAGAGATGTACGATACGGAAGTGGAAGGCGGCAGAAGCCGCTTCCGGCAGGTTGACCGTGAACGAAGCCTCCAAGCGCTGATGACGACCAACCTGCTCAAACGCCTTGAAAGCTCTGTCGAGGCTTTTAGGCTAACGCTTGGAGCATTGCAATCCAATATTACCAATACGCTGGATACGATTGAACGCTTCCAGAAGAACGGCCAAGCGATTCAGGTTACGGATTTCACCGATAGCCTTGATAACCTTGAGGCCGAAGAAGATGATTTCTCTGATTTAGGTGAATCTGTTGGCGGTAAAGTCCAGATCAGCCTCAGCGATATGGACGTGGATTTGTGGAAGAACGATCTCAGTGGAGACTTGGCGCTGATAGAAGCGCTCATGGCCTCAATGGTCAAGATCACGCCGGAAGACGATGCAAAATTACAGCACTTGCGCGGTCATGTCTTCGGCAAGATTGATAACCCTATCAATGGCAACAACAAGAAAATCCTGATTTTCACGGCCTATGCCGATACCGCGAATTACCTGTATGAAAACTTGTCCAAAACAATTTTGGAACACCGAAAGCTGCATACCGCCAAAGTAACGGGCAAGGACACGCCGAAATCCACCCTTGGCAAAGGCTATGATTTCCAGTCGATTCTGACGCTCTTCTCGCCGCGCTCCAAGGAAAAAGCCTTGGTTATGCCGGAAGAGAAAGGTGAGATTGATATTCTCATTGGCACGGATTGCATATCTGAAGGCCAGAACCTTCAGGATTGCGATTACCTGATTAACTATGACATTCACTGGAACCCCGTGCGGATCATCCAGCGTTTCGGTCGCGTGGATCGTATCGGCTCCCCTAATTCCAGCATCCAGCTTGTGAACTACTGGCCGGATATTACGCTGGATGAATATATCAACCTGAAAGAGCGCGTTGAAAACCGTATGATGATTGCGGATGTAACTGCCACAGGCGATGATAATGTGCTGACCGCCAAGAGCAGCGAAGTTTCCTACCGTAAGGAACAGCTCCGCCGCCTTCAGGATGAAGTGATTGAACTGGAAGATGTCAAAACAGGCGTATCCATCACAGACCTTGGCCTGAACGATTTCCGCATGGACTTGCTGAACTACGTTAAAGAGCATGGCGATATGGCCGATGCACCTAAGGGAATGCACGCGGTTGTTCCCGCGCAGCCGGAATTAGGTCTGAAGCCGGGCGCTATCTTTGCCCTCAGAAACCGCAATGATGGCGTGAACATCAACCAGCAAAACCGCCTGCATCCCTATTATCTGATTTATATTGCCAAGGATGGCGAAGTCATTGCCAACCATACTGAGGCAAAAAAACTGCTCGATTTGGTGCGTACAAGCTGCAAAGGCCACCATGAGCCGATTGCCGCGCTCTGCCGCCTATTCAATGAAGAAACAAGCGATGGCCGCAACATGGCCGCGCAGTCCGAATTGCTGAGCAAGGCCATACGCTCGATGATCGACGTGAAAGAGGAAAAGGATATTGATAGCCTTTTCTCCGGCGGCAAAACGACCGCCCTGATGAACGCCATATCAGGGCTGGATGATTTTGAGCTGATTGCCTTCCTTGTCGTGCAGGAGGGCAAAGCCTGATGCTGTTTGATTACCCTGCCAAAGCCGCTTTTGGGCGCGTCTTGCCCAAAACCAAGATTTACGAACACGCCAGTCCGACTACGGGCTTAAAAGAGCTGTTCGTTCGGCAGGTGGATCAGATCATCTGGAAATATAAACTTGCGCCGGAAACCATCAACCTGCCTAGCACAAAAGCTGTGCCGGAAATTCAGGTCTTTCATGTCACCTTGAAGAACGGAGAACTAAAAGAAGATGTCCTGCGCTGCATTGATAAGGCTATCCCGTTCCCTATACTGTTTGAGCTGTATTATGAGGGCAAGTGCAAGCCGATTGCCTGTTACAAGCGTCCGAATGAGGCCGATAGCACAAAATGGGTGGTGAGCGATTATTTTGAAACAGGCTGGCTGGCCGATAGTGCCATGCGCGAGAAGCTGCCCGTGGTGCTGGATTTAGGGGTTCTGTACGAAAACCTGCTATCGCCCCTGATGCCATACCCCGCCATAGGCAAGGAAACTATAGTGGAGCGCATAGCGCGGATCGAGAAAATCCGTGCCAAAGAGCGGGAGCTGGAAAAATCAGAAACCCGCCTGAACAATGAAAAACAATTCAACCGTAAAGTCGAAATCAATGCCGAAATCCGTGCTATAAAGCAGGAGATCGAGGTCATGACCACGAAGGCGGGATAAGAGAGTAAGGAAGCACACAATGGAAAAACTAAAAATGCACACGCCAGACCTGACGCAGGATCATATTACCCGTATCCGCGAACTCTTCCCGAATTGCGTAACAGAAGCACGAGACGCGAGCGGCAAGCTGAAACTGGCGGTGGATTTTGACCAGCTTAAACAAGAGCTGAGCGACTCCATCGTAGAAGGGCCGCAGGAGCGTTATCATCTCAACTGGCCGGGCAAGCGCGAAGGCCTAAGCCGCTGGTTTGTGTCTATTCCTGTTGCCGATTTTTATTTCATGGCCTGGGGGCGTGAACCGCAGCATGTCGCGCTCATCACCGACCACGGCATCATCCACAGCTATTCTGGCGTTGGTAAAGTTGTCGAACACAGCCTTGATGAGCGCTGGCGGCAACGCATCGCGGCAGCTTACCGCTTTCCGTATTTCGCGGGAGGAATGTGAAAAAAGTTAAGAAGGGCCATCGTTTCCAGATGGCTTTGCGCCAGTTTTTCTATCCGTTGTACGTATTGGCATTCCCTCTGCGGACAATTGTCCATTTTTGTCTATCCAAGCGGTTCCTTGGCTTCTCGCCATATAATCGTCTCCAGATCTCCGAGTTTCATCATAGCAATGAAACACACATTCAACTCCCATTGATCGAATGCGAGAAACTGACGCCGCAAGCATTCGATCTGAATATTCAGATTTAGGCTGCATTTCGTATTTTCCGTCAGGATCTTTTTGCCATTCACCTGGTACAAAAAAATGAACTCTGGTGGTCTTATTGCTAACTTCATGTCGTATCACTAAGTCAATCATTGAAGCGCTGAGACGATCATAATGAAAAAATGTGCTTGTATCTGGATTATCGATATAACCGCCAATGCAGCCGCATAATCCGGATGTCGCCATACTTGTCCCTTTGGGAGCCGTATGGTGTGCATTCATATGAACTAACACATCAAATCTCTGCCTAAGTTCATCTGGAACAGAAACTGGATTGCGACGAGGTGCGGAAAACTCAGTATCGGAGAACATCAAAAGTTTATCTGGAACAGAAACTGGATTGCGACGAGGTGCGGAAAACTCAGTATCGAAGAACCTCAAAAGTTTCGAATAAAGATCGGTCATTACAAAAAACTTTCATAGAAGAATTGATCACACCTTTGATGGCTTAATTATACACCATAAAAGTAAATGCTTCTTAAAGGTTCTTTCAACTTTTGAAAACAAACAAAAAACAAGCTCGGAGAATAAGATGGCTGTTCTGGCTTTGGGGGTGGTGGGATCGGCTCTCGGTTCTGCCATCGGCATCGGCGCGTCCGCCGGATGGCTGGGCGGCGTGCTGCTCGGCAATCTGCTGTTCGGTGGCGGCAAAGGACAGAATATCGAGGGGCCGCGCATTGACGATTTATCCGTGCAGACCTCCACCTACGGCGCGCCGATCCCGCTGGTCTATGGCACCATGCGGATTTCCGGCAACGTGATCTGGTCGACACCGCTCAAGGAAACCCGCACCGTCAAGAAAAGCAGCGGCAGTAAGGGCGGTATAGATGGCGTCAAGCGAAACCGCCTGCGCGATGAGTAGGGCTTCCACCTCGGCCAGATTACCGCCCTGAATGCCCGTAACCTTCTGGCGCAGGGTATCCATGCATTCACTTAATCCCAACTCGCCATAAGCACTTTTTGAATAGTCTGTGACTAACAGTGCACCATTGGCCAACCCGCTCAGGGCTATGTCTGCAATCAGCTGCTCGCGGTTCTGTCCTTCTTTTGGGGGCACGTTCAGGGTTTTCTTGTCAGTCATGGCGTGGCCTTTCAGTTCAAGGGGTGATGGAGCAGGGATTCAAACTCTGCCACAAGGGTGGGGTGCTGGCGGTGGGCAAACTGGGCAAAGGTGTCCCAATAGGCCATCACCTCGGCCTTATCGCGGGGAAAGCCTGCCTCAAATTCCATGGTGCCTGCGCGTTCCTCATACATCTCGCGCCAAGGTGTTTCAGGTGTTGCTGGTGTTTCAGTAAGTAAATCAATAGGCTGGTCTGAAACACGCGGCGGCGCACTGGTGGTGCGGGTGTTGCAGGCCAGACTGGGGGCTAATTCCTTACCCGGATTGGCTTTGGTATTTGGTGCAACACCTGAAACACCTGCAACACCGCCATCTCGTCTTGGTGGCAGCAATCCATCAAAGCAGCGATGCATCGTCATGGCTGAGCTCCTCACTCAGGATGGTGGCGGGGATATGATAGAGCCGGACTTGGCCGTGCCCTTTTACCCGCAGGCTGGTGGTATATTTGCCCTGCTTATCCCGCAGGATCCGTCTGCGCTCGGCGAGGTGCTTCTTGGCCACACTGGGGTTAAGGCTGCCGATAATTTCCCGCTCGAATATGTCCGGCAGCATAAAATATTCCCATGCGCCGTCATCGGTTTTGCGGCGAAAGCCTGCCCTGTTGAGTATGCGGGTGCGCTGATCGTCCTGCACAGTGATTTCCCACGGTGTTTCAAAGCGGGCGCTGCCATGGGCAGCAATAAAAGCGCGCAGGCGGTGTTCGGCCTCGCTGGCCTCATGGGCCTGTGTGCCGCCGCGCTTGGCAATCCAGTCTTGAAACAAGCATAGGCAGGATTTTTCGGCTTCACCCTCAGGCCAAGGCAGAATGCCAGCACGAATGGCTAACTCGCCCACCGCTGCCACCAGTGCAAACTTGTTGCCCACCCGCATAACCTGCCCATCGCCATTGGCTGGCAGGTAGCTATCGAGCCAAATTTTACGCGCTTTGTTAATGCCCTCAGTAAATCCTTTGAGGTTGCTACATAGCAGGGTCAAGAAGGCATCAGCCACTGTACCGGTGTTGCATTCAGTAAGGTATTTCAGGTGTTGCGAGAGGCTATTGCCATCTGGCAGGCTGTGCAGGGTGTCAAACACGCCATAGCCTTTGCCAGCATCGGCGGGCAGCTCGATAAAGCGCACAGTCTGCCCAGCTTTTGGCTGTTTGCCCCCTTCTTGCATCTTGGCAGCAAGACCAGTTTCGCCGGAGCTGAGGAATACCAGCCGGAAACGCTCTGGCGGTTTGGCAGTACCATCGCGGCGGGAGCGGGCTTTGCCAGCACCATTGCCCAACATGTAGGCCATGGCATCTGCTGCACTGCCATCCACCTGCGAGAGTTCATCAAGGATCAGCAGGCCATCATTGGCGGCGCGGGCTAGCCCCTCGGCGGCATTGTCGGTCGTGCGCCAACTTTGAATGGGTGCACCCCACACACTCGCAGCAGCCCGTAACAGTGTGGTTTTGCCGATAGATGAGCCGCCCTCAACGTGAAAACCGAAGTTTTCTTCGCCCAGCGGCTCAAGTAGGGGGCCGGTCAGGGCAGCGCATACGGCCAGCACAAGGCGGCCATTACCCACGCACAGCGCGCCAATGCCGTTTTGCCAGTCTTCCAGCGTGCCTTGTAGCGAGCGCGCCTTGGCGGGCAGGGTTTGCTGCAACACAATCCGCTCGCCGCTCTTCTGGCCGTAAACCCGTTCTGGCAAGATATAGCAGTCGCCATGCCAGCCGCACTTCAGCACACAAGTGGCGCGCGATTTTGGACTGGCCGTAGTCAGGTAGCTTTGCAGAAGCTTATTGCCGTTAGGCGACAGGCGCAGCCCGCGCGAGAGTAATTCTTCCCGATAGCCGATACCATCCCCTGCCAGTGAGGCCATGGGCAGGACGTACTCTTTGCGCTTGCCATCATTATCGATAATCATCAGCACGCACCCCCAGTTTTCGCCCCGAGTATCGCGGGTGAGGTGTGTCACGCCCAGATAGGAGCAAAGCCAAAGCCACTCGGTGATGGGATTACCATCGTTATCTTCGCTGATTTTTGCATATTCCACCCCGCGCGCGCTCAGGCGGAAGGTATTGGCGACAGTGCTGTTAATGTCTTCCAGCTCGCTTGCCTTAATATAAGGCTGCGGTGGGGCCAGCTGGAGCAATCGCTCTATTTGCTGGGCTGTCCATCCCGCTTGCAGAGCATCGGCCAGATCATACCCGGCGGTAGGTGTGGTGTCGCTGTGCGTAAAGCCTGTTTCTGTAGGTTTTCGCTGGCCGATCATCTCGGCAGGGAGGTGAAAAATACTGGCTGCGCCTGCTGCTAAGCATAAATCAAGCACAGCATCGCCGAAGCTCTGGCCCGCCTCATCATAATCGGGGCTGATGATGACCTTGCGCCCTTTAAGATGGGAAAAGTCTGTTTTGTGAGGTGACTGCGCACCATGCATGGGTGTGGTGGCCACGTATTGCGGGAAGAGCATTTGCGCGGCTTCAGCGGTTTTCTCGCCCTCGCAGATCAAAATAGGCGCATCTGGCCGTGCCAGTATTTCTGGCAGGCGGTAAAGCGGGCGCAGGCTGGGCATGCCTGCACTGCGCCAGCCGCGTTTCCCATCAGGCAAATCGCAGTAGGTAATTGGTAGGATCGTTTTTTTCCGCTCGCCAGTCGCTGGGTCGGTGCTATCCCAGCGCCCGATATAGCAAACCAACGCTCCATCCGCTTGATGGTAGGGATAAAGCTGGGTGGGTTTTCCGCCTAGGCTAGGAATGGCAAATTTACAGGGTGGAGCATCGGCGGGCGCGGGGATAATCAGGGTCTTAGTGTTTGGTGCGTCTTGCTGTGTCATGGCAGCCTGCTTTTCTGTTTGAGTGAGCGGGCTTTCGAGCAGAGCTAGCGGCGCGGCGGTGGCTGTAGCAGGGGAAGGGGAGAGGTTTTCCATCATGCGCCCCCAATCAGCTGGATCACACGGCGGGCGGCATCGGTCTGGCTTAGGCCAAACAGATAGGCCACCAGCGAGGTAACATCGCTGCCGCTGGCGCGCACAGCAAAGTCTGCCCAGCGGCCAGTCAGCAAGTTAATCTTGAAGCTTCCCAAATGGCTATCAGGGCGGCGCGGGTTAAGGGCCAGATATTCCCGCCCCATAACTTTACCACCCGGCAGAATGCGGCTCAGAATGGCGGGCAGATAGGGCAGGGCTGACTTGTTAAGGTCGGCAAACTTGATGGGGTCAGACATGGCTGCCCTCCCCACCGGTCAGGTTTTCGGCAATAAAGCGGTTCAGGTCTTCCAGCCGGTATTTAACCAGCCTGCCGACACGGACAAACGGGAGCTGGTAGCGCCCCGCGCAGGCCCAGCAGGCAAGGGTCTGTTCTTTAACGCCAAGGTACTCGGCAGCTTCCTTGCGGGTCAGTAAACTGGCCCGATGGTTGGTAGTGGGTGGTGTAGATTGATGATGCATGGTTTACCTCACAGAAAAGTGGTTTCGTGAGATCAAACATGGCTAATTTTGAGGTATCGCGCTACGTCGCCGTGCCAACGCCAGTGCAAAAGTGGGTGACACCCCTTGGTTATCTATTTGAGATTAATTTCTTTTTTGGGTAGCAGGCTTGCTCTTTGATTTGGGCGCAGTTCTGCTGAGGTTGTCACCCCCTGATCCGCCCCTTTTCTTTTCAGGTAACCGGATAAAAGTTGCCATAGCCTGTATATCGCGCCCACTTAAACCCTCAGCTGGAGCGTTATCTTGCAACCACCCTTCAATCACTTTCTTGACTGGTTGGTGATCTTTTGTGATGCCTAGCTCCTTAATAGCCTTCATCATCAAGTCGATGTAAGGCGAGGTATATCCCTTAGGTATAGGTGCTAGTGGTGCCGGCGTCACAAACGAAACTTGATCCTCTTCTTGATTGAGCTGAGGTGGAAAGACTGCGTATAGCTCACTTACAGGTAACTCAATCATGAGATAGGCATAGTGCTTGGCCAAATAGGTTTCAGGGTCATGGGTAGAATAAGTAAGGTAATTATCAGCAAAGTCGATGTCATCGAAAACCCACCGCTCTTGTGTAATAAGTTGTTTCGCCTTTACTCCTCGACGTGCTAAAATATGAAAGCTGTCTTCATCATAGATAGACTGCCACTCAATCTCAGCCAAATCGGCAGTGGCATTTATATGTCCCTGCCGCAGAGCTATAAAAAGTTCCTGCTGAGCGTTTGTTATTTTTGCAGCCTCTTCCTTACTCATAAAACTATGGACGACTGTGTCACCGTGCCCATGCAGCATTTTGTCATAAGGTTCGGTATAAGGCTCCCAGCCATAGATAATCCACTGAACTGCTTGGCAAAGGCTTGCCGTATTAGAAAGTTCGGGTTTAAGGGGTATGCTTGATTGGGGCATGATTTAACTTCATCATTTTAGCGCTATAGAAGCTTTGAAAGCAGGTTTGACATATTCACGTAATGCTTTTTTAATTTTCGTGATAATTAAGCAGGTCTTTCATCCCTGTATCTCCGTTTATATTTATATGCCCATGTTGATGCAAATATAGCACGATTCCAGCCGAATCAATTGATTTAAACTCGTGGACAATGACTCGGCAGAAAATCTGAATTAGTGGCCTGAGCTGGTGTTGGCGAGGCTGCTGGTGGCCATGTGGTTTTCGATTATGGCCCTGATTTCGGCGGGTAGGTCATAATGCGGGCCGTGCTGCGCCCATGCCGTGCGGGTGGCTTCAACTGTTTCGCGCACGGTCTTAATCACCAGCCGCTCGGGCACGCCAGCCTTGCGGGCCAGTTTGCGGAAGTGATCGGCATTAATGGCGTGCATATTGCGCTGGCCAGCCAGTTTTAGGGACAGCTCATCCTGTGGTAGGTAGGGCACGGTTGAGAGCATGTCATAAGCCGGGGCCAGTGCGGGAGTGATGCCGTCGCGATAGATCAGTGACCAGTTTTTCAGGTGCATATCGCCATTGCCAATCAGCAGAATATAGGTAACGCGGCGGATAAAGTCAGTCAGGCCAGTTTCGCCAGTAAGCGTCCACACCATTCCAGCGAGGGTGTCGATACTTACGCCTTCATATTTGTTTTCAGGCGGAATGGCATAAACCTGTGCGAAGTCTTCAATATGAATGCGCTGGCCGTGGGCTGCGCGGTCAAACCGGCTAACCGCCAGCGCCCGTGTGCCAGACAGCAGCCCCATTTCCGGCAGGTTCCCGATGTCGGCCAGATTGATGAGCTTAATCTCCGGCACAGGTATGCCAATGCGCCCCGCCAAGTCCATCATGGCAAATTCGTTTTCCGGTACATGGGGATAGTTCTGGGCAGGAAGCTTGACGATCCAATCGCCGCCCATACCGCTGGAAGGAATAGTGAGGCGGCTATTCCTTCCGGCAATGGCCGAGAATTTGAGTTGCACCCCCGCAAGCGAGAAGCGGAGCGGGTGCAGTGGCTCGGTATTGGCTTCACTATCCGGGGGGCTGTTCGATGTTGCGCCAGTCTCGGGTGTTACTTGCACAGCGCCCGACAAATCCTGCCCGAGCAGTTCAAGCAAGCCAAACTCGTTGCCCGGCTTGATCCCGCCGCGCTGGGCCAGATAGTTGCGCATGGTGCCTTCCGGCAGCAGGTTGGAGAAAAACGGCGGCAGCTTGCCAGAGGTAGCGCGACTTTCAGGAATCAACTCGCCAGAGGGTTTAATGAAGGACTGGCTTAAAACCGGGCGAGTGGCTGGGGCGGTAGCCAGATAATCTTCACTGAAAGCAAAAAAGATGTTGCCGCTGGGGAGGCGGGTGAGCGTGCCGATGGGCTGGTTATTCAGGGCTACGCGCAAAATGCTGGTCATGCGTTATCATCCTTATCAGGCTGGAATCGGCGTTCTTGCTCGCCCTCGCCATGCAGAAAGGCGCGCAGGGCTGGCAGCATCGCGCGCGGTACCAGCACTAACTCCTGATCCAGCATCTGCACCAGATCGGAGATGGTCGAGAGGCGCGGGTCGCTGGTGCCCTGCTCAATTTTCGAGACATGGCTCTGGGGCACGCCCAGCTTTTCGCCCAGTGCGGCTTGGCTCAGCCCCTGCTTGAGGCGGGCTTCTTTAATCTGTGAAAGGATACTGCTCATCATCCTGCTCCATATTCATATACTATAGTATATTGGTGCAAAAGTTAATATACTTCTGTATATAATTATTGAGTGCGGATTTCACATAACTGATTGATATTAAATAATTACGCATTCTTGGTGATTTTACCAGCTTTCAACATTGCCTGAGTGGCCAACTCAACTGATTGCCGCACGGGGTCAAGATTCAGGCGGGCATAAATCTGGGTGGCTTGTTGGGATTTGTGGCCGAGGGATTTGCCAATGATATAGCCGCTGGCACCTGTTGAAGCCTGCCAACTACCCAGTGAGCGGCGCAAGTCATGGATGCGCAAATCTTTAATATCAGCCCGTAGGAGTAACGGTCATGGGTGCTGGCTGTAAAGCCGCCACCACAGCAGCCGCATTTCAGCATCCCCGTAAAGAGCTTCTTAGGCCGTTGCCGTCACCAGAATTTTGTATGCTGGGATTTGATGATCTTGTGACAGCCCTTGACCAGCTCACCATTCGCATCCAAGCGTTTGACGACATCATAACCAAAGCAAAGACCCCCGCCGGTTTTGCCGTTCTCAACACGACCGTGCTGGCCGTGCCGGGTTTTGTCAGCCAGTCTTTCAGGAACAGGGCGTTCATCGTGCCTTTCAGGTCGATAAACTACATTTACCGCTACGATTAACCCCGCAGCCTTCAAAACCAAAGCCGCCCGAATAGGCGGCTTTGCCCTATGGCCACTTCTTGGGGTAAGCCCCGCCAGTTGTGTTCTGCCATAAAAAAACTTGAGCACAGGTATTCTCGACTTTTTCTGAGATATGCGATATTAATTCCATCTCTAAGGGGAAACGATGAAAATTAACCTTCGCAGTCAGATAAAAAAGCTAAGTAATAGAATAAACTTATTTTCTGTTATCAATGAGGCTGTCGTAAATTCTATTCAAGCTGGCTCAACAAAAATAACAATCGAGTTTTTTCGAGATAGTGAACAAAGTGAATTACTTGATGATAAACCAAGGATCAACTCGGTTCATATTTCTGATAATGGCGAAGGGTTCAACCAGAAAAATAGAGACTCTTTTTCTGAGTACGGAACTGAGAATAAAATAAGCGAAGGTTGCAAGGGAATTGGTCGCCTTTGCTACCTTAAAGTATTTGAGGATGTGTCCATTGAAAGCCTTATTAAAGCTGACGCAGTAAAAGTTGAATGCAGATTTACTGAGAATTTCCAAGATTCTGACTTCAATATACTAGGGTCCGGACCCTAATTTACTTAACCCTTTATCTTGGGAACAGATTAATAGCCGACTTAAAGAAGTGCTGCGGGATGTAATTTATGGAGCATACCCAAGCCTTCAAACAGAAAATGCTAAAACGATTACTGAAATACGCGACGAGAATCTTCACTTAGCTGAGTATATGGAGGAAATTGATTCACTGGGCGGCTTGATTGATTCAGAGTCAATTATTGAAAAGGCAGAGCAACAGTTTCAACAAGATAAAAAGATCTTTCGAGCGGTATTGAAATCTGAGAAGCCTGATAGAGCAGAGGTATTGAGAAAAGCTAGTGATCTTGCTGGTAAGGAGCTAATTGAGTATGTACTGACACGCGATAAGATTATCTCGCAATTTGAAGCAATGGATCTCAAAAAAGAAGAGAATGAAGAAATACTTCGCAATCATTTTCTAAAGAGAGGGTTATCCGGAGATACCTATTCCCCTGTTGCAGTTAAAGAAAATAATCTCTGGCTCCTTGATGATAAATTCATGACATACAGTTATGTCGCAAGTGAGAAGGCAATTAAAACATTGCTTTTAGCTAACGGACTTACTGATCCACGTTCCGCCGATAAATTTGATATTGGCATTTATTCGAATTCAGTCAGCGGAAAGAGAGCCATTATCGTAGAATTCAAGAAGCTTTCTGCTGGTTATAAAGAAAATGGCGTGGGCATTGACCAACTTTATAAGTATGCCTCTCAGCTTAAGCAATCGGGTGTTGATCAGATATATCTTTACCTAATCGCTGAGGTTAACGACGGATTTAGGTCTATGCTCACTGGTAGCAACAGAGGATTTAACAGAGTGTTTTCGCAAGAAGGTGAGCTTTACCAAAGAAGCTATGATGACGTGAATGCGTACATTCAAATCGTATCACCAAAGGCACTGATTGCTGATGCAAGAGCAAGGAATAAAACCTTCATCGATTTGATAAAAGATCTTACGATTAGTAAAACAGAGGCCGTATAATATCTTACTCCCCCTCAAATTCTGCGGACTTGAATTTGAGCACGCTACAGTTTTCTTTAATTGTGCGCTGTAGGATTTGATCAAATCCATCTCTGCTATTAGCTTGTATCTCAATATTCAACTGTACATTAACGCTAAACTTGGCCTTCCAGTTGTAGAACGTTGCCGGGCTAATGCCATGGCGGCGGCACACATCTGCCGTCTTCCCGTTTGCCTCCTGCTCCTTCAACACAGCAATAATCTGTTCTTCCGTAAAACGCTTCTTCATCGTCTGCTTCTTGCCCCAATCCTAGGGCTTTCCGGTCGCAGACTCTAATTCATTCTGGAGGGACTTTCGGGGAACAGGCCAGTCATTGTGATCCATCATGCTCGCCAAATTTGAGCCACTTGGAAATACAGTCCTTTCATCACTCCAACGAACCATGCTCAACGTGGTAAGCACCGGGCTGAGTGGCTGGAAGAGCCTGGCGCTGTTTGGCTCGCGCGCTAGGGAAATTATTCTAAAGCGTTAAAATAAAGCGACCTCAACACGTCTTAAACGGTCAGTAATTGATTTCTCAGCAGGCGGACATGATTTTTTACAAATACGAAATTGATCTTGTAGTTTGTTATGAAATCCCCCATCTTTAACTTTGCCCCGCTTATCTAAGTTTGCCAGCGCTAGTTCTTGGATAAAGCTTATTTGGTCAGTGACAGGAAAATGACTCATACAATCTTTACCGCGCTCGAAAAGTGATATCGCTATTTGCAATCTGTTATCGCTCTCAGAAAATGTTGTTCGAACAACATCTACAGCTAATTTCAAAGCGGTAGAGTGAGAATCATTGAAATTAATTCTTTCAATGACTGTATCAGCAAGTTGTTTTTGATTTGCGAAGGGGGCGTCATTGTCCATCATATCTGCTTGTCGCGCGAGCTTGGTCAATTCTATAAATAGCTCTCGTCTTGGGTCTTTATCCCAATTACACTCAGTTTTACCAAAAGCGGTGCGCGGTGCGCAGACCTCAATTACTTTACGGCAATTCCTAAGGTGTTCTGTTGCAGCATATCCAGTTTGGCATTGTTTATATACATGTGCGACCATTCTTTTCGCTGCAGAAATGACAGAAGGATTTTCTGCTTTAGTTATTTTTTCAAAACTTTCTCTTAAAGCGTCATAATAAGGATAATTAGCGGGAGTCCACGACCGACCGATGGCATTATCACAAACGAGTAACAAATCTAATGCGTCATCAATACTACCTAAGAGCGTGGAGGGGAAGAGGGATTCAATAATTTCTCCCGCTGCCCAGGGGATTGTTTCTCTATTGGGTGAATACTTTTGCAAGACGTCAAGGATTCTCTTTATTGGATCCTTTGGACTTTTGCAATCATGACTATTATTGGGACTAAGACATTCTATAGCAGTACAAATGAACCCATGAAGAAAATCCGAACCTTTTTGATTAGCTATAATACTTTGACGGTCTACAAAAATACGATGACACATAACAATGTTATCAAACATTGCTGCTGGTCCTTCAATCTCATTCCATTCATTTCCTTTACTTGCTATATCAAAAAAATCACTAGCCGCACTATAAAATCTTCTATCAGCACAATCGAGATCCTTTTGAAGGCGACGAGAATTCTTGTTGAGCTTTCGCCATTTAAAAGGGTGTAATAAAGGATTGGTATTTTCTATAGCCTTTAACAGACCATTCCCTCTATCATAATCAGTAGTTACGTTATACATAAATCCGTGAAAATCAAAAATTTCTTCTTTAGTCGGTATTCTCATTTTACTCATGATCGTTCTCACTCCAAATAAGCATGCTAAAAAGATATCTCGTTTCTATATGATGTACCTTTTAATCTATTTAATGGGGCCTCTATGAAAAAAGACGTCGCTCAACCCTCCGACACTTGAGCGTTTGGGGATACTTTCATCGCATTAAATTTTTGAGCTAACAGCACTTAAAGTTTTCCATTAAAATCTCTTATTCACGATATAACATAGTGTATATCGCAGCACAAGTGTTTCGTTTTTAAAGTGAAATCGTTATTGAGAGTCCGTATGCTTATCATGCGTGGTTTTCACCGCCCGCCCAAAAATGTTATCTTTTTAAGGAGAGGTAAGATGTCTGATGGCACAATCAGGAAGTTGAAGGGGGGGAATCTCGATTTAGACTTGATTCCTAATTCCCTTGTTGCGTGGGAACAAGACCAATGCCCCTGGAATCAAGTAGATAAATCTACTACACATAAATGCGCTATCAAGAATGTCAGTATGTGTGACTATTTTGAAGGGATAGAGGCACCAGACATTGTTTTGTGCTCATTTCCCAAAACTGAGTAAACACCGTCAGCTGAATAACAGTTTGTGTATTAAGAGGATGCGCCTTTGTCCTTAATCATGCGGCGCCATCTTTTCTATAGGGCTTATTATCCGTATTGAAAACGATGCTATTATTTCCGCTTGAAAGTGTCTGAACAAGCCTGGCCTGAAGAAGAGTGGGGTTCGCTTCGTAGAGGTTCGATGTATTTGCAAGACTTCTCAGAACAGCTTGCTCCCCTCTGGCTTTTTCAAGCTGACGCTGCGCTTCTTTTTGTGCTTCCAAAATTCCTGAGAAAGCTTTCTTAAGGTTGGCGGGAAGCATGATGTCTTTGATGGCAAGCATCGATACGGTTATCCCAAGCTCTTGTGCTTTTTCCTGAATTGCCGCGAGCAACTGTGTATCAATTTCACCTTTTTTCTCAAGCAACTCCTCAATCGTTACCGCACCAACCAGATTGCGCAGGGTAATTTGTGCAAGGTTATAAAATACAGTGCTATAGTCTTCCGAATGATGGTGCGCTTTAACGGGGTCAGTCACTTGATATGAAGAAACCATCGTCATCTTAATGTTCACATTGTCTTTTGTTAAAATATCTTGGCCAGACAAAAGAATCATCATCATGCGGATGTCGATGATCTTAATTAATGTCGAGGCTTTGATATAGTGATATTTTCCCGCGGTTAAAATTTTTTCAAATGAACCGTTTTTGTAGAGAAGACCTTTATGAAATTGATAAAGTGTAACAACGCCAAAAATCTTTTTGTAACAGTAAAGTGCCGATACAACGGATAAAACGAGGGCAACTAAAATAAAGTCCATGATTGCTCCTGTTCGTGCTCAAAGGGTTTTATACCGAGCGCTACAAATACACTGGGGAGGTTTTACCTGCAGGCCAGCTCTTTGTTGCAGTTAAGCGAACCCTCGACATAAAACCCGATGAAGCTACCTAAGTAGTGGGTTGTGACCCCGCTGCCGCAGGTTTACAGCAAAAAAATCGAGATTTGATATTTTTGCCCTGTGTCCTACAGCAAGCCCAATATAAAATATATTAATTTCTGTACAAGTGATTTAACCCATGCTGTCGGTCCATAGGGCTAAATTTTTTTGATGGAGTGACTTTTTAACTTTTCTTTGCCCTCCCAATTTTGTTATGACGTTTAGCGTTTTTTTGTTTTCAAAATTATGAATGGTTTTTTTGATGTCTGAAACACTTTTGATCGTGAGGGGTAGTGCGGCTGAGGGTCACATTATTCAAGAGCGTATACGTAAATGCTATGAGCAGATCGATGGCAGCCGGGGGGCACACCAATCATTGAAGAGTGTCATGAACCAAATTGCTCGTCGTGACGATAATAATAAACCTGAATATAATCTTGATTATATTCAAAATAAATCCGCACTTCATTTTAATCATAGAATGATGGATTCTATTCAGAGTAATGGATTGGTAGGCTTAATTAAATGTCTTAAAATGGCCAAAGCTGGTGTTACTGATAAGCTTTCGGAAAAAGAATTAACAGCATATGATGATATTTTACTAAAACACTTTGCCGCTGGCTTGGCAACTGTATTTCACGAGCTTTATCGTGCGCAAATTTTTGTTGATGAATTAACGCTTGATCACGTTGGCAGTTATGTTACCCGTGACATAGCAGTTCGTATTAGAACGAAACGCGGAGATGGTCTTGATATTCTGGTAACATCCAAGTATGTAAGAATCGGCGAAAATCCCAAAATTACTTTCGTTCAAGATGATTTTGAAAAAGATTTTAGACGGTCGCTTACCGTCACTCCCTTCGACTTGGACGAAGTGGGAGAAGTATTACTGGATAATATTGTTCGCTCAATGTTGGATTTTTCCTATAAACATCATAATAAAACCGGCTGTTATTGTTTGCCCAGTGAGGGGAGTGAAGCTGCGCCGTGTTTCACTCCAGAAATGACTTGGAAAGAAATCAATTTACGATACGGTATTACTAGAATTGCAAACGCATACGGACTCATGCATGGCGGTAGACTATGCCATAAAGAGTTAAAGGTAGCTACAACTAGGTTTAAACAGAATTCTCGGAATCTTCCTCGGTTCAAAAGTATCGCTGAAGACTGTGCACGTGAGTCAAAAAACACGAAACCTAGAAAAGTTAAAAAAGCGAAAAAGACTGCGCCATTTGACGTTGACAACAAGTTGATGGAAGGTTTGCTTCTCTGGGCTTATAATAATCACCATAAAACCGGGATTTGGTGCTGGCCATTATCACGATGCGTAGACATCGTTCCAGGGTTAACAATAACATGGAATACGGTATTACGAGCCACATCTTGCTCTTCAAGTATTTTCTATGGTCACACAATTAGAGGTGTAAAAATAAAGTTTGGTTTTTCAGGAAAAAGTGCAGACGACGAATTGCAGATTGCAGCCGCATCAGAACGCTTTGTTAACACTGGAATGCTTCCACCTAAAGTAAGCTAAGCACCCTACATCCAAAAAATTAATGACCCAACAAAATCTTGGATAAATTTTTAATATGAGGCGATTTAGGAAACCTCATGTTTTAATAAAAAGTATGGCACCATTTCTTGGTATTGATGGTGCCATTAATATCGCGGTTATGCCATCATCCCGCCACCCCTTACATGACCGGGGTTGAGTGAAGGGTTTCTTCTTGCAATACGCCTCTCATCACGGGCTGCCGCATCATTAATAACATCACCAATCGTTCTTTCATCCCGTGGTTTTTCTGTAATATTTGGTCGACCTGCTTCAGGCATTTCATTTGCAGCCGCGATGACGACACCAATATTTGGCGGGTTTATGGAGGGGTCAACATGAATACCATTGTGTCCAATATCCGGTATGTCTCCATTTGGAAAATGACGGTAATCATGAACGCGTTTATTACTCTCACCAGCTTCCATGAAGATTGCATCTTGACCATGTGAGACATGATCCATTCCGGTTTGGGGCGAATGATGTGCCAAATCTGTTCGTGTAACTTGTTGATTAAAGGCATCGGCCAGTCCAGACATCGCATACTCCGTAAAAAAGCTAAAAAATTATTTGTTGTTAAACAAGACCAACTTAATTATATTTTCGAATCTAGCACAAAATGGTTACTTAAAATTAAAAGCAAATACTTTTTCGCTGATCAACAACACGCTAATTGTTAAGCTTTAATTTTTTGCGAGAGGTTGATTTTTCCTTAGACGATAGATTCATCGTCATGCGGGCGCATCCCCTGAAGTTAGACGGGCTCTCTTTCATTCTTTTAACGCCAATAAGTCATCAAGGATGATTTCTACGATATCATCTTTTCGACAAATGCACGCGCAATATCTGGCTGGAGAAGTTTATTTGCGAAAAGAAGGACCAATCTTGCATTGAAGAATTGTCATCTCGCCCCAGACACCTTGAACAACATAGGGTTCAGATTCAAGCCAAGCATCTAGGTCTTTTCGGGTTTGAAAATCTACGATCATGACCGATCCATTCATATTTTCTTGATCATCAAGGGTTGCTGCGCCGAGAATCATATTTTTCATGCTTTCATCAATATGACGAATATGTTCTGCCCTTGCACTCAGGCGACGTTGAGGGGCTTCATGATCTGTCGCATCACGCGCGATAATAACAAACTGCATTGCTCTGTCCTTGAATGGTAGGTGAAATCAAAAGCGGGCTTGTAAGCGACAAATCCGCAATGCCAGAAAGGAATATATCATTTTATGCGGGACAGGCTTATTTTGAATGTAAACCAAAGGGTAAATAGGCCGGGCAAAACCTGAATAAACCTGTCAACAGCAACACAACACCAATTAACCCCAACCAACTGTTGAAGATGATCCCCGCCAAAATTATGGCTAGACCCACGCCCATACGGATCATGCGATCCTTCTTTCCTACATTGCACTTCATTTTTTGCCCCCTTCGCTTTCTTCAAAAGATTCATGATGTGGTTGTCTTTTATTCTATTGAAGCACCGCTCGCATGCAAGGTAAGCTTTTTTGTGAAATTGACAAGCGAATAGAGCGAATTCCGAAAAGATGGGATCGGAAGAGACCGTCTTTGACGACCTAATTTGCGTCAAAAGAACAGACGGGGATTTTATTCATTGCAATTAAGTCATCAATTTTCAAGTCATTCATGAGGGGGGGGTAGGGATCAACGTTTTGATCGGCTGAGGCTGCAAGAGGTGCTTTTGAAAGATAATGTATTTTGCCAAATCTGATCTTGTGATTGTCATTATACAAAAAGCTTTTATACTCATGACCGAAAGAGGTGCCTATTGTGTTTAAGCGTAAAGGTGAGGTCACGCAGGGCCAGCGTTACCGTAAAACTGATCGCAGCGGCTTTGTTTTTGTCGTTGTCGGGCTCAAAACAGATGCGCAGGGTGCCGTTCATGCACACTTGCAGCGTCAAGATGAGCCATCTTCGCACCGTACTTTGGCTGAGTGCGTTTTGCTGAATTCTGATGAATATGAGCTGCTCTCGTAATTTTGACGGCTGTGTTTCATCTTTTAATCATAAAAAAAGAGGGCTTGCTGTTTCCTGCGACTCACGCCTATTGTGTTCTCCATATCAAAGGCACATCAATTCTTTGATATAAAGGGGGCAAAATGATCATTACAATTGCTCAGCAAAAGGGTGGGGCCGGTAAAACAACGCTTGCTGCCCAGTTGGCGGTGGCTTTTCTGTCCCTTAATCGCTCTGTTGCTACGCTAGATGCTGACCCACAAGCATCGTTGTCCAAATGGGCTGAAGTACGTCACAATCAATTAGGTGAGAATGATAAGCTTCATCATTTTCAAGCCAATGGCAGCCGAACCGAACGCCAGATACATGAACTTGACGATAAATTTGATTATGTGATCATCGATACGCCGCCCCATGCAGAAACGGGGGCAAAGATCCTTATCCGCGCCGCTGATCTGATTTTGGTGCCAACACAGCCGTCGCCCCTTGATGTGTGGGCAACACAGGCCACGTTGGCAATTGCCAAGGCCGAAAATGTTCCCGTTATTATCGTTGCTAACCGTGTGCCGCCACGAAGCAATATGGCTGATGATATTGTCAACAACCTTGATCAGCTTGGTTCGGGGGTTGCCAAAGTGAGGTTGGGGTCGCGCATTGCGTTTGTTGAATCGATGTTGAACGGTCGCGGTGTCATTGAAAGTCATCGCTTATCCGCCGCAACAGATGAACTCACGGCCTTGGCCCGCGAAATCATCCGTCGTTCGTCGGCCTTGCACAATCGACGAGCAGCATAGCTTTCGACCCATCGGTGTTCGGTTTTTGCCTATCAGGTGATTATGCGGAATCTGGCCATCAAAAAATTGTGCTTTTCACTCTTCCAAAAGTGGTGAATGATGTTGTTCGGGGCTGTGTGTGCGTCATTTTTCAGCACGCTATGTCGTTATCGATGGAGGTCATGATGCAATTAAAAGGTAAATCAGCAATCGTTACAGGATCGACCAGTGGTATTGGTTTGGGGATTGCCCAAGCGTTGGCTGCTCAAGGAGCAAACATTATGCTCAATGGGTTCGGCACCGCAGAAGAAATTGAGGCTGCGAAGGTTGCTGTTAAAACCAAAGCTCACCCCGAGGCTGTTATTCTTTATTCAAACGCCGATATGACAAAAGCGAGCGATATCGAAGCGATGGTCAATGATGCCAAAGCCGGCTTTGGCGCGGTGGATATTGTCGTTAACAACGCAGGTGTTCAACATACCGCTCTTGTCGAAGAGTTTCCTGTCGCGAAATGGGATATGCTGCTTGCGTTACTCCTGAGTGCTGCTTTTCATACTACTCGCCTTACTGTTGCGGACATGAAAACGCGCAAATGGGGGCGTATCGTTAATATTGCTTCAGTTCATGGCTTGGTTGCCAGTACCATGAAGTCGGCTTATGTTTCTGCAAAGCATGGTGTTGTTGGTTTGACTAAAGTAGTGGCTTTGGAGACAGCAGGAACTGGCGTGACGTGTAATGCAATTTGTCCGGGGTGGGTTCTTACGCCGCTGGTTCAAAAGCAAATTGACGCCTTGGCTGCAAAAGAGCAGCTTTCCAATGAAGATGCAAAAGCAAAATTATTGGGTGAAAAACAGCCGACAAAAGCCTTTGCTACGCCTGAAGAAATTGGTGAGTTTGTGCTTTTTCTCTGTAGCGAAGGAGCGCAGCAGATCACAGGTGCTGCTCTTACAATGGATGGCGGCTGGTCTGCGCAATAATACGCGTATTACTCTGGAGCGCATCTCCCAAGGACAGATGCGCTCTCATTTATTCTTTTTCCGCAAATATATCGTCAAAAATGGATATATTCGGTCCCATATTTTCGGAATTTAAACATCGGCACATCGCCCAAAGACAGATAATTTCAGCCTTTTTGTGTTTTTTATGCAACGAATTTGTTTGATTAATAAACCTTTCTTTATCAGACTTAATCTGTGCTTAAATTTCACCAGTTAATCTGTCATAGTCTTTCGACCGTTGAAGATGTCACTAAAGGTGGTTTTTTCTTGATGATTGAGCATATTATGACGATCTGTCGTTTTTTTTTGATATGGATGGGGCTGTCCCTCCTCCTGTTTGCTGCCGTGAATGATTTTCGTCGATTCATTATTCCAAACTGGATTTCTTTGAGTGTTTTGGGGTTGGGAATACTCTATGGTGTGCTTACAAGTGGTTTTCCTTGGTTGTGGAACATTTTTGCCGCAACGCTCGTTTTTGCCATTAGTTTCTGCCTTTTTATGATGGGCGCACTCGGTGGCGGTGATGCAAAACTCCTTACGGCGGTTTCTTTTTGGGGTGGTATAGAGCTGTTGGGTTCTTTTGCACTTGTGACAGCTGTTTTCGGTGGTATTCTTTCGCTGATGTACCTTTTGGTAGCGTGGTGGAAAAAGCGTAAGCAAGGTGCTGTCGAAGGGTCAATATTTTTTTGTCGTATTCCCTACGGTGTTGCTATTGCGATAGGAGGAATTTACGTTTTCCTAAGCATTAGCGGGCAAATAGTTTAATGGATACGCAGAGTTGAGTTCGGTTGGTTCATTTTTTCGTGTTGGAGGAATCCATGAATGCTGGTCGTTTATTTGTCGTCGTGCTTGTTGCAGTTTTGATTGCAGGCGGTGTCTTCTTCTTGACAAGAATGATGCAACCCGTTCAGCAGCAGCAGACAGTTGTTATTAAAGAGACCGTTCCAAGTGTTGGTAAAGGCGTTTTAGTGGCAACAACTGATGTGCCAGCGGGCACTCTGTTAAAAAAAGCGGATACACAATTTGCTTTTCGTACATGGCCTGAAGAATCGACCGATCAAGAGATCTATGTGATTGAAGGAACAGATAAGATTGAGGATTTTGATGGAGCTGTTGTTCGTACTGGTGTCCGGAAAGGTGAGCCACTTACACGCTCCAATGTTATTAAGCCGGGCGAACGTGGTTTTCTCTCTGCTGTGTTGAAGCCAGGGATGCGCGCCGTTTCAATGGCTGTGAATGCTGGAACAGGGGTTGCTGGGTTTGTGTTCCCGGGTGATCACGTTGATCTCATTCTTTCTCATGCTGTGATCCTGCCGCAGGGCAAGGACAAAATTTCACACAATCTAAGCGAAACATTTTTGCATAATCTTCGTGTTGTTGCGATTGATCAGGTTACCAATGACTTAGATGCGACACCAAAGGTATCTGGTTTCGTAACTGTTGAGGCAACACCGGAGCAATCTGAGCGCATTGCTCTTGCTCAGCAGATGGGTGAGCTTCGCCTCGTTCTGAGAAGCCTCGTTTTGGATGATTCCGGCAAAGCTGTTGATGATAACACAGTCGAGACAGAAACAACGCCGCTCCTGGGGGCTGCAGGTGGCACAATAACACTTCCAACAGATGGTGCGCGGACCTTCACGCTTGATAGTGATCTTAGTCAGATTGTTGCGCCTCCAAATGGCAGTTCAAGTGGGCAGTCTGGTACTGTTCAGGTTATCCTTGGTGATCGTGTTCAAGATGTATCCGTTAAATAATGGGGGATGGGGTATGCGTAATCTATTTGTAAAATTTTTACTCGCTGCAGTGATTGCTGTTCCGGTGTCGTGGAGCGAGAAGGCTTATGCGCTTGAGGCTAATTCTGTCCCCGAAGCAAGTCTTTCTGATGAAAGCGCGGATCCTGCTGTGCATGCTGAAAAGTTGCAGTCAATCTCTACGGATGACACAATCAGTTTGATCGTCGATGAAGGGCAGGTGCTGAAGCTTCCGAAGGCGGTTACATCCGTTTTTGTTGCAAATCCTGATATCGCTGAAGTTCAGGTCAAATCCACTTCGCTGCTTTATGTTTACGGTAAAAAAGTGGGTCGCACGAGTTTTTATGCAGTTGATGACAAGGATAACGTTGTTGTTAACCGCACGATCAGCGTTGGTTTTAATCTGAGCGCTCTGCGAAGTGCTGTGCGGAAGATCACAGGTTCTGACTCTGTTGATGTTGGCCAGGTTGAGGATATGATTCTTCTTTCTGGAAGTGTTGATAATGCGACAACTGCACATGATATTGTGCGTACAGCCACACGCTATCTTCCACGTTCTATCATTGAAGCTGGGGCCTCAGCTCAGGATGATCTGGGACGCAATTACATTATTAACCGCATGAGTTATTCCGGCAGTAATCAAGTCAACATACGCGTGCGTGTTGCTGAAGTCAGCCGTGAAGCGATTAAACGTTTAGGTATTTCAACAAACGTTGCTAACCCTCAACTTTTTGGTGATGTGGATGTTGGTTTTGGTTTTGATGCTGGCGTGACCCTGTCGGGATCTGGGGCAAATGCAAACATTGGTAATACGTGGGGTACGACAACAATCTCCGGCGCGTTGGAAGCTTTGGTAACCGATGGTTTAGCGACCATTTTAGCTGAGCCAAACCTCACTGCGATTTCAGGTGAAACCGCGAACTTTCTTGCTGGTGGTGAGTTTCCCATTCCAACCATCACAACCGATGGTTCTGTGAACGTTGAATATCGCTCCTACGGTGTTCGCTTGGCCTTTACTCCTACCGTCGTAAATGGCAATCGCATCAATCTTCGTGTTGCTCCTGAAGTAAGTGAGCGTGATGATGCGAATACCGTTACATTCAGTGGTGGTACGTTCCCCGGTCTGAAGACCCGCCGTGCTGAAACAAGTGTAGAGTTGGGTTCGGGCCAGAGCTTTGCAATTGCTGGGTTGATCCAAAACAATTCTTCTCAGAATATCGATAAATATCCCGGGCTAGGCGACTTGCCGATCATTGGTCAGCTTTTCCGCTCGGAAAGTTTCCGTCAGGCTCAAAGCGAACTGGTGATTGTTGTTACACCTTATCTTGTTAAGCCTGTAACCGCATCTGCTATGCAGTTGCCAACGGATGGTTTTGTTCCACCCAATGATGTGGATCGTTATTTGGATGGGCGCATGAACAGTGTTGTTCCAACACCTGCTCCTGTGCAAATTGCTAAACCCACATCCAGCCCTGCTGAAGGTGGATTGAGCGGTCAAATTGGTTACGTTTTACAGTAGAAGAGGTGATAAGATGTCCCGTAAGTATTTTTCAAACCTGTTGATCGCTGTAAGTGTTGTCGCTCTTTCCGGGTGTGCGGAGTGGAAACAGCATATGCGTGATACATTGCCTCAACCTACAGCAGCTTATGCGGAAAAGGAAATCGTTGTTGCGCCGACACGTTCTGAATTTCCTGTTCACTTTGAAGACGGACAGAGCACAATCTCTGCGACCGAGACGAGCTGGTTGAAGGCTTTTCTGAATCGGGTTTCGACAGAACGGGGCAAGACGGTTGTTCTGATTGAGCAGCCCTCGCGTAAGGCTGATCGTTTGAGCCGTGCACGCGCCATTGAGTTGACGCGGATGGTTCGCTCGATGGGGTACCAGACGGATGTATATGCCGTGGGCACAATGCAGGCAAATACTCTGCGTATTGCTGTCGATCATGTCATGGCGATGGTGCCGGGTTGCCCAGATTGGCAATTTCATGATTACTTTGCTTTTGGTTCCCAGCCTCTTCCTAACCAAGGTTGTTCTGACCGTACGAACTTAGCTGCAATGGTTGCTAATCCTGAGGACCTCGTTGTCGGAGCTGTTCCGCATGATCCTTCTGGTCACGGACCTCTCTATGGTGAGGTTCGCTATGAGCAAAATGCCGTTACTCCGCTGGAAGAAGCCAAATCTACAGGTGGATTTTCGAGTGAAAATTAGTAATTTGGCATAGTTTTGATGTTATAACAGGTAATGTGTAACCTTAAGGAGTGTTGTTTATGTCTCTTGGAGGCGATTCTAAGATAATTAATCTGCATCCAGAGTTTCTTGCCGCAGCCCAAGATGCTGAAACGTATGAGGCAGCTGTGGCATGTGCGAAGGGGCAGGGGTGGCCTGCACAAACGGTTGTAAATGCTTCGATTCAGTCGATTATACAGTCTGTTTCGCGCTCAAAACCGCCTGGTATCTTGGTTGTTGATATCGATGGCAGTGATGATCCGGTCACTCAAGTGGGGCAGCTGGTAAAAGTCTGTGCGGGTCGCAGTCAAATTATCATCATCGGTTCAGCCAATGATATTAGTTTTTATCGCAATATCGTGCAAACTGGGGCTATTGATTATCTGGTTAAACCGATAAGTGGCATTGCCTTGCGCGATTCGGTTGTGCCGTTACTTGCACATGCAAAATCAGGGTCGAAGGATAAGAATGATAAAAAGGCTTCGGGTCAAGTTCACATCATCATCGGTATTCGTGGTGGAGTAGGGGCGACGACCATTGCGGTTAATTCGGCTTGGATTCTTGCGCACCAGACGGGCCTGAAAACTGCTCTTGTTGATCTGGATTTACAGTTTGGGAATTGTGATTTGGCCTTGGATCTCGAGTCTGGTCGTGGTTTGCGTGAGGTTTTGGCAAATCCTGATCGAATGGACAGTTTGTTGATTAACAGTGCGCTTGCAAAAGAAAGCGAGACCTTATCTGTTTTCTGCTGCGAAGAGTCGCTTGAGGAGCTGGTTGATTTTGATACATCAGGTGCGATTGCGTTAACGAAGGAACTGCGCAGTGAATATGACCACATTATTGTCGATATTCCCCGTTCACTTATTCCGCGCCATCGTCGCTTAATTGTTTCGGCAGATCACATTGTTCTTGTCGCAGATATGACATTAGCGGCCATTCGTGATACGCAGCGGATTCTTTCGTCGATTGCTAATTTGGGTACATCTGCTCAGATTCATATTTTGGCTGGTAAAATAGGTGATGGTGAAGCACAGATTACGCCCGCACAATTCGAACGCAGTGTAAAATCCAAAATTGAAGTAAGTATTCCTCATGATCCTAAAACCGTAAAACTGTGCGCCAACAGAGGAAAATCAATTTTTGATGTCGGTGCAGGTGGTTCTCAACTTGGTCGTGCGATCCAGTCAGTCGTAGAATTATTGGTTCCCAATCAGTTGGGACCAACTGATCAGAAGTCTGGTTTGGGTGGCTTATTCAGTGGTTTTTTAAAGAAGGGGTGACGGCGTGTTTTTTGGCGGACGTAAAACTGGAAAAAATGACACTTCCTCTTCGGAAACGGAGAATCAGCCCGCTTCATCTCAAGAAGATGATGTTTCGCCTTTTTCTACTGAAGCATCCTCTTCTGATCTTTCAGCACTTGTTGAGGATGTTCTCCCTTCGCTACGACAAGCTCTTGGTCCAACGACAGTGGCTTCCCTTACCCGAAATGAGTTATCCAGAGAAATTAAAAATAACCTTTTAGGTTTACTGGGGAGTGAGCTTGATCGGATGACGCTCTTGGATCAGCGTAACCTTGTCAGCTTGCTTGCGGACAAGGTGATGCTTCCACGTTTAGCTGAAAAAGTATTACCGGAAGTTAAATACAGACTTGATCCTTTGACGATTGCATCACTTGATCGTGCTCAGCTTGCTCGAGAAGTACGCAGCACAATGAAGGAATTAATGATTTCTGAAGTACAAGAACTCTCTATAGCCAATCAAGAGCAGCTTCTCCAAACCGTTGTCGATCAAATGAAGCAAGCAGCGGATGAAGAAGTTTCTTCTAATTTAATGGTTACGCCGGAATCGCTACAGCGCCTTGCAGAAGAGGCTGGTGAGCGTTCAATCATTGCAGCGCAGACCAAGGCAGCAATCGATGCGCGTAAGGCTGAAAAAGTCAAAGAGCGTGAAATCAGTGAAGCCGCACAAGATGCTGAAGCTGTACAACGTCGCCTTTCGCGTTCCGCATCAAACAAGAGCAATATTGAGTTTGCAAAAGCAAAAACACAACAGATTTTGCTTGATCGCATTGATACTTCTGCCGCAGCCTCTTTGCAGAGAGACCAGCTCCGTAAAGAGATTTTTCCTATCGTTTCAGAACTCTTAATTGAGCAGCGCATTCAGCTTAATTCCCTCGAACGGGAAGAACTTGTTGAGCAAATGCTCGATGATATGTTGGGGTTGGGGCCATTGGAACCACTTTTGGCTGACGAATCTGTGACTGATATTATGGTCAATGGGGCTAAACAAATTTATGTAGAGCGTAAAGGTAAATTAGAGCTTACGGAAGCGCAGTTTCGTGACAATGATCATGTTATGAGTGTCTCACAACGTATCGTGACGGCAATTGGTCGTCGTGTTGATGAAAGTACACCGCTCTGCGATGCGCGTTTGCGTGATGGCAGCCGTGTTAATATTATTATTCCACCTCTTGCAATTGATGGTGCCTCTATATCCATTCGTAAATTTTCCAAGAAGAAAATTTCTTTGGATATTATGGAAAAGCAAAACAACATTTCTCAACAAATGGCGACCGTGTTGCGTATCGCTTCACGATCCCGTTTAAACATCTTGATTTCGGGTGGTACGGGGTCTGGTAAAACAACATTGCTTAATGCAATGTCGCAAATGATTGATCCTGGTGAGCGTATTGTCACCATCGAAGATGCCGCCGAATTGCAGCTTCAACAACCGCATGTGGTTCGTCTTGAAACCCGCGCTGCTAACCTTGAGGGTGAGGGCGAAATCACCATGCGTGACTTGGTGAAGAACTCTTTACGTATGCGTCCTGATCGTATTATCCTTGGTGAGGTTCGCGGTGCTGAAGCGATGGATATGTTACAGGCGATGAACACGGGCCATGATGGTTCGCTTGCGACTTGCCACGCCAACCGTCCGCGTGAAGCGATCATGCGTATCGAAAACATGGTTGGGATGGCAGGAATGAATTTACCTTCCAAGGCAGTAAAACAGCAAATTGCCTCTGCTATTCACATGATTGTTCAGGTAAGCCGTATGCGTGATGGTATGAGGCGTATTACCTATGTGTCTGAAATTGTTGGGATGGAAGGTGAAGTGATCACGATGCAGGATCTTTTCACATTTCAGTACCGCGGCGAAACAGATGATGGTAAGGTGGCAGGGGATTTTGTGAGTACAGGGGTGCGTCCCCACTTCTTGTCGCGCGCGGCATATTATGGTTTGGATAAAGAGTTATTGGAGGCAATGAGCTAAATGTCCGGCTTTGTTGGCGTAGATATGATTCCTTGGGTCGTGGCAATTGGTGCCGCGTTGATCGTCATTGTTCTTGGTGTTGGTTTGGGGACACAAAAAACGGGACCTGGTGCACGTGATATTGAAAAAAGATTAAAGCGTTCTGGTGACGCCAATCCAGCTGAGCGTGGTACAGGTGCGCGTAGTGTTTTGCGCGATACATCGACATCAAGACTTAACCTTTTTCTGCGTCGTACTTTGCCAAACCCAGAGAAATTCAAGGGCCGGCTTGAGAGAACTGGTAAGAATATTTCAATTGCTGAATATTCATTGTACACGTTGGCTGTTATTTTAGGCATCTCATTGTTGCTACGCTTTTGGTTTGGTTTGGATGTTGCGGTCTGCCTTTCAGCTGGCTTGCTGATCGGTTTGGTTATCCCCAATCTTGTTGTGCGGATTATGGGTAACCGCCGTAACAAAAAGTTTATGAAGGATTTTGCAGGTGCGATTGACATGATTGTGCGAGGCCTCAAGGCTGGTTTGCCTTTCATTGAATCAGTAAATGCCGTGGGAAAAGAGTTTCCTGATCCGATCGGGATTGAGTTTCGTCGGGTGGCCGACTCAGTCAAATTGGGCCTGAGCGTTGAGCAAGCAATGTGGGATGTCGCGCGCCGTATTGATGTCCCCGAATTTAAATTTATGATTGTTGCGATGACGATCCAGCGTGAAACGGGTGGTAATCTGGCTGAGACTTTGGGGAACTTATCTGATCTTTTACGCAAGCGTCGTGCCTTGTATTTGAAAATCAGAGCGCTTTCTTCTGAAGCGCGTGCCAGTGCTTATATTATTGGTGCACTGCCTTTTGTTATGCTCTTCCTGCTTCGCATTGTCAGTCCTGACTATGTTTCGAAATTATGGACGGATAAAAATCGAGGTATTCCTTGGTCAATTACCGGTTTGTGCATCATGTTTACCGGTTATTATGTCATGTATAGAATGGTGAATTTTGAAGTATGAGCATCATTGAAACCTTACGCGACCCTGAGTCACTGCCCTTTATCATCGGCGTTATAAGCTTTTTGCTGGTTGTTGTTTTCTGGGTAGGTCTCATTGAGGACTCCGGTGCAGATCGTCGTATTCGCATGCTTGAGCGTCGCCGAACCGATCTTCGTAATGAACTTATGTCCAATCGCCGTGGTAAAGAAGCGGCAGCTTTGGCTAAAAACGTCGTCGATAAGTTTAATCTTAATAAAGGTGATGGGGTTAAAGGGGCTGCTTTGGATTTGATACAAGCAGGCTTTCGCTCAAAGGATGCGGTACCGATCTATCTTTTCTTGCAATTGGTGATGCCCGTTGTTGGTTTTGCGCTCGGTTTTTTCTTGTTTTTTATTTTATCTGTTTGGGATGCCGAGCGGAGCCAGTTATGGGGGGTAACAGCACTTTTCGCTGTTGTTTTTGGTCTTGCGCCCGGATTTGTTGTTCGTCGTGCGAAGAAAAAACGTCTAAAAAACATTTTCCGTTCACTTCCTGATGGCTTGGATTTGTTTGTGATCTGCGCTGAAGCGGGGTTAAGTTTGGATTCTACATTTGAGCGTGTTTCTCAGGAGATTATGGATTCGCATGCTGACTTGGCGGATGAATTTGGTCTTACGGCGGTTGAGTTGGGTTTTATGCCTGAACGTGCGCGTGCGCTTCAGGCATTAGCCGAGAGATGTCCATTACCGGGTATTGTTGCGCTGGTGAGTACGCTTGTACAGACTGAGCGATATGGTACGCCTTTGGCTGTCGCGATGCGCGTATTGTCGGCTGAACTCCGCAACGAGCGCATGATGAAAGCGGAAGAAAAAGCAGCACGGTTGCCTGCGGTTATGACGGTGCCGATGATTCTTTTTATTCTTCCTCCCCTGTTTATCGTGCTTCTAGGACCTGCGATTATTATCTCTTATGAAGCGTTTGGGAAATAATCTAGCCTTTTAAAATCGTTTCCACCTGAACGTCCTATGTGTTTTGTCTTGATCGGGCTATTCTGGCTTTAGACAATGCCAGCCATGAGGCGTAAAGACCTCGAGGGGTGAGAAGCGTTTTTTGTAGTCCATTTTTGGTGAATTTTTTATCCAAAAACCCAAGTAAACAAAAGTTGATCCATCATTTTGTGCATAGCGAATTAAGTTCAAAATCAAAAGTGTGCCCAGGCTCATTTTGATATATTCATGTTCACTGGTCTCATAAAATGAGTATATTGCTGACCAACCATCATCGATTTTGTCTGCTAAAAGAACGGCGATTGTTTTGTTTTGCGCGTCGATGAGCTTAAAGGTTAAGGTTTCTACATGTGTTCCTTTCATCATTGCTGCGTAGTCTTCATACGTCATCAAAGCCATGTCGCTGTCGTTATGGCGGGAATTCTGGTAGCTAATAAAAAGAGCATAATCAGAGCGGTTTGGATCAGATGCGCTCACATCAAGTCGCAAATTTTGCCCTTTGTGTAATATTTTTTTCAAATTTCTTGATGGGTTAAAGAACTGGACAGGAATACGTATAGCTTGGCATGCCTGACAGCCCTGACAAGCCGGTTTGTAGACAATGTCATGGCTTCGCCTAAACCCCGCTTTTGTAAGTAGACTATTGTTTTGTTGTGCATTACGCGGGTCTAATCGACCAAAAAGCTTGCGCTCTGCTTTTCCTTCAAGATAGGGGCATGGAGCTTCGTTAGAGCGATAAAAATGTATCAGAGGTGGAGGAGACAGCGGTTCCGTCGACATAGCATGATTTTACTCTTAATCGGCCAAATGAACAGACATCTTAATGATAAATAAGTATTTTACCTTTACAGTAGAAGTATACTTTAAGAAAATTTTTTAAATTTTGAGGATATTATGAGCTTAACAGTTAGTTTTAATGAGCGTACTGATCGTCCTTCCGGTATAACTGGATACTCGCCTTTCTACTTGTTCCAACCTTTTGCTGGCATGGGAATGTCGCACCCTGATCATGAAACTGGTCCAGGTGTTCATCACCATACATACCCTGGTGTGCGAGAGTTTCATCCCAAAATTTCTTATACTAGGCACAGTATGTTGACTCCCGCTCAAGATCGTCTCTACAATTTTGATATGGGGGCTGATACTGGTTTGTTAGGATTGAATTTAATTAAGTTTCTTTCGTCATATTTTAATGGAGCGGCTCATCAGAATGTACAGGTCCAACCTACTGATTCCCCAGAGCATGGGGGGGAGCAGAGACCCGGTGGTGCTGGGCCTCACGCTGCGCCAGCAGGACAACCCCAACAATCCCCCCCCCACGAACGTGCTCCTGATCCTGGTGGGCACACCAGACACCAATACACTGACCCCCGCAGACATAAACAACATCATCAGAGTGGAACGCATTTAAATGGTACATCGCAGCCTTTATCTAAGGGGGCACCTGAGGGAATTCGTTGGAGTGATAGCGATGTTGGCCCGCAATTACCACAGCGTAATCGATCGCCAAGAACAACACCTGGCAGTGGTTCAATGATTGCATAAAATCATAAAAATGTATGTTCTTTGCTTGACCTATTTGTAGTGATGTCCTGAACAGGAATAACTAGGAATAGGTCAAGGGCTGTTTGAAGGGGTTTTTTATCAAAATGCCCTTAAAAACGAGTCGAGATTTGCTTGACGTGGCCAGTTCAAACGGTTATAACCGCCTCCACCACGGCTGTGGATAACACAGTCATACAGGATTTATAACTGCTCTAGGCGACACAATCGAGGACACAAAGAATGGCTAATCATAAATCATCAGAAAAACGCATCCGACAAACCGAAGTTCGCACAGCGCGTAACCGTTCGCGCGTGAGCCGTGTGCGTACGTTCGTTCGCAAGGTTGAGGAAGCGATTAAATCTGGCGATAGCACAGCCGCTTCTGAGGCATTGAGAGTGGCACAGTCCGAAATTATGCGTGCTGCGAGCATGGGTGTTGTAAATAAGTTAGCCGCATCGCGCAAAGTCTCACGTTTTTCCGCTCGTATTAAGAAACTCGCTGCTTAAGCGTTAGGTTTTTAAACAAGTAAGTGGTTTTTTGCTTCCTGCGTCGCTGCAGGGAAAAGGAAGGTGTTCGTCATGATTTGCGCTGGCCTTCAGACTTATAAAATTAAGCTGATATCGGCGCGACTCTCACGAATCAAAATTCAGTCATCGTTTGTAGTGATGCAGCTCCCAACCTCGCCGTTGGGAGTCTTTTTTTGATCAAAAATTAGAAAATCTTAGCAAGGAACCAGGGCAAGGGAATAGAGGATGATGGTTACCGACGAGCGACTCGAAGAGCAATGGATGCGCATCAGAAGCCAACTGAAAGACGAGTTGGGTGAAGCCGCTTATCGTAACTGGCTTCGGCCGCTTAATTTGAGGGGTTTGCAGGGGACCGAGCTAGAGTTTAGTGTACCGAGTCGGGTTGTGAGAGACTGGGTCAAATCGAATTATGGTGATCGTTTAAGAATTTTATGGGGAAAAGAAAATCCGACGGTAAAATCCATCGAAGTTCTTTTGATTGCACGCTCAGATTCTCAAAGCGAAAATACTCAAGACCAAGACGATGATGATGCCGTCGGTGGGGTAAGCACGTCGACCGAAGCAACCAATTTTTCGTCGCATCCTACTCCTACGTACAATCTCCCTTCTTCAAGCCCCGCCTTGCCGCCACGTGATCCACGCGATGATTTGTCAACAACACTGGATCCGCGCTTTACGTTCGACACGTTTGTTGTGGGAAAACCGAACGAATTAGCATATGCGGCGGCTCAGCGTATCGCTGAAGCCTCTACCGTAACGTACAACCCCCTGTTTCTTTATGGCGGTGTGGGGCTGGGTAAAACGCACTTGATGCATGCGATTGCTAATCAGATTCGTTTGCGTGATCCCTCTCGGCGGGTGCTTTATCTATCCGCCGAAAAGTTCATGTATCAGTTTATTAAAGCGGTGCGTTACAAAGATACGCACAGTTTTAAAGAGCTTTTTCGCTCTGTTGATGTATTGATGATTGATGATGTGCAGTTTATCATTGGACGTGACGCAACCCAGGAAGAGTTTTTCCATACGTTTAATGCACTGGTTGATCAAAATCGTCAGGTAATTATTTCTGCAGATAAAAGTCCTTCCGACCTTGCGGGCATGGAAGAGCGGTTACGCTCACGTTTGGGGTGGGGCTTGGTGGCTGACCTGCATCCAACAACGTATGAATTGCGCTTGGGAATCTTGCAAAGCAAGGTCGAGCACCTTAACCGGCCAGTCGGGCCGCAAGTGCTTGAATTTTTGGCGCACAAAATTACCTCGAATATTCGTGAATTAGAGGGGGCGCTAAATCGCATTGTCGCACATGCTGAATTGGTGGGGCGTCCGATCACGCTGGAGACTGCGCAAGATGTGTTGCAAGACCTTTTGCGTGCGCATGATCGCCGTATTACGATTGATGAGATTCAACGACAGGTTGCGGCACATTACAACATTCGCTTGTCGGATATGGCTTCCGAACGCCGCTCGCGGGTTGTGGCCCGACCGCGTCAAATTGCGATGTATCTGGCCAAGCAACTTACACCGCGTTCATTGCCTGAAATCGGCCGTAAGTTTGGCGGGCGAGACCATACCACTGTGATGCATGCGGTTAAGGTGATCGAGCAAATGCGGCAAGAAGATACGGTTTTTGCTGAAGATATTGATTTGCTGCGCCGTATGCTTGAAGGATAATTTTTTCACATGCTTATACGCCTTCACAAAAACTTTAGTCTACGTCCTTGGCGTTTAACTGATCGCGAAGATTTAGCGTTTCATGGCAATGACAAAAAAATTGCCGACGACTGTGATTATGGTTTTCCGCACCCTTATACAGTAGATGTGGCAGAAGGTTTTCTTGCTAGAAATATCATGGATCCACCGTATACATCTTTTTGCATTGCGGAAAATGATCAGTGTATTGGCAGTATAAGCTGCGTCAGTCGCATGCACCCTCTTAATCCGACATTGGAAATAGGATACTGGGTTGGGTACGCAAAACAGGGGCAGGGTGTAGGCAAACACGCGGTTCGTGCCTTTACCGATTATTTGTTCAATCAGTTTGAATTTATTGAACGAATTGAGGCTTTTGTTTCTGAAACAAATATGGGTTCCCAAAAAACACTCACATTTGCAGGTTTTATGCGTGAAGCTGTTCTACAGAAACGCTACCGCATCAACAATCAAATTTTTAGCGATTATCTTTATGCAAAATTCAGGAGCTAAGGGCCTCGCGTATAAAAAACTACGAATATTTCTTGATGGCTGCTTGTAGACCGGTCAGAAGTGCGCGACCGACATCGCCTCCATCACCTTCAACTTTCTCGTTGATCACAACTTTGATTGCGTCAACGTGAGCTTTGATTAATTCATACTCATTCTCAGACAACGAATTATAGTGACGGTTTGTCGTCAGGAAAAGCGATTTAGAAAATTCTGTGATGAGCGGGTAGCCGAAAATACCCCCCTGACCACGCATTTCATGAGAACCACGGTTAATCGTGGTAATAACTTGCCGCAGATTGACGTCGGGGCTTTTCAATTCTTGTACCGCATGATCCAGACGCTTAATTTCATCGCCGATCCACGTCGAATAATCGCCCGCCATGCTGGAAATTTGCTCCTCAACCTTTTTCAAAATCGAGACATCAATTTTGGGAATTTCAGCGCCGCGTGCCAAACCGCCAACTTTAGCAGCCAGGCGGTTGGTAAATTCAAAATGCATTACAGCCGCATTTTCGATATTGAGTTTTTTTGTACTCGTACGAATGATTTGAATGTCTTCCGGTTTTGTTTTGCGACGATCTTCGGCGATGGCACGTTGGGTGCGACGGCGGTCCGGGCCAAAATATCCACCCCCTAAAATAAATCGCCGTGGTTTGTAGATTAATCCCATTAGCCGATCCCACACGGTTTGTGTGGCAAAGGGCTTGGCAATAAACTCGTTCATGCCCAAATCACGGGCGCGCTGAATGTAATTCAAGTCTGCAGCAGCAGATACAACAGCCACGGGAATGAAACGATCAGGTGTATTTGCTGAAATGCGTAACCACTTTAAGAGCATGAAACCATCGACTTCAGGCATTAACAGATCGCTAAAAACAATATCGAAGGGTGGGGTGCCGTCAGGCAGGGATTTTGCTTTTTCGCTAATAATGCGCACCGCATCAGCGCCGTTTTCAGCAATGTGAATATTTTCAATTCCAAGCGAACGTAAAACGCTCGTGAAGAGAAGCCGAATAAAGCCGATATCCTCCACAACAAGGACAGACAAAAGCGATAAATTTACAGACGAAGGCGCAGACATCATGTCAATACTTATAAGAGCCAAAGGTTAAACAATCTTAATATCATGCAGTTTTTTACAAAAAAGATGCATTTTCACGACAGGAAAGGGATTTTAATGCACATGATTTAATTGAATTACGGGATAAAAGTGGTTAGTGTGATTAAAAAATAGACACGGTGAGCCATGACATTAACAATTGGATCTATTGCGCTGAATGCCCCTGTTATTCTGGCACCCATGGCCGGGGTAACCGATCGTCCGTTTCGCAAATTGGTGCGCGGCTACGGTGCGGGACTTGTCGTTTCAGAAATGATTGCCAGCCAGGCGATGGTGCGCGAAAACCGTCGCACGTTGCAAATGGCAAAAACCGAACATGAGGAATTTCCGGTTGCAGTTCAGCTCGCGGGCTGTGAACCTGACGTGATGGCTGAGGCCGCAAAATTGAACGAGGATATGGGCACAGCCATCATCGACATCAATTTTGGTTGCCCGGTAAAAAAGGTTGTTAACGGTCATGCCGGTGCGGCCATGATGCGTGATGAAGTGAAAGCAGCGCAAGTCCTCGAGGCAACCGTGAGGGCGACAAACCTTCCTACCACCCTTAAAATGCGGATGGGGTGGGATCATCAAAATCTCAATGCTCCAAAAATTGCAAAGATCGCGGAAGAGTCTGGCATCAAAATGATCACGGTACATGGTCGTACGCGTAATCAAATGTATACTGGTTCAGCTGATTGGTCGTTTGTCAGAACGGTTAAAGAAGCTGTTAAAATCCCTGTAATTGTCAATGGTGATATCACAGAATTTTCTGATGTTGATCGTGCCTTGGCTGAGTCTGGTGCTGATGGGGTGATGATCGGGCGTGGCTCATATGGGCGGCCGTGGTTTTTAGGGCAGGTGGCGCATTATCTCTCTACGCGTGATATTAAGGCCGCTCCCGATGTACGTGCGCTTTATCAAATTATTCTTGCTCATTTTGAGGATATGCTTTCTCATTACGGCATTGAAACTGGCCTTAAAATCGCTCGCAAACATTTAGGGTGGTATAGTAAGGGGCTTACCGGCTCGGCCGAATTTAGAGCGTCAGTGAACACTGTTGAAAATGAACACGACGTTCGCGAACGCTTGCATATTTTTTTTAGCGAGCAGATGAACAAAATACTCCTGCCGGACCAAAGTGTGGCGGCATGATGAATCGTGATGCAAAAGCTGCTTCAGCTGATCTGGAAAGCATCAACGGTGCAGGGGGAAAAAAATCACAGAGCATCGTCTTTAACGATGGAATTCTTGCTGGTACATCGACGGCCATTGAAAAATTGCGCCACGATTTGCATAACGTCGCCCAGCAAGATGGACCGGTATTGATAACAGGACCGGATGGATGTGGTAAGCGTATTCTTGTGCGTACGCTTCACCAGCAAAGCAATCGTAGGGATCATCCGTTTGTTCCTTTGAACATCGCCGCGCTGGGACGAGAATATTCGGCACGCGTGTTTAGTAAAAGGGCACTTCCGACCTATCTTGCTGCAGTGGGCGAAGGGACGCTCTCGCTTGATGATGTTGCCGATTTGGGGCCAAACTCGCAGACGATACTCGAAGAAGTGCTGATTGATGGGGTGTATACCTCACTTAATGATGATGTCAGAGAAAAATTTAAGGCACGCCTTATCTGTCTTACATCTTCAGATATTATGTCGATGGTGTCGCTTAATCGTTTCAAGCGCCGATTGTATAATGAAATTTCTGTTCATAAGTTACGCATGCCGTCTTTAACAGAGCGTTTGGATGATATTCCTGTTCTCGTACCTTTTTTGATTAAAGGGCATCTGGACAAGGGATTACCCGATCGTCGTTTTGCACCTTCGGCTATTGCGGCATTGCAAGATTATGGTTGGCCAGGAAATTTGCGTGAGCTGGATAGCATTTTGCAGATTCTTTTACTGCTCACCAAAGAGGATGATGTGATTAACGGTCATGTGGTGCATCAGGTACTGAAGGGGCATATGAAGGGCGAAAATGTGCAGGTGATGCAGCCTTTAGTTGAAAAATATACCCAATCCATTTCAAAAGGGCCAGCCGTTCCCAAACTCATTTTAGAAGCGAATATGCAAGACCATTCTTTGTCACAAAGCGTGGCACAGCATCTTGATCACTATTTTAAAGCACATCATGATATGCTGCCTCCCGTTGGGCTTTATGATCGGATTCTTTCTGAGGTTGAACGCCCGCTTATTGAGAAGTGCCTACATGCTTGTAAAGGCAGCCAGCTTAAAGCCGCGCGCCTTCTTGGCATCAATCGCAATACGCTACGCAAAAAAATTCAGTTGCTCGGCTTGCAATCTCGCAGCAAAGATGATTAAACAGATTATTGTCCCCTGTTGAAGGGAAAACTTTTTCATCATGTTGGGTTTTTCGAGTACCGATCCGCAGCGTGCGTTTACCTCAAATTGGTTGGGTCGCCTCGCGTTGAGCAATGCGCTTGCCTTTTCACTGGTGGTGATTGCTCTCTTGTCGGGTATTGCCACATATGCGGTTATGGCGCAGTTATCGCCTTTAACGGCTGATCCTGATACGGTTTTTACCCTTCTTGCCAGCAACCTCATTTTGTTGGGGTTGCTGTGTATTGTGATCGGCTGGCGCGTCATTGTATTGCTGCGTGCCCGCGCGCGAGGCATGGCAGGAGCGCGACTGCATTTAAAACTGGTTCTTACCTTTAGCTTTCTGGCGGTGACACCGGCTGTTGTGGTGAGTGGTCTATCTGCACTATTTTTCTTTGCCGGGGTACAAACGTGGTTTAGCGAAAGCGTTTCATCGGCAGTGCAGGAATCCACTGCTGTGGCCGAAGCTGCACTTGAAGCGCATCAACGCACGATTATTGCTGAAATTCTGACAATTGCGTCAGCCATCAATCGTGAAGTTGGCTGGGTGGGGGATAACGAAAACCGTTTGGAGCAAATCCTGAATACGGAAATGCAAACGCGCGATTTAACAGATGCGATTATTTTTGATGGCAGTAATAGAATTATTGCCAAGACAACATACGGTTTTGGATTAAAGTTTGAGACAATTCGCGATGTTGATTTAGAGCGCGCACGCAAAGGTGATATCGTTGTTATGGCAGACGAAAGTAATGCCCGCGTGCGTGCGCTCATCCGTTTAGACCGTTATGTCGATACGTATCTTTTAGTGAGCCGACTGACGAGTTTGGATATTCTGGCACACGTTCAAAAGGCCGAACAAGCGTCCAGCGAATATGCAGCCTTTGCCGCGCGACGGGTTGAGTTGCAGCGCGCGATTCTTCTATCTTTTGCGGTCACGACACTGGTGATGTTGTTGGGCGCGATTCTTTTGGGCTTGGATGTGGCCAACCAACTGGTTTCACCCATAAAGGCACTGGTGCAGGCGGCTGATCGGGTAAGGGGTGGTGATTTGACGGTTCGCGTCCCTTTAAGTGCACGCAGCAATGAGCTGGGGATGCTTATTCGATCCTTTAATCGTATGACCAATCAATTACAGACCCAGCGTCGTGATTTAATTGATACCAATCGCCAGCTGGATGAGCGTAATCGCTTTACTGAAGCTGTTTTGTCGGGTGTTTCAGCGGGTATCTTGAACGTCGATGCACGTGGAATCATCCAATTAGCTAATGCCCGGGCTGGTGAGTTGTTTGGGCATGATGAAGATGGATTAATCGGGCAGCGCTTAACCGATCTGCTGCCCGAAATTGCCGAGCTTTTTGATGAAGCGCAAGATCGCTCGGGTAAGCTTTTGGATCGCCAGCTGGTGATTAAACGCGTAGGGGTTAATTCGCGTACCATACATGCCCGTATTGCCCATGAAGTGGCCGGTGAAGAGTTGCGCAGTTATGTTATTACCGTTGATGAAATTACGGATCTTGTTTCGGCACAACGGATGGCAGCATGGGCAGATGTTGCGCGGCGTATCGCGCATGAAATAAAAAATCCGTTGACGCCGATCCAGCTTTCTGCCGAGCGGTTAAAGCGTAAATACCTGCGCCAAATTGAGCAAGAGCCACAGGTTTTTCAGGAGTGTATTGATACGATTATTCGTCAGGTGGACGATATTCGTCGTATGGTTGATGAGTTTTCAGCTTTTGCGCGCATGCCTCAAGCTGTTATTCGGCCCTTTAATATTTCCTCTCTTATTCGTGAAGCAATCGTGCTCGAAAAAGAAGCTCACCCAGACATGACCTTTGATTTACGCTTGCCCGAGCAGGACTTTCTTATTCCATGCGACCACCGTCAAGTGCGCCAAGCGCTCACCAACGTGATTCAAAATGCGATTAATTCAATTCTTGAACGTCCACAAGCAAGAGAAGTGTTGCCGAATGGCAATATCCAAGTATCATTGCAACAGGAAGGTGATTCGGTCATTCTTACCGTTACGGATAACGGCAAAGGATTGCCAACCGAAGATCGTGATCGATTGACGGAGCCTTATGTAACAACGCGGGTAAAGGGAACAGGGCTAGGCTTAGCCATCGTGAAGAAAATTATGGAAGATCACAGTGGGACCGTACATTTGCGCGACAACCCTGAAGGTGGAGCGATTGTGCATTTGGCTTTTCCTGTCCTTAATGAACAAGAAAATTTTTCCGAACCCGAAGAAGAGTCGATAAGAATTGAAAAAGGAGAGGATATTCCCCATGGCACATGACATTCTGATCGTAGATGACGAACGCGACATTCGTTCGCTCATTGCAGGAATATTGAACGATGAAGGCATGACAACGCGCGAAGCTGCCAATTCGGATGAAGCTCTAGCGGCGATTCGCTCACGATTGCCGTCGCTACTTATTCTTGATATCTGGTTGCAGGGCAGCAAGCACGATGGCATGCAAATTCTTGATCAAGTGCAGCGCGAATATCCCACATTGCCTGTCGTCATGATCAGTGGGCATGGCAATATTGAAACAGCAGTGAAAGCAATCCAGAAAGGCGCTTACGATTTTATCGAAAAACCGTTCGAAGCCGATCGTTTGATGGTTATCATCAACCGTGCCATCACATCGGCACGGTTGCGCCGTGAAAATGCCGAGTTGAAAATTCGTGCTGGTGGTGATGTTCAACTTATCGGTAACTCTCCGGCAATGCAACAAATCAAGCAAATGATTGAGCGTGTTGCTCCTACCAATAGCCGCATTTTGATCACGGGGCCATCAGGCAGTGGGAAAGAGGTGGTGGCCCGTATGATTCATGCTCAGTCGCGCCGCACAGATGGCCCATTTGTGGTCGTAAACTGTGCCACTATGCGCGCAGAGAATTTTGAATTAGAGTTGTTTGGAACTGAAGGAAACGGTCCCGGCAGTACACGCAAAATAGGGCTGTTTGAGCAAGCCCATGGTGGGACATTGCTTCTGGATGAAGTGGCCGATATGCCTGCTGAAACACAGGGCAAAATCGTTCGCTTGCTCCATGATCAATGTTTTGAGCGTGTCGGTGGAGCAGGCAAACCTGTGCAGGTTGATGTGCGGGTAATTGCGTCGACAACACGTGATTTGACGGCGGAAATTGCAGCGCGCCGTTTTCGTGAAGATTTGTACTATCGCTTGAATGTGGTGCCGATGGTGGTGCCGGCCTTGCATGATCGTCGTGAGGATGTGCCTTTACTCGCGCGTGAGTTTATGAAGCGCACTTCACAAGGATCAGGGCTCATGAGTCGTGATTTTGGTGAGGATGCGTTAGCCGCAATGCAAACCTATGACTGGCCAGGCAATGTGCGTCAGCTGCGCAATGTTGTCGAATGGCTGATGATCATGATTCCCAATGATGCTGGATCGGTTGTGCGTGCTGATCAATTGCCGCCGGAATTGGGCTCGAGTACACCATCGGTTTTGCGGTGGGAAAAAGGTGGCGAGATCATGGGGCTGCCGCTTCGTGAAGCGCGCGAACTTTTTGAGCGTGAATATCTGCTGGCTCAAGTCACCCGTTTTGGTGGAAATATTTCGCGCACGTCAAGCTTTGTCGGGATGGAGCGTTCTGCGCTGCATCGTAAGCTAAAATCATTGGGTATCGGCAATGATCGTCACGGCATGAATACACTTGTGGATGAAGCTCCTTCCTCTTCAAGTAGTGTTGTGCGGGAGCTGGAAGAAGCCCTTTAAAATCCAACATCGGCCTAACTCATCCTTAATCAGGATGATGTTTTTTTGGAAAATCGCTGATCTAGAGCAAATCCCGAAAAGATGGGATCGAAAGAGACCCTCTTTGACGACGTAATTTGTGTCAAAAAATAAAACAGAGCGCGTCTGACTTTACGTGATGCGCTCTAAAAGGCGATTTTTCTTTCAAATGCAGTGCTGATTTGTTAGAAAGAGCCTGCTTTATTCTAAGTGTTACTTAAGAGGGTGATATGACAAATAACTATGATCAACTTACGGTGGATCCGCGAACATATTTTGGTGTGGAAGTGGGGACATGCATTGCGGCCGCGCTGGCTTTTAATCACATCGGTGCGCGCTGCCGACAGGCAAAGTCTGGAATTTTATATGCTGACTTGAGTTTCATGGCTCTGTTAGCCGGAGCGACTGTTGCGACAATATTTTCGTCGGTAGCGGACTTAGCATGGGTCTCTATTCCTACTGCACTGATGTATTTTTTATCTCGCAGAATTGGTGGTGCGCGTAAAGATCTCAATAGAACACTTGCTGTTATTCAAGAGCATCGGGATGATAACCTTCAATTTTTGAAAAATACTTATGGTAGTAATGTAGATCTTATGCCAGAATTAGAGGCATTATCATTAGCTGCAATATGGGCGAGACAGAATAACTCTACAATGCCAATGCGTGACTTTGCGAGCGTTTATCGCAGTGTTCTGAGTGAACTAGATGTGCGAGATGGGAAAAAGCGTCCAGATCTTCTTCTTATAACTTCATAAACAATATTCCATTACGTTCCTGGTTTGTGGTGATAGAGGCGTATTTTATTGGTGAGCATCAAGCCTGTTTAAAACAGAAATGACACGTCTGTGATGTGCTTTTGCATCGCGGTGCCATATCCATAATCATGGCATTTTATTGCCACGGTTATGTCTAAGCGCGTGCTATACTTATGGCCATCATGGAGTAGTTGATAACCTTGTATTAATCTCACTCATAATACTTATATGTCTTTTTGAGCCGACTAGAGCCCTTAGGCGTTGTTCTCTGAAATCAGCATGCGTTGGTGGTTCACCAGATTGTGGGGGGCCCAAATTAACAAATATTTTGCCATCCAAAAATCCAAGAACACCTTTTCCGGCTTGTGGATCAATAATCAAGCCGCGCTTCAGTTCTGTAGGTTGTCCATCGTTTGTAATGCAAGTATGAGCGAGCCTTGCAGGATTTTTATTCGTGAGTGTTGGTTGGGGTCGACTCGATACGGTGAAGACTGAACCTTCCACTACTGCTACTTGGGATTTCGAGGGGGTAGTAAGTTTTCCATTTGGGTCGAGATAACCTGCGGCTGTAAAAAGCCGATGAAGCAAAACAAGCCTTAGCTCTTGACTTATCATCGGCTCATCCAACCACTGAAGCATAAGGCTATATATATGTAAACGATCATTGAGACCAAGAGTTTTGATAGTCAGCATATTGTCAATCGATTGAAGTGCCTCTGGCATAAGGTAAGTGTTCAGTTCTTTTTCTCCAACGACCGGTGTTGGTTTTTTTGAGATGTTTAATGAGGGGGCCATCGGTAGGTGAAAAACAGATTGAGCACCTTTCCACCAATTTGGTACAATAATCTGGCGAAAAGCGTCTCTTACAACATTCGTAAGTGCAGGAATATCTTGTTTTGGGCATCTCTCATAAAGCACGTCTATAATTTGATTTAAGGGAATGTATCTTTGACCTGGGTTATCATAGAATCTTGCAATAGCTTGAAAAGTTTCCGCAACTTGTGTAAAATTAGGATTTATTAACAACAATTTAAGTTGAGTAACGGCATTATTAAACGGAAGTTGAACCCAACCTTGAACGCGTTGCTCAATAGCTGTAAGAGCCGGTGCAGTTACGGTTGGTGGTGCTTTTTTGGGTGGCATAAGAGTAACCTTTTTCTACTCTTGGTAGTGGCGCATTGCTCAACGCATGCCAAGGCTCAATACCTCAAAAGACTATCGACGTTTTTGACAAAGCCAAGCGAAGATTTTTACTGGATCAAATATTTTTTTTTTGACATTCCAAGCTGTTTGGCGGTTGCCACTATAGCCTACCTCCCCAGCGGCGTTTCACCGATTGGGGTATTTTAACTTCATGGGCGTTGTTCGGACGTTTATAAGGCAGATTTTTTCGATGTTGTTTTTTTCGATTTCGCTAATGCAGTTGTCGATTTTTTGGGCATTGCTTTCGCGCTTGTTTTTTTACTCGCCGACGTTGTTGTTGCAGCTTTTTTTACGCCTGATTTTTTTGTGGACGTTTTTGATGATGGTGCTTTTTCGACTTTCGTTTTTTCAGCGCTGGTCTTTTTAGCAGTTGCTTTTTTTTCCGACGAAACAGACTTTTTCTCTTCGGTCAAAGCAGTTGTTTTTGCTTTGCTTCCCTTTGCAGATTTCGCAGCGATTAGCTCTTTCGCCTGTTCTAAAGAAAAGGTGTCCACATCGGCGTCTTTTGGCAAGTTTGCCATGACGCGGCCTTTTTTGAGATAAGGTCCATAACGCCCACGTTGAACGGTAATCCCGCTGCCCAAATCTTTTAAAACTTTTGGCCCTTTCGCTTTTGCTTCGGCCAGCAAACTGATTGCGCGATTAAGTCCAATCTCCAGAACATTATCATCGCGTGGAATGCTTTTAAAAATTGATCCAAGCTTGAGGTAAGGACCAAACCGGCCGATGCCCGCATAGATCATTTCATCTGTTTCAGGATCAATCCCGACTTCGCGCGGTAAGGATAAAAGTTTAAGTGCCTCCTCCAGGGAGAGCTCGTTGGGATTCATGCCGCGAGAAAGAGAAACACGCTTGGGCTTGGGCGTATCGGATTTTTTTCCTTTTCCTTTTCCTTTTGTTTTTTCTTCTTTCTCGGCAGGCGCTTCTTTAATTTCTTCACCGAGCTGCAAGTACAGCCCATATGGACCACGTTTAAGCAAGACCGGGAGTTGTGTTGCTGGATCAACCCCTAAGGTGCGATCCCCTTCGAGTAATTCTGTTTCGGGATCTTCAAGCCCTGAAACAGAAAGTTTGCGGGTATAACTACATTCCGGATATTGCGAACAGCCAATAAACGCACCAAATTTTCCAAGGCGCAAACCAAGTGTGCCTGTTGAGCATTTGGGGCAGGTGGTATCACCCGTGGGGAAAAAATGAGGTTGAAGTATTTCATTCAAATTGTCGATAACTTGTGTGATTGTAAGGTCTTTAGTGCCGTTGATGGCATCGGTAAAATCACCCCAGAAATTTTTCAGAACTGTCTTCCAGTTCAAGCGATCATCCGACACATCGTCGAGTTTTTCTTCCAGATCTGCTGTAAAATCGTATTCCACATAGCGATTAAAAAAGCTGTTGAGAAACGTTGTAACAATACGTCCGCGATCTTCGGGGATAAATGTTTTACCCTCCAAGCGCACATATTCTCGGCTTTGCAAAACTTCAATAATCGAAGCATACGTTGACGGACGGCCAATTCCCAACTCTTCAAGTTTTTTAACCAAGCTGGCCTCAGTATAACGGGGGGGAGGCTGGGTAAAATGCTGAGAGGGGGAAACTGTATCGACAGCTATTTTTTCATCCTTTTTCACAGGTGGGATGCGGATATCATCTTTATCAGCGGTCACGTCATCTGTGTCTTCAAAATAGACTTTCAAGAAACCATCAAACAATAATTGTGAACCCGTTGCACGGAAGGTGATTTTTTGATCATCACTTGGCACATCGACCGTCATTTGATTAAATTCAGCCGACTCCATTTGAGAGGCAAGGGTGCGCTTCCAAATCATTTCATACAATCGACGCTCATCATCACTGAGCGCATGAGCAATTTCTTCTGGGCGGCGGCGCATGTCGGTGGGACGAATGGCTTCGTGTGCCTCTTGGGCATTTTTGGCTTTGTTTTTGTAAATTCGCGGTTCATTGGGGAGATAATTTGTTCCCCATACATCGCGAATTAAGCCACGGGCCTGATCGATGGCATCTTGTGAGAGCGTGACGCCATCGGTTCTCATATAACTGATTAAGCCTACGGTTTCGCCATTAACAGAAACCCCTTCATACAAGCGCTGAGCAGTGCGCATGGTACGGCTTGCGCCCATGTTGAGCTTGCGCGAGGCTTCTTGTTGCAAAGTTGATGTGGTAAATGGCGCAGCGGGATGGCGCTTCGTTTTCTTGTTTTCGATCTCGCCAATCTTAAAGCGAGAGGAGTTGATAAGGCTAACAGCGCGTTCGGCATCCTGCGCATTTTTAAGCGTGAATTTCTCTAGTTTTTTGCCATCGAGCTGTACCAGGCGGGTTTTGAGGATATTGCCGCTTGCTGTCTGCATATCAGATTCGATGGTCCAATATTCTTCAGGTTTAAACACTTCAATTTCGGCTTCGCGATCGCAGATAAGACGTAATGCGACGGACTGAACACGTCCTGCTGATTTTGATCCCGGCAATTTGCGCCACAATACAGGGGAAAGTGTAAAACCAAATAAATAATCCAGCGCACGGCGAGCCATATACGCATCTATAAGGGGTTGGTCTAGTTCCCTTGGTGCGCGAATAGCCGCCTGAATAGCGGTTTTTGTAACTTCATTAAAAGTAATGCGTTTGACATCGGCATGGCCGAGTGCCTTTTTGATTTTGAGTGATTCAAGCACGTGCCATGCAATCGCTTCACCTTCGCGATCAGGGTCAGTGGCGAGCAAAACGTGATCAGCATTTTTTACAGCCTTGGCAATTTCATCGACATGCTGTTTGCCTTTATCCGCGAATGCCCAATCCATCGCAAAATCTTCATCGGGTCGTACCGAGCCGTCTTTTGGCGGCAGATCGCGCACGTGGCCAAAGCTCGCGAGCACAGTATAGTTTTGGCCAAGATACTTGTTAATGGTTTTTGCCTTGGCGGGCGATTCAACTATAACGACGGTTTTATCGGACACCCTGCATTCTCCCTTTTTTACCAAACTTCGCCTTGTGCCAAGCCCGTGTAGTGTAACCTTAAGCTTCTAATAAGCCGAGATCTGTTATTAATGCAACCTGATTACCGGGTAGTCGACAAATTTTGCCTGCCAGCTCAAGTTCCAAAAGCAACGCCCATACTATGGGCGAAGGGAGATTGCACAGTCGGATCGCTTCGTCAACTGGTGTTGGGGTGGGCGAAAGGATACCCATCAGGCGGGGACGGGCTTCATCAAGTGATGATTCATCAATCTTTGCAATAGGTTGAGACACAAAAAGAGGCATGTTCGGTTCTTCCACAGCATAATTTTCAAGGATGGAGAAAATTTCTTCTGCTGAGGTAACCAAGTGAGCGCCGTCTTTAATGAGTCGGTTTGTGCCACTCGCGCGTGGGTCAAGCGGTGATCCGGGAATGGCCATGACTTCCCGTCCATGCTCGGCGGCCAGCCGTGCCGTGATCAGCGAGCCGGACTTAAGCGCTGCTTCAACGACCACCAATCCACGACTCAAGCCTGAGATAATTCTGTTTCGACGGGGAAAAAGCTGTGGTTTGATAGCACTTCCCAACGGCATCTCAGTTACAATGGCACCGGCCTCGCGCATTTTTTCATAAAGGGATGCGTTTTCTGGCGGGTAGACGTGATCCAAACCTCCTGCAATGACACCCACTGTGCCGCTTAAAAGGGCACCTGCATGAGCTGCAGCATCAATGCCTGCTGCAATACCCGAGACGACAATCCACTCCCTGTTTCCCAAGATACGGGCAATTGTCTCGGCCATTCTTCGGCCATTCAGGGATGCATTGCGGGCGCCCACTATAGCAACACAGGGCTTTTTTAGTAGGTGGATGTGGCCTTGTGCGAACAGGACAGGTGGTGCATCCGGAATATTTTTAAGCAGGGGCGGATATTCAGTATCTTTCATCAAAATCATACGGCCCTGAATGGCGTCGAGAGCGTCTAATTCATCCTCACATGATTTAAGCGTTGGGACTCTGAGTTTTCGCTTCAATCCGCCGCGTGCTGCAAGATCAGGAATTGCTTGAAGGGCTTCACTGGCCGAGCCAAAACGCTGCAACAGTTGCTGAAACGTAATAGGACCGACGTTTTCTGTGCGGTGGAGTCGTAACCACGCTAAACGTTCGGCATTGCTCATGACCTTTGACCAATCTTAGTTTCTGTGTGATTAAACAGACGCTGAATGTTTGCTTTGTGACGATAAATTACAAGCAGAGACATCAATATCGTGGGAATGAAAAGAGTGTTTGTCCATGCTAGACTGATAAATGGAATTGTGGCTGCCATAATTAAGGCGGCGAGAGATGAAAAACGAAAACTATACGCGCTCAAGAGCCAGGTCATACAGGCGAAAGCGCCCAAAATCGGCATTAACCCAAACAAGATACCGATATAGGTTGCAACACCTTTGCCGCCTTTAAATCCTAGCCAGACAGGATAAAGATGGCCCAGCAACGTGATAAATGCGGCGCTCATAACAAGGAGAAAATAAACCTCGTTTGATAGTGCGAAAAACATTCCGACAAAAGAGGCGATCCAGATCGCGAAATATCCTTTTAAACCGTCCAAAAGCAAAGTAAGTGCAGCTAATTTTTTATTACCAGTACGTAAAACGTTGGTTGCACCGATATTGCCTGAACCGATTTTGCGAATGTCACCCATTCCAGCAACACGCGTTAGAATCAGACCAAAAGGGATGGAACCCAGAAAATACGCGCTCATTAAACAAGCGAGAAAAGCAAAGGGAAGGTTGTTCATCATGATGCGCGAAACATGCATGACACTTTTACTTTATGCAAGGGGGTGTTTTAAACCAATGCAGTCCTGGGCTCTTGATCTCGTGTCGCGGATGTGGATACCAAAGTTAGTTATAGAATCGCCTGCATGCTGCAATGACATGATCTTACTAACTTCAGGTATATATGGATTGTGATATGCGACCTTCATTTAATTTTTGCGCAATGTGAGACGCTGTATTACGCATGCCCTGTGCCAACCAAAAAGGGATAGGGATGGTGTGACGCAAGTCATTTTTTAAAGATGTTACAAGGGAGCTGTGGTTTCCTCGGGAATTTTGCGGGACAAATATTGTTGCTCCGTTAATATCAAGTGCAATTCGATGCGTTGTTTGCGTTCCTTTTTTTAGGATAAGAATCATTTGAGTTTTATGAGCCTTACCCTCTTTGATACAGCTAAGTGACAAAGCAAATCCGTAAGGATATTTTGGTCCTTTTTTATCATAGGTTGTATAATATTTGCCAGTACTAATGGGAAGTGGATTGCCAGGTTGGATCGTTTCGATAAGTGGTCGCTGTGGTGTTAAAACGGTTTCATCTAGAGCGCGGGCAAAAAAGGGTTCAAACTTTTCCCTAGCCACTTCCAATGGCATCTCCAAAACCAATCCTGCTTGATTTAGGGGGATTCTATCGCCTCTATAATGACAGTCCGTTAGATTATTAAAAAGTTTATTGGGGCGGAGAAGACAATTTTCTTCTGGTGGAAATGTGTGCCAATTATCCTCGCTTATCTTTTCCAGACAAAAATCACCAGGATTTATACCGAAACAATAAACACGGCCATGCCTGTTGGTGTAATGAATATTGGCAAGAGAACCTAAAAGCGCGTTTCCTTCATCTAGGTGCGTAATTTCTAATGCATTATTTTCACTCATAACGAAATCACCTTTTAATATTATTCAGGGTATATTTTGATCAGTACCACAAGTCTAAAGAAAATTGTATTGAAAGATCATAAAAAAATCGACCATGAATGATTTTTACACATCAATTAAAGTTTTCAGGTAAATATGGATGTGGTCTCCAGTAATTAGGTGTATGCTCATGCGGCACGACATCTAACAAATTGTGTTGTGTGTGCTTACCCTCCCTATCGAAAGCCCGGACAGTTATATTAGCTTTATTAGGATTGACGTGCCCGCCACTTTCCTTGGCGGAAAGTTCAAAAGCGAGGCGCATATCACGAAGTTCAGCATCGTGCAGTTTGTAACATTCAGGTGGGGTTGTAAGTTTTCCACCATGATTGATATCTTGAATTTTATTGAAAGTACGTATGTTGCACAAACGCCCTTCATTGCCATCGTAGACCACTTCTTCTGTTACGGTCCCTCTTTTTCCAAATAAGGGAAAATATTGATACCTTGGGTAGGCTTCTGTCGTGACGACTTTGATCTGCGAAGGTTTGTCAGTTGGTGTCTCAAACGTTCTCCCAACTGGCACTTCAGTGTCATTTATATAGTAATAATTACCGATGACAGAAAGAACAAGCCCTAAACTTGACAGTATTGTTGCATTGCTCAGCCACTTGAAAATGGGATTTGATTTTTGTCTCATTTATTATTTCTTTCACTGGGTGTTTAAATGTCTTTTTAATATGATTGCCACGTTTGGAGGGTTAACCATTATCTGCGATTTGACCATACCCACGGTATCACGTTTTTTTGTGGGAAAACTTTACTCGACTTGGAAAAGGCCACAAACTATCATGGGAGAGCCTTGAGGGGTCCACAATGCTTAAGTCAATTAAACGCGCACTGGCTTGTCCTGCATAAGAACCACTAGTCGGCTTGTAATAATACATTACAGAAATGCCATATCTACGTGTAAGGCTAGGACCTTGCTCTTGCTCCGCTTTTTTCTTTGCAAGACTCATCGCAGCAAGGTCAGCAAACACAAGTGTTCTGCATGTTGGGGGAGAAATAGTGGTGTGACCATCCGGTGTGTGGAGTGTGCCTTTCAAGATTTGTTGACTACATACTTGCCCTGTTGCGCTATGATATGTCACCACATCTGTGGTGCTACCGCTTCTCCAATCAAGAGGTTTTAGACTGTTTGTCGCTGTTGATTCAACGGTTATGTCACCATTGTTGGGGTTGATATTAAAACGTCGCCCTTCGGGGTCAACTTGTACATTATTGGCTAGATCGCATAGTTGTTGAATAGAAAAGGGGAGCAATAGCAAAAAATATGCTGCAATTTTTAAATTTTCAGGTGTTATTAAAGCGGTAAAACGTCTGGATGGTTGTTTATGAGGTATGTTTTCTGCGCTCATGAATTTCTCCAAAATTTTAAATCAATGATTTATTTTAAATAAAATTTAATCCGTTCTCAATGCCAAAAGTACCAATAAGGTTAATAATATCTTTAAATTTACGGTTGTGCTTACAAAGCAGGTATGTCTGGTCGTGCAAGTATTTTGCGTAAGTATTCTGCTTCATCGGCAAAACGATTGTCCATAATTGCTTGCCGCATGCGTTGCATAAGCCATTGGTAAAAGTAAAGATTATGCCATGTCAGAAGCATGGCACCCAGGATTTCACCATTACGGATCAGATGGTGAAGGTACGCACGTGAAATGCCTTGCAGGGCAGGGCAAACGCACTCTTCATCAAGCGGGCGTGGATCATCCTGATGGCGCGCGTTTTTAAGGTTGAGTGGTCCGCGCGTCGTAAAAGCTTGTGCTGTACGGCCCGAGCGAGTGGGCAGTACGCAATCAAACATATCAATGCCCCGTTCTACTGCACCGATCAAATCTTCCGGTTTTCCAACCCCCATCAAGTAACGTGGTTTATCAGTGGGGAGAGCAGGTACCACTTCATCCAGTGTCGCAAACATTTCATGCTGCGGCTCGCCCACGGCAAGCCCGCCGATGGCATAACCTTCAAAACCGATTTTCAGGAGTGCCTCGGCGGATTCAAGGCGTAACGCCGGTGTAACACCCCCTTGGTTAATGCCAAATTGGCCATAACCATCGCGTGCAACAAAAGCCTGGCGTGAGCGTTCTGCCCAACGCATTGAGCGGCGCATTGATTCTGTTAAAACATCTTCAGTTGCGGGAAGAGCAGGGCATTCATCAAACGCCATGGTGATGGTGGCATCAAGCAGGTGTTGAATTTCGGTTGAGCGTTCAGGCGTAAGCTCATGTGCACTTCCATCCAGATGAGAGCGGAAGGTGACACCTTTCTCGGTCATTTTACGTAAAGAAGACAGCGACATTACCTGAAATCCGCCGCTATCAGTCAGAATGGGGCCTGACCAACCTGCAAATTTATGCAATCCCCCCAGTCGCGCAATCCGCTCTGCGGTGGGTCGCAGCATAAGATGATAGGTGTTGCCAAGAATGATTTCCGTGCCGGTTGATCGCACTGCCTCCATCGTCATGGCTTTGACGGTGGCGGCTGTGCCTACGGCCATAAAAGCTGGCGTTTCTGCGGTGCCATGGGCCGTATGAAGGCGGCCGCGACGTGCTTTTCCTGAGGTGGCCAAACATTCAAAACGGAGCGTCATTGCGCATCATCCTCTTCTGAAAAATTGCTTAAAAGACAGGCATCTCCATATGAAAAAAACCGATAATCCGAGTCAATCGCATGATTATAGGCTTGGCGCATACGTTTTTGTCCGCTGAAGGCACTGACCAACATTAATAGCGTTGATTTGGGCAAGTGAAAGTTGGTTAGCAAGCGATCGACGGCACAAAATTGGTAGCCCGGTGTAATAAAAATTTTTGTCTCACCGATAAAAGGTTGGAGCTTACTGCTTTCAAGCGCGCGTAAAACCGTCGTCCCCACGGCAATGACCTTGTTACCTTTCTTTCGTGTGTTTTTGATTTTATCAATCACGCTTGTGGTTACTTCCGCCCATTCGGCATGCATGATGTGGTCTTCTACCGCTTCAACACGAATGGGTTGATAGGTACCTGCGCCTACATGTAGCGTGACAAAATCATGTTCAATCCCTTTTTCACGTAGCCGCTGCATAAGCTCATCGGTAAAGTGCAAGCTGGCTGTCGGCGCTGCGACGGCTCCATTCCGCTGCGCGAAAATAGTCTGGTAATCCTTGGTATCGCTCGCATCGTCGGCGCGATTGATATAAGGCGGCAGGGGCATATGACCATAACGGGACAATGCCTCATGGATTGATTCATTTGGCGTGTAGTCAAAAAAAAGTGCGAGTGTTCCTGACTCACCGTCTTTTGCCACAACCGTAGCGGAAAAATCTGATGAAAAGCGTATCACATCATCAATACGCAAGCGCTTAAGTGGGCGTGCAAACGCTTCCCATGTGCCATCGGGGAGCGGGCGATTGAGCATCACTTCAACTTTCATTTCTCCGCGATGTCCAAAAAGGCGCGCCGGTATAACTTTGGTATTATTGAAAATCAGCAGATCGCCCGATTCAAGCAAATTAGGTAAATCATTAATCGTGCAATCATTGACATGATCACGCGCAACCACCATGAGTTTAGCTGACTCTCGCGGATGAGCCGGACGTTGAGCAATTTTTTCTTCCGGCAAATCAAAATCAAACTCATCAACACGCATGCACTCAAACCCTACACATTAAGCAGCATATCGGCACAAGCAACGATTTCTTCCGCTGTAATGCCAAAATGCTGGTAAAGTTGGGTGGCGGGAGCTGAAGCGCCAAAATCTTTCATGCCGACAAAGCCGCCTTTTGCCCCAATCCAACGGTCCCACCCAAAGCGCAGGCCTGCTTCAATACCGATAAAAATGCTGCCGTCATGCGGGCGCAAAATTTGCCGTTGCTCTGCTTCGCTGCATTGAGAAAGAAGTTCAAAACATGGCACAGAAATAACGGCAGTTGATATCCCTTGTTGTTCCAGAATTGCGCGAGCTTCAAGCGCGATGGAGACTTCTGACCCCGTGGCCAGCAGCGTAACCATGCGCGATGATCCCGAGCTTTCGGTTAAAACATACGCACCCTTTGCACTCAGATTCGCGTCCATATGTCCGGTACGAACGGTAGGAAGGGTTTGGCGTGAAAGCGCTAATACACTGGGGCCTTGATGTTCTAAGGCAAGTGCCCAGCATTCAGCAGTTTCTATAGCATCAGCAGGACGAAACACCAGCAAATTAGGAATGGTCCGTAATGCTGCCAAGTGTTCAACAGGCTGGTGTGTAGGGCCATCTTCGCCTAGTCCGATGCTGTCATGTGTCATCACATGAATCACACGACATCCCATCAGCGCCGCCAGTCGAAGGGCGGGGCGACAATAGTCCGAGAAGGTGAGGAATGTGCCACCAAAAGGGATAAAGCCACCATACAAAGCTAGGCCGTTCATGGCTGCTGCCATCCCGTGTTCGCGCACCCCCCAGTGTAGATATTGACCTTTATAAGACGATGCCGGTTCAATGGCCTGTGCCATTTTTGTGCGCGTGTTATTTGATGGGGTTAAGTCTGCCGAACCGCCAATCATCTCAGGTAAATGAGGGGCAAGTACCTCAAGTACGGCACCCGACGTTTGGCGGGTCGCAAGATTAGGGCGCTTTTCCGACATTTCTTTTTTGTAGGCAATCAGTATTTCAGGTACAGCTGCGGGGATTTCAGCCCGCAAGCGACGCTTAAACTCGGCCTGTTGCGGATGGTTTTCCAAGCTCTTTTCCCACGCCAATCGCGTTTCCTGATGTTGCATGCCAAGGCTGCGCCACCGACCGAGAGTTTGTTCAGGAACAGAAAAAGCTGGATAGTCCCAGTTTAATGCTTTGCGGGTTGCAGCCAGTTCTTCAGCACCTAAGGGAGAGCCGTGAACAGCCGCTTTGCCCGCTTTTGTCGGTGCGCCATAGCCGATGATTGTTTTGCAGGCGATAAGTGTCGGGCGGTCATTTTTTTGCGCAATTTTGAGCGCATAAGTGATGGCCTCGGCATCGTGACCGTCTACGCGTTGCGTGATCCAGCCGTAGGATTCAAAACGCTGAACAGTATTGTCTGAAAAAGACAAGCTTGTTGGTCCGTCGATACTTACGCTGTTATCGTCATAGAGGACAATCAGTTTATTTAAGCGGAGATGCCCTGCAAGCGAAGCCGCTTCGTGGCTGATCCCTTCCATCATGTCACCATCCGAGGCGATCACATAGGTATGGTGGTCGATTAAATCGCTACCGAATTGAGCATTAAGCGCGCGTTCACCCAACGCCATGCCCACGGCGTTTGCCAGCCCTTGGCCGAGGGGGCCTGTGGTTGTCTCAATTCCGAGATCAAGATCGTGCTCAGGATGCCCCGGCGTGAGCGAGCCAAGCTGACGAAAACGTTTAAGCTCATCAAGTGTCATGCGTGGATAACCAACCAGATAAGCCAGCGCATAGAGCAGTGCTGAACCATGGCCGGCCGATAGCACAAAGCGGTCACGATTGGGCCAATGCGGGCAAGAGGGGTCGAAACGCAAAAACTTGCTAAAAAGCACAGTGGCCACATCTGCCATGCCCAAGGGTAAACCCGGGTGGCCGGACTGCGCTTTTTCAACAGCATCAGCAGCAAGAAAACGAACGGCATTCGCAAGAGAGGCATGTGTCATCATAATAAAAGAGGTTTTGGCCGAATTTTATGATTAAATCAAGAGGGGGATAAGGGGTGATCGCTGCATTGATTGCTATTTTTGTTTGAAATTGATGCGAGACTCTTCAACTCGTTAACCAAGATGAATCCTTAATTGTTCAAAAAAACAGGCGATATCAAAACGAACAAAAAGTGTGAAAAGCACAAAAAAATAAAACGCCACATCAAAGCGGCGTTTAAAACGAGCGACAAGGAGATGTCAATTTATCCCCAACGTCCTCCCCCCCCAGCAGCGCGGCCTACAAGAGCAGCTAAACCACCCAATAAACCGCCGCCTGCAGATGCAGGATCGCCTTTACCAGATCCAACAGAACCAGAGCATGCACCGCTATTCGCAACTTCACTTAAGGGGATATGGGCTGGACCAATCCTTCTGCCACCTGAGGCGCGGGCGAATTTGGGTGTTAAACTGGGCATGGTACTTCTCCGTTTATCTGGAGCTTAATAATAATAAAAAAACGCAAAAAGTCAACGATTTTTTAATGTTTTGCTGTTATGGCGAGGCGGCGCTCAATAGCCCGGCGTGTGGTTTCAAGAAAAAGGGCAGCTAGTTCATCTGCCTCGGCTTCATCAATCGCGGCAAAACCAGAAAGTGCTTGAGCCAATGTGGCACAGTTACTCGCATATAAACTATCAGATTTAATCATCGCACCCTCCATATCAACTAAATATACCTAATCCTATTAAAAAATTAACACTACTTCAAGATTTGTGAACAAATATTAAGGTTAAGTTGGTCTCAGCGAAATCGCGCATTGTTTTTAAAGCGATTTTTTTAGTAAACGTTGGTAAAATTGGATAAGAAGTTGCTGTACTAAAAATTTGGCAACAGGCCACGGGCGTAAAAAAGTCTTTACGGCAGCAACCACATGTCGTTGCTTAACAGCGTTGATAAGCAGTCGCCACTGTAAGCGGCAATCCACGCTTTTGTAATGCTGCCACAAAGCATTTTTATCTTCACTGGATAAATTTTTGATGCCAGCAAGGTGCACGTCGCAATCACGTAACAAGAGAAGGTCTTCTTCATGATGCTGTGCACTCAGCGATGTGCTGCGAACAACCGATACATACCCTTGTGCAGGTGCAAGAATCATGCGTGCGCCATGGGCCAGTGCTTGGCAATACAGCTCATAGTCTTCGCCTAGCCGCATGCTCTCATGATAAAAAAGCTCATTATCTGTGAGAAATTGACGTCGCATGAGCGGTTTTATAAAACCCAGTTCTGCCCGCTCACGCTGATGGTCGCTCACATTTGAACGAACAAACTGCGCGAATGATATTTTAGCGGGTAATGTCATTTTATCGCCAATCAACAGGCGTTTTGGTCCATTGATATCCTGCTCGTTTACCTGCCACATGTCGTCGGCGATTAAGTCCGCTTCATCCTGAAAGGTTAGCAGTCCGGCCATCCGGCCTGGCAAAATAAAATCATCTGCATCTAAAACCGTGATCCAAGGACTTGAACTTACTGTGATAGCGCGATTACGTGCGCGGGCAGGGCCGCCATTCTCATCTTGCTTTAAAACGAGAACTTTATTGCGATGATCCATATATCCACAGGCAATCTCGAAAGTTTTGTCTTGTGAGGCATCATCGACCACCACAATCTCGCTGACATGCGGATCATCGATAACTGAATCGATTGCGCGCGCAATCGTTTTTTGAGCATTATAAGCGGCAATAACAACTGTAATCACGTCGCTAAATTCCTCTTATGAAGAAATTGAACTTTTAAGTCGTTTAACAAACCCAACTGGACCAAGCAGGGCAAAAAGCAGCCCAGTAAGTTTTTTGACATGGCTGTATCTTTTTTCAGAATAGGCTAAGCGCATTTGCCACCTTATGGGTCGACATAAGGCAAGCAGAAGTTTTTTTCCTACAGGGGAGCGTGCATATAGTGCCCGGGCGGTGCGTAAGGATTGTTGGTCATTGCTTAAGGCAAACCATGCCAATAAGCGACCGCGCATGCTTTCTGCAAGGTGAATTTCATCACGGGAAAGCGGAGTGGCGAGAAGTGCTTCTGCTGAAGTTAAATCATTCATTGCTTCTTGCCATAAACTGCGATTGGCAAGAATGATCGCACGTTGAATATATTGTGCTCGCTGTTGATTCACAGCATTATCAGTTAATGCAAAAGAGGGGGTAAATTCAGAAAGATGGTAATTTTTTAAGACATCCTGGTAGATGATTTTTTCAAAGCTGGTCCACTTTTCGGCGGCATTCTGTGCTGAAAATAAGCTTCCTTGAGCTCCGCGCATGCCGCTGTGGTGGCGGTAATGATAAATAACCTCATCAATACCGATGGCTTGAGCGTTACGTGTTAGGCGCAAGGTCATTTCGCAATCTTGAGAGCGAATCAAGTCTTCACGAAAAGGCCCAACTTTTTCGTAAAGAGTGCGTCGAACCAGCATGGCAAACTGGTTGGTAAAAAGGCTTTCAAGAAAATTTATCTTGTCGTTTGGCTCTTCTATCCTTTTCCAATATCCGGGATCATGAAGTGTTCGCGCTGGGTCTTCCTCAATAAAAATTTTTGTTTTTCCATAGGCAATATCGGCTTCAGGGTGAGCTTCAAGAGTAAGAAAAAGCGATTCAAGTCCGTGGGGCAAAGCAAGGTCATCATCATCACACACCCAGATATAATCAGCTGTCGTTTCACGCAGACCCATGTTGAGTGCTGATGATTTTCCGCCGTTTTGTTTTGTAATCAAACGCACAGGAGAGCAAAATTGATTGACCACTTCTTCGGTATTATCAGTTGATCCGTCATTGATTACCAGAATTTCATCAAGCGGAAGTGTTTGTGCTAAAAGGGAGTCCAAGGTTTTAGAAAGGTAGTGTGCGCGATTAAATGTCGGCACAAGTGCACAAACGCGCCGTGGGGATTTATGCGAGAGATGTTGGGGAATGTTCTCTGTCATGTTTCTCCGTTCTTAATGAAAATCTCCCGAATGCAGGGACTTACTTAACACTTTTTTGAGCAAGACGACAACCCCTTGTCGCCCGACAAGGCGCAGATAAAGTTTAAAATCGCTCCAAAATACAAGAATTTCGCAAGCAATATTAGGGAGTGGCTGAATGGATCGTGCCAGCGATTATAGGGAAAGTTTAATATGATCATCACGGTTGCGCGTGTAGATGATAACTAAAGAGTAGCATTCTCATAAATCCTTGTGTAAATCATGTCTACAGCTTGAACAGGAGACTTGAAGCGTGTCGATTAAATCCCTGTTGTTTGGCGCTGCCGCGATGTCGCTGGTAAGTGTGCTTCGCCTTTTAGCACAGTTTTTTGCCCTTCCAGTCTTGGCCCGCATGCTGAGTCCGGAAGAATATGGTTTGGTTGGGATGGCCATGCCGTTTTTGCTGTTTGCCATGCTTTTAGCTGATTCCGGTCTGGGATCGTCGTTGGTTCGTACGGCACAAGACCGAAAAGTGGAATGGTCAACATGTTTTTGGATATCGGTTTTTTTTGGTACGATTTTGGCCTTGTTGCTTTGTCTGACAACACCCTTTATCGTTAATTTTTATGGTGATCATCGGTTGACAAGTATACTGTATGCCTTGTCGCTGGTTGTTTTTTTGCAATCCATTATATTGGTGCCGGTTGCAGCTCTGCAGCAGCAACGCAAATTCGGGATTATTGCAATCAGTGATCTTACATCAATTTTGACAGGTATTGTAGCAGCCCTTTTTCTTGCCTTCCATGGATACGGTGTATGGGCGCTGGTCGGGCAACAACTGGCTCAGTATATTGTGAAAGTTGTTCTCAATTTAGGATTATCACCGTTTCGTCCGCAGTTTCTTTTTTCGATGGCGGATGTTAAATCGCATATTAAATTTGGGCGCAATATTTTGGGGGCTTCGGTTACAGGATTTATTTTACGCTCGATGGATAATCTTGTGATCGGTAAAGTGCAAAATGCTGATGCAGTTGGTGTTTATACAATGGCGGGCCAGTTTTTACGTTTGCCAGGCATGGTGGTTACAGGGCCATTGCAATATACGCTTTATTCTTTTTTGGCTCCGTTGAGGGATGAATGCGAAAAAGTAAAAAAGATATTTGATTTTGTTACACGCATACTGTCTACAACTATCTTTCCCGGTATGGTTATGATTGCAGTGGCGCACGAGCCGATCTTTCATCTTTTGCTTTCAGAAAAATGGTATGCCTCGGGCCAGATTTTTAGCATTATGGCGCCTGCTTTTGCGCTGGTGTCGGTCATGAGCACTGGTGATATGCTGATGATGGTGTTCGGTCGAACAGACATTCAGTTTCGCATGACGACAGAGTTTGGTATTCTCGCTTTTCTTATGTTACTGGGGACTGTTCATACAGGTGGATTGTTTTATGTGGCAATAGGTTATTCTGCTGTTGTTTTTGTTTATGCGTACCGCCGCATGAGTTTGGTTATGGGGGTTATGAAGTGTTCTGCAGGTGCGTTTTTTAAGCTTCTACTTGTTCCTTTTTTGGTGAGTAGTGCGGGGGGTGCTTTGTATCTGCTGACTGAATCGTTCATCGGCAATAACGTTTTGTTTTTGACTCTATATGCTGCAACAATTGCAACAATAATGATTTGTATTGCCGCCTTTTTGCAACGACGAGAATTTCTGTCAGGTTTTAAAGCATTTAAAGCAGAGGCTCATCATGCATAATAATAACAGCCCCATTAAAATTTCCATTATCGTGAGCACGTGGAATACAGGTGACAAAATTATTTCTACCCTGGATTCGTTTCGTCAGGCCATTCTTAGCCTGAAGGAGGCGCGAGGTGTGAATGGTGAGGTCGTTATTGTGGATAATAATTCCAGTGATTTTTTAACTTCCTCAATGATTCAAAAATGGTGTCAGGACAATGCTGATGTCGCCCCGAAATTTTTGACGGAAAAACGTAAAGGTGTTTGTTATGCACGCAACGCGGGTGCCGAAGCAGCACGTGGAGAAATACTTGTTTTTACCGATCATGATTGTCAACTTGATAAACATCATCTTGTTCAAGCTGTTGATCATGTTGAAAGCGATTCGGTTGACGTGCTTCGTGCCGGACGCTTGGAATTAGGCGACCCCACTGATTTGCCGCTCACCGTACAGACAACACCTCATACAATTCGTTGGGAAAAATCTCAAAACACAACAGCCCATACGCATTTAGGCGGAGGAGCTTTAGTTGGATGCAATTTTGTTCTCAAAAAGAAACTTTTTGAAGCACTTGGCGGTTTCGACACACACCTTGGTCCTGGCTCATGGCTGCCTGCTGGTGAGGATACAGATCTCGTTTTTCGGGCTTATCGCAAAAATGTTCCGATTGAATATGTGCCGGATATGGCTGTTTACCATTTTCATGGGCGGAAAACGGCTGAACAGGCCCGCGCGACAATCAAAAGTTATATTTTGAGCAGCGGCGCGCTATATGCCAAGCATAATTTTTTTCATCCTGACCTAAAAAGAAAAATTAGGGTTTTGGCTAAAAAAGTGCAGTCAAAAATTCTGCCTCACAAAGATGAAAAAGTGGTCTTTTTCCATCATGGTAATGACGTGCTGGCAAAAGTGGACTACAGCGCCAAACAAAAGCTTGTCTTTTTAGCTCAGGGAGCCGGGCTTTATTTTAAGTCACTGCTTTTGAAGCGTCGTTAGTTTTTTCAGACACACTCGCCTGTGGTGTCAGAGTCGTTGTTGAGGATGCTGGAGCTGGCCAAACTTGAGTCATGTAAAACAGAATTGTACAGATATTAAATGGGCCGTAATAATCAACTTCAACAAACGACCGGACCAAAAACATCAGTGTTATTCCGATGAAAAAAATGCTCTCAACCGTCGTTCCGATTTGTATAAAACGTGAAAAAACCGAGAATAGGGATTTAAGCAGCATAAAAACCAGAAGCGCTAAGCCAATGCCACCGAGTTCTACAAAAACTTGTATGAACATGCTGTGAAAGTGAAAATAATTTTTCATTCCAAATTCATCAAGAAGAATGTTTACTTCATAGCGATCCGGCAACCAGAAGGCATTGTACCCAAACCCCACGATGGGATTGTTCTCAAGTGTGGAGCGTATTCCTGCTTCCCATAGGTCTGTTCGCCCCGTCAAAGTGCTATCTTTGCCGAAGAGAGCAAGAACGCCGGATTCCGGATCAATACCCAAGACTGCAACGCTAAAACCCAGTGATAACGCAACAATTAAGCTAAGCATAACCATGATTGTTCGTCCATCTCTCGGCAGTTTACCGATCAAGGTCATGAGAAAACAAAAAGCCAGCACCACCACGAGAGATAAAACTGAGGAGGCTGATTTACTGAAAATAAGTGCGATAACACCTAACAGCAGTGGTAGCATGCCAAAGATGAATTTTTGTTTTTTGCTGGTGTTGTGTACAAATAGACTCATCATGCTGGTGAAGGTGGCTAACTCGGCAAAAAAGCCGACTTGATTTTTAGACCATGCCACAAAGTTGATAAAAAAAGCGGTATAACGAAAAACAAGGACAGCAAAACAACCGATTGACAATCCAAGAACCAGCGCACGAATAGAGACGATACGTGAAATAATCAGCATGATAAAAAATGTAGCCAAGTACTCTAATCCGTAAATAAGCGTGTGCGTTTTGATGTCTGACCAAAAAAGTGAAAACAGGATATATCCGATAAAAATAAGGGGAATGATGGTTTCTTTTGTGGGTTTAAGCAAAAAGGTTTGGCGATAAACGATGAGAAAGGGGGTCCAAATAGCCAGAAAAACAAGAATGGGAATAACTGGCACAAGCCATGAATAGGCAAGAATGAATGTTGTAACAGCAACAAGAAATAAACCTAACCGATCAACAAGACACGGCCAGGGCGTGTAATCAGGTTTCGTGTTTTTTGCGATGGGGGGAGCGCTACGCTCTTGAGTTATCATGATTTAAAACCTGCTCGTAGTAATCATCCCAAAAGACATTCGCGTCCTCTGCATCAAAGTGCGATTTAGTTGTTTGCCAGGCAGCTTGGCGCATGGCGGCATAGCGTTCGGGTTGCAGCGCCATGTTTTTAATTTGGTGGTAAGCTTCATGTGCCAGTCGCTCAATCTCATCCCGAAACATTTGCGCGTAAGCTGTTGTATCACGGTCTTTGCGACCGGCCTGTTTCCATTCGCCGTCTTTGTTTTGCTCAAGCGGGAGAAGGATGCCATTTTCCGTGTTCACAACTTCGGGGAGCGCACACTGGGTTGTGGCAATCATGGGCGTGCCATAGGCCATTGACTCAAGTGCTGAAAAACCAAAGGTATCACCAAAAGTTGGCAAGAGCGAGAAGTGCGCATTTTGTACAAGTGACAGCACTTTTTTATTAGGTAACACACCGTGATAGTGTAAATGCCGAGGTAGCGTAGAAAGCTTTTTAAGGTAAGGCTCAAAAAAATCGGTCTGCAAGGGGTCAACCCATGAAGATGTGCCATATTCAAGGGCAGAGCCAAGATCGATTTGAAGGGGAAAGTTTTCGTCGCGCGCCATTTCAGCAATGCGTACAGCAACAGGTCCCCCTTTGCGGCCAAAGTGATTGCCGATAAATACGATACGAATGGGATCATTTAGTGAAATCGATTGTTGAAAAGCTTGTGCAGGCACAGGTAAATTTGGATAACGTACAATCGTTTTTTCTGCGAGCGCATCATGCCACGGAAAATCACGGTTTTGCCCAAGCATTTGGCGTTTAGCATAATGTGATATAGCAATAATTGAATGGCATCGTGTGCCAGCCAGTGTTTCAGCCAGCCACCGATAATAGCGCGAATGCTCGAGCCCAAATGCGCGTGGCAAATGGGACTCATAGCTGATAATAAAAGGCAGTCTTTCAAGTGGGATGCGGTTGAAAGCGTGAATCAAGTCAAATTTTTGTAAGGGAAAAGGATTGAAAATAGTGATGCCCTCGATTTTAGCAGAAATTTTATTCAAGGGCGCAAAATTTCTTTTGTAAATATGATGGCGAGAAGCGCGAGGACCGTTAAACGTCCATGGATAGCGGGTGGGGGCAAGTATGTTAAGTGGGCGTGGCATTTATGTTTTCCCCCTTAAGAGATCGGTGTATCGAGCGCTCATTATTCTTTTTTCCCCCAGATACGCTCCCAACGCGCAAGGAGGGGGTATTTAAAAAATCTCAAAGCACGCGGGCAGTGCGTAACAATTTTAGCTGCTGAGCGTATTTTTTTTGATTTTAATGCCTCGATTATGGCTGTGAAAGCATATGACTCTTCCAGATTTTTTGTACGCTTTTGCTGTGCCTTCATGGCGAGTGGATCAAGCGAGGCATTTGAAAGCAAAAGCTTGTCACAATGCTGGATACGTTGAACAGCTTCGCGTGATAAGCGATGGGAAATTGAGCCTTTGCGAATAAGATAGGCATATAAAGGTTGCTCGTTTATAATGCAGCGTGCGCCGTGGGCCAGGGCTTGGGCAAACAATAAGTAATCTTCCCCAATTCGCAAATCGGGAGAATAATGCAGCGCATGGGTTATTAAAAATTCACGCGCGAAAATTGGCTTAAGATAACCCAATGTCCACCCCCCCATAAATGATTGGTTGCCTGCAATGAAACTTGCAAGCGAAAGGGGGGAAATCGCTTGAAGCGAACGGGCTGTAAACATCGGGCTTTGCACCCCATTATCCTCGCGCACAGTCATTAGATTGTCTGCTACGATATCGGCCTGCGTGCGTTCAGCCAACGTGAGCAAGGTTTGTAATCGGTTGGGTAAAAACCAGTCATCTGCATCAAGGATTGCAACCCATCGACCATGTGCAAGTGTAAGCGCGTGATTGCGTGCCGCACTGGGGCCACCATTTTGCGTAAGTTTGTGGATTTTAATGCGTGAATTCTGCAAAGATTGCACGATTGTCCAAGTGTCGTCGGTTGAGCAGTCATCAACAATGATAATCTCAACACTTACACCCTCTTGTTCAAGTGCACTCTTAACCGCTTTTTGAAGGTAGTTTGCGACATTATAGGTCGCCATAATGACCGAGACGTCGGGTATCGCTCGTGCTTGTGCTTCAGCCATAAAGCACCAATTCTTTCTGCCCCACCATTCGCATGATCACACCCAAATGAACGGCCGAACGTAAAAGCCAAAAACGCGCCTTCACGGGATTATAAAACGTCAAAACGCCCATCGTAATGCAAATGATGAACTTCATAAGTGCTTTCAACGTTTGTATTAACCGAAAAGAAAAAGAATGGTTTTTCGCAAGCTCCATCAGCATGAAGCCATGGGTCTGTCCTGATCGGAACCGGCGTTGAAACAGCCAGCCAAAGTGTGCGCGTGAAGCGGGAACATCCTCCACAAGCAGAGCCTCCGAAGTGAAGCCAATTTTTCCGCCCTGTTGGTGAAGAGTGGCAAAGAAAAAGCTGTCCTCTCCCCCAGTTTTGCCGAGCTGTTCCATAAAACGCAGATTTTTCACACGTGCACTGGCGCGATTGAGTAAAACATTGCAGGTGTAGCCTGTAATAATCTCGCCATTTACCCATACGGGCATGGTTGCGTGAAAATCACCTTTATGCATCCAGTATGGTTGATCAGGTGCATAAATTGCTTTTACGGGCCCTAAAACAGCATCCCAGCCTTCATGCTGTTTTTCAACAAGAGCGCTTAACCAACGTGGTGTGGCGATCTCGTCGTCATCCATAAAAGCAATCAGGGGTGCTGTGGCGTTATCAAGACAGGCGTTGCGCGCGATAGAAATGTTACGCGCTGGAGCGTGTACATACAGGATATGCAATCCAGTTTTTTCCGCAGTTGCCATAACCCGTTCTTCGGCAGATGGGGTTTCATCATTATCTGCCACAATGATACGGATGTGCCAGTCGTTCATGCCTTCAAGATTTTTCAGGCTTTCCAGTGTTTTTGTGACATGGTTCCGACGAAAGGTGCATAAGCAGACGTCAATTTCTTTGTGTTCATCCAAAGGCATGACAAACTGTCCTTGTTGGCGAAAAAATTTCTTTTACCAGACTTGCACAAAATCCAACCGACCATGCAAAGTGCATTATCATCGCGGCAAAAGGTGCCATAAGCGGATGAAAGGCTTTGCTTTTAACGCCAATAAGAAAGCCTAAGATCAAGCAGGTGGTAAACCAGAGAAGGAAAGGAATGGCTGCAATCGGTAACCAGATCATCAAAGGCAAAATCAGGACGGAGGGAAAAACACCCACAGGAATAATTTGGCGTATTTTGGGAATCACCCGATGCAGCATGATCGTGCGCGCGCGCCCACGCCCATAATTGTAATACTGGCGATAAAGTTTGTGAGCCGTTGCGCGGGGATAGTAGGTCATATATGTGCTGCCGCTGAGCCATATTTTATAGCCTAATTTGCTAAAACGAACATCAAACTCGGCATCTTCATTGGCGATGAAACTTTCATCGTAGCCACTCGTTTTTTTGAAGGATTCAATTGAGATAAGGGCATGGTGGCCATGATCCACCCACTGTCCGGCTTCTTTTATGGCCGTTCGATGGGCTGATCCACCGTTGCCGAGCTTGGAATTTTGAATGAGCGCAACCGCTTGTTGAAAGCCATTGTGGCCAACTGTGTCAAGTCCGATCACAACTGATTGCGCGCCGGATTTGTGGTAATCATCGAGAAGTGCTGTGCAAAAATCTTCCGGATAGTGAGCATGTGCATCCATCCTGATCATGAGATCTGCTTCATTTCCGTAGATTTCGACGGCGAGGTTGACTCCGGCACTCTGAATACGTTTGGGGTTTGACAGCAGTTTTACGCATGTGTGCGTTGCGCATAATTTCTGAACAACATCTATTGTACCATCGGTGCTGCCGCCATCAGCGATGACGATGGTTTTGTTTAAGTTTTCTGTCTGTTGAATGAGACGAGTGACCAGTTTTTCAATGTGTTTAATTTCATTGAGGCAGGGAATAACAATCAAAATTCGATATTCGTTAGCCATGGGGTTATATCTCATGATTAAGTATTTTCGCTTCAATCTTACAAAGTCGTTCGACGAGGGCAGTTGCATCATCTTGAGTGAGAACCCAATAAGTGGGAGATATCTGCCGTGATTTTTCTTGCATTTGTTGGTAAAGGTCAGGTGTTAGGGTCTTGAAAAAATCGACGCATGAATTCAGAAGAGGTTGGGAAAGTGTTTTTCCGATCCCTAAACTCGTCATTTTACGTCCTGTTTCAACATTTTCCAACGCGAGTGGAACGGAAGCGTATAACCCTCCTTCGTACAGTCGGTTGGGCAACAACCAGTCAGAGTTCATGCCTTCTTCAAACATGTCAATTGCCCATGTAAAGTGAACGCTTTGATAAAGTTCCGACAGATCATCAGGGGCGCGATAGGGCCCGCCGAAGCTGATGTGCTGACAGCGGGCCACTTGGGTATCAAAATCTGTGAATTGGTCGTAGGCAGGTCTGCCACGAATGAGAACCTTCACTTTTCCGTCAAATTTATTGGTGATTGCTTCAAGAATATCGAGGCTTTTTCGGCATCGTATGATACCGAACCAACCAATTATCCAGGGTGCATTGGGGTTTTTGGCGGGAGGGATGTCGGGCAAGGGGCAGTTGTGAATATAAACTTTGTTTTCAATAAGATCGGGCTGTATCGATACAGGCGATATTTTTTTGAAGTAACTGGAAATATAAGCAGGAGAGCTTACAATCAACATTGAGCAGCGTTGGATCAGCCAGCGTTCAAGGCAGCGGAGGGTCTTTCCGATAAGGTTGTGACGCAGCATCAGGCGGTGAATATCAAGGCATTCATAAACCAACGGCGTAGTTTTTTTCGCTGCAGATTGTCCCCGTGTGCCCAGCGCCAGCATTTCAAGATTGCGCGCAATGATGCAATCGGCCCAATCAAAGTCGTTCTTTAACTTTTGATGAAAAAGAATGTGCTTGATAATGCTGAGTGTTCGCTGAATGAAGGCCCCGTTATAGGTGCGGCCAAGGTCTGTCACCTTTGCGCCGTGGACGCCTGCAGGAGGAGCGGGCGTGCGCCTAAATCCCATAACTTTTACGTCAGCGCCACCGTCGATCAGCATGCGAACACGCTTGGCAACGGCAGTGTCACTTAAATCATGAACGAGATAAAGGACATTCAGGCGCACAAAATTGATCATACACAGCTTATAGATCACTTTCGGCGGGCCTGTATAGATTGAATGTGTAAACAAACCGATAGACTTTAATGGGTCATTTTTATCATTTTTTGAGATTTTTTGGTTAAAGTATAGGAAGTGCACTATTTTTTAGGTGATTAAGATGGCCAATGATAGATCTAAAGCTGACAAATTGATTGATGCTGCGAAAAGCGATCTTCCCACTTTGGCTGAAACAGGTGAAGGTCCTGCGAGTCATACTGCTGCGCTTGCTGAACAGCTTGATCCGAATATTGCTCAAGCTATTGCAATCAATAATTCATTTGTTATTGAAGCTATTAGAGGCGGTGCGCGTACGAATGATCAGATTCTTCAAGCGTTGCTCGATGCGAATGTCCAGCCGGGAGACCTTCCGCCGGGTTTGCAAACGCAGTATGAAGAGTTGCGTCAGCGCCAAAATAACGAACAACAAGAACTCAGTGAAATGGCTCTACGGGCTGCTCGTAAAGCTGAAGCGGAAAGTTTCGCCAGTTGGGCAAGTGCAGTTACAGTTGCGGCCGTGTCGAACTCTGGCAGTGGTGGGTCGTCATCGTCCTCAAACTACAGTAAAATGAGCGACAACGATCTTGCTTCAATTTCAGCGCAACAATGGGGAAAAATGTCTGCAGCGCAGCGCACGGCGGCGGTTAATACAGTTGATGGACGTATTGATACGGCCGAAGATGGCTATAAACACGGCTTAAGCGAGCGTATGAAAGAAATGGATGCACGCTATGCTAATGATCCCGCTACAAAAGCAAAAATTATGGATTTTGCTGATAGATTTAAGGACAGCGATCCTGATAAAGCCATAGAAGAAATGCGTAGAGCGGGCCTCGATGAGCAAGCCATTAAAGATGCGATGGAAGTTATCAAGTTGCGTAATCTTATTAAATTAGCTGAGCAGGCTCACGCGGCCGCCGACGAAGTGCGCCGCCATCCTAATGATCAAGCAGCTCTTCGCAAATATAAGGAAGCTGCGCGGCATTACCAAGATGCACAACATGAAGGTCGTCGAAATGACACGGCTGTAGCCAGAATGGAGCACAACACTCATGCCATGCGCCATACTGATAATCCAGAAGAACGACGCGCCTTAAGAGAGGATAGTACTGGGGTTGTGCATGCAGCTAGAAGGCAAATAGCTACAGAACAACATGGCCCGGCTCAATCCGCTTTAGCTTATCATAGAATAGCGACTGCTTATAAAGCAGAAAAAGAATATTTAGCTGATGAAGGCGGTAATTATAGCAGCGATTATACTGGGCGCGCTTTAAGTAATGAGCTAAGCGATGGGGCACCTTTAGCGAGCAGTGCCGCTTCTCAATCTTCGCAACCAAATGCACAACAAACAATTACAGTTGACCCGAGGATGAAACAAGACTTGGTGGCGATTGGGGCATCCCCTGATGATGCGTCTCTCGATCCCACTACACCCGCCGTTGCAGCAAAGCCTGCAGCTCCAGCTCATACGCAAACCGCATGAGATTGTGAAAAGAATAATAATATCAGTGGTCAGGTTGGATTTATCTAAAATTAACCACATTTTTTAAATTTTTATCGACTTATAGGTGAAAAAAGTGTAAAACTCCAGACATCAGTTTTCTATTTTTCTGTGTGGAGGGGAAAATGACAGTTAAAGCAAATCTAAAAAAAGCTTTTGGGGCGTTGGTTATGGCGAGCACAGTCATTTTAGTATTAGCACCACAACCCTCGGAAGCTGAAAAATTGTCAGATGCCGAGAAGAGGCTCGTCAAAACGGAGGCGCCAAAAGATTTATTCCTCGTTACTTCTGCTCAGTTGGATGTTTTCCTCGACCACTCTGTTCCAAAACTGTTGGATGATTCTGGTAAGAAAAGACTCTATGTGAATGGTCATCCCGTTGAAATAGGGTCGTTTTTTATGACTAGGGTTGCTAAAAAGTTTTTTGATGAATCTCGCACAAAACCTGAGTTTGTTAATGTGGTTTCAAACGATGGAAATTTAAGATTTCTTGCTGCAGTGCCATTACTAAAGTCTGGTGCGCCTATTCCTCTTTGCCTTGAGGGGTTTGCTGCATATAATAAAAAAGGTGATGACGGTTGGGAGTATCTGGGCGCTTGGGAAGTGAGTGCGGATCGTACTCAGATTGAGCCTATTCCTGACGCTGATAAACTAAAGGTACCTGCTGAAGCAGGTAGGACCCCTTGTACTACTGTATTGATAAGAAAAAATAAAATGAATAGTGATGCGTTCCGCAACACTTCAGCTTCTATGTGAGAGCGAGGGAAGGTAAGGAGCGTTAGAGCCTTCAAAAAAAGACTGCCAAAAGGTAGTCTTTTTTTATGCGCTATGGGCAGAAATTAGATGGCGATAAATGTTACAACTTTACGCGCGCGATAATTCCCTCAGCAATTTTTTATGTATAGTGATTTAAAATGTCGCGCTTCTTGTTAAATGCGTTTTTCTAATTATCTTTTTTCATTGTGCGTGCATTATGAATGCAGGCCGCTTCTCAATCTTTGAGTGGAAAAATTGGAGGCTGAACGTGAAAATCCTGAAAGTATTTATGTTGTTGCTCATGTGTATTGTAACTTCCAATTCTGCTTCCGCCTCAGATTTTGTTTGGGGACCATACAGGGGGATGAGCACGGGCGTTGGTATTTCTGAAAAAGATGTTATCGACTTTAGCAAGACCGGTGGGAATTTGCTGCGCGTTGGTTTTTCTCAGCAGCCGTTAATGAGTAAGGATGACCCTTACGGATTTAATGAAGCGGCTTTCAGCAAACTTAACCAAATTGTTTCTTGGTGTCGAAAGTATCATGTTAAGGTAATCATTGATCCACACACTACACCCGGGACTCAACGCACAACAACAACCTTGCCCAATGATGTGCTATGGCAGGATACTAAATATCATGATCTTTTAAACACGCTGTGGGCTCGGATTGCTAAAGATTATGCCAATAACAATGATGTGATTGTGGGGTATGATCTTTTAAACGAGCCATCTGGCAAGCTTTTATCATTGCAAACTGGTGCTGCTAATTATAATCAGCTGGCCAAAAGATTAATTAAAACAATTCGTACTTATGACTCCGAAACTCCAATCATTATTGAACCACCTGTGGGCAGGGATGCGTCGGGAAACTGGGTCAATCGGCTGGAGGGTGTAAACTTTCTTCCTGTTCTTGAGGATTCGAGAATTATTGTTAGCCCTCATATGTACGAACCGAGAGCATTCACTCACCAAGGGGTAAAGAATTTTGAAACTGGAATTCAATATCCCGGCGTTATTGATGGAAAGTATTGGGACAAAGATGCTTTGCGGCGTGCTTTGCAACCTGTTCGTGATTGGCAGATAAAAAATCATGCGGTTGTCTATATCGGTGAGTTTAGTGCTTCGTCTGCATCTGGAGAAGGTGGGACCCGCTATCTGCGGGATTTAATCGATCTTTTTGAAGAGTACGGCTGGAGTTGGTCTTACCATGCGTGGCGAAGTGCTCCTGTTTGGGACGCTGAAAGAATTAGCGCTGACCAAGTGCAAGCCCAAATAACCCCCAACGCAAAAACTGAAACCAGACTTGAACTATTGAAAGAAGTGTTCACGCGCAATATACCGGTAGCAAATTGAAAAGTGCCGCGAGAGGATTGACCTCGGTTCCGTTTTACCGTAGCTCGGGTTTATTTTGATCAAACTTTTCACGTGCAGACTCAATTTCCGGCCAGTAGTTATTAACCCATGCTAATAAGCTTTGTACTGGAACCATCAGGCTTTTGCCCAAGTTGGTTAGCGTGTATTCAACACGAGGTGGAATTTGAGGAAAAACCTCTCTCTTCAGTAATCCGTCTCTCTCTAAATTACGCAATGTTGTGGTTAGCATACGTTGCGAAATTCCTTCGATGTCTCGCTTAATTTCTGAAAATCGTTTTTGCAGGGTAGGCGATTGCGACAAACTTGAGATGATCAATAAACTCCATTTATCGCCAAGACGGTCGAGCACTTGTCTAATCGGACAGTACGAGTGCCCCTCGACTGTATGACTGGGGGAGGGTTGAAGATTTTTTTTTGCTGTCATTGTCATTTTGCTGAAATTCCTCATGGTTACTTTCATTTCACCAACGGCGGTAAAAGTGCCTTCTTTTAAGCCGTGTGAATTTGATCTATTCATAGTATGCCAAATGTACTGAGTAAATAAAAATAACTTAGTGCATTAATATAACCTTCAGCTCATTGCTGAAAATGAGGAGAAAAAGATGAACATATTACACATTATGACAAGCCCGTTAGGCGATCATTCTGTTACCCGCGCTTTGGGCAAAAAGCTGATACAAACACTTCAACAAAAATATTCAGACGCAAAAATTACTGAGCGTGATTTGGCGCTGCAGCTGATTCCGCATCTTGATTTGGCGACGTTGGGCGCTTTTCAAACACCGGAAGACCAACTGACACCCGAATTAAGCGCATTACTCAAAAACTCAAATGAAATTATTAGCGAAGTGATGGTAGCCAACATTCTGCTCATCGAGGCGCCGATGTATAATTTCGGCATTCCTTCTGCGCTTAAAGCATGGGTTGATCATCTTGTCCGTGCTGGAAAGACTTTTAAATATTCGGAAAATGGCCCAGTGGGGTTGGTTCCTGGGGGCAAAAAAGTTTATATCGTTTCAGCCCGTGGTGGTATCTACTCGCAAGGTCCTGCGCAATCAATGGATCATCAAGAAAGCTATTTGCGGGCTGTTCTGGGCTTTTTAGGGATAAGCGATGTTGATGTTATTCGCGCTGAGGGTGTAAATATGGGGCCAGACCATTCGCAAAAAGCTAAAGATGAAGCGATGAAAAAGATTTCTGACCTCGCCGCTTAAAACAATCGCCTTATATAGGCATCATCACTGTACGTAGAAGGAGATTCTCATGCTAAAAAAAGTTTTGGTTGCGGCCACTGCCTCTGTCATTTTAATGGGAGCAGCACAGGCTTATGCTTTTGAAACCTTTGACTTCGATCCTAGTCATACGGCGATTACATGGCATGTTGAGCATTTCGGTATGTCTCATCCATCAGGAAAATTCATGAGCGTGAAGGGTGCCATTCAGCTGGATGAAAAAAATCCTGAAAATAGCCATGTGGTTTTGACCATTGATACAACGGCCCTTAACAGTGGTGTTCCGGCTTTGGATAAAGAGCTGGCAGGGGAAAATTTCTTTAATGTCGCTAAATTCCCCACAGCGCGTTTCGAGAGTACTAAGGTTGAGCGTACCGGTGATAAAACAGCAAAAGTTACAGGTAACCTAACACTACTCGCTGTTACAAAACCTGTTGTTCTTGATGTTACCTTGAACAACATTGGCGAAAATTATGAGAAGCAAAAAACAATTGGTTTCAGTGCTTCAACAATGATAAAGCGGTCCGATTTTGGTATGGGCGCGTTTGTGCCGATGGTCAGTGACGACGTTCAGCTCGATATCGAAACAGAGGCAAATATTGTTGAGGGAATGAAAAAATAAAATCCTTTCTCGTTTAGGGCTTCACCTGATTGTCTCGGCTTGAGCTTTCAGGTGAGGCTCTTTTCACGTGCATGGGCTCATATCTTTTTTCATGAGCCTCTTGCCCGCAGTCACAGCACAAGTAATTTTGTGCCAAAAACTCCTTTTGAGGCCATCATTTGGAAGAAGGGCATAAATGCTCTCTGGATAAACTAAAGCAGCCTCGCTCTTGGTGATAATATTCCAAAGAGAACAAAGAGTGTCATCGTTATGACCGTGCAGGTTTAACTGACGTAATAACGCCATGGTTAAATCCGCGAGTATCTGGTGTTTACGTATAGAACCATCCCCTTCTGTAGCATGCAATGATACGTCTAGCGTTTTATGCGAGCGGTAGTTACAAAGCGCACCGTATCCTGTTTTTTCTAGCAAATTTGGATTTTCAGCAAGGATTCTCGTCATTGCCTGGAGGTCATCTTCGTTCATCACACGGATAAGTTTTGCACTAAGCGCATTGAGCTCTGTGCCATCATGATGAGGCTCCCCCATCTGTCTTGATGTATTTAAATCAGTTTCAGCCAGATAGCGATTTAAATATGGGGAAATCGACTTCCACACCATCTTCGAAATATCAGGCGCTTCTTGTGCACGTTCTAATAAATATTCAAAATTACTGATAACAAAACTATGCTTCCCATCAATCAATTTTTGAGCTGATGTATCATCCTTCCGTTCTGCAATATCGGCAAAAACGCGTAAAAGAGAACGATCATGTTTCTTTCCACGGAGTATTTTTTTGAGCAGATAATGTCGACCATCCCGCATACTACAGTTTAGAAAAGCGGCAACAACATCTGTCGCGCCTACTGCCTCGTGGGCGGATAGCGCATGTCGCTCAGAGCACTCTTCATAGTTTTCCTCAACGATCGTGCGATAATTATTTGGATTTTGTTCTTTTATCGTCTGGATAACCAATAAAAACGTTTGTCTTTGAAATTCGGTATCAAAATTACGATTGTTTCGAAAAAAGCTGATGCAATTGTGCTCATTGGTATGAATTTTTGCACCCATAACCGTAAGCATTTTGATCTTGGTGATGGATGGGTCACGTTCAAATATAAATGGGTTCGAATCTGCTTTTTTAACCCCTCTGGCTATACTGTGTATCGATGAATACAATGCTGCATCAAGAGTCGACTGAGAAATATTTTCTTTATTATTTTTATAGTCGTTAAGCGTTTCAAAGTCGTTGCGAAATAATGCCCAGCGAAAAATCAGGGAATGCTTTTGTGCCTGATCAGGATCGGCATTTTTTGGATTCTCGGCCATGCCTGATTGGATTTTTCTAATCGTTTGCTCCATCGCAACCAAGAATTTTTTATTCGGTTGGGACATCGATTGAATCAGAGTAGCAGCTTTATCAAGAGCACCAATATCACCCCTTTTTCTGCAGGCTTCAAATATCCCGGGATCGTTATATTCAAAGGCAGGGGAGTCGCAGTAGCTCAAACGGTCAAGACACTTTTGCCGAATTATTCTTACAGATGGCTCTTCTTTAACTTTGAATGTTTGATCAAGACATGCGCCTAAAATTTCTTTTGTGTTAAACATATTATAGGATAAAATATCTTTGAAAGCTTCTGCCGATGAAAAAGTGTTATATCGTATAAGGAAGGCGATACAATCTGCTCCCAAAAAATGAGGATTTTTATTGTCTTTTTTGTTTATCCAAGGTGAGATTATAAAGCCAGTATTATTTTTGGGCCGTTTCCACCGTTTTGCTAAAGCAGAAGCTAAAGCTGTTTTCGTTTTTTTCTCAATAAGAGCGTTTTCCTCTTTGTCATTGGGGAAAAATACTTCCGAAATTTTAGAATTATGAGTTTGATCATATGCTGGATTTGCGAGAAAAGCTGTAAAAGCTTTTGTTTTTTGATTTAGGTCATGGAAAATGTCGATGTTTGTTGTTTGAGATAGACTCAAAACATCAAACATCTTTGTATTGCCTTCAGAAAGGAGTGCGCGAATAGAATCTCCACCCGCCTTTTCGTTGGCACTGGCCAGTGTTTTGGAGAGTATTTGTCTTTTTAGTTCAGCGGGATAATTCTTTAAAAGATGATTTGCGGCATCAAGGTACTGGTCTGGGCAAATCGCACATACTGAAAGCTCATTCATTATGTTAATAAAAGGATGATTCTCCAGAGAATACTCTGCTGCAGCCCCTTCACTGGAATGCATCTCGGCGCACAATTTGCTTGCTTCGGAAATAGATAATCCAGCGCGAATTTGATCAATGAGGTCGTTTAGGTTCTGACAATTTAAATCACTCATTTAAAATCCTTGTCTTAAAATGTGCTGAGACCCTAGAAAATTTTTGCAACCATTTCAATCATAAAATTATAGAATTGCTATTAAATACGTCGTCAAAGATGGTCTCTTTCGATCCCATCTTTTCGGGATTTGCTTTAAAGCAAAAAAACCGCATGAATGCACACGCGGTTTTTTATTATTAATGGACTGATATTATAAGAGATTATCGCTGTTGCTTATCGAAGTAAGATTGTATTTGTTCACGTGAAAGTTTAACGGTTGCACCTAAATAAAGTTGACCGGTGACGAGTTTTAGTTTTGCTGTTCTGGCATCTGAGTGATCAAAATAGTATCCGCTTTCTCTGCCAGTAAGGTCACCATAATATTCATTGCCATTCTTCCAAATGACGTGACCATCACCGATCCAAAGCCCTTTATTCATCTCACCAAAAACTTGCGAGTGCTTTGTTCCTTCAAAAAACCAAGTCAATTCCCCCATACCTTGTGCTTGCCCATTCACACAATTACCATTCCAAAGATGAGACCACTTGGCATTTTTCAAATCATCGGTAATTGCGGGTGGTAAGCTATCCGTGCCGCACACCTGTCCTTGCACAGCTGACATTTTAACCGGGAGGATTCTTTCCGTTTGGGGTTGAGCGGGTGTAAAAACTGTCTGCTCGACTTTGCCGTGGTCATGTGTGGCTTTATCTGGAAGATCTTTCATCGGATCGTTTTGCGGGTTAGGTAAGCAATCCTGATAGTCTACCTGATAGAGATGAGACATGATGACGGCCAATCCAAGCTCAATCAAAACACGCTGTGCAGCATGGAGCCCTTCTTGCCCGCGTGTACCCAGAGAAACATTGGCCTGATAATCAGAATTACCAACGCGAATGTTTCCTTCACCATTTTCTCCAAGAACAGAAATAGCGACGCTTGCCGTTTTGCCAGAAATTAATCGACCATTTTGTGTAAGCGCAAGATCCATTGCGACGTGATCCCATGTCTCATCTTTTCCGAAATCGGCAGAAAAATCACCGATTGAAAAACCAAAACCATGTGCTTTTGAACGTGTTGTTTTATTCAATTCTGTAAAGGAGCTGACTAATTGAATGTGTGCACGATTGGAATTTTGTACATTTTGACCGACAACAGAAATTTTGTTAGTGCCAAATCGGTCGAATGCCGTTGTAGCCATCATCGTTGCATCTTTAACAAGCGAACCAGACATATCGAATGGTGTGGTATCATCGGGAATAGGAGAGATATAGATGTCGATACCAGGGATGGGTGATTCGTTTATTTTTTGGCCGACGCAAGCCAGAACCGGCGTAAAATTAGTGATATTGGCAACGGGATCTTTTTGGGGAAAATATAAGCTGGATTCACGCTCTTTTGCTGCAATAGAGCACCCACCAATGATCAACGTCAGCGGTAAGAATAAAAGTGTTTTTGTCCAGCTTAAAAGCGACCACATTGAACAGATACCCCATCACGAATATTTACATTGAGATTTACATCTCCGTAAATGGGTTTATCCGTCACAATGCTTCCAACCATTACCGTACAGTTTTGACCAAATCCAGCTTGGGCGGAACTCCCCTTGAGAGTATTGCCGGAAATGCCTTTTTTTCCGTTAACATCGTTTTGGGTTACGCGGTAATCATAATTTTTAAAACTCAGAGGCTGCATTTCTGCATAAGAAGGTGCCGCAAGCAATAGGCTACCAACAAGTACAGCTCCTGCGATTTTCGTAAACATTGCTTTTTCCTTCATTTGTAAAATCTGGTGAATATGATCACCCCTTCCTTAATCTAAGCGACCAAGGAAGGGGGGGATCACAACTCAATATTACTCTTTCGCACCAATCAACAGGGTGCTCTTGACACCATTACCTCTTACAGTGTGGCGAACTGCATTCGCTGACACGTCTGTGTACATTGACTTGGGCATATCTTGTTTTGCATCCAAATCAGATGCGATTCCTGTTGTTACATCATTTTCCATACCATCTACGCGCTGTGCTACATCACGTTCAATGCTAGCCCTGGCAACGAACGTGGAACGCATATCCATGTTACCATTTAAAAATCTGTCGTCTGCAAGTGTTGAGGCCAATGCCAGTTTTGATTGGTTATAGTTACCTGTAACAATGTTGGAAACATCACCTGCTCTCACATCCGCTGTAAAATCGAGATACCCTTCACCTTTAGCAGAACCAATCAAAGTGGTAACATCTTGATCATTACCCGTAATACTTTGTGTTACGGTCCCCGCGCGAACAGAGGACTCAAATCTTTCGTTAGCTTGGGCTGGAGCTGCAATAAGAAGAGCTAGAGCGGCGGCAATAAAAAATTTTTGTGTGTTGATCATGTTTAACTCCGATGTTTAAAGTTAAGCTTATGATTTGATTTTTATTTAAACCTCTTCATTCGCTTCAATTTTGATAATAATGAAAATGGGGGGGGGAGTTCAAAGCGCAAAAGATAAAATTTTAGCGAGTTATCGTTAAAAACTTTTGTGATAAGTATTAAAGAAAATTAACCATATTGCACCTGTCGACAGTCAATTTTTCGACGTGGCGTCAATCATAGACATTTTGACGAAGTGCTGTGCGCCTGTCTTGTTTGTCGATCAGGCTAAATCAGCTTGTAAGAGCTTTCTTCCTCTAACGACGTGATGCATAAGATTGTTCCAAAAAAATGACATTAAGGTCGATTGTTTTGTACTTGATAAGATTTCAAAAACATTACGAGGATGTTGTGATGCTAGGTCAGTCTCCTGAATAATTGTGTAGGCTGGTCTATCATGATCAGCTCCCGGATAGAGCTGATTCTGGTAGCAATGTACTTCAAGTGCGTCAAGAAGGGCTTCATGTGCTCTCGCACTACAATCTCTCTTTGCAGCTCTAACGATGACTGAATACAAGGGCGTTTGTACGCCTGTCTTTTTCAAGAGAGTAAAATTTATTTCCCTCAAAGCATCTGAATGATCTGTCAACAGGGATTTGACTTTTAAAACGTCACGCTTCGCGAAAGCTTCCATTAAATCACTTTGGAGCACATCAAAATCTTCAATAGGTTTTTGCTCAACAGCCATCATCGTCACATCGCTGGCATTCTCAGCTTGACTGCGACTAATATAAGGTTCAACAATCCTCCATACAGCATTAGTTGCTGCTTGTGCGCTAGGGTGTGAACACTCGATGAACCATGGAAAAAACGCTCTTACTAATTTAGGATTATGAACAATAAAAGTTTCTGCAGCGTTTACATCTTTGCTTAAAACGATTGCTGAAAAGTAGTCCATGAGCTTATCAGGATCGTTTGAAATTTTTAGTTGACTTAAACAATATTTTTTGACCCCATCAATTTGGGAGTTAATGGCCAGGGCTCCAATATCAACATGAATACCCTGACTTTGAAAAGCTTCAAGGGCAATGGCTGATAATGGATTATTGATTATTTTCTCTAACATTGCCTCAGCATCATTCGGTTTTTGTTGCCGATAGACACTGACAAGATAAGTAAAAAGATCTTTTTTAAATTGTGACGAAAAATTATTGTCGTACTTAAAATTAGTAAGAACATGAGTGTCTTTACCGTCTATTTGCGCTCCCATATCTATAAGCTGTTTCACAATCGACGCGTCGGGATCACATTCAAAATAGCGAGTATTATTGATGTCGTCATCTTCTTCTAATACAAGAAAATCAACATGAGTGTATAGGAGCTCGTTAAGTACGCCTTGGCTAATACGCAAAGATTGATGATCATTGTAAAATTTAATAGTTTTCGCATCTTTCCTAAAAATTGCCCATCGAAAACTGAGATTGTCTTGTTCTGAAAAGTAAACGCAATCACCTGAGGGCAATCTGTTAGCATGCAATCTGCCATCATCATCCATTTTTTGTTTGAGTAAACTGATAGAGGTATCTAAAAGACCAAGACCCTCTTCGCTGAGTTTTTTACCAAAAACAACATTTTCAATCACTGCTTCAAAAAAGCTAACATCTCTTCTTTCAATCAAGGTGTCGAAAAAATCTTTAGCTGTGGAATCAAAAAGTGATGGTCGGTGATCACCATTAAATTTTTTAACCAACCAATGTCGTCTCTTCATTAATTCACTGGTTTCGGGAAATTCAACCGACATAAAAAGTAAGTGTTCTATAGTTTTATCGCTTAAATAGAGCGTCAAAAAATCCTCATTGGTGTAATCATCTCGTACAAGTATTGACTTAAAAATTTCAGCAATATTTTCGTCAGATAATATCTTACCTAAATTATCACCATTAATTGTAGAATGCATAATCAGGTCATATGTATTTTGCCATGCTCGCTGAAAGCGTCTTTCAAGTGTTTTAGTTAAATTGCTTTGGTAATTCTCGTTTAGTTTGCTCTCAACGTCATTCAACCGGGGTGCAAGGAATAAATGATAAGCTGTTTTTGTTGGGGCTGTATCATTTTTTTCTTCGGAAAAAAATGCTATTGCCGCTTTAATTCTATCGTCGATGCTATTGAAAACACTCACTTCATTACCATCAAGAGCCGCCAACATCTCAAGTGTTTGTGGGGCTCTATTTTTCAAGAGGGTGATTATAGCATTCCCACCAGAATTTATGTTTGCTTCTATTAATGCCATGCACAGAAGTCTTTTTGAAAAAGAAATATCTCTTCCATATATTTTTTCTGCAAGTGTGATTAGGGTTAAATAATGGGCAGGAAAGATTGGTGATGTTCTAAGTGTCGATAGAAAACCACTGTATAAGGCTTTAATTCTGTCAACGCCAAAATTATGCTGATTAGCAGTGCTAAAAACATCAAAAAATTCTTTACAACTAATTTCAATATCAATGCTATTTTCGAATTGGATTCTTGTGTTGTCATAATATAACCTTTTTAATTTTAGATTGGATTTTGAATAATTTGTTCAATCTGTTGATAAAGAAATTTGAAATCGACTTCAATGATAAAAGTATTCTCTGTCACGGGCATTTCTTTGATTGTTCTGGTCGGTGAATGTGCTACGTTGAACAAAATCATGCGGATTTAAACATTGAAAGATTGGGGGCTACGTGCATCAAGAACAACAAGCTTCATGTTGCCATTCACATAGCTCTGAACAAAAGCGTTCAGATCGTAATGTGCTTATTAAGACGTCTATTTATGCGACCATTCATTGTTTAACGGGCTGTTCAATCGGTGAGGTTTTGGGGCTTGCTTTGGGCGTCGCGTTGGGGCTGAGTGTTTGGTATATTATGCTACTAAGCACCGCTTTGGCGTTTATCATAGGCTTTTCTTTGGCTGTTTTTCCTTTGATGAAGGCACAATCATTAACGTTGTTAGAGGCGTTTAAGGTCTTGTGGCTTGGGGAGGTCATTTCCATTACCGTGATGGAAATTGTGATGAACTTCGTTGATTACCACGTTGGGGGCATGCAAGTTCAATCCTTGCAAAATCCACAATTTTACGTCGGGATTGCACTCGCTATCCCAGCTGGGTTTCTCGCCGCATGGCCAGTTAATTACCTCCTGATAAAACATGAAATTAAGCGAAAGTGCCATTAGCACGCTGAATTCCATTTTTCTGTAGCATAATAAGTTCAAGCTGATTATAGAAAATTGGGTTGTTTTTAGTCATCTAACCGGGGTGAAGGGGGCTAAGGCGTGCTTTTTAATTCATACCTCTTTCTGTTAATTTTTGCGCCTATCTGTTACCTTGGTTGTTTTTGGCTGGGAAAACGTCATACGATGTATGCCACGCTTTGGCTGGGTTTGGCATCACTGGTCTTTTATGGATCATGGAACCCGTGGTTTTTACCTGTTCTTCTGATTTCAATTGTTCTTAATTACGGCGCAGGACGTTTGATATCTCGCATGGGAAAGCCGGGTTGTTTTAAGCGCAAGCTTGTCCTTGGTGTTGCAATTGCCGCCAATCTTTTGGCTTTGGGGTACTACAAATATGCAGGCTTTTTTGTTCACACAATAGACCAAGTGATGGGCCTTGGTTGGACATTGAGCGGAATTGTTTTGCCGTTGGGTATTTCATTTTTTACCTTCACGCAGATTGCTTACTTGGTTGATACTGCAATCGGAAAAAGTACAGAAGAAAATTTCTTTCGTTATCTGCTGTTCGTCAGTTATTTTCCGCATCTGATTGCCGGGCCGGTGATTCATCATAAAGATGTGATGCCGCAGTTTGCCAATCCAAATGCCTTTAAGTTTAAGCGTGAAAATTTTGCTGTTGGAGCGGGAATTTTTATTATAGGTCTTTTTAAAAAATGTTTTTTTGCCGATAATGTCGCTGTGTATGTTACACCGGTTTTTGACGGCGCAGGCCAAATGAGCGGACAAGCTCTCCATCCTCTTGACGCTTGGAGCGGTGTAATCGCGTATACACTGCAAATTTATTATGATTTTTCTGGATATTCGGACATGGCTATTGGCTTGTCTCTAATGCTGAATGTACGTCTGCCACTTAATTTTAATTCACCTTATCAAGCGCGTAGCATTATTGATTTTTGGAAGCGGTGGCATATTTCGCTATCGAATTTTTTGCGTGATTATCTTTATATTTCGCTGGGTGGCAACCGCCGTGGCGCTTTTCGTCGATACACTAACCTTTTAATTACGATGCTGATCGGTGGATTTTGGCATGGCGCAGGTTGGACGTTTATAATTTGGGGTGGTTTGCATGGAACATACCTTGTCATCAACCATGCTTGGCGCGCTATGCGGATGCGTATGACACTTACAGTGACGACTTTTGAGCAGATTTTTGCTTGGGGATTGACGATGTTGGCCGTGATCGTGGCATGGACCTTTTTTCGTGCGCATACATTGTCCGAGGCAATTACCCTTTTACAATCGATGTTTTTTGTTCATGATCAAGCTGGCCTTGACTTGTTTACCGCCCCGGAACGAATGCAGGTATGGTTGTGGATTATTCCCCTAAGCATCATTGCGTTTGTGGCCCCGAATAGCCAGGCTGTGATTGAGCGTTTTTTTGCTGGCCGTACACCCTACATTACGACCGTAGAGGGGGGCGTGTGGCGAGGGCCGACGAAAGCGTTTAGCATCGGATTGGGGATTCTGTTTGGGCTTGCGCTCATGAACCTTCTTAAGCCGGCAGAGTTTCTCTACTTTAATTTCTAAGGCAGTCAATGACGAATGTTTTAAAGCCTCATCAGTTTTTTCTTACACTCTTCGCGACGGTTGTTGTTGTTTTTTGGGGGGGCAGTATTTTGCCCCACAATGATTATATAAAGTTTCAGGTGCTAACTCAAAGCAGCGTTCATTTTTTACGCGCGCAATGGATTTATGAACGTATTCATTTTGATTCAACGCCCATTGATGTTGCTTTCATCGGGACGTCACATACGCAGTCCGGTATTGATTCTGAACGGGTAGAACAAAGCTTTCAAAAACATATACATCATCCGATTCACGTTGTTAATTTTGCTTTGCCACAATTGGGACGTGACCTGCATTATGCGGTTGTGCGAGAGCTGCTTTCGTCTCGTGCAATTAAAACGCTGGTGATTGAAGTGCAAGAAGGTGAATCGCGAGCACCACACCCATTATTTTGGCGCCTCGCCGATGCGCGGGACATTTTAAACGGGCCGTGGGTGATTAATGCTGATCTGCTCTCAATGATGGCTGAGTTTCCGCTAAGGCAAACGCAACTGTTTTTGAAGTCAAGCATTCCTGCGCTCTTTGATGGCATGCAGACGTCTTTTAATCCGGCGAAATATGAAGGTGCACATTGGAACGATACATGGGAAATCCATGGCTTTAATGAAGTTCGGACGATTGAGCACACCGAGGCTGACTTTGATGCTGAAGTTAAGCATTTGACCGAGCAATTTAACCAAAAACAAGCGTTAGGGCAGCGTCTTACTTTTCCCGTTTTCAGCCCTTATAGTCTGCTTTATCGCTATAATTTTGTTTATCTTGAAAAAATTATAAAGCTGGCACAAGCGAAAAATGTGCGTATTCTCTTTCTTTATCTGCCCTTTTTTCACGGGCCTGAAAAACCAATTCACGAAGCGTTTTTAGAATCTCACGGCACTTTTTTAAACCCACAGAAAGGTCTTTTAGATGCCCGCAATTGGCAAAATGCCGAGCATCTGAATGTGTATGGTGCTCGTTGGCTTTCTGACTGGATGGGGCATGCCTTGGCGATTGTTCCGGAAGCGACGTTAGGCTCGTATGATATTCCCATTAAATAAAGGATCAGCAAACGGGTTGCTTTACGGCATATAAGATCAGCTGTGCTTGACATTTCTGGGAGAGGTTATTACCACATGTTATACTTGATTCCTTTTCAATTTGCTTAGGCTTGCCATGACACTTTCACCCCCTCCGTCCTCATTTTACCAAACGGATGTTGTCATCATCGGCGCGGGGCCGGTGGGACTGTTTGCGATCTTTGAATGTGGCATGCTTAAGCTTAAAACCCACGTTATTGATGCGCTTGAAACTGTTGGTGGGCAATGCAGTGCGCTCTATCCCGAAAAACCGATTTATGACATTCCGGCGCATCCAGCAATTGAGGCTGGACAGTTAATAGAGCGATTAACCGAGCAGGCCCGACCTTTTGATCCCGTTTATCACCTTAACCAGCAAGTTGTTCGCTTAAAGCGGGATGATGATCGCGCATGGTTGGTCACAACCAGCAAAGGGACCACAATTAAAGCATCGGCTGTTATCGTCGCGGCGGGAGGGGGGGCCTTTGGGCCTAACCGTCCGCCTCTCGACAATCTGCATCTTTATGAACAATCTTCCGTTCATTACTACGTGAGAAATAAAGCTCACTTTAAAGGGAAAAAAGTTGTGATTGCCGGCGGAGGGGATAGTGCCGTGGATTGGGCTTTGGCCTTGCATGACATAGCTCAGAGTGTTTCTTTGGTTCACCGTCGGCACAAATTTCGCGCGGCACCGGAAAGTTTAGACAGATTGGAAAAATTGGCAAATGATGGCAAAATTTCACTCATTACGCCCTATCAGTTGAGTGGTCTCGAAGGGGCCGATGGACAACTTGAAGCCGTACGAGTGGCTGATCTTGACCAGAACGAAAAGACGATTGAGGCGGATTGCCTACTTCCTTTCTTCGGATTATCAATGGAGCTGGGACCCATTCAGGAGTGGGGATTAGGATTAGATAAAAATCATATCGCAGTGCAGTCTCACAATATGTCGACAACAGAAGAAGGAATTTTTGCGATCGGCGATATTTGCACATATCCTGGTAAATTAAAATTGATTCTCTGTGGATTTAGTGAAGCAGCTTTCGCGGCGCATGGAGCGTGCAGGATCATCCGTCCAGATGAACTCCTGCACTTTGAATACTCCACCAGCAAGGGCGTGCCTTGATCAAAGACAGGCCACCGTTGTTTTAGTTTTTGCCATTCACGGCATCTTTAACGCTGTCCCCTACTTGTTCTGCGGGAGATTTGTCCTTTAGTTCATCCGCTGCATTGTCTAAGCCGTTCGACATTTCATCTGCGGCATCGCTAAGACGTTCGCCGGTGGTGCGATTGTCGTGCATGGAGTTATAAGCAATATACCCTGTGCCAATGACCAGCAATGTTAAAAGCACGACCACAATAGGCATAAAAGACGATGTATTTTGTTTATTAGACATCTGATGTATCCCTTTTTATCGTGTTAAGACGGTATTGTGCCAAGTTTGGCTTTTTACGCACGTTGAAGAACTAACGACCATTTTTCTTTTCGTTTTGGTCGTAAATATAGCCTGCACCAGCCCCTACTGCCGCGCCAACCGCTGCACCGCAGCTTACACAGCCGCCAGTGAGCACGGTTCCTGCTGTACCCACACCGGCACCAATCCCTGCACCCGAAAGTGTGCGCTGTTGGGTTTCACTCATATTCGAGCATGCAGCAAGTGAAAGTATAAGCAAACCAGCCGCTAATTTTGGAATGGAAGTTGTTATTGACATGATAGACTCCTTTTCTATTGCTAATAGTTCGACCTCTTGTAAGAGGCACTTTTGATGTGTTTGTCGGCAAGTCCGTCTGAAATGCAAACGTTTGCGAGGGGCAATAGTTCCATGTTGTATTGCAAAGATTAAAACAAATTACGTCAACAACAAATTTAATCTAAATAAAAACAACAATTTGTCCTGTCGAGCATAATTCGCCGCGTATGCAGAAAATACACAAAAAAATAACTTATTGGAATCTAATAATCGTAATAACTTAGAAAATATCGCAGTTACAAAAATGAAACAAAAAAAACCGACTTTGTTACAATTCTGACAATTTAAAGCAACGAAATAGGACCATTATAGCCCTTGTAGACGGAGCGTGGCTTCGTAAAAAAAGGCAAAGGAGATTAAAATGAATCTTGTTCCTACACTTATCTCGGGTGTAAGTCATCCTCTCATCAATTCTCTGTATGCGAAAAAAGTTGTCAATGAGTATGGAGAGCTTGAGCAGGTTTTGGTGGCAGAAACATCGATCGACTATTCTAATGTCATCAATCGTGTTCCTGAAGAAGAAGAGAGACTTTGGGAGGTCTTGAGCGACTTGCCCGAAATTGGTCGTAAAGCTGAAAAGAAGGTTGGTCACTTTGATTCTTTTGAGATTCGGTATGCATCTCAGCAATAGCCTTGGCGGTGATGCTCATGGTCGTTCATTAGGTTTCGGGTGTTACCCCGTGAGCGGCGTGACCAAATTTAAAGATGATTCTTAATAAGAGCCTGGCCAGACGTCAGGCTCTTTTATCTTGTCTATCACAGTACATATAACCGATGCCGCGCACGGTGCGTATGAGCATCGAGTCACCTCTGTCATCGTTAAGTTTTTTGCGAATTCTACTGACTTGAATGTCAATCGCGCGATCAAACGGTAAAAAATCGACATCCTTGCCCTCGCGCGTTAAGTCGAACAAGCGTTCGCGGGTAAGAGCACGGTTTTTTGAAAGAAGAAGGCTTTCTAATAACCTGAATTCCCCCGTTGTAAAGTTAAGCGACTTACCGTGCTTATCGTACACCTGAAAGGTATTTCGGTCCAAAACCATGTTCTCTCCAAATGTAATTGTACCGGCATCGGTGTTATCCAATGCTGCAATTCCTGATTCTGCTGAAGTGTTCGTGATTTGCTCTGCTTCATTCGCATCAGAGGTAGCAAGTGCGAGAAGGGCGGGGGCTGATACATTTTCATACATAACAAGTTGATCATTGCTCAGGTTATCTTGTGAGATATGATTGGGGTTTACGGGCATGCCGTTCCGTCGCCGTCTTAAAACTGCTTTGATACGTGCTGTCATTTCGCGTAGATCAAATGGTTTCGTCAGATAGTCGTCTGCACCCAGTTCAATCCCGATGATTCTCTCGGTTGTGTCTGTCTTACCGCTTACGATGATCACCGAAACATCTGAAATAGCGCGCAGTTGCGTTAAAATCTCAAATCCACTGGCGTCCGGCAACGTAAGATCCAAGAGAATGACATCAACTTTATTGCTCTTCAGTATTTCTGCCATTTCGGCGCGACTTCCAGCCGTATAGACACGCTGACACCCTTCATTTTCGAGGTACTGTTCGACCACGGTTTGAAGAGAAATATCATCATCAACGTACAAGATGCTGGCTTGATTCATGATGCTTACCCATAGCACATATAATTCGTACAAAACAGATACAATTATTTTTCATAAATATTACACCTACGAAATATTGAACATACAAACAATTCCTATCTTCTCCTCGTGTGAAACAGGAAAAGCATCACAAGATGCGCCCTTAAAGGAGATACAAATGCTTACACATCAAGATTTACTTGTTCATGCTCCACGCCTTCGTAATTTTTCATTGAAACTTACAGGCAATCGCATGGATAGCGAAGATTTGTTCCAATCAACAATTGAGCGTGCATTGGCTAAGGGCCATCTTTTTCAGGAAGGGACGAACCTTTTTAGTTGGTCAAGCCGGATTATGTACAACCTTTTTATTTCGCAAAAACGCCGTATTGATTTGTGCGGTACTTCTACGGACGAAGTTTGTGAAGACGTTTTTTCGATCGAACCGAACCAGCTCGAACGGTTAGAGCTAAAAGCGGTACTGTCTTCGATCGATGAGCTTCCACAAGCACAAAAAGATGTGCTGTTTTTAATCTGTCAGCAGGGCATGTCTTATGAGGCTGCAGCCAAAAAACTTGGTGTTCCAGCCGGTACAGTCCGTTCGCGCCTTTTTCGTGCACGAGAAGCGTTATCTAAAAAACTTTACAGCCACGCGTGTTAACAAAGGGAACTTTTTGCCTGTTCGCTTGTTTGATCTTTAGACAAGAAAAGGAGAGCAATTATGTTACAATGGGCTATTACTTTCTTAGTGATTGCGCTGATTGCAGCAATTCTCGGTTTTACCGGAATCGCTGGTCTATCTGTCGATATCGCAAAACTCATTTTTGTCGTTGCAATTGTGCTGTTTCTTATTTCTGCACTGGCGCATATTATACGTGGTCGCGCGCCGCCGACGATTTAGATGAGATAAGCCGTTTGGGTGACTGTGATGTCGCTCAACAGAATTGAATAGAATTACCCCGCTGCAAGGTGGGGTAATTCTGTTGGATGATTTGAACTTCAGTATTGGTCAAGTTCCACTTAATGTAATAGGATTTGCCAAGTCTCAATGAATTGATTAGGCTCAGTGTATTGAGATTAATTTTGGGGTTGCAATGAAAAAGGATATTATAAAGAATCTACTCTTTTTCACATTTCTTCTCGTTGTAATATTGGGTTGGTTCATCAGTTTTTTTCTGCAAGGGCGGGAGAGTTTATCGCTGGCCGACCGTGAAATTATGGGTAGTTATGAAATTTTAAATGCAGCACAAATCCTTTCGAATAAACCTTATGGGGTTTTGGCTACATCCCGGAGCTATTTTTTAACCCATGATCCATCATTTCTTGATGATTATCGCAAGGAAAAAGCAGAATTATTTAAGCAGATGGCAACACTTACTCATCTGGTTAAGCGAGATCCATCTTTGATGGAGTCGATCGATTTAATACAATCAGATTTAGGTCGTTTCATCCTAATTCTTGAGGGATCAAGAATCCCGCTCGAAGGTGAATCCCTTTCAACCGTGTTGAACGACGATACGGATAAAATTGAAACATCTCGGCAAGTGCTCGAAGAGAGAATCAATGATTTTATCACGCGTGTTCAACACATTATCGGCCAACATCAGATTGAGATGGTTGGTGCGCGCAATACATATTATTTTAACTTGGTTATTTTTGGTCTTCTTGGCGGGGGATTGCTGATTGCATTTAATGGTTTTCTTTTTTATGCACAATTCAAACGACTACAAGCTGAAGAGATGTTACGTACTTCAGCGCGTCGATTTGAATTGGCTATAACTGGATCAAGTGATGGTATTTTTGATTTAAATGCGGCTGAGCAGCGTATTTATTATACCCGCCAGTTTTATGATATTTTGGGATTGCCTGAATCAAGTGAGGGGATTCTTATCCATGATTTAATACGGTTGGTGCATCCTGATGATCAAGAAGCGTTTAGTGCGCGTTTGCAAGCCAGCCTTAATAACCAGACATCGGAATATGCAGATACGTATCGTTTGCAACATTCTGAAGGCCGTTGGATTTGGGTGAACTCGCGGGGGCGCGTGATTCGTGATCGCCGCAATCGGGTGGAACGTATTGTCGGGGGAACAAGTGACATCACCTACATGCGTATTTATCAAGAAAAAGTTGAAGCTGAAAAAGAAGCAGCCCTACGGGCTGATAAAGCTAAAAGTGCTTTTCTCGCCCACATTAGTCATGAGATCCGTACGCCCTTGACGGCAATCGTTGGGGTTGCGGATATCATGAAAGCCAAGCAAGATAATTTAACGGATAAACAGAAAAAACTCGTTGATGTTTTGCGTGTGAGTGCCATTTCCTTGCGTGAATTGTTGACAGGTATCTTGGATTTTTCAAGGATTGAAAGCGGCGCACTCATTCTCGATGAGCGTAAAGTTAATTTGATTGAGTTGATAAAGGAGGTCGAATCAATTGCCTCGGTTAGTGCGCAAGAAAAACGTCTAAAACTGATCACAAACCTTGATGAAATTAAGGGAATCACAGCTTGGCTCGACCCCGTAAGATTAAGGCAAATTCTGGTCAATTTGGTGGGAAACGCTGTCAAATTTACCCCGACCGGTGTGGTCGAACTACGTGCTAATGTTACCATGCTCAGCGGAACACAATTTATCAAGATTGATGTTAAAGATACCGGAATTGGTATTTCTGATGATCAATTGGAAACGATTTTTGAGCGATTTGTACAAGCCAATTCTGATATTGGTACACGCTTCGGTGGCACGGGATTGGGATTAAGCATCTCACGTGATCTGGCCCAGCTTATGGGCGGGTCAATTAAAGTAGAAAGTAAAGTGGGAGAGGGAAGCACCTTCACATTGTTTCTTCCATTGCTTCATGCTCCTGATGATAATTCAGCAGCGCATGAAAAAGAATTAGCGAACAAAATTATGGTCAACAAAAAAATGGAAGACAAACATCGTGATCGTTTGCGCGCTCTCGCAGCAGGAGAAAAAAGAGTTCTTTTGGCAGAAGACTATGAGGGCAACATCATTATCATTTCATCGCTTTTAGAAGAAGCAGGACTTGTTTGTGATGTCGCGCACGATGGATTAGAGGCTATCGAAAAGTGGAATCAACGTCATTATGATGTCGTGCTGATGGATATAAAAATGCCAAAGATGGATGGTTTTACTGCAGCAACAGAAATACGCCGACTAGAGGTAGAAGAGGGAGTTGCGCGTACACCAATCATTTGCATGACAGCGCACGCCATGTTGACAACACAAGAAAAACACGAAGAAGCAGGCATGGATGGTTTTTTATCAAAGCCTGTGACAGCCGAGGAGTTGCTTAGCGCTCTGGAAAAAGTAATGAATATTTATGCTTGAAAAGTGTTTCTCGTAGCTTTTTTGTTGATCACGCATGTTTTTTCTGTATAAATTGCCACATGACTTTTCTACCTCTGTTTTCTTTACTTAAAAAGTTTACCGGCAGCGCTGCGCGTTGGGCTTAGCCCTACTTTTCTCTTTTTCATCACCTACATTGTTAGAGCTTTTACGTGTTGTGAATGCTTGTCGATACTTGATTAAAAGGCTTAAAAAACATGACTACTCTCAATGCGCCTCATGATACCGTCTACGTGAATAAGGAAGAACTACGTCGTTCCTTTAGTGGTTCAGGATCTTCGACCCCACGAAGGATTGGTGTGGAAGGTGAATTTTTTATTGTTGAACCAGACACGTTAAAATTTGTTGCACCTGATGTGATTGCCTCAATTGTAGAAACGATGTCAACGCACGGCTATAACTTACAAACAGAGGCCTGTAGTGTTGTCGAAATAAATTCTCCACCATTTAGACTCAGTGATGAAATGGATTTGCTTTATGCATTTTGCGACGCGGCTGAGCAAAAGCTTGGGTGCATTGTGGATACAGCTGGGTTTCATATTCTTCCGACGTCGGTTCACCCCTTTCAAAGTTTAAAACATGCACTTGATGTGGTTGTTGATCGACCCCGTGTGCATGACATGATTCGTGCTATGAAAAATCTCCCTCATAATGCTTTGCTGGTGGGATTAATGACAGCGAGTGCGCAAGTCAGCACGGATTATGGGGACGCCGAAGACTTATATAAAATTCTCCATCGCGGCTATGCTTTATCTCCCCTTCTTATCTCTCTGTTTGCTACGGATACAGGCCGTTTGAAAGGGGTGAGAGTGTCACAACATATTCGTACGACTTTGTATCAGGCATATGGAGAAAATGCGCATGGCATTCCATCTTATCTTGCTCACTGTTACGATGGCGAACAATTAATTCAACAGCATCTGCGCGCCATCGGCGACACGAAAATGCTTTATTACTTTGATAAAGAAGGAAATGTGGTTGTTCCCCACAGCCAAAGCGCCATGCAAACATTTAATGAGCTATGTGAGCATGGCTTGGGAACAAATGCTAACCACGAAGCTGCAGAAAGTTTTAATTTTCCTGATATTAAATTCAAACCCTTGCCCGATGGTAAACGGCGTATTGAGTTCCGCTTGCCTGATACCGGACCAGGGCATATGAAGATGGCAGCGGCGGTCATTTCTGCCTTGGTCTGCCAGCCTGAAACTGCTTCGGCGTTTGATCAATTACTGCAACATTTCGGTTTCAAGGGAACATTTGGTGATGATTTAAATCTTATGGTCAAAAATCGGAGTGCAGCAATACAATTTCCCGGTTGTTGGGATATACCATTTGGCAATGGACTTATGAATCAGCTTTGTGAATCCATAAAACATGAAATTCTTCCAATAATTAATCCTGAAAGTAAAACAAGTGTTTTAATATCAAGCTTGTTACGTAATCGTGCTCTAACATTATCCTATCGGCAACTGGATAATGCAAGATTGCACGCTGCGCTTAAAAAACCTAATTGCTGTTAGCTTTTAGAGCTTAATTCCCAAAGCTAGACTTGCTTTATTTTATATTTTTGACGCAAAAACGTCGTCAAGAAGGGCAGCTATGTTTCTATCTTCTCGGAACTTTTTCTCGCACGAAAAAAAAGGGCAGCTTGTAGCTACCCTTTTTTATAACTGACGAAAGTTGCTTTTACTTCGTTGTTTTTGCAGGAACCATAACTTCATGAGTGCGGGTTACATCTTTTGTGTAAACCAGTTCCAGTTCAACGCGACGATCGGGGCTTAAGCAGGCAATCTGCTGGGCTTTCGGCACATTGGTTGGGCATGAAGTAACAGGGTGAGATTCTCCCAGTGCGCGAACGTCAGCAACATTCACGTTCAGGTAACCGCTCTTTACAAGGAAATTCTTGACTGTTTCAGCGCGGTGAGCAGAGAGTTTTTCGTTGTAATCGGTTTTACCGATGCGGTCGGCATAGCCGACAATGGTTGCGCTTTGAACGTCTTTAGCTTGACCCAAGCGGTGAGCAACTCCTTCCAGCTTCTTCTGAGCAGCAGGGGTAAGGGTCGATTTGTTGAACTCAAAATAAACAACTTTCTCATCATCGGTCAAAACGGTGTGGGTTGTTTGAACTGTGGCTGTTGTCATTTCCGGGGATTGAGCGCATTCATCGGTCATGCTTGTTGCATTTGAGCGAACGCAAGAATTGTTGCCAATCGCGCGTACAACATCGCCCGATGTATCACGAACGACGAGCTTCTGGGTGTCTTCGGCACGAGCGGCGACACCGGAAAGCAAAACCAGAGCCAGTGTTGCTGGTGCTAAAAATATCTTTTTCATTGGTCTTCTCCTTATTGCTGTGCATTTTGCAAATGCACACTTGAAACACTCAATACAACGTCAGGTCAGGAAATTTAGTTCCCTAAGGCGCTGATTTATCGGTTAACATGCCCTAAAAAAAGAACAGGGCACAGTCCCAATTCGGTGTGCCCTGACTTTTCTTTTTAAAGTGTGGCTGATGTGCCAGACTCTTAGAGAGAAAATATCTTAAGATATTACTCTTAAAGCATTTTCTTTTTACGACGCTTTTTTGTTCAACGTGCGGCGGATTTCTTCCCATTCAGCGACTTGCTTTTCAGCTTCATCGCGTTGAATGCCATAAGCTTCCTGAATTTTACCAACGAGAATCTTGCGATTTCCATTGATTTCAGTGAGATGCTTGTCGGTGAATTTGCCCCACCGACGCTGAATTTCACCTTTTAATTGTTCCCATTTCCCTTCAATGATGTCTGTATTCATGGTGTTATCCTTTCTGATGTTTGAGTGTTGATTAGTTGATGTTTTTCTTGAAGTTTTCGAATTTCGCGGTCAACGTTGGACTAAAACGAACATTGGTGGTGTCATCATCAGCTTTAATCTCAGTAAGCTGATTATAGTTCACTGCGAAGAGATGTCCTCCCATGCCCAGGGTTTGGCCGTAGGAAGCAACAACCGAGGCTGCCTTTCCGTTTACAAAGGTGATGTCTTCGATATTGGCGACAGTTTTTCCGGCTGTGTCTATAACATCTCCGTCAAGAAGATACTTTACACTTGTTTCATCGGGTGCGAGGGTAACGAGGCTGTCACCCTTGGTTGTGGGATCATATGAAAAGGGTGTCATTTGTTTGATTGTCGCTTCAGACAACGGCACAATTACATCACCTTTCGGATCGTGTTTATAGAGGAGGTTATAGTCAACCGCCACCAGCTTGTCGCCAATGCCCATAATGCCGCCATTTGACAAAATAACCTTCGAAACGTTACCGTTTTTATCAATGATAACATCATCGACAGTGGCTACATTTTCATTGTTATAACTCACAACATTTTGCCCGATAAAGGTTTTTGCTGAAGCTTGGCCTTCAAGTTGTGTTTCCGGGTAAGCGCCATTTACGTCCGGTTCTTTGTCAGAAACGAGATCGCTGATCTTTTGAGCTGCACTTTTCATGGCTGCTCCTGTTGCATCAGCAGCATCGGAGACGGCTTCTTTTGTTTCTTCCATGCCATTTTCAAAGCGTTGACTTAACGTTGGATTGGCGGGGGCATCACTGCCATGCTCAATAGCGCCCGACGTGGACGTTTGCACTGAGGTGTTTGTGCTTTCGGCAAAAGCAGGCGCGCAGACTAAAACTGTCGCAAGGGCTGTTGCGGTTAATGTTGTGAGTTTCATGATCATACTCCTTAATAATACAAGGCCTCATGGCCACGGTCCCTTAATGGGTTTGTTCGATGGCTCGAACTACTAACCAAACGGATAAGATCTCGAGAAGTTCCCGACGAATAAGTCGCAGGATCAAAAAATACGTTAATATTAACGTTTTCGTCGCTTGAATTTGCAGGGATACAATTGTGCTGTGTTATTGAATTATCTTCGTGAAAGTGGGGGAAAACCATAACAGCCAGAGGCGTGAGAGGTGGTAGAGTGAGTCAGTTATCTGCGCGAACCGGCATGTTGAATGACATATCCATCTTTTTTTGCTAGACGACTGGGTTAGTCTACTCACCTGTAGGGGGTGGTGTGCCGCGACTAATCGGAACCATTTTCCCGTCGAGAAGACTGTCGTTCGTCCTTACGTTTTGTGGTAGCAGAATGGGAGATGCTGTTCCTGAATTTTCACCATCCCACCATGTGATGTCATTATTCTCTATTGTGGCCATCGTTGCCATAGATTTTAGGCGTTTGTCAGTTTGAAGTGTGTTGAAAAGAAGGTGATGGCATTCTTGTTCGCCTAACCCACTCAATGCTTGTGGGTTTTTATTGGCAATCTCCAACGCAATTTGCGCCCCAATCATTTGTGCTTTCTTGCTTGGATCATTTTCTAAAGAGCGAACGGCATTTTCTGCAAAGGCTACGCCCTTGTGACCGGCTTGAGCGATGTTTCTCAAATAACTGTCTGCATATATGAAGATGGTGGGATCAATTCCATCATGCTCTAAAAATCCAACCTTTTGAGGTGCAGGGGGTTCATTAAGATCTTTTATTGCATAGCTAACTCCTCCTGGAATGAGAGAATCTAGAGGAATGATAAATTGTCCAGAATAAGCTGCAGATTGCAATTTGGGATCCTCTTTTATAGATCGAAGAGCCAAATCATAACATTCGTCGCGCGACAAACCTGAAAAGATTTCGGGATGTTTGGCCGCTATGTCAAGCGCGCGCCTTAATCCCCGAATTGATCCATCCTTTTCTCCGTTTTCGCCACTTTCTAATCGATTTTGGGATTCTTGTATAATTTCTTGCTGAATAACATTTTCATAATCTTTGCCGTGAATTGCCAGCATTCGTAAATTAACGGCTGTTTGTATAAATTCGTTCTTAAAAAGTATGGGTTGGTTCCCTGCTTGCCTGTCATGTTGGTTTAAGCCTAACTCACGCGCTTCAGAGGGATTCCTTGCAATAAACCCGTTAATAGCTTGGTTTTCAATCTGTTTAGATTGTTTATAATCAACTTTATCGGGAAGGTAATCACCAATGTGTTCAAAGCCATCAAGGTAGCGTTTTGCTTCGGCGCGCATCACCGGATCATTAGGATTGTAAGGGTTTTCTTGCTTTCCCTCTGAACTAAAATGATCAAGGAATTGACGGAGCTCTTTAGGATAATAATCCGGAATCAAGTTTGCTCTCGCTGTAATGTTAATAAGATGGTCGACCGCCTTGTTGCGCAGAGGATCATCGCTTGGTCTGTCTCGGTTAGTTGGTTGATAGGCTGATTCGTAGATTTGAGTTAAACTCATTGTTGAAAGAACACTAAACTCATCTTTTGGTAGTGGCGCTGCAAGTTTTTTGGCCAAATCATACAGCTCGCGAGGCGAAGCTGCTTTGATTTCTTCTAGATGTTCTTGCGCATAATCATAAACGTTTAATGTTGAATTTAACGTATAGTGCTCGGCATCCTGAGGGAAAAGAAAGTTGAAATAATTAATTAACCGCCTAAGCCTGTTTATCCCCTCTGAACCCTTTACCGAAATTTGTCGCAATGCAGCATAGGTGTCAGCGAAATTTTCTTCACAATGTACAATCCAGCGCAGATTACTGTTCTTTGAATTTTTTTCGTCTTCTTCCATTTTGATAGATGTGCCATCAAGTCTCTGAATTAAATGGCCAACCTCATGTTCCGCAGAGTTTAATGAAAGAACTCTTTTATTATACATTGAGTGTGCGTAGTCCTCAACAGTACCCTGTCTCAACGCTTTTGTTAGCTCGTTATGTATCAAAACGCGACTATATGTCCTTCCAGGTGGTCCCGAAATATAAAAACTATCTGTGGATCCAGATGTACCGTCATGTGTATGATCGAAATATTCGGGACTAAAACGACTAGCTGGATTTTGTGGATCTGCTCTGTTTTTTGGGTCATACAAATCTGTAATTAATCTTGTTGCATTATCCAGGTTAATTGTACCAATACTATTTGTATTAGCATTAAAGGCAACTGAAGTTAACGTAAACGCAGGATTTTTATACTCACGCTCAAAAGTGCTGAAAACGTATCGATCTAGGCCGTTTATCTCGGTGTATTCAGGATAGTAATATCGCATCAATGCCGTTTGAAAAACGCCCAGATCAACGCCATTGCCTGAATCATATGCAATCGCTTCCAAGCGCTTAACTTCATCTAATGTAGGTTTACGGGGCACACCCGAAATTTCTCCAGGTTTGCCTGTTGGGCGTAACAGATATTCCCGTCTATCATCTTGCAGGGAACTTGCGGGAGTGCCAGTCTTTGGGTCATTTGGCATCGGTATTGATCCTTTATGCCTAATGTTACATGAAAGGTTTTTAAATTCTGTATACAGCGTCAGTTTTTTGCCTTACTGCGATTTATCGAACGTCATACCAAGAATTTAACCATAAAGCGGCAAATCGTGAGCATGGCACATCTCAACCTCATCCGTGCGATTGGCAATGTTAAGGGGGTTATTAAAGAGAATATCTGTGGATAACTTTTAAGAGCACTTGACTCACGCCCGATTCGGCTGGGAAAGGTGTGCTGAATGGGGCACAGTGACTTTTTGTCCGAGGGAGATTTTGATTCATGTCGAATGGCACAGATTTGCTTGACGCGATAGAAACGCCAACCGCGTCCACGCGCGAAGAAGTTCCCTGTCAACTGCGCGGCCAGTCGATGACGATTATGGTGCTTAAACTTTTCAATGCTGCAGATCCGAATCTTTTCAGCTTCTTAGGGTCGAAAATCGGTCAGGCACCGAATTTTTTTCGTCATGCACCTGTTGTTCTTGATGTGCGTGATTGCCCAGGTTCAACCATCAATTTTTCTGTATTGATTCCGGGCTTGAAAAAGCTTGGCCTTTTGCCTGTGGGGATTCAGGGGGGGGCTGTTGATATTCAAAGTGCAGCAGCCAATGCCGGTCTAGGTGTTTTTCGGGTCACATCATCGCAGCGCGAAAATCAAAGCGAAATAAGCCCGAACGAGCGGGAAGGGCGTTCCAAGTCGTCATCAGAGCCGGCATCGTTCGAAAGTGCGACGTTGAATAATGATTCGAATGTACAGCGTTCACCTGCATTGGTGATTACTGAGCCTGTTCGCTCAGGGCGTCAGGTTTATGCTGAGAATGCTGATCTTATCGTTCTTGCGCCTGTGAGTGCTGGGGCTGAACTGTTGGCCGATGGCAACATTCATGTGTATGGCACCATGCGCGGTCGGGCACTGGCCGGATTGTCAGGCGATGAGCAAGCGCGTATTTTTGTTCAAAGTTTAGAAGCTGAATTAATTTCAATCGCTGGACTTTACCGTGTTGCAGAAGATATTGAACCGACGGCGCTCGGTAAAGCGGCACAAATATATCGTGAAGGAAACGCATTATTGATTTGTCCGTTGCCAAACGGCCAGAAAGACTGATACAAACCTTTTATATAAGTAGGAAGTGAGGAGACCGCTCGTGACAGCTAAAATTATTACCGTAACATCCGGAAAAGGGGGCGTGGGTAAAACTACCAGCTCGGCCGCTATTTCCACTGGTCTGGCCATGCAGGGCAAAAAGACCGTTGTGATTGACTTCGACGTTGGCCTGCGTAACCTCGACTTGATCATGGGGTGTGAGCGCCGCGTGGTGTTTGATTTTATCAACGTCATCAATGGCGAAGCAAAGTTGAATCAAGCGCTTGTGAAAGATAAGCGTGTTGAAGACTTGTATATTCTGCCTACATCGCAAACACGTGACAAAGATGCCCTCACGAAAGAGGGGGTTGAACGCGTGATCGAAGAGTTGAAGGAAGACTTTGACTATATCGTCTGCGATAGCCCAGCCGGGATTGAACAGGGGGCGCTCATGGCGCTTTACTGGGCTGATGAAGCGATTATCGTGACCAATCCGGAAGTGTCATCTGTGCGGGATAGTGATCGCATTTTGGGCATCCTTTCGTCTAAATCTCGTCGTGCCGAAGAAGGGTTGGCCCCTGTCAAAGAGCATCTTTTGCTTACCCGGTATGATCCTGTTCGCGTGGAAAAAGGCGAAATGCTTAAGGTGGATGATGTGTTGGAAATTCTTTCGGTACCGCTCTTGGGCGTTATACCAGAAAGCCCTGCAGTTCTGCAGGCCTCCAACGTGGGGACACCGGTTACCTTGAACGAGAAAAGTGCAGCGGGTCAGGCTTACATGGATGCGGTTCGCCGTTTCATGGGTGAGCGTGTGCCACAACGCTTCATCGAAGCCGAAAAGCGTAGCATCTTTGATCGCATCCTGCGGAGGAGCGCATGAAACTCTTAAACGATCTCATGGTATCGCTAGGGCTGGTTGAAAAAAATAATACCGCCAGCACAGCGAAAGAGCGTCTGAAGGTTGTGGTAAGTCACTCTGGTGCGCGTCGCAAGAGTAGTCCCGATTATTTACCAATGCTTGAGAAAGACATTCTGGCGGTTATTGCCAAGTATGTTGAAGTAGATCAGGAAAAGGTCAAAATTCGTTTCGATCGCCGCGATTCTCAATCAACGCTGGAAGTGAATGTCGATTTGCCATCGGAAATGGAAAGTCGCTCTCGGGCCAAGGCTGCTGAAGCGAAGAAGGCAAATGACTCTGCTACGACGCGTTCGGGCTTAATGGAGGCTGCGCGGGGTTACAAAGATGCCTCGTCTACCTCTTCTTTGAAAAGCAAAGAGGGGCGTCGCCTGGTTGAGACAGAGTAACTTTTGCACTTAATGCAAATCAATTAAAAGAGGGGTGCTGAAGCACCCTTCTTTTTTGCTTGTTAGTGCAAGAAAGCATCGTGTGGTAAAATTCATTTTGAATGTTTGGATTAATAGCACTCAAACAGTTCTTTTTTCTTGACAGTTTTTTAGAAAAAAATGCATTTAATGCGCACTAATTTGTGGCGTGTGAAAGTTTTTTTAAATAAAACGCACGTTTATTCTGTTTTTTTATCTTAACACCGATTGACTGATTCGCAGGAAAATGTATTGATTAAATCATGGGCACAATAACGAACTTCTTTCTGAAATCGAGCGCAAAAATTCTTCATTCCGGCGGTGCCGTGATGGGGATTTTGTTTGTGATGTACTTCGCTCTTTTTGCTTTTGAAGGAGATCGGGGCATGACGACTCTTGGCACACTGGAAAGCCAAGTAGACGATGCTCAAAAACAGCTTGATCAGATCACACAACAACGTGAGGGGATTGAGCGCAAAGTTATTGCACTGCGTCCGCAAAGCCTGGATACAGACTTGCTTGAAGAAGTTGCTCGCAGTGAGCTGGGTTATGTTCGCCCCGACGAGATTGTCATTCTCAATAAGTAATCGACCTACAATCGTAAATACAAAATCAAAATATATTGCACTGCACGATAAGTTGCAGCAATTGCTGCGATAAGTACTTGCCATCTACGTGTAATCGGGTTAACCCTTGTGCGAATTTATCGGGAGGAAAACATGGCCAAAGCCAAAGTGTCTCAGTCTGCCCCTGCAAAGACTAAAGCAGAAAAGAATTCATCACTGCAAAAAAAATCAAAAACGCCTGCCTCGACAAATAAGCCGAGCAAAAAGAATCTGCTTGATTGGTATCGCATGATGGTTTTGATCCGTCGCTTTGAAGAGCGCTCGGGACAAATTTACGGCATGGGTAAGATCGGTGGGTTTTGCCATCTGTACATCGGACAAGAAGCTGTCGTCGTTGGCATTCAGGCTGCGCTGCAACCTAAGGATACTGTTATCACAGCATATCGTGACCATGGTCACATGTTAGCCTGTGGTATGGAGTCACGCGGTGTGATGGCCGAGCTAACCGGACGTATCGGGGGCTACTCAAAAGGCAAGGGTGGCTCAATGCACATGTTCAGCCGGGAAAAGAATTTCTTTGGCGGTCATGGAATCGTTGGCGCACAAATCCCTTTGGGTGCAGGTCTTGCTTTCGCGCACAAGTATAAAAATGATGGTGGCATTTGTGTCGCGTATTTTGGAGATGGTGCAGCCAATCAAGGCCAGATTTATGAAACGATGAACATGGCCTCGCTTTGGAAATTACCGATCCTTTTCGTTCTTGAAAATAATGGCTATGCGATGGGCACCTCGCAGGCGCGCGGTTGTGCAGGTGACTTGAGCCGTCGCGGTGATGGGTTTGATATTCCGGGTATTCATGTTGATGGTATGAATGTGGTCTCGGTTTATGAAGCCGCGCGCGGGGTTGTTGAGCATATCCGCTCCGGTAAGGGCCCCATGCTGTTAGAGGTAAAAACATATCGTTACCGCGGCCATTCGATGTCGGATCCTGCCAAGTACCGCACAAAGGAAGAAGTCGATAAATATCGCAGTGAGTTTGACCCGATTAACACACTCAAGAATCTGATACTTGAACAGAACCATGCCCGAGAAGACGATCTCAAAAAGATCGAAAATGAAGTGAAGGCAATCGTTCAAGACGCAGCAGACTTCAGTTTGGAAAGCCCCGAACCAGATGCCAGCGAATTGTGGACCGATATTCTTATTGAGGATGCGTCAACAACCCAATCCGCTGCATAGGTCAGATAGAGGAAGAAATCATGTCGATAGAAATTTTAATGCCTGCGCTTTCTCCCACGATGACGGAAGGAAAACTGGCGCGTTGGTTGAAATCTGAGGGTGATCGCATCGCTGCCGGTGATGTCCTTGCTGAAATAGAAACCGATAAAGCGACGATGGAAGTTGAAGCGGTGGATGAGGGATTGTTGGGTAAAATCATCGTCGCGGCCGGTACGGATAACGTTCCTGTTAATGCGCCTATTGCTGTCTTGCTGGGCGAGGGGGAAAAACTTAGCGATGCTGAAAAAGCATCTGCTAAAGACTCCGCTAAATCCAAAAGAGATCCAGAGCATCCCGCCCCGACACTTGAAGCAAAACCGAGTGCAGCGCCGCATAGCTCAGTTGCACAAGAGGTAGATTATACGGGTGCGATGGTGCAACAAACCGTACGTGAATCGCTTCGGGATGCCATGGCAGAAGAAATGCGCCGCGATGAAACTGTTTTCTTGATGGGTGAGGAAGTTGCCGAGTATGATGGCGCCTACAAAGTGAGCCGTGGTCTTTTGCAAGAATTTGGCAGCAAGCGTATTATCGATACGCCTATCTCTGAAATGGGTTTTGCAGGGATTGGTGTGGGGGCTGCATTTGGTGGGTTGAAGCCGATTGTTGAATTCATGACCATGAATTTTGCGATGCAAGCCATTGATCAGATCGTCAACTCAGCGGCAAAAACATTATACATGTCGGGCGGACAAATGGGATGTCCTATTGTCTTTCGTGGTCCCAATGGTGCACCAGGGCGGGTTGCCGCGCAGCACTCGCAGTGTTTTGCCAGCTGGTACGCTCATGTGCCGGGATTGAAAGTTGTTGCGCCGTGGTCTGGTGCGGATGCAAAGGGTTTGATGAAGGCTGCTATTCGCGATCCGAATCCGGTTGTGATTCTGGAGCATGAAGCGCTGTACGGCCAAACATTTGATGTACCTGCCGGTGATGATTATATTGTGCCGATTGGTCGTGCAAAGATCGAAAAAAGCGGTGTAGATGTGACTATCACCGCGTTTTCGCGTATGGTTGGCGTTGCTTTGGAAGCCGCTAAAAAGCTCGAAGAAGAGGGCATTTCAGTTGAAGTGATCAACTTGCGCTCAATTCGTCCGTTGGATACCGATACGATTGTAGGCAGCGTCAAGAAAACCAATCGCATCGTTACGATTGAAGAGGGCTGGCCCTATGCAGGTATTGGGGCAGAAATTGCTTCGGTGATCATGGAGCAAGCCTTCGACTGGCTCGACGCCCCTGTGACACGTGTATGCGGCAAGGATGTTCCCATGCCTTATGCTGCTAACCTCGAGCAGTTAGCTCTTCCGCAAATTGAAGATATTGTTGAGGCTGTAAAGTCTGTGACCTACAGGAGATCGTAAATGCCCATTCAAGTTTTGATGCCTGCATTGTCACCCACAATGACTGAAGGTACGTTAGCGCGCTGGTTGAAAAAAGAGGGCGATTCAGTTCGCTCCGGTGATTTGATTGCCGAAATTGAAACCGATAAAGCGACGATGGAAGTTGAAGCCGTCGATGAGGGGGTGCTGGGTAAAATTCTGGTTCCTGCTGGAACGGCAGGTGTGCTTGTTAACGCGCCCATCGCCATGATTTTAGAGGAAGGTGAAGATGCTTCTATGCTGGCGACTACATCTGCCCTCAACACGCTATCCCCATCAGCTGATGCTTCTAAATCTGCTGCAAAAAATAGTGCTCCTGCTCAACCACAGCAAACGCTTAGCCAGAGGGCAGAAGTAACAGGGGCTGAGCGCGCAGCGCTTTCTCAAAGCGAAAAAATGGATCATTCGACATCGGATAGGGTTTTTGCTACCCCTCTGGCGCGTCGCTTGGCAGCTGAAAAAGGTGTGCCACTTAATAGCCTCAAAGGTTCAGGTCCGCGGGGGCGTGTTACCAAAGTTGATGTGTTGAAACATGCCGGTCATAGTGTTTCATCATTATCCATGGGCGCTGGGGCTGGCACAAGCGCATCATCTGCTGTGTCGTCCAGCGTGTCATCATCAAGTGTTTCAACTGGGGTTTTGTCTCAGTCGTTGGAGAAATTGGGGCAACGTTTTACCGCCTGTCCCAATAATAATATCAAAAAAGTTACGGCACGCCGCTTGAGTGAATCAAAGCAGATGATTCCGCACTTCTACCTGTCTGTCGATTGCAAGCTTGATACATTGCTGAACATGCGCAAGAAGATCAATGCTGCCGGTTCGCACAAAGTAAGTGTGAATGATTTTGTCATCAAAGCCGTGGCTATGGCACTGAAAGAAGTGCCTGCTGCCAATGCGGCATGGTCAGATGATGCTGTTTTGCAATTCAATGACGTCGATGTTTCCGTCGCGGTTGCAACACCAAATGGACTAATCACACCGATCATCAAAAAAGCAGATACAAAAGGGCTCAGCGCTATCTCAAGTGAGATGAAGTCTTTGGCTGAAAAAGCTCGTGACGGTAAACTCAAACCCGAAGAATTTATGGGGGGAGGATTTACAATCTCTAACCTTGGCATGTTTGGTGTGAAGCAGTTTTCGGCCATTATTAATCCGCCGCAAAGCTGTATTCTGGCGGTCGGCGCTGGTGAGCAAGTTCCGGTTGTAGATGATGGAAAAATCGTTATCGCAACCGTTATGAATTGCACGCTTTCTGTTGACCATCGCTCAGTTGATGGCGCAGTAGGGGCCGAGTTTTTGACTGCCTTCAAGAAGCGCATTGAAGATCCCGCACTCTTGCTTTTATAACAAGGAAAAACTTCATGGCCCTCAATCTAAAAGACCTGGTGGTGCTTGCGTTGTTGGATAGCGTAGTCGATCGCCCTGTCTCGCTTAAAACGATCGTTGAGGCTGGCGCGCATTGGCACGAGCTTAATGGTCGCAGCGATGTTAGAGAGATTATCGCACAGTCGATGCACCAACTCCTGGAAGAGGGTGCGCTTCATGTTCATGAGGATAACGGCAAGACTGTCCTTGTGGGGGCGGAAGCCGTGATGGTCGTGCAAAAAGCGAAGGCGAATCCTGAGCAATTTGAGACTGTTCAAATTGAGACAACTGATTCAGGCAAAGCCCTCTACAAAAAGCTCGCGCACACTTACTACAATCAATAGGATGAACAGCATGTCTCAAAATACTGAATTTGATGTAATTGTGATTGGTGGGGGGCCGGGGGGCTATGTCACGGCTATTCGGGCAGCACAGTTAGGGATGAATACCGCACTGGTGGAAGCAACTCATCTTGGGGGTATTTGCTTGAACTGGGGATGCATTCCTACCAAGGCACTGCTGCGTTCGGCCGAAGTTTATCGTCAAATGCAGCATGCGGATGCATACGGGTTGAGCGTGGAAAAAGTCCATTTTGACCTGAAAAAAATTGTCGAGCGTTCGCGTGGTGTGTCAAAGCAACTGACCATGGGTGTGAAGCATCTTTTGAAGAAAAATAAAGTGACCGTCTTTGACGGATACGCGCGGTTGCAAGGCAAAGGAGCTCTTACTGTTGAAGGTGCTGATAAAAAGGTAACCGCCACGCTCAAGGGAAAACACATTATTCTTGCGACAGGTGCGCGTGCACGTACGCTTCCCGGCATTGAGCCAGACGGCAAGTTGGTTTGGACATATAAAGAAGCGCTGGTGCCTGATGCATTACCAAAATCACTGCTCGTTATTGGTTCGGGCGCAATCGGCATTGAGTTCGCAAGTTTCTATCACACGTTCGGTAGCAATGTGACGGTTGTTGAGGTCATGGACCGGATTATGCCCGTTGAAGATGAGGAAATTTCAGCTTTTGCGCGTAAATCGCTGGAAAAACAGGGATTGTCGATTTTGACAGGCGCAAAGGTTATCAAACTTGAAAAAGCAAAAAATTCTGTTACTGCGACCATTGAAGTAAATGGTAAAACACAAACCTTAACCGTTGATCGTGTCATTTCAGCGGTGGGAATTACCGGTAATATTGAAAACATTGGATTAGAAAAAACAGCGGTTCAGGTTGATCGCGGGCATATTGTGGTCAATGAATGGTGTCAAACAAAAGAGCCAGGATTATATGCCATTGGTGATGTGGCAGGGGCTCCATGGCTTGCTCATAAAGCGAGCCATGAAGGGGTGATGTGCATCGAAAAAATTGCAGGGTTGAAAGATGTTCATCCTCTTGATGTGACTAAAATTCCTGGCTGTACTTACTGCCACCCTCAAGTTGCATCCGTTGGCTTGACCGAGGCCAAGGCCAAGGCAGCAGGATATGATGTAAAAGTTGGTCGTTTTCCATTTATTGGAAATGGTAAGGCCATCGCTTTAGGCGAACCGGAAGGTTTGGTTAAAACGGTATTTGATGCTAAAACCGGCGAGCTTTTAGGTGCACACATGGTGGGGGCTGAAGTAACGGAGTTGATTCAGGGTTTTGGAATTGCAAAAACACTTGAAACGACGGAAGCCGATCTCATGCACACTGTTTTCCCGCATCCCACGCTCTCCGAGATGATGCATGAATCAGTTTTAGATGCTTACAAGCGCGCAATACATATGTAAAATTTTGCTGTATTTTAATGAAATGCAGTTTTGAGTGCTGCTTTTTATCTTAAAATGCTTGATGTGCACATTTCTCTTTTAGTAGGTTGTGAGCTATTGCACATTGGTGCCGATAGGGGCATATGTTTTTTGCAGGGCAATTTAAATGCAGCGACACATTTTAGCAGGACGTCATGCAAGTGGAATTGCTCGCCTGATGGGGATTGGTCAGTGCGAGCAAGTTGAAATTTTTTTAGACCCAGAACGTAATTCATTAAGGATTACAGCCGCATCTGATCAAACACAGGCAATTTATCGGGAGGCTCTGCTTATCATCCCGAATATTGGTCCTTTTCAACATAAAATGTATAGTTATATACGCACGACAGTAGCCAAATTTAATTTTTCTGGGTTATTTAGTAGTGAAATGGGTGATCGTTATGTGCTTAGTGAAATCACCGATCTAGCTGATATGGAAACAGGCTACGTCCACCAACAAGCAATGATCGACAGTAAAGTTGTTAATGAGAAAACAATTAAAATTTCACTCACTAAAGAACATGACGGAATCCCACTTATTCAAAGCGTTGAAGCAATACGTGAATTAATCCATGAGATTCTTCCTGCTACAGTTGATTTAAAACAGGATAAAAAGCAGTCCGTACACACACTTAATCACAATCAATTAAAAGAATGTGCCTTGATTTTAAAAGCGTCTCCTTTTATTGCGGGGACACTTGCCTTGTGCAGTGATAGTAGTGGGTATATATTAATTTTAAATGGTATTGATAGTGAATGTCGTGTGAGTAATACGCCTTACGATATTGAGTGTGCGTTTAAAATTAGCCAATTGATTAAGGAAAACGGGCGTGTAATGGAAGAGTTCACGCGGTGTCTTACGCCCAGAGATAAAGCTGGTCATCATGGGTTTTTAATTGATCATTGGTATGCTAAAGGAAAAGAAAGAATACGGTTGCCTGTCTGTAATTCAGTGCATGATGAACAGCGTGTGGCAACAGGGATGGCGATTACACGTTCCAGAATTAATAATATCGTTAGAAGCTTTTCATGATATCAATGTACGCCATAAAAATTTAAATCACACTTCATGATTGTTATTGAATTTGCGGAGCAAAAAATAGGATATTATGATGCACAATTGACTTGCGCGAGGACCTTTCGTAAGTGGGGTGGCCAAATATGCTGATGTGGCAGATAATGTTGGTCAGGCCACTTTCAGGCATGTTAGCAACAGGGAAGATATTCGTTTTGGAAATTTATTTCATCCATAGAGTGTGGGGGTAAAATCATGTCTATTGAACCCTCTTCAACGCCTCAATCACAGAATGGCCCGGTTATCAGGCTTGATCCACAGCAACTGATTCTTGCTTCTCTTGCTTTTGGTCTTCCACCTATGAGCGTGATTTCAGGTGTTTTTCGTAGGAAAAAAAATGGCTCTTTTGAGATCGACATGAGTTTAACTGATGGTCACTTTCGCTACTTTGAACGGCCGAATTTAACGTCAGAGCACCTTGGTGATTTACATATTAATAGATTTGAAATTGTTGTCAGTCAATCAAATTTGCACCTTCAAGACGGTGTAGCAACCAGGGAAAGCGTGACCCGTGTTCGATCAGGTCCTCAAACCCAGTGGATGCTGGTGGTGAGTGCGCCAAGCTGTGGTACGTCGAATCCATATTTTTCATCTATTCCGATGCATGACGTTCCACAGTTTGAGAACCGTATGAGGCGTGTGCATAGAGATGTACATTCGTACTTCGGCCATATGATTTAATGTGTACAATGTTTTTGGATATTCATTTTATCGTGGACGTTTGCTGCATAAACGTTCATAAATAACATCATGTCACAGTCTAAAACTTCATCTTTTGGTGCAGGCAGCTCTACTCTTGACGCTGCACGCCAGCGTCACCCTGAAAAAGCGCATCGGCAAGATAATCCGGTTAAATTGCCGAAGCCTGAATGGATCCGCGTAAAGGCTCCCACGTCGGCAGGGTACCACGAAACACTTTCCCTCGTTCGCGAGCATAAGCTCATTACTGTGTGTGAAGAGGCAGCTTGCCCAAATATTGGTGAGTGCTGGCAAAAGAGCCATGCCACATTCATGATTTTAGGAGCGACATGCACGCGCTCATGTGCGTTTTGCAATGTTGCAACCGGCAAACCCGATGCACTTGATGCCGATGAGCCACGCCGGGTGGGAGAGGCGACACGTAAATTAAAATTAAGCCATGTGGTGATTACCTCGGTTGATCGTGATGACTTGCCTGATGGTGGTGCGCAGCACTTTGTCGATACCATTGAGGCTATCCGTAAAGAGGCACCGCACACGACGATTGAAATTTTAACACCTGATTTTCAGCGAAAAGAAGGGGCAGCTCAACGTATTGCTGCCGCTAAACCTGATGTATTCAATCACAATCTTGAAACCGTACCACGACTTTACCCGACCATACGTCCTGGGGCGCGATATTTTACATCGCTCGAGCTTTTAAAAGACATCAAGCGATATGACCCAACCCTATTTACAAAATCAGGCATTATGGTCGGTTTGGGCGAAACTAAAGAAGAAGTCCTTCAGGTGATGGATGATCTGCGTGCAGCAGATGTTGATTTTCTTACGATTGGTCAATACCTTCAGCCAACGATTAAACATGCCCCTGTCGAACGGTTTGTAACACCAGAAGAGTTTGAGTTGTACAGCTCAATGGCACGCGGTAAGGGCTTTTTGATGGTTTCGTCATCGGCGCTCACACGTTCATCTTACTTTGCGGGGGAGGACTATCGCAAACTCAAGGCTGCACGAGATGCGCAGTACGCGCGTGCTTCTTAACTGACGAACCTCGATTTGCGCGATAGAAAGCTTTTGCATTGTGCCCACTCACGCTGAACGACGGGTTGTTCCTTATACAGCCGAGCAAATGTACCAGCTTGTTGCGGATATTGAAAAGTATCCGCAATTTCTACCATGGTGTCTAGGGGTGAGGCCTTTAAAGCGTGTGGAGAATGTGATTGAGGCCGAGATGACAATTGGCTTCAAGTCCTTACGTGAAAGTTTTAAAACACGCGTTACGCTTGCCGAGCCTGAGACTGTTAAAGTTGAATATTTAAGTGGCCCCTTTCAGTATCTCAATAATGAATGGCATTTTGAAACAGTTGGACAATCCTGCGCGATCAATTTTTTTATTGATTTCGAGTTTAAATCAAAAATCCTCAAAATGTTAATAGGCCCTATTTTTAATGAAGCCGTAAAAATTATGGTGCGCGCTTTTGAAAAGCGCGCAGCTTACCTTTATACCGCAAAATAAAATCGCAATTGCGAGACATTTAAAGTGCATTCCCTTTTAAAGAATGCACTTTTTTCTCATCGGATTAAGCGCAGCGATTTCAAATCTGATCCAATAGACTGAAATGCGCTATTCAATGTGGTGCCATCCGGGGCAACAAAGAAGTAACCTGTGGTGGCGCAAGCTTTCAGGAAATCAATCACAGTTGTGTTTGTGGCCACCTCATTTGTGAACGCAACGGTGTAAATGCGAATACCATTTTCCTTTATCCGCGTACATGTTTGCAGCGAGCGGGCTTCAATCCAGTCTCGCGCTTCATGATCATTGGGGTCGGTGATGTCATCATCAGGCACTGCTGCAGGTGAGTAAGACCAACTCAAATGATTATCTTCACCATCTGTCATCAGGATAAGCGCTTTGATGCTTGATGTGTCTGTGTAGTCCAAGGGGCGGGTACTGGGTACACCATTCCAAATATTTCGCCATTTGGGCGACAGAGTCATCCAGCCCCAAAACAACCCAACCGTGCTATTTGTCCAGCCACGCGCGATTAGAATGTTTATTTTATCCAGCAATTCACTTTGACTGGATGAGAGTGGTTTAATCGTGTTAATACGGTTATCCTCGGCAGTGTAAGGGTCATAACCATACGGGGAATAACGGAATTTTGAAACCAGAGGTGATTTGTCATTTAAGTCGTCACCGCCATTGCGCATGTAAAGCGCACCGTACCACCATGGTGGCAGCACTGATGTTGTGGACGTTGGGGCGGGTGACACAAGCCAACTGGTGTAGCTCAGTCCTGGATAGGTCTGACTATTCCACGGAACAATGCTGATATATACTTTATTGGCAGGCATATCCGTGAAAAGAAAACTGATGAGATTTGTTGCCGCTGTTTTGAGGAGGGAAAGGCGGCTTGGAGTGCATGTCGCGCAACCACTTATATCTTCATTCATTGAACCAGACATATCCAAAGCCATTGCCAGCTCAATCCCCTTATCTTCATCATTACGTCTAACCTGAGCTGTGGCCGAAATGGGGACTGATTTAAATCCCAATACACCCATCAACAAAGTGGGCATTTTCGCCGTCATGTGAAGGGTAAGCATACCGGTGGAGGTGTTGCTGTCAATCTGGACATCAGCTGACGTGATGTTCGTTTGATATCGAAAGTTCTTCACGTTGTTATCAAAATAAGAGCGAATGACTGTGTTCCGGTCGACTTGCGTAGAATAAAAAACGCGTCCCCCCGCCAGTGCAGCCGAATCAAGCGCTTGTTGAATTTGTCCACGAATGGTGAAAGCACGGGCCGAATCAATTGCCAAGCCCACGACTCCAATCAAAGGAATCATCAAAATGCCGAAAAGAATGGCAAAGCTCCCGCGCTCATCATGGAAAAAACTCTTCATGCTTTCCCTCCTTTTCAAAATATAGGGCGGCACAGTATAAAGTCGATGCTGAATAATCCTATGATTTGAGTAAACAGTACACTTATTTTTTAATTAAATCCAGTGTGCTGAATTTTCTACATTGTTGTGATCGAGAAGTAGGGTTGGTTTTTCTCTCTTCAAGCGTTGATTGAGAGGGAAGGCTCAACTGCAAATGCTAACAGTGTCAAGAAATTTACGGCAAAGAAATATTGGTTTTGCGTTGGTTTTGGATGATCTCAAGGCATTTTCCCTCGGCAAAGCGGGGGGCTGTGTAGGCCGATGCCGACACATCCTCGCGGGTGGAGGGGATTTGTGGAGAAGCCACGAGTCGCATTTCTGTATATTCCACAGTGACCGGCTTTAAATCTTCATAGAAGTAGAGGTCAACAACACAAAAGTTATTTTTGTATTGCCATAGTTCGGCGGGTGGTTCTTTGCGGATATAGGCTGGTTTTCCCAATAGAAAGTTAACCTGCCTTTGACTTAAGCCATTAAATTCGCTTATTTCTCGCGGTGCTACAGGCAGTAAATCACCCTCGGTAATGGTCCATTCAGGAAGAATATGATAATTGATGCTGTTAAAAAAAGCCGACCCAAATAACAACGCGATGCTTAAAATAACCAACCCCAGCGTAGCAAAAAAGTGTGCTGTGGGATATTCCATCCACTGAGTAGAAATAAAAAAAGGCGACGCAGAAAACTTCCGCATCGCCCCTTTAAAGCGGGTCGGCAGTGTTAGATCAATGAGCGCATCAACCTTCAGCACTCGCCAGGGCTCGTGCTGGTGAAGACGAATCAGAGCCGTCTGCCTTCGAGGTTGTCTTCTTGGTAGCGTTTAATACCTTCAGCTCGCCAACGAGGTGACCACCGGCTTCAACCTCCAGCTCGCCATAGCTGACGGTACCAGAAATATTGCCTGTCGAGCGTAAGCGGAGACGGCCACGAACAACCAACGTGCCTTCAAATTTTCCACCAATATCTGCCTCTTCAATTTCAGCAGAACCGTTAAAGAAACCGTCTTGCGAAATCTCAAGGATTTTACCATCAGAAAGTGTTGCGTTGATGTTGCCTTCAACAACCAGCACGTCACATGTCGAGATGTCACCATTGAGTGTGATTTCACGACCGACAGTGAGTTTGCGTAAACCTGAATGATCGGCGTATTGTGAAGATGAGTTGTGACCCATCCCCGCATCCGTCGGCATACCGATACGGCGCGCCGTAACACCAGGGATGCCAACAAAACGGTCAACAGCACCTTTATTGATTGGCTGTTGTTGTCCCATGCCTTGAGGTGCTGCCATGGGGCGCGCTTGCATAGAGGGGGCTGTGGCCTGTGTTTGTGCGGGAGTCGCGAGGGGATTTGCCTGTGTCATCGTGCGTAACGGAAGCTCCGTATTAGGGGTGGGTGGGGAAGATAATGTTGGTGAAGTCTGTTGATTGGAAACATTTTGTGTGCCGCTGGTGGGTTGCGATGAACTACGTCGAAACATTGCTATTGCCTCTCTGTGAAAAACAAAAACTAAGCTGCCTTTCGGCACATTCCTTGGGGTAGCACGTCTTAGGGGGGGAGGGCAAGTGTTTGCCGCAGCGGGGACGAATTTTTTCGATAAAGGCGATGTGCCATAAAGGAAACCCCTAAAATCGGTGCAAAAATGTTAATTATGGGAATTAAAAACATTGCCCCAATAACCATTCCTGTTAAGAAAATCGACAGTTTATTTTTTTTATAAACCGACTCGGCGTCGTGAAGAGTCATGTGCCGAATCGCAACGGCTATATAATATTCTTTGCCGAACAATAATCCGCTCAAAACAAGATAAACAACAAGGTTGAGAGCGGGAATAAAATAAAAAGGCAGTACAAGCACAGTATAAAAAAGCGAGCGCATCAATGTGTTGCACGCATAGGCAATCTGATTGCTCAGGGGAGTGCTTCTTGCCAGTGGCAAAAAAGGGTAGTTGTCCCGCTCGATTTTCTCAAGTGCCGAGTCACTAAAAAGTGATACAAACGCACTGATGAAAGCAGGCCAGCATAACCACCCAAGCATTAAAATAAGAATGCTACCGATGCCTTCAAAAATGGTATTAAGCCATGCGTTCGATGTTAGATCAATCAAGCTGATAGCGTGCCAGCTTCCGTAAGCCAGCGCTGCGAAAATCATAATCGTAAAGAAAACCCCACCTAATACCGCCCCCCATGCCGAAGGATAGCGAAGCACTTTAAAGGCGTGAAAAATATCATCCAGCATCCCAACATTCTAAACATTTTTCGCAAAAATCCAAGCATGAGAAATGTAGTTTTTTGGGGTGGGCAATCACGTTTTTATCCTGCGTTTACGCTTAAACTTGCTTATACATCGATTCTTTCGTGTGGTGTAGCGAAGGGAAATAATGAAAGAAAGCCGATACCGGCGTGGTCCGATCTTAAAACCAGTAATGACATAACAATCGGTGCTGATCACATGTTAGTTGGGGTAAATTTTGAGCATGAAAAAAGCGCCCGAAAATCGAGCACTTTTGCAGAATATGGGAAGGGTGACTAAGCTGCTTTGTTGGCTGAAGCTTTTTCAATTTGACGCTTCAGCTTGCGTTCAGTCTCGCCCAAATTCTCTGGCTTCGCTTTCAAAAGGAAAGCATCCAAACCGCCATTATGCTCAATAGAGCGCAAGGCATGCATCGTGATGCGCAAACTAACCATGCGACCCAAGGTTTCGCTGGGGATGGCAGTGTTTTGCAGGTTTGGATTGAAACGGCGGCGAGTCTTGCGGTTGGAGTGGCTCACATTGTTGCCAAAAAGAACGCCTTTACCTGAAATTCCACAACGACGAGACATGACAAAACCCTTCTAAACAAAACAAAGCATTTATCCCCTAAAAAGGGAAAGTGGGTGGCTTATAGCGAATATAAAAGCCCAAGTCAACATTTGTGTTTCAAAAAAAGTTATGAAACGAGGCCTGACTTTGCAGAAACTTTTTTAAGGCAATGGCTTGATTTTGTTGTTGCCATTTTTGGCATAAACGATTAAAAAGCCCGCACGCATATCTATTGGGGCGTAGCCAAGCGGTAAGGCAGCGGATTTTGATTCCGCCATTCGGAGGTTCGATCCCTCCCGCCCCAGCCAGCGTCTAACTAATTGATATGGAACGATAAAATTACAGCGCGGTTGCGCGGGAACAAACCTATAAATGGTGGATTGTAGCGCAAGCGGACTTGGAGAAAGTGCGATTTACGCCCATTCCGCCTGCGTTTTCTCAAGTCAGGTCAGCGCAAGTCCGCTTGAGTATAGCGGACTCTTTTTGAGAAAATGGAAACGCTGATTTTATTGGGGTTTATCGCTGCTCGTTTCAGCGGATTTCGAATGTCTGATCGATCATGCGTGCTACATAGCGCACATCGACATTCTCTTCTTCAGCAATCACATCAAGTTTGCGACCACGGAAATACTGGTCGCGCCAGGCGATGCCCTTCACCCAGTTCTGGATCTCGTGCGGCGCGCGGTTGAACGGATCATCTTTTGCCAGCTTCTCATCACCGGCAATGATGGTGATGGTTCCGCGATAGCGCCTCGTGATATAAAGCGGTACTGTGAACGTTGGCATTAGCTCTGCGGCAATATCAGGCAGAGTGATCTGCAGCGCCTCTGCAAGATATTTTGCCAGCCGTGCGCTAGTGAAGGTAATGGCAGCAGAGTCAGCGCCAACTTCTACCCGCTCGCAGGCATGGCGGATGGCACTATCCACATCAATATTATCGCGCTGCGCATGAACCGATTCAGCCGCCTTACTATCTTTGATTGGGTCAAGGCCTAGCAGATGCGCGGTACTGTCATAAGTCGAGAGTTGCTGCCGCAGGGCGGTGCGCACAACATCCTCAATTTCCTCAGCGGGCAGTCGGCCCATCAAGTTGGCAGGATGCTCGCGGGCCTTCAGCAGATTCTGGCTGATATAGTAGCGATAGCGCCGTCCGCCCTTGTTGGTGTGGCTCGGGCTGTAGCGCACGCCGTTTACATCATAAATGATGCTGGTTAGAAGCTGCTGCTGTGGCTGTTGTACGCGCCTCTCGACTGTATTGCTCTTCAGTTTTTCCTGAACAGCATCCCACAGCTTTCTATCGATGATAGCCGGGTGCAATCCATCGTAGACCTTATCCCGGTGTTTAATTTTCCCGATATAGACCGGATTGCTCAGAATGCTGTAAAGCGCACCGGAGCTATAAGTGTTGTTGCCATAGGTTTTGCCGTTCGATGATGTCCACACTCTTGATTTTATGCTCTTACTACGCATCTCCAGAATTAATTTCGTAACCGAGCCAAGCTGCAGATACCATTCAAACAGATACCGGATAAAGGGTATTTCGTCTTCTTTCGGCAGCAGCTCCTTATTCACCCGGTGATAACCGACCGGATTGTTGCCACCCATCCACATGCCCTTCTTCTTGCTGGCAGCAATCTTGTCGCGCACACGCTCGCCAATCACTTCCCGTTCGAACTGGGCAAATGAGAGAAGCACATTCAGAGTAAGACGTCCCATGGATGTGGTAGTATTGAACGACTGTGTGATGCTGACGAAGGTAACTCCATACTGGTCAAACACCTCAACTAGCTTCGAGAAGTCCATCAGTGAGCGTGTCAGCCTGTCAATTTTGTACACGACCACGATATTGACCTTGCCCGCTTTGATGTCGGCAATCAGCTGCTGCAGTGCTGGGCGATTCAGGTTGCCACCGGAGTAGCCGCCGTCATCATAGTTATCAGGTAGCGCTACCCAGCCTTCAGCTTTCTGGCTAGTTATAAAAGCCAGGCAACCTTCGCGCTGGGCGTCCAGTGTGTTGAACTCCTGCTCCAGTCCTTCCTCAGTGGATTTTCGGGTATAGACAGCGCAGTATTTGATGGGCGGCTTCATGCGACATCTCCCGAGCGATCTGGCGCGGGCTTTTTTACACCAAAGAAGGTCCAGCCGTTCCAGCGTGTACCGGCTATCTCGCTGGCGATGGCGGATAGGCTTTTGTAGGTTTTGTCGTTATACTCAAAGAGTCCGCCTTGAACCGTTACCACATGGCGCACACCGCCATACTCCCTGATGAACCGTGTGCCAGATTTGATGCTGAACTGCCGCTTGCTACCTTCCGCGCGGCTGCGCTTATAAGCCCTGACCAGCTGGTCGAGCTTGGTCTGCTGGTCATAGCTCAGCCCTATGCCGCGGGCTTCGCGGATTTTGAATTGCAGGCTACGGACCAGCATCTTGCGACTGATATGCGGATGTGGCCTGATTTTCCATGCCCGCGCCCAGTATTCGCGCAGCTCGGCCAACTCCAGTCCCTCAACTTCTAGCTCATTTAATTGCTCAAAACTCTGCTCCATGTGCGTGCTCCTTTATGAACACACACGCTCTTCTGCAGCCTGAAGTCGAGCGTAATTATCGAGTAAAGGTCAGCTTTACTGTAAAGCCGCCGGATTCCGGGCGGACAAAAGCCAATTTTGCTCCGTGGGATTTGACGATGTTGCTGACTATGCTTAGGCCGAGTCCACTACCGTGAGCCCGCCGCGCGGAGTCCAGCTGTACGAACGGGGTCAGCACGCTTTCCCACTGATCGGGAGGAATCCCTGGGCCATTATCGGTTACACACAATTCTATATGTTGGGCACTCTGTGTCAGCTCAATACGGGCGCTGTTACCATATTTGAGAGCGTTATCGATGATATTGCATACCGCTCGCTTCAGTTCCTGAGCATTGCCTTGTAGCACGACAGACTTTGTCCCGCTGTAGGTTATAACTTTGCCAGCCTCCCGATACTCAAGGCATGTTTGCTCCAGCATATCACTAAGATTTAGCTTTTCACTGCGATCAATATTTTGTTCGCTGCGCAAATAAGCGAGTGCCGAGTCTAGCATCTGCTCCATCTCTATAATGTCCTGCTCATTTTTAGCGCGCAGGGTGGTATCCGGGATGAATTCGTTTCTCAGCCGCATCCGGGTGAGTGGTGTGCGAAGATCGTGAGAGATAGCCGCCAGCATGAGCGTGCGATTCTTTATCAGCTCACGGATACGGCTTTGCATGCTGTTAAAAGCCGCTGCAGCTTCGCGCACCTCGCGCGGACCAGCCACGGGAAGTGGCGGGGCTTCTAGGTTCTGCGCGAGTGAGCTGGAGGCCTCGGCCAGTTTCTGTAGTGGACGACTAAACAGCCGAACCACCCAGAATGATACCAGAATAATACCGAGCGCCATGATGGAGGTAGAAAAAACTGTACCGTGACTAGCACTGGCCGGGTGAGCAAAGCGGGTAATGGCGTAATTAACCCAGCTGCCGTCAGTAATCTGTAGCGAAACGTAGATAAGATGGGGGTCGCTGACAGCATGATGTGTCTGCTGGGCTTCGGCGGCACGACCGAGGCGAATTTCTGTTTCTTTAAGCGCGCCCGGTAGCGCGGTGAGCAGCTTGCCATAAAAGTCAGCTAAAGCTGGGTCGTTCATTTGGCTGGTATTGATAAGGCTAGTCTCGCTCCAATGAATATCCAGTGCGGCGGTTGAGAGGCCATGCGCTGTCTCTTCCCGAAGATCAGAAGGTTGCTCGGCAATCGCCTGTTTGATGGAAACAAGCCGCTCAGCCAGTTGGTTGTCGCGGGCATCATCGGCCACCAGCGTCAGCGCGGTCTGATAGAGGTGGAGGCTGGCTACATGAAAAAGCCCAAGGCTAAGGAGCAAAATCAGGCTGATACGAATGGCGAGACTGTCCAGAAGTCTTTTCATGATAGCTTCTTTAGCGGTTCGGTCATCATATAGCCTTCGCCACGAATGGTCTTGATGTGGGAATTATCGCCCATCTTACGGCGCAGACGACTGAGCTGGATGTCCACACTGCGGTCAAACAGCCCGGGTTTGCGTTGCAAAGCTTGCTCAAACAGCCTATCGCGTGAGACGGTTTGCTGTGCCTGCTCCAGCAGAGTCAGCAATATGCGGTGCTCAGTGCCGCTAAGCTCTATCGATGGGCGATCTGCACTTTCGAGAATGTATCGCCCTGTATCGTAACGCCACTGGCCGAATACATAAATACTAGTAGAAACTGGAGAAGGGTTAATCCGGCGCAGTAATGCGTTCATTCGTGCTACAAGTTCACGTGGGCTGAAAGGCTTGGTGATGTAGTCGTCGGCTCCCAACTCAAGTCCAACCACGCGATCATCTTCCTCTCCGCGAGCCGTCAGCATGATAATCGGGGTTTGGCTGTGCTGTCTTATTTCCGAACAGAGTTTAAAGCCAGTTGTATCAGGCAGCATGACATCAAGCAGGATCAGCGCTGGAGTGAATGCCTGCAGATGTCTTCCAAGTTCGTCGCCACTGGCGGCTTGTCGTGTGTCAAATCCTTGTGCAGCCAGATAGTCAGACAACAGCGTACGGATTTCCTGATCGTCATCAACAATCAGAACAAGGGGCTTGGCTGAGGGCGCGGGAGCAGCGGCTGTCATTAGATGAAAATAGACGATTTTTGGCTATACAGAAGCATTTCCTGCAGATGATACACTTTTTTACACAATCGTCGCGGCATTAAGGCATTTCTCCGCGTATATTGGGGAAGAGGGTCTTATGCAGATTATTCTGGCTTTTCTTCTCTTTTTACCGCTCTCTGCGCTTGCACATGAGGGACACGATCACGCTGCGCCACCGGGCGTAGAGGCGGCTACGCCTGCTGTGGTCATTTCACTGGCTGATGGGCGGGCCGAAACGCTGGATATTAAAACAGTTCCTGCGCGGTTGGCTGAAGTGGCTCCGATGCTGCAGGCTTATGGCCGGGTGGCCGCATTGCCTGAGCGGCAAGCACTGGTGAGCACACGCTTTGCTGCCCGTGCGGTTGAGGTGCTGGCACAGGCGGGTCAGAGTATTAAGAAAGGCGATGTGCTTGCTCGCATTGAGCCGCTTGTGTTCGGCAGTGATATTGTTGAAATCAAGGCCCCAATTGATGGGATTATCACTGGTGCTGTACCAGTAGCAGGGCAAGCGCTCGCACCAGCTGATCGGCTGTTCGAAGTCATCGACCTCAGCGAGGTGCTGATTATCGGGCAGGTTTATGAGGATGCCGATTTTGCCCGTCTAAAAGTTGGCCAGATGGTGCATATAATTACGGTTTCGACTGCCACAGCGCCCATCGCAGGCAGGGTTGAGCGACTCGATCCTTCGCTGGACGAGAATAGTCGTGCACGGAACGTCTATGTCCGTGCAGAAAATCCTGAAGGTCGGCTGCTGCGCAATATGCTGGTGACTGTATCAATTGCTTCTGGCGACGCACTCCCTGCTATTCTGGTGCCCAATACCTCTGTCCTTGGCCGTGATGGAGAGCCGTTTGTTTTTGTGAAGGTGGGCGACACGGCCGAGCGTCGTACCGTAAAGCTCGGGGTCCGCCTTGGCGATGAGCAAGAAATCATCAGTGGTGTACTGCCAGATGAAGAGGTGATTATGCAAGGGCACTATCAGCTGCAATTTGCCCCAGCTTTGGGCAAGTAGCTGCCATGTTTGATCGGATCATCTCTTTTTCCATACAAAACCGATTGCTGGTGGTGGCGCTCGCTGCGCTCGTCATGGCGTATGGCGGCTATCTACTCACCCGGTTACCGGTTGATGTCTTTCCGGACCTGAACCGGCCGACTGTGACCATTTTTACCGAAGCGCCGGGGCTGGCGCCTGAGGAAGTGGAAACTCTGATATCGTTTCCGATAGAAACCAGCATGAATGGCGCTGCGGGCGTGGCCCGTGTACGATCTGCATCGGGCATTGGCCTTTCTATTGTCTGGGTTGAGTTCGGGTGGGAAACCGAGGTCATGACAGCGCGCCAGATTGTCAGTGAGCGCCTGCAGCAGTTAGCAGGTGTTTTACCTGAGAGCGCGCAGCCGGTTATGGGGCCAATTGCCTCAATCATGGGTGAGATCATGCTAGTTGGCCTCAGCGGCCCAACGGAAGAGAGGGACCTGCTGGAGCTGCGTAATCATGCCGACTGGGCCATGCGCCCGCGTCTGCTAGCCATACCCGGTGTGGCGCAGGTCACAGTCATTGGCGGTAACCAGAAACAGTATCAGGTGCTTGTGGATCCGCGCCAGCTTCAAGCACATGACCAAAGTCTGCACGATGTGCGCACGGCGCTGCAACAAAGTAATGTAAACTCTACAGGCGGATTTTTGCATGAAGGGCCACAGGAGCGGCTGGTGCGCAATCTGGCCCGTTTGACCAGCCCGCAGGATTTAGAGCAAACTCCGCTAGCTGCTGATGCACGTCATTCCGTACCGTTGCTGGTCGGTGATGTTGCAGATGTAGGAATTGGTGGCCCGCTCAGCAAGCGTGGCGATGCCAGCGTCAACGCCCAGCCGGGCATTATCCTCTCGGTCCAGAAGCAGCCGGGAGTTGATACGATTAATTTAACCCGACGCATTGAGGTCGAGCTGCAGCAGTTAGCTAAGGGCTTGCCGCAGGGCGCTATAATGCACGATGACCTGTTCCGTCAGGGGACTTTTATCGAGCGCGCATTAACAAATGTTGAGGTAGCGTTGGGTGACGGGGCGATTTTTGTGGCCATCGTCTTGTTTTTGTTTCTGCTCAATTTCCGCACCACGTTTATTACGCTGACAGCCATTCCACTTTCGTTCGTCATTACGTTTATCGTGTTCCACTTTATGGGGCTGTCCATCAATACCATGACGCTAGGCGGCTTAGCTATTGCGATTGGCGAGCTGGTGGATGATGCGATTGTTGATATCGAGAACATCTTCCGCCGCTTGCGTGAAAATCGCTTGCGTGTGCAACCCTTGCCAGCATTTGAGGTTATCCGCTCTGCTGCCAGCGAGGTGCGTAATTCAATTGTTTTTGCTACCATCATCGTTGTGCTGGTTTTTATCCCGCTATTTGCTCTGCAAGGGATTGAGGGTCGCATTTTCATGCCGCTTGGTATTGCTTATGTGACATCAATTGCTGCTTCACTGCTCGTCTCGCTGAGTGTGACGCCTGCATTGGCCGCCTATATGCTCCCACATCTGCGTAGTTTCGGTGGCGAGCAGGATAGTTGGCTGGTGGCCAGAGTTAAAAAATTGCAGCGCTATACATTGGATTGGGCTTTTGCACATGCCCGTGTTGTATTTGTTAGCATTAGCCTTCTGCTGATGACTGCACTGGCTAGTTTTCCGTTTCTTGGGCGAGAATTTCTACCCGAGTTTAATGAGGGCTCCGTCACCATTAATCTACTGACCCCTCCTGGCACCAGTCTTGAGGAATCTGGGCGGATTGGCAGCATTGCCGAACGACTGATTCTGGAAATCCCCGAAGCAAGTAAAACTGGCCGCCGTACGGGCCGCGCTGAGCTTGATGACCATGCCGAAGGTGTGCACTCGAGTGAAATTGAAGTTGAGCTGAGAGATAGTGAGCGGTCCCGCACTGACGTGCTGCAAGATATCCGGACAAAGCTTGAAGTTATTCCGGGTGTTGCCATTAATATCGGCCAGCCTATCTCCCACCGGATTGACCATATGATGTCGGGGGTGCGTGCACAGTTGGCCGTGAAACTATTTGGCCCTGATCTGGACCTACTGCGCAGCAAGGCCGAGGAAATTCGTGCTGTCATGGCCAATGTGCCGGGTGCAGTCGATATTTTTGTTGAGCGGCAGATTCTAGTGCCGCAGCTGCATGTGATGATCAATCGTGAAGCTGCCGCTAGCTACGGGTTAAGCGCGGGCGAGGTCGCCGAGTATGCGCAACTGGCCATGCAGGGCGAGACAGTAACGCAGGTCATCGACGGGCAGCAGAGTATCGCCGTTGTGTTGCGCCTAGCTGATGAGTTCAGGCAAAGCGCCGAAGCTATTGGACGCATCCCGGTTGATACGCCTGCGGGTCATTCTGTTCCGCTCTCGGTGCTGGCCCGGATTGAGGAAGCTAAAGGCCCAAATATTATCAATCGCGAGAATGCGCAGCGCCGCATCGTTATTCAGGCCAATGTGGCGGAGCGCGACCTTGTGAGCACAGTAGAGCAGATCCAGCGTGAGGTTGCTGACCGCGTGCAACTGCCAGAAGGCATGTATATCAGCTATGGCGGGCAGTTTGAGAGTCAGGCTAGCGCATCGCGGCTCATTCTGGGCCTAAGCTTGCTGTCTCTGCTGGGTATGGTGCTTGTTCTCTATGTTCATTTTAAGAGCATCAATCTAGTTATGCAGGTCATGCTGTCTATCCCGCTGGCTTTCATCGGAGCGATTGCTGCCATCTGGCTGAGTGGCGGTGTGTTCTCTATCGCCAGTCTGGTGGGGCTGGTTTCGCTCACTGGTATTGCTGCGCGCAATGGCATCATGATGGTCGCGCATTATTTGCACCTGATGAAGCATGAGGATGAGCAGTTTGACCTCAAGATGATTTATCGCGGCACAGCGGAGCGCATTGTGCCAGTACTCATGACCGCCCTTACTGCCGCATTGGCTTTATTACCATTGGTGCTAGCACCGGACCTGCCGGGACGCGAGATCCTCCACCCAGTTGCCGTCGTCATCTTTGGAGGGCTATTCAGCTCAACCCTGCTCGACCTTGTGCTGCGGCCGCTAGTTTTTTTCCACTTCGCCCCTCGTCCAACATCTAAAGGAGACCACTGATGACCCGCATACTATTTCTTCTGCTCTCAATCCTGTTATTGCCTACCTATGCTGCTGCCCATGGCGACCAGCAGAAGAAACCTGCTGAGTTAGAGCAAATGAGTAGCAACATACTTGAGTTGATGGGTGAAATTACACAAGGCACTGCCACAGTTGGAGCAGATGACGATGAAGCCATGAACAAGCTACATGAGATGATTGTCTCGACTGAGGACCAGTTGGGCCACTATGCCGAGGATCTTGCTAAAACCGAGCCAGAGCGAGCATTGCGTCTCAAGTCAGCCTCCACGCAGTTTTTAGCCCAGGTTAATGAGTTTCATGCGGCACTACATGACATCAATCGGGAAAAAACCCAGCAGGCCATAGTAAGGGCGGGGTCGGCGCATAAGTTATTGGCTTTATTATTAAAATAGACACAGAAGCATTCGCCATTCTCTGGTTCGATCCCGGTTTGCCCAGCCATCTAGTCCGTTTTTTGCCATCAACGCTATTGAGGAAAGGCAGGGCGCTGCCGTGCGGTTATCGGCGCAGTCATATTTATTGAATTTTTATGGTAGTTTGGGGTTTGAAAGCGTCGGAAAATCTTACCTTGAAGATGGTATTCCGCATACAGAAATGTTCAGGATGCTCATTTATAAAGATTAATTTCCAAACTTATTAAATCTACCTTCATCTGTACATGAGAAATAATCTTCGCTTATAATCACAGAATTAATCACAGGGATTTTTTTTGATAAAACGGCGCGAGGTAAAAATGAAAGAAATCATCTATAAACCCGATAATTGCGATGATCTTGCTAAACTTCTTGCTTTTGCGCAGACGCTATTTTCTCAATATGTGCAGAAATCTGCGGCCAGCCTATTGTCTATGGCAGTCTGGCATTCGCTTTCTACACAAATGACGAAAAAATAAGTATCAATGACATTGATTTCTTGATTCCCGAGTCATCCTTCAAACCTATCATCGCCGCTGTCAAAACAAAATTTGACGTGACTTGCGAAGAAACAACTTACCTCTCTCTGAAATTATTTTGTGAGAATGTAAAAATCAGCTTTGACACAATAGAGGAATACTACCGCGACCTGCCATGCAATTTTATCGAAGGAAAAATAAATGGCGTCGCTTTCAGATTTGTTTCATGCGAGGCTTTACGCGAGGTTTATAAAAGAGGGGCTGAAACAATCTCAACCAAAAAACAACAATATAGAGCAAAACTAAATATCCTCAACCAGCTATGAAATTATTAAGTTTATTGAGTTTTCACTTTCGCAAAAAGTTCCGTTCGATAAGTTTTATTATTTTTAATAAATGCATTAAACACGGCCTTGCTATTCTTGAAAAAAGGGTCAAATAATGGCCTGCGCGAGGTCATTCAATCAAAGGGAGTTAATCCATGGATCAGAAATTTGAGAGTAAAATGAACACGGGTCTTAGTCAGAAGGATCGTCAAGCTATCGCAGACGGCCTTAATCGTGTTCTCGCTGATTCTTTTTCACTTTACCTTAAAACACACGGCTTTCACTGGAATGTAACCGGGCCGCAGTTTCACACCCTGCATGAGCTGTTTATGACACAATACACTGAGCTTTGGACGGCTTTGGATGAGATTGCTGAGCGCGTGCGTGCATTGGGATTTCCTGCCGCTGCATCATATGCGCAGTATCAGAAATTGACCTGTATCGAAGAAGAAACAGGCGTGCCGAATGCTCAGGAAATGATTCGTCAATTGGTTACAGGTAACGAATCTGTTGCCCGTGTAATGCGTGAGGTTATGCCTGTTGCAGATGATGCAAAAGACTCGGTGACTGCTGACCTTCTTACACGTCGTATGGAAGTTCATGAGAAGAATGCTTGGATGTTACGAAGCTTGCTTGAAGTGTAAGTTCATCGTTTAATAAACAAATTTAGCCTCTTTCCGAATCGGAGAGGGGCTTTTTTTGTGCGAGAAAGATTGCATCTTGCCAATTGCGCGTTATAGTCAGTCAGTTTTTTTTTCAAATGGAGCCGCTATGTTTATTTCCCCTGCGTTTGCCTCGGGTGTTGAAACTGCTAAAACCTCGCCGTCGATTTTTATGTCGATGATGCCCTTGCTGATTATTCTCTTTATTTTTTATCTTTTCCTTTTTCGCCCGCAGCAAAAACGCATGCAGGAATATCAAAAACTGGTGAATTCCTTGCGTCGCGGTGACCGTATCGTGACAACGGGTGGTATTATCGGTACCATCAGTAAAGTGGAAGAAGGCAACCCTGATGTGCAGGTGGAAATTGCAGAGGGGGTAAAAATTCGGTTGCAACGCAATGCTATCGCCGAGATTCTAGCGAAAACACCCGTCACTGATGCCGAATCAGCATCCAAATAACTGACGTCCTTAAACGAAGAAAGCAGCTTTAAAATGGCCGATAATACTTCACATTCTTCCATGCTTTATTATGCGAGCTGGAAAAAATGGCTCACGATTATTCTGTGTGTGCTTTCGGTTATTTACGCTGTACCAAATCTTTTTCCGCGTGATAAAGTTGATGCTATTGCTCAAAATTATGCGGGATGGTTCCCACTTCATCCTGTAAACCTCGGATTGGATTTGCAGGGTGGGGCGTATCTTCTGCTCCATGTGGATATGGATACTGCGATCAAAGATCGGTTTGGCAGTGTTCTTGTGGCTGTTCGCAAAGAACTGCAAAAGCAGCGTATCGGCTATACAGATTTGACGTCTGACTCCTCCGGGGTGCGGTTTAATCTGCGCGATGTGGATAAAGACGGATCTGCCATGGCGACAGTCAAGCGTGAAGTTGATTCAGAATTAAGCATGGACCAAACCAGTGATGGTCGGATCACTTTGAGTATGAGTGATGCTGTGCGATCGCGTTTTCAACAGCAGGTTCTTGATCAGTCGATTGAGATTGTTCGTCGTCGTGTTGATGAGAGTGGTACGCGTGAACCCCTTATCCAACGCTCGGGGGATGATCGTATTCTGCTGCAATTGCCCGGAGTCAGTGATCCACAACAGATTAAACATTTGCTTGGCCAGACCGCAAAAATGACATTCCATCTCGTCAATGAAGAAGCAGCAGCAAGCGGTGCTTTGGCTGCTCCTGCGGGGTATGTTTCTGTGCCTGATCGGGATGATGCAAATATTCATTATGTTATCAAGCGCGAACCATCTCTCTCTGGAGAGACGTTGCGGGATGCTCAAGCTGGGGTTAATTCGACTGGCCAACCTGCTGTCCACTTCACATTTGATGCGAACGGTGCACGTCGGTTTGCTGAAATAACGCGTGATAATGTGGGGCGTCGTTTTGCAATTGTCCTTGATGGGCAGGCAATTACGGCCCCCACTATTCGTGAGGCGATAACGGGAGGCAGAGGGCAAATCGATGGCAACTTTACTATCGCCAGTGCTGGTGAATTGGCTTTGTTGTTGCGTGCCGGGGCACTCCCTGCGCCCTTAAATGTTCTTGAAGAACGTACCGTGGGGCCTGGTCTTGGGCAGGATGCTGTTCATGCTGGTAAAGTTTCAGGGGTATTGGGATTTTTGCTTGTGCTTGTTTTTATGGTGCTGAGCTATGGCAGATTTGGTGTCTATGCGGGATTCGCCTTAACCCTAAACATTGCGATGATTTTTGCAGTGCTTTCTGTTCTTGGTGCAACGCTAACCTTGCCGGGTATCGCCGGAATCGTCTTGACGATCGGGATTGCTGTTGACGCCAACGTGTTGATTTATGAACGGATCCGCGAAGAGTTGCGTATGGGGCGTACGCCCGTTTCAGCCATTGATGCTGGATACAGTCGGGCGATGGCCTCTATCGTTGACTCGAACCTTACAACCATCATTTCAGGCTTGATTTTGTTCATGCTGGGAACAGGCCCTGTGCGCGGTTTTGCCGTAACATTAACGTTAGGCGTGATTACCTCCATGTTCTGCGCGATCATGGTAACACGGTTGATGGTGCTCAGGTATTTAAGAACTAAGCGTCCTACGCATTTGCATATCTAACTTTTTACGTTTAAATCATGCGAGGTTGATCGTGACTTTGTGCTCTTCCTTTTTTCATGTTGGGTGGGAGGAGTTCTTTTCTAATCAGAAGGCTTGCTGACTCGGCCATTGCGTTGAGGACTTCAGCTGTGCCTCGTCGTTTTGCCAGCTTGTATGCGCGTGGGTCATTAATCCTTTGAAGTCGCTCTACCAAGCCGTCGATGCAAAGAGGATTTTTTGTTGCCTGCCGTGTTAATGTAGGAGTATCATTTCCTCCATAAATTGCTTCTGCGATAAATGCACTTGTGGGCAAACCTGAGGCAATTAGAGCGGGATTAACACCTTCCACGATTATTCTGGCCTCAAGAATAGCGGCTAATTTCTCAAGAAATGTAAGCGGGGCGTTAAAGCCTTTTTCAGCAGCAGTAGCGGGATTACGCCCAAGATAAGAATCCTGCGTGGCACCAAGAGTGCTGAGAATTGGGATATACCATTTCCGACAGTGTTCAATTTCGATGGGTTCTGTCAAGACTGCAAAAGCCGCCATCGCATCCAGAACATGTCGAATCTTTTGCCCATGACGTCTGTGGTTGAAAAAAATAGACACACTACTATGTCCGTGCTCTTCTAGTGCTGAAACAAAAAATGTTTGTCCATGTTGAATATTCAGGGCACTTACAGATGCAATCTGCTGCGCGAGAAAGAGTGCATTTGGGTCAACAAGCCTATCAAGTTCTTCTGAATAATGTATTTCGGAAAGACCAAATTCATTGGTTAACGCTTGTCTCATGGTCATATTATGGGGTGGTAAAATAATAATAACTTGCGAGGGGCTGGTATTGCTAATCTTGACTTTTAGGGGAGATAGCTCACCGTGAGAGGGTGTCGCCGTGGGGGAATCTGAAATAGACATGCCAGCACGATTTATTCTACAGTTAAAGATAGCACCAATATTGGCTTGAATAGTCGGGTGGGGGGAAGCATTCAGCGTTGTAGAAGTCCATCGATTAATCATTTTGGTAAGAGCTTGTTGCTGCCCTTCAAGCGTTCTGTTATCAGTCGGTAAATCTTCTGCTGCAATGATAAAAAAATAGGTATGGTCATGCTGCGGAAAAAGGGGGGATGAGATAATATCATTATAGCCTAAACGGTCTGCTGCTGTAGGCGAAAAGCGGTAATGTGGGTTTATTTTGGGCTGATTGAAGTGTCGCATTTAAAATCTTTCTTAAAAAATCTTTATTGCCTTGAAATTTGAATAATTCTAATCCAGAATTTTAAATTAATCAATGAATTGAAGGGTGAACATAGTTAATTAAACTTTAAAAGAATTTTCTTGCGTTTCCGATGCGACATGAGTAGCATGCGCGCGTGGTGGATAGACCGCTGCATGCGTAACAATAAGGAGCTTATTGTGCACTTTCTAGAATCGTCAAAGATGCCTTTTTCTCAGTCTTATATTGAGGAGTGGTTTTTTGTCGTGCAATAAAAAGTGAGCGATTTGCCTTCTTGATTATCAAGGAGACAAAAAATGTCAGTAGTGAAAGTGGATTTTAATGACCTCGCACCCGGCGCGATTATAAGTGAAGGTGTAATTTATGTTGGGAAAAAGGGTGGCTCTAAGCCGATCGTGATGACACTTAAGCCCTTTGTCATCAACGATAATTTAAGTGAAGCGGATGTGTTTGTCAATCGGCTCAATGGTTTTCCGAATGGTTATGGTGGCTATAGGAATTGGAGACTGCCTGATAAGAAGGACATTGAACTTTTGCTTAGGCTCGCCGATCAACCGGGCCCTGTGCAGGACTTTCTCGGTGTCACTGATCCTTATACAGGAAATAACAGCAGCGGTGAGCACAAGGCGCTTTACGCTGGTTATGTGGCTGGTGGCAGCAGCGATTATTGGGGGGGAACAGAGGGCGGTGTTACTTATTATTCTGTTGATCAATGTAATTGGGCACAAAGCCAGTTCAGTAGAATACAAAGCAAGGTAAAGATGGCTGTATTTGCTTGTGCACAAGCTGATTAAACATCAATCGTGGAATGAAAAGCTGAGGAAACATCCCAAGCCTTAGCTTTTCATACGTTTACATAATCTGCGTTTTAAAAAAGTGTTTAACAGGGTCATCGTATTTGCTACTGATATAATCCTATTTATATTTATGGATAAAAAACATGATACTGAATGCTTGCACGGTAAGCCCTCCTACTCCATCACCGCCTTCATCACCTTCGGCTCTGTTCACTCGTCTTGGTACGTCTAGAAAAGAATGTTTTGCGGGGAATCTATCTCAAGATATCTATATTCCAAAGTTTCCACGCATCGTCTTAGGTTCGGCATCATTAGTAAATGAAGTTTCAGAGCAAATTCAATTGTTGCAAAGAATTTGTAAGGTGTCGTGTCGAAGTTTCGATCTCATGGCGCTTTATTTCTTGAGAAAAAATAGACATTTGGGTGAAATTACAAAAATTTTTGATGCTCTAAATGAATCTCATCCCGAAAGCTTGATATTTTGTGGATTTGGCGGATGTCAGACACAAAACGATTTAATCGGAAAGGGGCAGTTTAAGCCCTATGCAATTTTTGCTGATCTCCGCACTCTAAATCCCACTTTTTATGAGTTTGACGAACTTCATGATATCACGTTAACATTGTTTTGCACGGCGAGAACAGCACCTTACCTAGAGCCTAGCTTACGCTATCTGTAATGCGTGTGATTTGTTCTAAGATACTATCTGTGATTGCCGTACTTGCTGTTTAACGATTGGCAGCATCGGATGGCTCATCGAAAGCTCACGTACCCCCAAATTGATCAGCATATTTGTTACGCGTGCATCTCCAGCCATTTCACCGCAAATTGAGACGGGAATACTGTGCCGAATGCCCGCATCAATCGTCATCTTAATAAGGCGTAATACGGCGGGATGCAAGGCATCGTAAAGGGGGGCAACATGCTCGTTTGCACGATCAACAGCGAGTGTGTATTGTGTAAGATCATTGGTGCCAAGGGAAAAGAAATCGCTTACTTTGGCCAGATCATCGGCAATTAATGCTGCAGCGGGAACTTCCACCATGATACCTACAGGGGGAAGCTCATCGGGGATGTTGACTTTGCGACGGCGCAGGCGGCGGGCTACGATTTTTAGCGTGCGGCGTGCACGCTCGACTTCTGCGACTTGGGTGACAAGTGGAAGCATAATTTTTACAGGGCCGTGGGCAGCGGCGCGCAATATAGCGGCAAATTGAGTCTCAAGCAGCTCGGGTTCCTGAAGCGAGAGGCGGATTGCTCGCAAACCCAAGGCCGGATTTGCTTCATATCCGTAAAGATGGCTTAGTGATTCAGCGATCTTATCACCGCCAATATCAAGCGTGCGAATAGTTACCGGATATCCCTTCATTGCTTCAATGATTTCACGCAGGTGATTGTATTGCTCATCTTCGTCTGGCAAATCAGCACGTCGCATAAACATAAACTCAGTACGTAGCAATCCAACTCCTTCAGCTCCTGCATCCAGCGCGGGGGCAACCTCCATCAGCATCTCGAGATTCGCCATTAACCGAATAGGCGTGCCGTCAAGTGTCACTGATTTTTGATGACGGAGTTTGCGCATTTCTTGGCGGCGCTGCGTAATTTTTTCAACGATGGCTTTGTATTCAAAAAGGGTTTCATCATTGGGGGCAATAATGATCATTCCCTTGCGACCATCAATGACGACCTGTGTGCCGTCTTGTGCGTAAGACAGCATTTCTTCTGGTAAGGCCATAACAGAGGGGAGGCCCAGCGCGCGCGCCATGATCGCAGCATGACCTTCAGCACCACCGCCAATGGTGGCTAAACCTTTTACCAGTTTAGGGTCAAGCTGAGCTGTATCAGAGGGGGCAAGTTCATCTGTGATGAGAATACTGCCTTTGGGGATATTGCTGGGCGACCGCATCGGGCGGTTTAGCAACAGGCTGAGCAGACGCGTGCCTAAGCCGCGCACGTCATCAATGCGGGCAGCCAAGTAGCTATCGCTGATATTGGCAAAGCTTTTGGCAATGGTTTCGATTTCAATTTCAAGTGCTGCTTCAGCATTGATGCGGCTGCGTTTGATGCGACCTTCAACGCCGCGAATCAGGCGCGAGCCTTCCAGCATTGCCTTGTGTGCTTCAAGCAAAAGCAGAATCTCATCGCGTGCTGCAGCAGGTAGGTCGACGGTGTGCGTGGTTGCCGCATCTAATTCGGCAATAGCTTTTGCCACAGCGACACTAAAGCGTGTCTGCTCAGAGGGAATTTCATCTGGTTCTAAGCTACGTCGCGGGGGGACGAAGGAGTCTCGTGTCAGCAAATATGCCGGGCCAATAGCTACACCAGATGCAATGCTGAGGCCGACAAGGCGATGCTCTGTCATGGGGGGCGGCGTGCTCTTAGAGACTGTAGGTGACATCTTCGTCGAATCCTCGTGTCACGAGTTGATCTAGTGCATCAATGGCAGCTTTTGCATCGGGCCCTCTTGCCCAAAGCTCGACAACCGAGCCGGGACCCGCCGCCAGCATCATTAACCCTAAAATTGAGTCTGAAGCAACCACCATATCAGAAAACATCACCCAAATTTCTGCCTCAAACTCTGCAGCGCGTTTAACAAATTTTCCTGCTGCGCGTGCGTGCAGGCCGCGACTGTTGCGGATCGTGACTTTGCGGCGCTCTTCTTCATCGGTTTTATCGTCAAAAGGCATAGCGGTAATCGAATTCATAGAGAGGTCTCAGAAAAGGCTTACACGACAGGGTGTTATTGTTCAGAGGCAACCTTGATATATTTTTGTCCGGCTTCACGCGCTGAGCTGACTGCAACACGCAACGTGCTATTATCGCGAAGTTCCGCCAGTTTGATCAGGAGTGGCAAGTTAACCCCGGCAATAACTTCAACCCCGGCCGTATCCATGAGAGAAAGGGCAAGGTTTGAGGGGGTGCCGCCAAACAGATCTGTCAAAATAACAACCCCGTCACCCGTGTTGACTTTTTTTACAGCAGCGCGAATATTTTCCAGACAAAGCGATGTATCGTCTTGAGGGCCGACGCAAATGGCCTCAATTGCTTTCTGGGGACCCATAACGTGGGTTAGTGCGGCGATAAACTCTTCCGCTAAACGGCCGTGTGTTACCAGTATCATACCGATCATTTTTAGTATTCTCCCGTATGAGTCTTTTTAAGCATAGACCATTTACAGTCAATACATAACAAAAATATTACGGGGACAGGATTTATTTATCTTGAAGGCGAATCCAGTAACGGCGGGACAAAACGCCTTTTTTATAAGGATGGGGTATAATTTTTTCAAGTATGCCGCCATTCTTTTCCATCGTTCGGAAAGACCCAATGTTGGTGTCGTCGCACGTGAGAAAAAGCTCAGTTAAGCCAAGATTTTTCTGACAATAGACAAGAGTCTCAGCTAACATTTTTGTAGCGTAACCTTGGCGCCATTGAGAGGGGCGAATACCATAACCAATATGCCCCCCCAGCAGTCGTAGGCTATCTGTCAGATGATGTCGAATATGGACAACGCCAATAAATGAACTTTTATCAACATACCAAAGAATCGTTTGCGGAACACGGTCGACAGTTGTGCCGTCGGGCAATTTGATCGTGCCACCGGGGCGTGTGTTGCTCTCTATTTTTTCAAAAAACTCTGCCGGATTTCTTTCCACTTCAGCGATTTCTTCAGGCACCATAGGACCATCGCCTGCATTTAGGCCTTCTCTAAGAGCCTGAATGTAATCTGCAAAGTGTTCTTGAGAAGGGCGTGTCAGCATATTAATCCTTTGTGTTATTTTAACCTAGCTTTATCCAATATCCATTATGACGGACTCCAAGACCAAAAGGGTGGTCAAAATCAGAAACTGATTCAGCGTTGTATTGAGTAAGCACGCTATTAACAGCTCCATTTTTTTTGCAGACGACCAATACCTTGTCAGGCCTGTTTGATTCATTAAAGATTATACCGTCACGGTTGCAGAGATCCAATGTAAGGCTCAATACATCCGTCGCATCCCTGAGCATTTTAGCGGGAGCTATATTTTTATTTCTCATGTTTCTTGGGGTAATCGCGATATTTATCTCTCCACACAATTTATCTCCATTAACGGGATCAGAATACGTGCGGATTGTGCTTTCAGCGCGGACAAGAGGATTTTCACTCCTTGTGTCATGAACGTACCAATATACATGTGCAGCGTGGGGGGTCTTCTGCGCGAGTCGGTCAAATAGTTGAAGTAAGGATAGGGGGTCCCTGCATTTTATGTAGCCATCTGGCTGCTTTAAAAAACTTTGAATTTGTAAAATTTCACATTCAAGACCGCGGTAAAGAGCGTCCATATAAGGCTCAACATAGTCTCTGACTGGCCTTATTAGCCTCATAATGTATTCCTCTTTTTAAATGTATCTAATTTTGTCGGGCGTTGGCAACGAGCAGGGCATAAAGCTCACGGATCAAATCATCTAGATCTTGGCCATTCTCCCTAACGAAACCCGCCACACCATAACCAATTTACGCATTTGGCATAAACTAAATTTAGTACTGCAATCTTTCAGGTTGCAGCTAAATCAATGCGATAGCGTCGGAGATTCATACCTTGGTGATTAGGTTCTCTAAACTCTTCCTCTAATTCACCTCCATTGGCTATAATCAACCTTTGAGCAACAGAATTTGTGCAGGTACAGACCAGTAACACCTCAGGAGCATTATGGGTTTTAGCCATGATGTTTAGAGCCAGCTTTAACATTCTACTAGCATGTCCCTTTTTTCGGCAATTAGGAGCAACGCCTAAACTTATATCTCCTATGATATTTCTTATCTCCGGGGTGTTGAACTGCCTACGGAGAGCAAGTTCTCCTACTACACATTCTTCGTGACTGCGATGTGAAATTAACCAAAACGTTTCTGTAGCAAAAGGCGGGATTACAAGCCTTCCTCTATCCCAGTAGGGTTTTTTCGTTCTCATCCCATCAATAGCTTCAATTAGGGCGTGCGGATTAGCATGAAGGATACTCAAAGATGCGTCAGGGGGGGGGGGGGCACATTCCTCTGTTACAAGGCCTTTTTTAATCTGTTGAAGATAAGAATGAACGCTACCAACGTGAGGTACTATGAGTTCCATGGGGTCACCTCTTTTTAAATGTATCTAATTTTGTCGGGCGTTGGCAACGAGCAGGGCATAAAGCTCACGGATCAAATCTTCCGGTTTCATGCGGCCAAAGGGCATATTATCTATAGCATATTCAACTAAAGAATCCGAAGCCTCTCGCGGGCAAAGTTCCCAACCATTCGCTTTGAGTGCTGCAAGAACAGCGAGCGCCTGTTTGGTATAATCTTCATTAAACCACGAGCGATCTGCGTCTCGAATCGCTTTAGCAATAATTGTTGAAAGTTCTTTTGCCATGTCGTGCTTGTCCTTGGGGGCACTTTACTGCTAAGTGGGAGGGCTTTGTCAACGAAATTATCACAAGGGAGCATAAAGATGAAATGGCGCATTGCAGTTGTGGGAGCTTCCCACACGTTTGGGCATGAGATTTTGCAAATTTTGGCCGAGCGTGAATTTCCTGTCAGTGAGGTTTTTGCGCTTGATCAAGCAAATGCGACAGGTGCAGATGTGTCGTTTGGTGATGATGAAACACTGGTGATTAAGGACGTGAATAGCTTTCGGTTTGAGGGCAATGATATCGTTTTTCTTGCAACTACAGCTGATGATGCCGCACATATTGCCCCCAAGGTGACCAACGAGGCGGGTTTGGTTATTGATTTGTCGTCTTGTTTCCGATTAGATCCTGATGTGCCGTTGATCGTGCCTGAAGTCAATGCGCCAGCGATAAAAAACTATGATAAAAAGGCGATTCTTGCATCTCCTGCCGCGATGGTGACAATGGTGGCGATGGCCCTAAAACCTCTTCATGATGCGGCGATAATCAAGCGTATTGTAATAACAACATTTGAAAGTGTTTCTGCTTTAGGGCGTGAAGCAATGGATGAGCTGTTTACGCAAACCCGTGCAATTTATGTCAATGATCCTGTCGAAAAAGTAATCATGCCCAAGCAGATTGCATTCAATGTGATTCCACAAACTTCTGCGTTTATGGAAGATGGGGTGAGCTTCGACGAATGGAGCTTACGGGCCGAGTTGAAAAAGTTGTTGGGGGCGGGTATTCATGTGGGGGCAACATGTGTGCGCGCACCGGTTTTTATTGGTTCGGCTGCAGCCATTACGCTAGAGCTTGAAAAACCGCTTACCGCTGATGAAGCAAAGCAAGAAATTAAAATGATGCGCGGCATAAGCTTGGTGGATCATGCAAGCGTTGATGGTGGATATGTAACGCCGGCCGAGCTGGCAGGCGAAGATAATGTTTTTGTAAGTCGCGTGCGAGAAGACAGTGCTTTTGAAAATGGCTTGTCGTTGTGGGTATGTGGCGATAATTTGCGTAAGGGTGTTGCATTGAACGCTGTGCAAATTGCGGAACGTCTGATCAAAACAATTGAAGAAGAATAGAAACAACTTTCAAATGCAAAAAACTAAAGCCGCTCCCTTAGGCAAGAGAGCGGCTTTTTTGCAAATTATTTTTCGCAGTTATTTTGCTTGAGCCAAACGTCCTGCAGCAAACTCCCAATTCACGAGATGGTCGATAAAGTTTTTAAGAAAATCAGGACGGCGGTTTTGGAAGTCAAGATAGTAAGCATGTTCCCACACATCGCAGGTAAAAAGGGCATGCTTGCCATGTGCAAGGGGAAGATCGGCATTACCGGTTTTTTCGAGTGCTAGTTTGCCGGATGAATCGACAACTAGCCAAACCCAGCCCGAACCGAACTGAGCAACACCTGTCTCAACAAATTTAGCTTTAAAGTCGTCAACGGAGCCGAAGTCGGCAACGATGCGTTTTTCAAGCTCAGCAGGAAGGGTGCCACCTCCCTGGGGTTTCATTGAGAGCCAAAAGAAATCGTGATTCCAGATTTGGGCAGCGTTATTGAAAATTTTTGCTTTATCATCTTTTCCCACAGAATTGACGATAATTTCTTCCAATGATTGATTGGCTTCCGGCTTGCCTTCGACGAGGGTGTTTAGTGTTTCGACGTATTTTGCATGGTGTTTGCCATGATGAATTTGCACGTGCTGGGCCGACATATAAGGAGCCAGTGCGTCAGGAGCATAGGGAAGGGGTGAAAGTTCAAAAGCCATTATTTTCTCCTTGAGTATGGGTAGGATGGTTGATCTATCAGATATTGCTTTAGTCCGAATTAATCAAGCCCCCGAAATCGAGTCCGAAAAAACCTCCGGTATCTGCACTATTATTTAGCAAACCAGCCTTCGCAATAAGCCATCATGGTTTGCCACCGCGATGTTTTTAGAGGGGTTTTGAGTAAATCCTTTGTGCGAATCTGAAATATTTGTGTATGTGCATGTTTCAAAAGTCGGGCGAGTTCAGATCTTAAGTAAGGATATTTTTCCAGTGAATTGGAAAGATGATTTGTTTGTTGAAGAAGAATCTCGGTACGTTCCAGCATGCGATAGGTGACTTTTTTCAGGGCTGGGGAAAGATGGTCTTCAATAAGTTGTTCAGGTGATCCACCTTCTTCATTGATCCATTGTGTGGGTAAGTAGCATCGTCCATGCGCGCACCAGTCTACTTTAGCATGACGAAGCTTGTTTAAAACAAGCAGTGCAGCGGCTAAGGCATCACTTGCACTTTCAATTTGGGGCGCGTCTTTGATATGGCATCGTTCCAGAAGCGCCCGGCTAAGTGGCTCTGCCGCAAAACGGCAATATAGCATCAAATCAGCCCATGTGACACAGGAAGGGCGTAAAATATCCTTTCTTGCGGCTTGAATAAGGCGATGCCCCCATTGTGCACTGATAAAATTGTTTTGCTGTAAGGCGTACAATTTTTTTGCCGCGCGTGTAAGGGCAGGGGGAATATTATTTTCCTGTGGCAGGTCTATTCCTGAGAGGGCCAATTCAATATTATCGAGCAAGAATTCGCGGCTTTCCTCGGATAGGTCCGGTGCATGTGTGGCAACGCGCAACGCTGCATGAAAATTCAAAAAGGATTGATAATCTATGCGAATGGGAAGAGGTAAAAAAAGCGAGGCTTTTAAAGGGGAAACTTTAAAAAAAGCATTTTGCCCATCACTTTTTTCAAGCACATGGCGCAGAAGGTATGTTTGTGGGCTGACGGTAGATTGTTCAGGCATGGGCGTTATTAGTAACTTACACTTGTCGAATTGCCAACCCCGAAGTATGAAGAGCGGGTCATGCCAGAATCAGAGCTTTCACCTGCTGCACAAATCGCTAAAAAGCGTTGTTACGCGCTTTTTGTTTCCGCATTATTTGTGTCAAGTGAACGACGGGAGGCTCTTTTTGGATTGATCGCGTTTAACAGCGAAATTAATCGTATTTTACATACGCTTCAAGAGCCGGCGCTTATTCCGCTACGTCTGCAGTGGTGGCGTGAGGTGCTTGTTACCAAAGACGAAAAGAATCATGAAATTCTGCCGAGTTTGCAGGACGGTTTTCGCAAAAATTATTTCAATCCTGATGATCTTGTTGCCTTAATTGATAAAAAAGAAGCGAAGCAGGAAGGTGCCTCTCTCATGGGCCAAAGCTCAATTACTGCTGCGCAATTGCAGGATGAAGCATTCTATGCATTGGTTTTTAGAATCCTCGGCGTTACGGAGTCGCTGGCGATGAAAATGGCTGAGCAGTATCTGGGCACTGTGCCAATAATGTCGTTCGGGGACTTTAAAAAATTTGTTGTGATTAAAAATAAAGAAAATCCTGATCTTGCACTTGTTCCTTGGCGCGATGTGCGCCATATTTTGCTTGAGCGTGTATTGTTACAACCTTCTCATCCATTACAAAGAAGTTGTGCGATTGTGAAACATCTGCTTTTTTCCATGATGGTCAAAGCATGAATTTTTTGAACAGCGGGGTATGTCAATTGTTCGAAGATTCATGATTTTTGTTAATCATGTTTTAATCTAGCTTTAGAACTGATGTTGGGGTAAAGTCGAACCATGATCAAAACATCCACAGTATTGAAAAGTCTGTTATTCCTCGTTGTTATCGCTGTATCTGTTTCAGGGTTCGCCGGTGCCTTACAAGCCTCACAGCCAACAGAGAATAGCAACGTCGTTGTGAGAACAGTTGTGCTCCCTTCTGCAGTTGAAAATGGTCAAGGATCGGGTGAAGGTGCGGGTAACTCATCCGTCCCTTCTGGCATTGTTCCTTATGCATTGTATGAACGCGATAAAGAAGAAAAAGGGAAACCCCATGTCTCTGATGCGTGGGCGCGACCGGCACCAGCGAATGGTGTCAGTGCGATTTTTTTAAAATTGCAGGGTGGTTCACAAGATGATCGCATTGTTGATGTAAGCACAGGCTGGGCGTCAAATATTTTCATTCAACGAACAGTCAAAGGCAAAGATGGCCAGTTGCATGGTCAGCGAATTAAGAGGCTGCGCGTTCCAGCCAATGTTGCAGCTAATTTTACGCCGGACGGATTCTACCTTATCATCGGACCGTTAACACGCGAGCTGAAAGATAGTCAGCTTTTTCCCATCATTCTAACGTTTGAAAAAAGCGGTCCGGTTCGGGTGATGGTTCAGGTTCAGGCCCAGCGGGAATAGCGCGGTATCATCTCTAAAAAACGAGAATAATCCCTGTTTCATAGCGATTATCACTCTTGGTAGAACGTTGCTATCGACCAGTTGCACTGAATATTTTGTTCTGCTCAGCGAGGGTTTTGAAAAACTTTTTCGCTTCAATTGTTGCCTGAGCAAACTCATCAATAATGGTTTTTCCAGGTTCGCCGGGAATGCGATAGCCGTGCTCAATGACCCGCTCCATATCGCGCAGAACTTTGTTCCAAATCGCTGTTATAACCGCCATGTTTCCCTGTACAAATCGCATTGCTTGTGCGGCGGCGACAAGTTTCTCTTCTAATTCTTTTACCTCTTTTGTGGCGATATTATAGCCATTTTTTAAGTCTTGATCTTGCTCAAGGGTTCGATCAAAATCCCACCTTAGGCCCACTTGTGAACTGCTTTGTTGCATTTGACGAACGACCGTTTCAATAGAATCTTTGGAACGGTTAGCCGCAAATTCAAGTTGACCCCGTAAGAGCTGAAAATCTTGTGAATCTTCGTACCAGCGGAAGCTTTCAAGAACTTTGATGATTTGTGCTTGAAGTGCTTTGACAGGTTCTGCTGCGGGACCTAACGTGGTGTCTTGAACTTCTTCACCTTTGTAAATTGAAATTTCGCTAACGATTGTGCCATTTTCATTGTAAATAATTTTTGCAGGGCCTTCTTCTGGTAGGCGACTGATGAGACCGTCTTCATACCAAAGCTCTTGCCAACCGCCATCCGCATTTGGTGTGATGACAGCCGGACCATTTTCACGGTGATGACGACCATTTAAAAAATACTCTTCACCGCCATCGGGATGAATAATACTTGGGCGTATAAGATTGGAGAGACGTGGTTCGGTTTCCGCTTTGTTGTTTAAGTCGGGTGGCGCTTGTCCTGGATCGCTGAGAAAATAATACACCGAGCCCATCTGATCCATGCCGTAATCGCCAATCTTTTGTAAATTGTTGGTGAGCGTATTGAAGTCGCCCTCTTTAAGCATGTTTTCCCACGTTCCATACCAGCGATGGAGTGCAGCATCGATGTGTCGTACAAGGTGAAAAATCCGATCACGTGCTTCTTGTTCCAAATCTTTTGCGCGGTTGCGCATCACTTTGCTCGAGGCGATAATTTGGTTCGGTGTAGAGAGAAAAACATGGCGATCCCAGTACTCTCTGTTATGGCGACGTACTTCCTCGGGCTGATAGCGGTTGGGAAAGGGTTGCCTTCTTTTGCCAGGGTGAATCGAAAAAACCCGATAGTCGCCTGCCTTGCGCCGATCAGGGCCACAAAAGAAAGTAATCTCTTTTGTTTTCGTCATTTCACTTGGGGCAACAATACAGGCTGTAACGATCGTTTCTCTGGGCGTGTCAAAGTAGCGATAAACCTGGCACAAGGCCATGTTCTCCTTGAGGTCTGATGTGCGTCTGAGGGAATCAAAGCCAACATATCCGCTTGTTTCAAGTGTGATACATTCCACTTTTGCGGGTAACCCGCTTTCAAGCATGGTGTCGAAAACTTTTTTTGCGGTATCGTCACATTTTTTCAAAAGAGCTTCGGCATGCGCTGGTGAGTTTAAAATAAACGCCGAACCAATGCTCAGGCCGGATAAGTCCCCCATTAATTCGCTATAATGATCTTTATTTTCGAAGGGACTGACGTACTGCATAACTATTCCTTAAACGAACGTGCCAAAGTGCGAATCGACCATGATGGGATGATGCTAACATGAGGATGTTAATAAATAAAGTCATGATGGACAGGGAGGCCTGCGATCTAACGTAACATCGAAAAGAGGGTTTTTGTTAAGGAATTTTTATCATTTTACAACCTTTGTTAATAACTTGAAACAATTATTGCTCTAAAGTTAATTTTTCTCTTCCCAAAGTGGCATGAATTGTGTATAGCCGCCCGACGAGGTGTTTTTCTTGTGTGCACGCCCAAATTGCGTGCGCATGGTCTTAGGAGTGTAGCTCAACTGGTAGAGCACCGGTCTCCAAAACCGGGGGTTGGGGGTTCGATCCCCTCCACTCCTGCCAGAATCGGGAAGAACATGAGGGTGTTAAGGGCGGGGACAAAGAATAGATGTCAAAGACAATGAGCTTTTTTCGTGAGGTCCGTCAAGAAGTTGCCAAGGTGACATGGCCAACGGCCCGAGAAGTTCGCATCAGCACACTCATCGTTTTCGGTGGAGTGGTTGTCATGTCGTTGTTTTTCTTTTTGTCTGACCAGATCATACAGTTATTATTGAGTCTCATTCTTGGAATTGGAGTGTAGAACATGGCCGCCAGATGGTATGTCGTAAACGTGCACGCCGGGTCTGAAAAGAAGGTTGCTTCTTCGATTAAAGAAAAAGCCCATTCTAAAGGACTGGCTGAAAAATTTGAGGATATCCTCGTACCCACTGAAACCGTGGTTGAAGTGCGTCGTGGCAAGAAAATGGATTCCGAGCGCAAGTTTTTCCCCGGTTACGTTCTTGTCAAGATGGATCTTTCTGATGAGACGTGGCACTTGGTGAAAAACACGCCCAAGGTAACAGGTTTCCTCGGTGTGGGGGGAAAACCGCAACCGATTAGCCAAGCTGAGGCCGAGCGCGTTATGAAATCGATGGTAGAGGGTGTTGATCGTCCAAAACCAGCAGTAACATTCGAGTCTGGCGAGCAGGTGCGTGTGATTGATGGTCCGTTCAACACCTTCATCGGGTTGGTTGAAGAGGTTGATGAAGAAAAGACCCGGCTCAAGGTGGCTGTGTCAATTTTTGGTCGTGCGACTCCGGTTGAGCTTGATTACGCGCAAGTGGAAAAAATTTAGGTTTCCCATCCGGCTGGGTGAGCCGGTATCCGGTGTGGGAGGTGAGCCATCACCGTACCACGCCCTAATTGAGTGAGGATGAAATGGCAGCAAAAAAGATTGCCGGTTACATCAAGCTGCAGGTTCCTGCTGGGGCGGCTAACCCGTCTCCCCCGATTGGTCCTGCCTTGGGTCAACGCGGTTTGAACATTATGGAATTCTGCAAAAAATTTAACGCAGATACCCAAACAATGGAAAAAGGGATGCCTATCCCCGTAATCATCACGGCCTATCAGGATCGTACGTTTACGTTCATCATGAAAAAACCGCCGGTTACCTACTACCTCAAGAAAGCTGCTAAAATTACCAGCGGCGCGAAGAAAGTGGGAACCGAGATTGTGGGCAAGGTCACAAAGGCTCAGTTGCGTGAAATTGCGGCTGAAAAAATGGTCGACATGAACGCGAATGATGTTGAAGCCGCTGTAGTGATGCTGGAAGGTTCAGCACGCTCGATGGGTCTCCAAGTGGTGGAGGGTTAAGAAATGGCTACAACAAAACGTATGAAAGCGATTGAAGCCAACGTGAGTTCAATTGGCATCCTTCCACTCAATGATGCAGCAGGCGTTATCAAGAAAAACGCAACCGCAAAATTTGATGAAACGGTTGAGATTGTTATGGTGCTTAATGTTGATACTACACGTGCAGATCAGCAGGTTCGTGGCATGGTTTCTTTGCCGCATGGCACAGGAAAAACTGTTACCGTTGCGGTCTTTGCCCGTGGCGATAAGGCTGAAGCCGCGAAAAAAGCGGGTGCAGACATCGTGGGTGCTGAAGATCTTATGGAAGAAATTGCAGCAGGCCGAATCAACTTTGATCGCTGTATCGCCACCCCTGATATGATGGGTTTGGTGGGGCGTGTTGGTAAAATTCTTGGCCCACGTGGTTTAATGCCTAACCCCAAATTGGGAACGGTTACACCGCAGGTTGAAAACGCAGTTAAGGCTGCCAAATCCGGTCAAATTGAATACCGCGCTGAGAAGGCTGGCATTATTCATGCTGGGATCGGTAAAGCTAGCTTTAGCGAACAGCAAATTATCGAAAACGCAAAGGCATTTGTTTCGGCCGTCTCAAAGGCGCGTCCGTCAGGTGTAAAGGGTACGTATATTCGCAAGATCGCTATGTCCTCCACGATGGGTGCGGGCGTTAAGGTGGATATTGCCAGCGCAACGGAAAACGCTGGTTAGGTTATTGGTTTGTGTTTCCCCCATGCCAACGTGAGGGAAACCAAAACCCGGTCCAAGACTACAGGTTTGGGGTTTCCTATAAATCCTGTATAGATTGGGAGAGACGAGCTTAAAGCTTGAGGATCCTGAGGGCGGGTAAGGTGGGAGCGAAAGTTTAAGACAATCGCTTCTTGTGCAACCGAGAGCATAAAATGCTCTCATCGAACGGGAGAGAAGCTGTGGATCGTGCACAAAAAGAGCAAACCGTAAGCGCTCTGAATAAAGACCTGTTATCGTCTGATGGAACCGTTTTGACTCATAACCTGGGTTTAAATGCGGCTGACATCACCGATTTGCGTCGTACAATTCGGGGTATTAACGGACACGTGCTTGTTGCGAAGAACAGACTTATCGCTCTTGCTCTCAATGGAACGAAGTATGAAGGTCTCAAGGACCAGCTAACCGGTCCAACGACGATTGTGTATGGGGATGATATTTATGCCCTGACAAAAGCCGTTGTGAAGTTTGCAAAAAACAACGAAAAGCTGAAAATTGTGGCCGGTTCTTCCGGTTCGGATATCATGGATGCCAAGGCTGTTGAGGCCATGTCCAAGTTGCCGAGCCTGAACGAAATGCGCGCAACGTTCATTGGTCTTCTGCAGGCTCCGGCCAGCAAGATGGCTCGTGTTTTGCACGTATATGCGACCAAAGAAGAGAGCGGCGAACAGCCTGCGGCGTAATTTATACCTAAACCTAATGGAGTAATCTCATGAGTAAGATTGAAAAAATGGTTGATGAGCTGTCCACATGGACAGTGATGGAACTTGCAGACTTGTCAAAAGCTCTGGAAGAAAAATGGGGCGTTTCTGCCGCTGCTGCTGTTGCTGTTGTTGCAGGCGGTGCAGGTGGTGATGCTGGTGCGGCTGCTGAAGTTCAAACAGAGTTCAACGTTATCCTGACGGATGCTGGCGCAAGCAAGATTAACGTGATTAAGGAAGTTCGCGCAATCAACCCGGCATTGGGTCTGAAAGAAGCGAAGGACCTCGTTGAAAGCGCTCCTAAAGCTGTTAAAGAAGCTGTTTCCAAAGATGAAGCTGAAAAGATCAAGAAGCAGCTTGAAGCAGTTGGTGCAAAGGTTGATATCAAGTAAGCTTTTGCATACGGGCTCCTTTGGCCCGGTTGTTTATGATTGGGACGGTAGGAATGGATACATTTCTACCGCGCCCAGCTTAGTATTTAAAAGTGAATTCGCAGACGCGGGCGTTATCGCGTCAACTCGGTCGGTACCCACAGTCACAAGACGCGGAGCATAACCACATGGATAAGCCAATCCTCGCAGCAAATCATTCTTCTCGCATTACATCAGGTCGCATCAGGCGCCCTCGTAAATCTTTCCGTCGCATTCGAGAAATTGCGGAAATGCCTAATCTGCTGCAGGTTCAGCGCCAGTCGTACGACATGCTTTTGCAAATGGATGTTTTGCCAAGCCAGCGTCAGCGCATAGGGTTGCAAGAGGTTTTTACGTCGGTTTTTCCGATCAAAGATTTTTCTGATCGTGCTGTTTTAGATTTTGTCCGTTATGAATTTGAAATACCAAAATATGATGTTGAGGAGTGCCAACAGCGCGGCATGACCTTCGCTGCACCGCTTAAAGTGACACTGCGCCTTTCTGTTTTTGATGTGGATCAAGATACTGGCTTGCGTTCTATTCGCGACATCAAAGAGCAAGACGTATATATGGGTGATATCCCCCTCATGACTGAGAATGGGACCTTTCTCATTAATGGAACAGAGCGTGTTATCGTCAGTCAGATGCATCGCAGTCCGGGTGTGTTCTTCGATCATGATGGTGGTAAAACACATAGCTCGGGAATGTATCTCTTCTCGGCACGTGTAATTCCTTATCGCGGTTCGTGGCTTGATTTTGAATTTGATTCGAAAAATATTGTCAACGTTCGCATCGACCGTCGCCGCAAACTACCTGTAACCACGTTGTTGATGGCACTTGATAGCGCTGCCACTGAGAAGTTACGTGAAGAACGTCGCCTTGATGGTCGCACCCTAATGCCCTATGAAGCACGCGGAATGTCGAAAGAGGAAATTCTTCAGGCATTTTATGATACCGTTGTGCTTACACGGTTGCCGAGTAAAGCTAAGATGCAGGCTGATACGTGGATGACGCCATTTGTTGCTGAGCGCATGAAAGGCATAAAGCTCACGGCAGATTTGATCAATGCCGAAACCGGCAAAGTTGTTGCTGAATCCGGCACTAAAATCAATATGCGCCTCGCGCGTAAGTGGATTGAAGAAGGGCTTAAAAACCGTCTTATCCATGCTGAAGAAATGGTCGGAAGCTATCTGGCTGAGGATATCATTGATGAGAAAAATGGTCTTGTGCTTTTCGAGGCAGGCCACGAGTTGACACAAGGGGATATTGATAAACTTATTCGCCTTGGGCATGACCACATCAGTATTCTCCACATTGATCACAGCAATGTTGGGCCGTATTTGCGCAACACGCTGGAATCTGATCGCAACGTGACACGTGAAGAAGCTTTGATCGATATTTATCGCGTTATGCGTCCGGGTGAGCCGCCGACGTTGGAATCAGCAGAAGCACTCTTGCACAGCCTGTTCTTTGACATTGAGCGTTATGACCTTTCTGCAGTAGGTCGTGTAAAGATGAATGCGCGTCTTGGCTTCCCGTTTGATGACAAGCAACGTGTTCTTTCTAAGCGTGATATCTTGTCGATTCTGAAAATTCTTCATGATTTGAAGGATGGTCGGGGTGAGGTTGACGATATTGATCACTTAGGTAATCGTCGTGTGCGCTCTGTTGGTGAGTTGATGGAAAATCAGTATCGCATCGGCTTGTTGCGGATGGAGCGCGCCATTCGCGAGCGCATGAGCAGCATTGAAGTTGATACAGTGATGCCGCATGATTTGATCAATGCCAAACCCGCAGCCGCAGCGGTGCGTGAGTTTTTTGGTTCTTCACAACTTTCACAGTTTATGGATCAAACCAATCCGCTGGCTGAAATTACACATAAGCGTCGTATGTCAGCTTTGGGTCCGGGTGGTTTGACGCGTGAGCGTGCCGGTTTTGAAGTGCGCGACGTTCACCCTACGCATTATGGCCGCATTTGCCCGATTGAAACCCCTGAAGGTCCAAACATCGGTTTGATTGCGTCTTTGGCAACCTATGCACGTGTTAATATGTATGGCTTTATTGAAAGCCCGTATCGTCGTGTGAAAGACGGTCAGGTGACGGATGAGGTTATTTACCTTTCCGCTATGGAAGAAGGCCGCTATACCATTGCACAGGCAAACGCCGGATTGGATGAAGCAGGTCGCTTTACCTCTGACTTGATTAGTTGCCGTAAAGGTGGTGACTACGTTATGGCTATGCCTGAGGCGATTGATTTTATCGACGTATCGCCCAAGCAGTTGGTGTCTGTTGCTGCTGCGTTGGTGCCGTTCCTTGAAAACGACGACGCTAACCGTGCGTTGATGGGGGCAAACATGCAGCGTCAAGCTGTGCCGCTGTTGCGTGCAGAGGCTCCGCTGGTTGGAACCGGTATGGAAGCAACGGTTGCGCGCGATAGTGGTGCTGCCATTGCCGCACGCCGTACGGGTATCGTTGACCAGGTTGATGGACGACGCATTGTTGTGCGTGCCACGGGTGAACTGGACGCCGATGTTCCGACGGTTGATATTTATACCCTACGCAAGTTTCAGCGTTCCAACCAAAGCACCTGTATCACCCAAAAACCGCTCGTAAAGGTGGGTGATCTGGTTGCTCAAGGTGATATTATTGCGGATGGTCCTTCCACCCAGCTTGGTGAGTTGGCACTTGGCCGCAATGCGTTGGTGGCGTTTATGCCTTGGAACGGTTACAACTTCGAAGACTCGATTTTGATTTCCGAACGCATTGTTCGCGATGATGTGTTCACGTCCATTCACATCGAAGAATTTGAAGTGATGGCGCGTGATACCAAGCTTGGTGAAGAAGAAATCACGCGTGATATTCCCAATGTCGGTGAAGAAGCGCTGAAGCAGCTCGACGAGGCCGGGATTGTTCACATCGGTGCTGAGGTTAATCCGGGTGATATTCTAGTTGGTAAGGTGACACCGAAGGGTGAAACGCCGATTACACCGGAAGAAAAACTGTTGCGTGCGATTTTTGGTGAAAAAGCAAGTGATGTGCGTGACACCTCCATGCGGTTGCCTCCTGGTACCACAGGGACGATTGTTGATGTGCGTGTTTTCTCCCGTCGTGGTGTGGATAAAGACGAACGTGCGATCGCGATTGAGCGTGCAGAAATCGAACGTCTTGCCAAAGACCGTGATGACGAAAAAGCCATCTTGGATCGTTCGTTCTACGATAACCTGAAAGATATGATTATGAATCAGGTTGCCGTGGCCGGTCCCAAAGGTATGCCGTTGGGCAAGATCACGGAAAGTGTTTTGAGCAATTACACCAATGGTCAATGGCGCCAAATCGTGATCGAAGATGAGAAGCGCATGTCGCAAATTGAAGCGGCTGGGCGCACGTTTGATGAAGCAATCGAAAATCTGCAGAAGCGTTTTGAAGATCGCGTCGAAAAACTGCAGCGGGGTGATGAGCTTTCTCCTGGTGTGATGAAGATGGTCAAAGTCTTCGTCGCGGTGAAGCGCAAGCTGCAGCCGGGTGATAAAATGGCCGGACGCCATGGTAACAAGGGTGTGGTCTCACGCATTGTTCCGATTGAAGACATGCCATATCTTGAAGATGGTACGCCGGTTGATATCGTGCTCAATCCGCTTGGTGTTCCGTCACGTATGAACATTGGTCAGATTTTGGAAACGCACTTGGGATGGGCATCAGCGAACATTGGTCGTCAGATTGGTGAGGCGATGACCCTCTATCAACAAAAAACCGATGCCGAGCGTTCTGAAGCGCTTTCGAGCATAAAGAAAAATCTGATTTCTGTTTATGGGCAAGCAAGCTGGGATAATGAGTTCAGCCAGCTTAGTGAACAGGAAATGATTGAAATGGCGGCCAATCTTACGAACGGTATTCCATTCGCAACTCCCGTTTTCGACGGTGCGCGTGAAAGCGATATCGAGAAAATGCTTGCTCTCGCTGGGGTGGATATTTCCGGTCAATCCCGCTTGGTGGATGGACGTACTGGAGAGCCGTTCGATCGCAAGGTCACGGTGGGCTATATGTACATCATCAAGCTTCATCACTTGGTTGATGATAAGATCCATGCCCGTTCAATCGGTCCTTATAGCCTTGTGACGCAGCAGCCGTTGGGTGGTAAAGCTCAATTTGGTGGCCAGCGCTTCGGGGAAATGGAAGTCTGGGCCTTGGAAGCGTACGGTGCAGCCTATACACTGCAGGAAATGTTGACGGTTAAATCCGACGATGTTTCCGGTCGTGCTAAGGTTTATGAGGCCATTGTCCGTGGTGATAATAACTTCGACGCAGATGTGCCGGAAAGCTTCAACGTTCTCGTCAAAGAACTTCGTTCTTTGAACTTGAACGTGGAACTTGAGCACAGCGATTATTAAGCGTTGTGAATGCGGTTAAGTGTAGGGTGGGTTGTTTTGCTCACCTTACACTGGTAAAGCAGGTTTAAGTGGTATGGTTTTCTCTACCTTAAGAGTTTAAGGAGCTGTCGATGAGTAACACTGAGTTGATGACCCTGTTCGGTCAACCCCAAGGATCCCAGGCATTTGATCAAATCCGGATTTCAATCGCTTCACCCGAGCGCATTCGCTCGTGGTCGTTTGGCGAAATCAAGAAGCCCGAGACCATCAACTACCGTACCTTTAAGCCCGAGCGTGACGGTTTGTTTTGTGCGCGCATTTTCGGTCCGATCAAGGACTACGAATGTTTGTGCGGCAAATACAAACGTATGAAATATCGTGGGATCATCTGCGAAAAATGCGGTGTTGAAGTTACGCTTTCCAAGGTGCGGCGCGAGCGCATGGGCCATATTGAATTGGCAGCGCCGGTTGCGCATATCTGGTTTTTGAAGTCGTTACCATCGCGTATCGGTTTGTTGATGGATATGACATTGCGGGATCTGGAAAAGATTCTGTACTTCGAACAATATGTAGTGCTTGAACCGGGTCTGACACCGCTGCGCCTGCATCAGTTGTTGACTGAAGACGAGTTGCTTAACTTGCAAGATGAGCATGGTGAAGATGCGTTCCAAGCGGGCATCGGTGCCGAGGCTCTGCGCGTGATGCTATCTGCGATTGATATTGACCGCGAAATCACCAGCTTGCGTGAAGATCTGATTGATACAACATCAGAAGCCAAGCGTAAAAAAATCATCAAGCGCTTAAAGCTGCTTGAGGCTTTCCAATCTTCTGGCACGCGTCCTGAATGGATGGTGCTTGAAGTTGTGCCTGTTTTGCCGCCGGAATTGCGTCCGTTGGTGCCGTTGGATGGCGGTCGGTTTGCCACATCCGATTTGAACGACCTGTACCGTCGCGTGATCAACCGTAACAATCGTTTGAAGCGTCTGATCGAGCTGCGCGCTCCTGACATTATTGTGCGTAACGAAAAACGTATGTTGCAAGAATCTGTGGATGCGTTGTTTGATAATGGTCGCCGTGGTCGTGTTATTACCGGGGCGAATAAGCGTCCGCTTAAATCACTTTCTGACATGCTTAAGGGTAAGCAAGGTCGCTTCCGTGCCAACTTGTTGGGTAAGCGCGTCGACTATTCAGGTCGTTCGGTTATTGTGGTTGGGCCTGAATTGAAGCTTCATCAGTGTGGTTTGCCAAAGAAAATGGCGCTTGAGCTCTTCAAGCCCTTTATCTATGCCAAATTAGAACTTTACGGAATGGCTTCAACTGTTAAGGCTGCCAAGCGAATGGTTGAAAAAGAACGCCCTGAAGTTTGGGATATCCTTGAAGAGGTTATTCGCGAGCATCCGGTCATGCTTAACCGTGCGCCAACGCTTCACCGCCTCGGTATTCAGGCATTTGAGCCCGTTTTGATTGAAGGTAAGGCAATCCAGCTTCACCCGCTCGTCTGTACGGCGTTTAACGCTGATTTCGACGGTGACCAGATGGCTGTTCACGTGCCGCTTTCACTGGAATCTCAGCTCGAAGCCCGTGTGTTGATGATGTCAACAAACAACATCCTCAGCCCTGCCAGTGGTAAGCCGATTCTTGATCCGAAGCAGGACATCGTTTTGGGGATTTATTACCTTTCCATCGAAGCGGAAGGAATGCCGGGAGAAGGCTCAATCTTCTCAGGGATTGAAGAGATTCAGCACGCCCTTCATGCTGGGGTCGTCCATCTTCACAGCAAGATCAAAGCACGCTTTTCTGGCGTTGATGAGAATGGAAACACAGTGATCCAGCGCGTTGATACAACGCCGGGCCGCATGTTGATTTCAGAGATTCTTCCCCGTCATACCAAGCTGCCGTTCAGTGTGATCAATCGTGTTCTTACCAAGAAAGACCTGACCAATATTATTGACTTGGTCTATCGTCACTGTGGTCAGAAAGAAACGTGTATTTTCTCTGATCGTTTGATGGTGCTCGGCTTTAAACACGCCTGTAAGGCCGGTATTTCGTTCGGTAAGGATGACATGGTTATCCCACCTGCTAAAGCTGACCTGATTAAAGCAGCTCAAGATAAAGTCAAAGAGTTTGAGCAGCAATATCTTGATGGCTTGATCACGCAGGGTGAAAAATATAACAAGGTGATTGACGTTTGGTCCACCTGTACCGAAGATGTCGCGCAAGAAATGATGAAAGTCATTCAAAAGCCAAAAGCAGGCGAGGGCGTCAATTCTGTTTACATGATGGCACACTCTGGTGCCCGTGGTTCACAAGCACAGATGCGTCAGTTGGCAGGGATGCGTGGGTTGATGGCCAAGCCTTCTGGCGAGATCATTGAAACGCCGATTATCTCAAACTTTAAAGAAGGTCTGACAGTTCTTGAATACTTTAACGCGACCCACGGTGCGCGTAAAGGGTTGGCCGATACGGCGCTTAAGACAGCAAACTCTGGTTATCTGACCCGTCGATTGGTTGACGTTGCTGCAGATGCCATCATTACCGAAGCCGATTGCGGAACCGATAAGGGTATTCGCGTTCGCGCCGTAATGGATGGTGCGGATGTCGTTGCTGCTTTGGGTGAACGTATTCTCGGCCGCGTTGCAGCTGAAAATGTTGTTGATCCAGTATCCAGCGAATTGATTGCTGCAGCAGGCACATTGCTTGAAGAAGCACACATTGATCAAATCGACAAAGCCGGTGTTGATGAAGTGAACATTCGTTCTGTTCTCACGTGCTCGACCAAAGAAGGTGTTTGCTCTAAGTGCTACGGTCGCGACTTGGCCCGTGGTACGCTGGTGAACGTTGGTGAGGCTGTGGGTGTTATGGCCGCGCAGTCAATCGGTGAGCCGGGAACACAGCTTACGATGCGTACGTTCCACATTGGTGGTGCTGCGCAGCGTGGTGCACAGCAATCAACGATTGAATCGGCTTCTGATGGTAAGGTTGACTTCAAGAACAAGTCGGTCGTTGTCAACTCTGATGGCACGGCCATTGTGATGAGCCGTAACTGTGAGTTGGTTGTCTCCGATATGAACGGTCGTGAAAAAGCCCGCTATCGCTTGCAATATGGTACGACCTTGCGGGTAACTGAAGGCGAAACCGTGAAGCGTGGGCAGAAACTTGCTGAATGGGATCCCTATACACAGCCAATTATCAGTGAACAAGACGGTTTCATTACCTATATGGACCTAAACGAAGGTATCTCCATGACGGAGAAAACTGACGAAGCAACGGGTATCTCTAATCGTGTTGTTGCTGACTGGCGTGGACATCCAAAGGGAGGTAGTCTCAAGCCTCGATTGGTTCTGCGTGACGACAAGGGTAATGTGATCAAACATTCGAATGGGGCAGAGGCGCGCTATTTCTTGAACGAGCCAAACACCATTATCAGTGTTGAAAACGGTTCGAAGGTCCGCGCTGGTGATGTGCTGGCCCGCGTTCCATTGGAAACAGCGAAAACGCGTGACATTACCGGTGGTTTGCCACGTGTTGCTGAGCTGTTTGAAGCCCGTAAGCCAAAAGACCATGCGATCCTTGCCGATATTGAAGGTCGTGTAGAGTTTGGTAAGGATTACAAGAACAAGCGGCGTATTGTTGTTCATCCGATGGAGAGCAGCGAAAACCACGAGCCGCGTGAATATATGGTTTCCAAGGGACGTCATATCAGCGTACAGGAAGGCGATATGGTTCATGTTGGTGATACCTTGGTCGATGGTCCGAAGGCCCCGCATGACATTCTGCAAGTATTGGGGGTAGAGGCATTAGCACAATACCTCATCAATGAAGTGCAAGATGTTTACCGTCTACAATCAGTTAAGATTAACGATAAGCACATCGAAGTGATCGTTCGTCAAATGATGCAGAAAGTGCGCGTGGTTGATCCAGGTCAAACGACATTGTTAGCGGATGAAGAAATCGAACGTTTTGAGTTCGAAGCTGAAAACGCCAAAGCTGAGGCAGAAGGGCTTAAGCTTGCCACGATGACGCCGCTGTTGATGGGGATTACCAAAGCAGCTTTGCAAACGCATAGCTTTATTTCGGCAGCCTCGTTCCAAGAAACGACCCGTGTTCTGACGGACGCTGCTGTTCATGGTAAGGTTGATACCCTCAATGGATTAAAGGAAAACGTTATTGTCGGACGATTGATCCCGGCGGGTACGGGTTCAGTGGTAAAACGCCTAAAGGCGCTTGCAGCCGATCGGGATCGCGAGTTGGGCATTTTGCCGCAAAAAGCTGCTTCTCCTGATACTCAGGATGCTGCTTAGTAAGACTGACAGAATTTTTGTTTCAAAAACCGACCTTCATAAGAGGTCGGTTTTTTCTTGAGAGAGAGTGTGCATAACTGCTATAAAGAATTGTAGCTTTAAATTTTTAATGGTGGGGGGATGGTTAACACCAATGGTTGCTTTTCTAATTTTCAAAACACCCGTCTCATTCAATGGGTGAATAAAAAGGTTGTCGCGCCAATTTCAGGCAACATTTGTGCGTTAAGGCAGTCTTGCCAGTGGTATTTTGAAAAACGTAAGATCAGGAAACCTGTCAAAATTGTAAGTTGTTCTTCACGGATGAGGGATCCTGATTTTTTTGATGAATGTTTTTTATGTATAATAAATGCTGCGAAAAAATCCATCGCGCGTGAAGATGAAGTTTTTTTGATGGAACTTCTTAACACTCTCAGTGGGAACAGCGAGCATATAAGCACTAAAAATAGGGCAGGAATAAATGAATTAGCAATCGCTGCTGCTACACATTTTGAACAAAAAGAAGATTATACAATGATGATTAAGTGCATGAATCACACTATGCGCTTATGCAGTGTTTCTACAACGCATTCACTTGCCAAAAAATCTATCATTGCAGCGACCCGCGCCTTTGATAGAAAAGACACATTTTCAGCTGTTCCTCTTTTGATGAGTGGAATTTATGGTGGTTCAGAAAGAACAAAAATCTTGAGTGTTCTTTGTCTTTGCCATCTCGCCTATACGAGTAATGATACTCAAGTTATTAACGAGGCACTTAGTAATGCATACTACTACGCTTCTTTAGTTCAAGGATTGGAAGACTTAACGAAAAAAATTAAGGCATACCGATTTGATTCTGGCCCAAATCCTATGGAAACACACGCATTTTTAATAGATGCCAGTCGTTTCATATTTGAAAATCTCAATTCTACCCCAAAATTAGATGGGGCTCTTCGTTTTTTGCGTGTTGATAAGAGGATTATTAAAGATATTGAGAATGAAGATGTAGATTTAGGTGATGACGTAGATACTATCCCCAAGGCTACTTTTTCTTTTTCAGACACTTTAGTGCAGTTAAGACCTGTTAATTCAAAAGCTCCAGGTTTGGCGTTTAGAGTGTTAACAGCGATTAGGAATGTAGTAAAACCTGATAGTAAAAGATCAGAAAAACCAGTAAGACCAGTAAGACCACGTCTACATATCGTAGTTACTAAAAAAAATTTTTAAACTGAACCAATTAATTGTGGAGGCGATATTTTTTGCCATTGATCTAGCGGTAGCGTTAAAATTCGGTAGTGCATTTCACATTCCGGTAAAATAAGGCTTATAAAGCGCAGGCTATCAACCATCATTGTTGAGAGTAAAGGCGTTGGAAACTTTGTTGTGATCGCATCCAAACGTTTATGGTAATCAATTGCCTTGGCAATTTTAAGGGCCATCCATCCCATTGCAATAAGACCGACCAAGCGAAAATAATTTTCTCGGGCGTTTGAGCAAACCATACGCATAACGTCATCACTCTTTAGGATTTGCAGTGTAACGTGCTGAAGATGTTTAAATGCCCGAAGCAAAGGAAGTTGTAAATCAATCAACGTAGGCAGACGAGCGCATTCATCCAGCGTAAAACTCACACGGTGAAAGAAACGCCTTAAAGATTTACCATCATGCTGAAAAAGACTTTTAAAATAGCCTTCATCAAGGGTTCCCGTAAAGTTTTTTTCGGAAAGATGTTTATTCGTACGATTCTGAAGATCATCCTGAAAATTATCAAACTGTTCAATAAAATTGATACGCTGATCCCAAACATTATGGAATAGGTTTTTTTGCGTGAGAGAGTTTTGCAAATAAATACTTAATGGCATCAAGAGGGGATCATCAATTTGAGCCGCTCCACTAAACTTCTGCTGCTTAAGCTGCTCGATATGCAGATAAAGAAAAAGTGTTTCAATTAAATCAGCTTCAATCTGTGCGACTTTTAACGATAAAGAATGGTGTGCATTCTCTTGACCATTATCGTTCGAGGAGGGCTGCAGGGATAAAGCGGTCTCAACCGGTAAAAGCGATTGGCCCTCAAGCACTGCCTCAAGAATAAACGCTAATTTGAGAGTTGATGTTTGCGGTTTATCTTCAGTGTTCTCGTTCATGATAAATTCTTCGCCTAATTTCTAAGGGGTTTGCCATGCGCGAGCATGTACTCTACGCGTTCTGCAGTGCCTTCAGTTTGGCAAAGGGAAACGAAAGCACGACGCTCGGCATTAAGAAAATCTTGTTCAGCGTGGCTATCGCTTGCCACAGGTACATTGTGGAGGGTTAAAACGTCTGCCAGTGCATGAAGAACAACTTGATCATGAGCCAGTGCTTTTCCTTGCTTGGCGAGAGTATCAATACGCACACTTAAAGCATCTTTTATCTCAGATGAGGTAAACGTTGTGCTTCGTTCTCTCCGTGGTTTGTATCCCGCTTTCAGCAAGTCAAGCGCGCGTTGTTTGGCATCATAGAGTAGATAGTTTTTGTTCATTGTGATGCCGTCGTTTGTAGGAGACATATAACCAATGTCTTGCGCATCTGCCGCAGATTTTGATACGGTTGCTAGTCTAATTCGATCAAAAACATACATCAGTGCCGGCAGTGGATCATTTTTCGTGTCATCATTTTGATCCAGCAAACTGGCCTTGCCGAGTGAGCGGAAAACCATTTCTTTACATCCGCCCCAACCTGGCACAAAACCGACGTTGAACTCAACTAAACCGCATTGCGTTTCAGAAAAAGCTTGAATGGCAGAGCAGTGCATCATCATTTCGCATCCACCACCCAAAACCATTCCAGCTGGAGCGGCAACAGTAGGGAAGGGGGCCTGCTGTAAGGCGCGATAGGTGGTCTGTCCGGCTTCTAAAAAGTTTTCCACATCGTCCCATGACGCAGTGTTGATGGCATAGAGAAATTGGTTTAGGTTTGCACCAACAGAAAAGTGTTTGCCTTCGTTGTAAATGACCAGTGCCTTAAACTCTTCGTCACCCTGACCAATCACCTGGATCGTTTTGAGGATGAGTGCAAACGTATCCTTGTCCAGTACGTTCATTTTTGTTGTAAATTCAAAACACAAGACTCCATCGCCAATGTTCCATACCGAAGCAGAATTATTTTTGAGAACAGGCTGCGCGCGTTTTTTGATCTGCGAAAGAGATAATTCTCTTTCAGAAAAAACAATTTCCTTTTCCTGCAGATTGCGGGTGAGATAAAAATTTTTACCTTTTTTTTCGAAGTAGAATTTTTGTTCTCGCGTTTCTGAAATAAAAGCGGGAGGTGTCATTCCTGCTTCTTTAAAAAGGCTATGTACGCTTTTGTGCGAAAGATTATCCATCATTTCAAAAGGGCCTTGCTTCCAGCCAAAACCGAGAACCATTGCCTGATCAATATCGTGTAGGTTTTCAGTGACATCAGGCATGAGCGCAATTGCATAGTTAAAGGTTCGCAAAAGCGTCGCTCTTAAAAAGGACGCTGCTGACGTGTCTTGCGTGATAGCTGAAAGGAGAGATGTTTTTGTTACACGCGCAGCCGTTTCTGTGCCTTTTGTGCAAGGTTTGTAGATGCGCTCATTAAGGTCAAAAATGAGGGTGGGTTGAGAAGGGTCGGTTGACTTGCTGTAAAACCCTTTTCCAGTTTTGATACCGCAATTTCCTTGTTGAATTAATTCATTTAAAAAAGTGGGGAAAGATCCGTGGGTGATAAAGTCATCATGTTTTGAAAGATGGTTGGCGTAACCACGATACACTTCGGGAAGAAGATCAAGGCCGATCAAATCGGCCAACGCGAAAACGCCAGTCTTCGGAACACCCAATACGGCGCTCAGCAGGGCATCGGCTTCATCTACATCAAGGGAATGTTTTTCGGCTTCATGCATGGCTGTAGTCATCCAGTAAAGGCCTAGTCTATTAGCAATAAAGCCGACCGAGTCTTTGCAATGCAGGATTTTTTTGCCCAAATGAAGATCACAAAATGCACTTAACGTGGCAACGGTTTCTGGATCTGTTTCATTTGTGCTAACCATCTCGAGCAAGGGGAGGTGGCGTGGAGGGTTAAAAAAATGAGTAATACAAAAATGTGCCTTAAAAGAGGCACTACGTTTTTCACTAAGCTCACGCAAAAGCAGAGTTGCGGTATTGGAAGAAACAAGAGTTTCGTGTTTTTTTATGTTTTCAATTTTTTCAAAAAGAGCTTGTTTCGCTGATAAGTTTTCATCGATAGCCTCAATAATCCAATCAACATCTGCTAGCAGGTCTAGGTGATCCTCAAGATTGCCGACATCGACAAGTGCGATCGCCCGTCGTGACATAAACGGAGAAGATTTCTCGTTCACCATTCTTTCAATTGCGTGCTGAGCGCGTGCGTTACGATCATCACCATCAGACGGCAAATCGAGCAACACCACCGGTGTGCCGCTGTTTGCGATGTGAGCAGCAATGCCGCTTCCCATTGTACCAGCGCCAATCACGGCAACTTTTTTAATCTCCATGAGAGTGGCTTTCTTGATTAGAGGACAATTGTGGCAGACTCGCGGTTTGCTCAAAATAGACGTTAATGGCCTGATTGATGCCAATCATAAGCATAATCGCGCATAAAAAGCCAGCAACGCCCGAGAATGTTTTTCTTGCCGTCATAGAAAATCCTTCATCATCAAGCAGATTAACCTTCCTTTTTGTCGCTGTCGAGGGACTTGCAAGAAAACCTGAATAGGGGCAACATCAATGATCATGACCGAAAATCAACGTCCCATCCCAAAACGTCCTATTATTCTTCTTCCTTCACGTTTAGCCTCTACCCGTTTGCCGAACAAGCCCTTAGCGGATATTCATGGCATGCCTATGATTGTGCATGTTATGCGACGTGCAGAAGCAGCTGATTTAGGCCCGGTTGTTGTTGCATGCGCTGATCGAGAGATTGCGGATGTTGTGCAATCAATCGGGGGGCATGCTATTTTAACTGATCCTGATCACCCTTCTGGTTCTGATCGAATTTACGAAGCACTCTGCCGTTTTGATACAGATGATCGTTACGATTGTGTTTTGAATGTACAGGGTGATTTACCTACGGTTGAGCCTGAGACAATTCGTGCGGTGTATGAATTACTGCAGCTGGGTTGGGTTGATGTATCAACGGCTGTAGCAGAAATTACCTCGCCAAGCGAAAGAGCTGATCCTTCCGTCGTAAAGGCTGTTATCGAGTGGGAAAGCGGTCGACAAGCAGGTCGTGCCCTTTACTTTAGTCGTGCTGTGGTGCCCGCCAATGAGGGGCCGCATTACCACCATATCGGTTTATATGGATTCCGGCGTGAGGCTTTGACGCGCTTTGTTGCACTTCCCCCTTCTCAGGTGGAGTTACGCGAAAAACTAGAGCAACTGCGCCTTTTATCAAATGGTATAAGCATCGCTGCAGCTTTGGTTAATGAAGTTCCTTTAGGCGTTGATACAGCGGCCCAATTGGCTTTGGCACGAGAAATTCTTGCGCCGCAAAAAGCCTGATTAACTGGTTCTACGCGATTTTTTTAAAAAAGGGCTGGGCTAAAATTAGGCGTTGTTAATCTTGCACTGAATGCTTAAACTCGCCGCCACTAAGGTTGCTTTCGACAGGGCTAACATGCGAGCTTGGTGATGTGCTTAATGAGGGAATGTTATTATGAACGATAATTTAATTGCCTTTCAAGGTGTGCGCGGCGCTTATTCTGAATTAGCGTGTCATGCGGTTTTCCCGACCATGATGCCTTTGCCATGTCCCAGTTTTGAAGAAGCCATGATCGCTGTTCGAGATCGTGATGCCCAATACGCCATGATTCCTGTTGAAAACTCGATTGCGGGACGTGTTGCTGATGTTCATTATCTTTTACCTGAAAGTGGCCTTAAAATTATTGGCGAACACTACCAAAGTGTTATTCACCATTTACTGGTTTTGCCGGGGACAAAGCGTGAGGATATCCGCACAGTTCGTAGCCACATTCAAGCCTTAACGCAGTGTCGAAAATATATTCGGGAGAATGGTTTTCTCACTCAATCGTGGTCTGATACTGCGACCGCCGTTGAAAGCGTTGCAGCTTTAAAAGACCCTACAATTGCAGCGATCGGCTCTAACCTTGCGGGAGAGATTTATGGACTGGTCTCACTGGAGACGGATATTGCTGACATGCAGGGCAACACGACACGCTTTCTCATTCTTGCTCGTGATGCAATTACACCTCGTCCGACAGATGGCGCATGTATCACCTCTCTCTTTTTTCGCGTACGTTCAGTTCCGGCGGCACTGTATAAGGCACTCGGCGGGTTTGCAACGTGTGGGGTGAATATCACCAAAATTGAGAGCTATTGCGTTGATGGATGTTTTAATCTCGCTCAATTTTACATTGATGTTGAGGGCCATCCCGATGAAAAATGTTTGAAGCTGGCTTTGGAAGAACTGCAGTTTTTTGCGTCTGAAATTCATATCATGGGCACATACCATGCCAATCCTTACCGTCGTGAGCATATTAAATAGTAATTTTGCTGACTTGACTGTGTTGCCGAATATGAGCATTGAGGTCATAACTCGGTTTTCAACACATTATCTGTTTTAAGAGTAGTCGGTTTTGCAATATAAAGAAAAAACCTGACTCAAATGAGTCAGGTTTTAAGTTTGGGGAAAATATTACAAAATTAAGCTATCCTTGAAAGGGGGATTGCGGCCTGACTACTCGGGTTTTTGTATAGCCCGCTCCCCCTGGTTGAGCATCAATCACTGAACTCTTAACCACTTGTGTCGGTGTGCGATAGATTACAACAACGGGATTGGTGACTGTTGTTAATCTTTCCCAGCTTGCCACGAGTGTGGTGTGAGCATTACCCTTATCATCAAGCAAGCTATAACCAACAATCGTTGAAGCTTGTTTTCTTTGTCCAAGTTGATTTGCTGTCCCTGCCACTGAAGCCACAGTTGGAGCAGGTGGAATGCTTACTCTGCCCGGTGTCGGTGGGGAAATTCTTGCTAAAAAAGGTTGCGCACGTGCCCCAAGCAAGATCGCAGCGTCACGGCTCAAGGGCAGAACCCGATGCGATGGTTCTCCTTTGGAATCAGTAACCTTCGAGAATGTTTGTGATGCTCCACCATTGGCAAAAACACGATTATAGACATCGACAAATGTCGTCGCTGAAACGTCGAAAGTATTTGGATTTGCTGCGACGAAATTTGGCGGAATCAATCCCGTCTCAGCTAACACTCTTTGACGCATTTGAAAAAGTTGGCCTCCCGTAGTTATTGATGAAGGATCAATAACTGGTGCATTCCTTTCTAACTGAGCCTGATTATATATTGCAGTTACTATGGATAGACTACCTAAGAAGTGTCCTGCCAAGTAAGCTCTAGCACCATCCGCTATACCGTTACTTTTTGTTTCACTGCAAACGAGGTGAGTCACAACTTCTGGATCTGAGCGAAGTGCAAGTAGCACTTCTCTATTAACGATTCCTTGTTTTTCAGGAGGTAAATTTTTCTCATATCTAGCATAGCTTTGTAAAAAGGTCAGTTCTGTATATTGAGCCAGCCCAAAGGCAGATTGACCAGGTTGCTGATTTTTAACATTCGGGTTAAATGTGTTGCCTGTTTCAATTCGCATCAGCGTTAAAACATAGGCTGGATTTACGCCGTATTGGGTGCAAATGTTTGATACCTGCGCTACTAACTCGGGTGGTGCCGCTGGAAATTTCTTTTGCAAATCAGAAATTGTTGATGGGGCTGCAGCGGGCTTGGCCCCTAAAGCATCACGAAGGACGTTAACTGCATTATCAACAACCTCGGCACCATGGCCGGGCAATCCCGCGGCCATGGTTGGTAAAACATGTGCTGCTGAATCAATAAAGGATTTGCTCAAACCTGTGCCGACCTTACCTTTTTTAGCAGAGGTGGTTGTGGCTATCGCAAGACCTACAGCAAGTTGTGCAGGGAGTGGAGCAATCGTAAATGTGCCATTGGTCGATGTTCGGATGCTTTGCGCTATTGATTCACCATAGCTTACGAAATTAGCAGTAACCATTTCTTTAAAAGACGGCTGTGATGCGAATGCTATTTGCTCGTTTAACCCAGCTGAATTGTGGATAAAGCCTAAAATATTGCTGGCAGCAGTAGGAACTTGGCTTATCGCTTTAAACATCAATGGATTTTTTTCAAAATAAGCGACAATGCCATTTGCTAAAGCACGTGACGTTGGTTTTTCACCTACAATGGCGATCCCATCATTGCGCAAAGCGTTGGCCAGATTGGTTGCCATTGTTTCAGTGAGAGCCGTCGTGGCTGTCTGAGCGTCTATGGTGTGTTGTTGTTTGCCCCTTGCAGTAGCATTACCGACTTTATTTCTATGCTGCGGTGCGGCTTTTGGTGCTGTAAAGTTAGCCAACAGAAATCCAATTTCATTTCTACTTATCGTGCCATCAGGGTTCTTTTCATAATGCGGGCCAGCTTGCCCATATGTTTTAAAGAGGACTAACTGCTGCGCCGCTAAAACGGCACTCATACGCAGCACACTTCCCTTGCTTGCTTCCAATCGTGGTGGAGGGCTTCTATCTTGCAGTTTGCTAAGAGCCGCTTCAAAAAAGTATGAATCTGCACCATCGCGTTGGGCTGCAATCATTGCCGCACCATAATATTCAATCTTATCAGGTTGTTTTTTTAAGTGATCCGCAAGTATGCTAACAGCATGCGGAATCATCTTTTGATCAATGAGTGTTTGCGTCGTTGCATAATTCATCGTCATCAGAGCGGACGGATTGCTTCTTAAGTAATTTATTAAGCCAGCTTTTTCGTGGGCATTGAGTACGCCATTTGCTTTGCTAACACCCATAAAAGCTTCTATCGCACGAATATTTTTGTTTCCCGCTGAGCCAACCGCGTTGGTGCGCTCGGAAAGTGCTGTGTTTAAATCAATCTGATTGGGAAAAAGTGACTTCACGGTTTGAGCGTAGAGAATCTCAAACGCATCAGCATTATTTACGGCAGGTTCCTGCACAGGATGATTCTGAATAGCGCTTAATGCATCTGTCAAAATACCGGCAGACTGTTTCGTTACAGCGAGGCCCGCGCCAATATCCAGAACAAGGTCAGGTTTCACTTTAATCATGTCGGACAAGGAATTAACAACTTGAGAATAACGACCTGTTGCTTTAAGTTTTTGCGTTATTCCTGTGCCAACATAGCCAAACGCAGCCGGATTGGCGGTTAAATAGGCCTGAAGTTCATTAAGTAATACTGGGTCATCAATACTCTTTGCGCCCGTAGTATTGCCCACAAGTGCAGAAAGGCCATTTACTAAACCAGGATTATATGAATTTGCACTCAACACCGAAAGAGAATTGATCTCAACGTGCGGGCGAAGTTCTGGTGTTCTAGTCGTACTGCGAGTGGGTGACGGCTGAACACTTTGAGGCGAAATTGCTTTATCAAAAACAGCAAGTCCTGCTTCAAGTGAGAGCGTTTTCCCTGCTTTTTCTGCAGTACGCAGTGCAGTTATCACAGCTGGCCCACCCTTACTATCATTGCTGATTGCCGCAAATAGCAAGCCACGTTGCGCGAGCGTTGCACCTTTCTGTGCAGATGAAACGCGTAGTTTTTGCATGACATCGGGATTTCGGGAAATGGCTAATCCTAATTGCGTCATTAATAACGGCTTCTTGACCAAATCTCTGTACAAACCCTGACCAATGGATGTGACCAATTCTGGATTTTCTTCAATAACGTGAATCAGCTGCGCTCTCAATGCATCCCTTTGGACGTTTGTTGGGGACGCATCAACACGATAAAGTTTCGCATCCGGCACAAGAGGGCTGAGTGTATCTCTTAGTTTAGCATAAAAATTTTTGTCTATGCGCGATGATGAGAGCATTTCTGCCATTTTTTGGAAATTTTGGGCCGTCAATTTGAGGGACGACATATCTCCAGAAACGGATCCTTCTGGTCGCTCACTTTCTGTTAAATCATTTGGAGGGAAACTTTCACGTATAGTTCTAATGCCGTTCATTATTGGGGCAGAAGCCGTAGGGGCACCGCTTGGTGTAGCTGTGCTTTCAGGTGCTGGTGTAGCTGTGCTTTCAGGTGCTACCGAAATCGTGGTGTCAGCATGCCCTAAATTCGGCATTGTTGCTTGTGCAGTCATAGGATAACTCTTTAACGCAGCAACAACTTTTGGATTATTTTTCCATTCGGCAAACGCTTTGGTTGTTTTTTCTCCCCACAAACCATCAACTTCACCAGGATTCATTTGAGCAGCATGAAGGGTTTCCTGCCCCAGAACGACACGGAGATCCGGATTCTTGTTTTGTCCGACATCCATACCCAGTTGGATGAGGAAGTTGTTCATTGAAGCCGGTGATTGCGCCAGCTTTTCAGCAAAAGTTTTAACACCGCCCTTGATACCATGCATGTGCTCAACAAGACGTGTCCCAATGCGTGTGGCGAGGGATGGTTTTTGTGCAAGACAGTCAGCGGTTGCTGCATTGGTTTTTGGTCCGTATGAGCCGTCGATAACAAGCTTTTGCCCACCTGACGTGGCATTACAAACTTCATTTACTGCGCGCTGCAGGTTTTTAATATCCTCAACCCAAGCAAGACCATTATTAGACGAGACGAAGTCTGCGATTGTTTTCTCTGCTTCATTCAATGGCGCTAATTGTGCGGCTCTGGCAGCAGCTATGGCTGTTTCCGTGGAAGCGGGTTTAATTTCATCAGCAAAAACATGAGATGTTCCAGTTATACCGGCCATAAGCAGAAAGGCTGCAACGGATTGGCGAATCATGTCGGACATACGATTACGGATATTTCTCATTTTTTGCCTCGAAAATAATAAAAGGGGGCTGACAAAGAGTCATTAAGTTTCTCTTAATATAAGTTTCTCATTTGTTAAGCAGAGTTGTCAATGATTATTGCATGCAAATTTAGTTAATAAACACAATGAAAAGATGAATTTTTTATGCGTGCCGAATGAAGACAAATAGATCATTTTGAAAGGAGTATTCATGATGCGACAATAATGCTCAACACTTGGAGTGTTTAAATTTTTAAAATTTTCATCAAACGACATAGAGTGAAGAAAGTCGCGTTCTCTCCACTGCAAGATTTTATGAACGTATTGCTTTCCTTAGGCACTAAAACCAGGGCCATTTTTACCACTATTAGCCGACATTCCCAATGCGCCTTTTAAGACAGCAATAACAATCTTATGCCATTGGCTTGAAGGCCGAGGCGTACTAGGTTTTCCTTTTAAAAACAGGCTCCCTGCACCTGCAAGAAATAAAAAGGCCGTTGATGGCAGCGGGATTGCTACTGGAGGCGTTGCAGCATTATCTGGGGGTGTAAGAAGTTTGTCATGAGGCGTGATTGTGCTCGGCGGTGTATGACCGGTGGGAGGCGTGATTGTGCTCGGCGGTGTATAACCGGTGGGAGGCGTGATTGTGCTCGGCGGCGGTGCATCCGGTTGGCAATAGGCAAAGTAATATGGAGATTGTCTGCGGGCCTCTACTTCCGTTAATTCTCCATCACCACGGAGCGGCATAAAGGCAGCTTTGCGAAGAGTATCACATGTTTGCACTTTAAAATCATCGACCGGTGTGGGGGGGTGAAGAACTGTGGGAGTGATACCGGGTGGCATAAAATGCGGTGGTTTCTGCGTAAGAATATCCGGCACATCCATTGCCGGAGAGGAAGGATAGGGGGAGGGGGATAACAAATTTGTAGGAGTATTGGTTGGCTTGCTGTCTTTAGCCGTTGCGTCAGGCACAGAACAAACCCAGCTAACATGGCCATTTCCTTGATTTGCTTGTGTCGCGGCCACGGCTGTAGGTGCTGCAGGTTTTTCAATCCGTCGTCCCTTTTTTGTTTTGAAACCGCGTACTCTTGGGTGAGTACCGATCCTTTTTTTGACCAGATTTGCACTTTTTCCTGCATGATGTGCGTGGCTTTTCTTTACCGTTTGAGGTGTTACAGCTTTTGCTTTGATGGCAGGTGCCGATGCCACGATTGCCTGGGGAGTGCAATCAAGACCATCGACTGGCCCGCTGCTTTGGAACTGTGCTAATGCATTGTGTGCGAAGAGGCTACCTGCCGCAAGAATGACTGCTGCTGCTAGTCTTTTTGCACGCAAAGCGGTATTTGATGGATCTATACCTAAACCATATTGCATTTTTTCAAATCTCCAAATTTCAAAATTTCAAATAGTTATCGCTTTATAACCCCCCAAAATAATTGAAAGGTTTTGCATTGGAGGCATTACGCCTGAATTTTTTCAATAACTTATTATAACTGTTGTGTGATTTGATGTCTGTACAAAAAGTAGTCTATTTAGGCTACTTTCTGTTTCATTTTGAGGGAACTTTTTATAAAATTATAATAAAAAAATTTTGAATTTGATTAACGATAAAAAATGGATTTATTGAGGTGGAGAATTTTGAAAAAGACCGCGAATGAGCGACTTTGCGTTGTCAGGTAATGATGTCGATTGCCCTGACCGAATGGCGTCTGTTGCTTGCTCGATTAAACCAACATTATTTACGATAAGCTTGCGCAAATCAGGTTGATAGGAAAGGTGATCCCAAGGGCCTTTTATAATAAGGGGAATAACAAGACCTTTTTGATTAAAGATGCCACCCTGGCCCTTCAGATCTGCAACCAACGACGTATCGAGGTGACTATCAAGAGTTTTTTGAAGAATATTTGCATTCCCGTTTCCTTTAATACGGAGCAACGGCGATAGAAGAATAATATCGCTGCTGCTTATAATGCCGTTTGACAGCGTGTAGCTGGCTGAAAGCTCGCTAAAATCAGTCTCACTGGTTTGCGAAAGCGGTTCATCCGTATCCGTGTTTTTTTGGTTAATCAGCTGTTTTGCCTTTCGCATCATCAAAGGAATATTGACACCTTTTATTTTTCCGTCTTTTAGGGCGATCGTACCGTCCCCAGAGAGTGATTGTAAAAAGGGTTGGGAAGGATGGACGGGGCCGGTGATTTTTACTTTACCTGTTGCTTTACCGGTAAGATTTTTTTTATTGAGCAAAACAAGTAGCGCCTTTTCTGCTGAAATATCAGCATAATTAGCATTTGCTGCAAACGATCGGGAATCAAGAGAAAAATCACCGCCTAGTGTGCCGTCATAAAGAGATGCAGGTGTGAGCGAGACAAACATCGCACCGTTTTTTATACGTGCTTTTAATTGTGTCGGGCCCAAGACGGTTTTTTGAAAGGTTATGCCTTTAAGGTTGGCTGTAATGCTGGCGGGAAAACGATTGAGAAAGTTTAATGTGGTTGGTTGGTCTTCAAAAGAAACAAGGCTGCGGTTGTGCGAGGGGCGCACGATTGATGACTGAGCTTCGCTCGCATCTGTTTGCTGTCGGCCGTTAAGCTGAATTGAACGTTGAAACGCTTTATAAAAATGTTGGCCGTCTATTTCGCTTATATCAAAGGCTCCCGTTACACCATTTTTTTCCTGATAGAGGGCGTTTCCAGTGATGTTGGTTGCGTCAACCTTCATCACAAGGTCGCTTAATTTTACCTGATCATTTTGTGCATTGATCTGTGCCGTTCCTTTGATCACATCAATAGCCGGAACCGATGTCGTCGAAAAAATATTGACGGCATTCGCAAGATCATCAATTTCAAAATTTAACGCACCTTCAAAACTTTTAAGACCGAGCAATCCCTTCATTTCAACGAGATTACTTGATCCTTCCTGCACACTTAAGGTTGTGTTTGTTGTTTGATTAAGCCATAAGTTTTCAGGTTTTTCAGTTCGAAATGTAATTTTTACAGGCTGATTATTGTAAAACGCACGACCCTGTAAATCGAGTATGCGATCATGGCTTGAAAGAGAAACGTTAAGGTTGATATCCATCAAATCCAAGCCGCTACCGTCAGGAAAATCATAGCCGAGGTTGGTATCTTTAACTTCAAGCCGTTTAATACTGATGTTCTGTAATGTTAAGTGATTGGGTGCCGTGCTTTCATCTTTGGGTAAGCTGGGTTTCGTGCTGATTGACCCGGCTGATCCATCATTAGCGGGCTGTATTTCCCAATTTCCCTTCCCCATTTCATTTACAGATAAATTGATTTGGCCACCGGTAAGTCGGATTTCGCGAATATCCAAACGATTATGCATTAATGACGAAAGAGTTAGCCCCACGGCTAACTCTTTTGCAGATAACATAATCGGATCCGGAAAATCTGGTGGGTTGCTTATCGAAATATCTTGTAATTGCAGCCCGAATACGGGCCACAGGGTCATGGTGATGGGGCCACCCAATGTTACTTCGCGGCCCGTGGTGGCCTTTACCAATGCGAGAACATCTGGTTTTAAGTCATCCAATGAAAAAAAGTAGGGCAGAACCATTATCGCAACAATGAGCAAACTAATAACCAGCATGAAAAGTGCTGCAACAGCTTGAATAATCGGCAAAAGAGAAAAAATCAAAACACCACCAATTAAGCACATGAGCCCGATCAACAGCGCTGCAATGATTAACCCAACCATTTACATCCCCTTAAAACAGGATAATTTACTAAACACTAACCTATGACATAATACGCTTATCGGCATTGGGCAACTTTAAAGCAGGATTTTTCTTGTGTCGGGTCAAAACATCTCATCTCATTTACATACCGCTGGAGATCATGGATTGGTGCATGGCGCCCGCTTTCCTTTCAAGGAGGTGCCGAAAATCGCTTTTCATGTGGGTGAAAATGAAGAGTCTCATCATGTTTACGATCAGTTAAAAAAAATTTATAGTCCCGTTGCTCATGAAGATGCTGATGTGCTTATCGCATTGGGTGGAGATGGAGCAATGCTAGCGGGTCTCCATAAAACCTTGCAGTTAAAACGCGAAAAACCATTACCCGTTTTTGGAATGAATTGCGGTTCTATCGGTTTTTTGCTCAATCCCTATCAACCTGAAAAACTGATTGAGCGAATTTGCGAAGCACAGGCCGTTACGATGTACCCTTTATGTATGCGAGCATTTCAAAAAAATGGCTCTGTTCATGAAGCATTGGCGATCAATGAAATTTCTCTATTACGCGAAACATATCAGGCTGCAAAACTCAAAATTTTGATTGACGGTGTCGAGCGTTTATCTGAATTGATTTGTGATGGCGCATTGGTTTCAACCCCTGCCGGATCAACGGCATATAATCTTTCGGCACATGGACCGATTATTCCTTTGGGGACAGGGCTTTTAGCTCTCACGCCGATTAGCGCATTTCGTCCACGACGTTGGCGGGGGGCTTTGGTTCGTCATACCTCTCAAATTACGTTTGAAATTATCGATGCCGAGTGGCGTCCTGTGAGCGCTGTGGCTGACAATCATGAAGTGCGAGAAGTGGTGCGGGTTGATGTGCATGAAGATCGGGCGAGTTCGTTAATTTTGTTGCTTGATTCAAATTTTTCATATGAGGAAAGAATTATGGCCGAACAATTTGCACCTTAATGAATTTTTTATTTGATTTTTTTGTTTTATCGGAGCTTACTTAAATTATCATTTTGTTTCGAAAAAGCTGAAAAAAGAGATAGAAAATGTCCTCTTTGATAGTTCCTGGCGTTTATACGGAAAACCGCTTCCGTCATGATATTCAAGCGCTCATGAAAAAAGGTACCTGTGGCCACAGTGATGCGCAACTGGAAAAGGCGAAATTTGAACTTGACAAAATTTTTACGAAGCTTGTGAACGATGCTACTGGAAATGTTATGCCAGCTGCTCAAACAGCTAGTCGAATCGTTTTTAGCTCAATCAACGGTGAAATTCCTCCACCCGACAGTCTTAAAGTTCATTTTAGTGCACTTGCTGTGCATGCATGTGGTCGTGTTGCTGCGCAGGATACGAATCTGTCACAGCACAGAGGTAATGATTGTTTAACATCCGCACTCAACAACTTTGAACTACTCCGCCGTGCTGATATGACAGTTCTTCGTGACGATGATGTGTCTGCGCTTCTTTTGCCCTTATGTGGCGCATGGACCCATGTTATTCAATCCACAAAGAATGAAGAGTATCGACAGTGTTCATGGTACAATCTTGAATCCATAGTATTCATTACTGCCGCGAGTCGTCTTCCTAATGCGCACGCCGCGCGTGTTCTGGGATATGGGGTTGCATCTATGGCTGAATTAGCCCGACGCTCACACTATGAAGATCGTGCTGTCGCGGTGTACAACCGTCTGATTGAAGGCGTTAAAGAGAAAAAATTGCTTTTACCCGCATGGCTTTGCGCGCAGTTGCAGGGTCATCCGAAGGAAATTTTTGGGCGCAGTCGTCACATTTTTATGCGTTCCGATTGTTGTCACCCCGGATTTTTATGAATTTAGCCGATTTTCTTGATTTCAGCGAAAGGGTGGTTCTTGCAAACTGCGGAGTTTGCGGGAGTGGATTTTTTCAAGAGAGTCTTCGGCTAATAACTCCATGGCGTGAATGCCAATGCGTACATGTTGCTCGACCTGTTGACGATAGAAGTTTTGTGCCATTCCTGGCAGTTTTAGTTCTCCATGCAACGGCTTATCCGATACGCACAGCAATGTGCCGAAGGGGACGCGCATACGTAGGCCGTTTGCTGCAATAGTTGCAGATTCCATGTCCAATGCTATGGCACGACTTTGACTAAACATCTCCAGCATTTTTACATGATCGCGTAGCTCCCAGTTACGATCATCAATGGTGGCAACTGTGCCGGTCCTCATGACGCTTTTAAGCGCGTGGCCTGATAAGCCGGTGATGTGGCTTACGGCCGTCTCAAGAGCAACCTGCACCTCGGCGAGCGCCGGAATCGGAACAGAGAGGGGGATGTCTCCATCCAAAACATGATCTTCCCGTAAATATGCATGGGCCAACACATAGTCACCTAATCGCTGTGTATTGCGAAGACCTGCACAGTGCCCCAACATCAACCATGCATGAGGGCGTAAAACAGCCACATGGTCAGTGATGGTTTTGGCGTTGGACGGGCCGACACCAATATTGATCATGGTAATGCCCATGTTGCCTGGCCGTTTGAGGTGATAGGCGGGCATTTGTGGCATTTTATCAGGTGCAGGCAAGGTGAGGGGGGTGATGGCTCCGCCGCTTGTTGGACAAACTGTATTTTTAAGAAGAACGTGATCTCCGGGTGCTACAAATGCGTCATAACAATCGCTTGTTGCATTGCTTCCTTCATCCGGTGCTTTGCACATAAGATCGCAGCCTTTGCGGATAAACTCATCGATATAAAACTGGTAATTGGTGAAAAGCACAAAGTTTTGAAAATGCTCGGGAGAGGTGCCGGTATAGTGGCGCAAACGGTGTAGCGATAGATCAACGCGGGGGGCCGTAAAATGCGCGAGTGGTCTTTCTTCGTGTACGCGGTACTTAAATGTGCTGTTAACGATACTATCATCCATGTAATCAAGATCTGGCAGATCAAAGTGGGTGCGAATATCTGCCAGTTGTTCGGGGCCGAGATTGCCTTCCAGATACATCATGCCTGGCCAGGCAAAATGAACAGGAATGGGAGTGGTTGATACACCAATCTCAATCGGATGCTCGTGATTTTTTATCAGTTGGCGAAACTGATCCAGATAATATGCGGCAAAAACATCGGGTCGTGTTAGCGTGGTTGAAAAGATGCCATTTGAATAAACAAATCCATACGACATGCGTGTATCGCGACGAACGCAGCTATCAACGTTGAGCTTTGCATAGGGATAACCAACGTGCACCCGACCCTTAATTTGTTCACCGCGCGTAAAAGCGAGAAAGCGGTCACGTAAATATGCTGTATTGGCTGCATAAATTTCCTGCACGCGGGCGAGCGCATCTTCTGCTGATGTAAACTCTTTCGGCGAAAATCGAGGCGGCGATTGAAACATACGATCAAACATGCAGCATTTCCTCCTCAGAAAGGCCCATTAAAGCATGGGAAAAATCCCGTGCTGAGAAATCTTTTAAATCTTCGATACTTTCGCCAACGCCAATCATATGCACAGGCAGCTTAAACCTTTGTGCGAGTGAGAGTAAAACCCCCCCGCGTGACGAACCATCCAGTTTGGTCAGTATTAATCCTGTTAGGGGCGCAATTTTTTGAAAGGCTTCCACTTGTTGGTGGGCATTCTGGCCCGATGTTGCATCCAAGACCAGCATCACAGCGTGGGGGGCCGTTGGATCTTTTTTCTGGATAACGCGGATGATTTTAGCCAGTTCTTGCATCAATCCTTCTTTGTTGTGAAGACGGCCAGCTGTATCAATTAACACGAGATCATACTGTTCGCCTTGGGCTTTCTCAATCCCCTGAAAGGCCAAGGCGGCAGGGTCACTGTTGGCAGCGCCGGTAAGAATGGCGCAATGCGACCGTTGTGCCCATACCTCAAGCTGAGAGACAGCCGCTGCGCGAAACGTATCCGCAGCAACCAATAAAACTTTTTTCCCGGCTTGTTGATAATGATGTGCGATTTTGCCAAGTGTTGTGGTTTTTCCTGCGCCATTTACGCCCACCATCAAAATGACAAAGGGCCTGTGCTGAACAAAATCAGGATTAAGGGGTACAGCAACCGGCTGCAAAATCTCAGTCATTTGTGCGGCTAGCGCTTGGCGCACTTCCTGATCCGTTACATCTTTACCAAAGCGCGTACGACCAAACTCATTGACCAGTTGGGCGGCAACGGCGGGGCCGATATCGGCTGTGATAAGGGTTTCTTCCAACTCATTTAATGCGAGTTGGTCAAGACGGCGCTTGGTAAAAATACCAGTAATGCTGTCTGTCAGTTTTGACGAGCTTTTGCTTAAACCTTGTTTGAGGCGTTGCCACCAGCCCGCTTTTTCTTCCGGAAGGGAATTTTCAACCATTGAAGACCTATTAATGAGAAGCGCTTTACGTGCAAAAAAACAGGAGCAATCTATAACACGATCAGGTCGTTTGGCCTACCCAATTTATCTTGAAGGATTTATCTTTAAAACGGGGTCGGGGAGAAGAGATTTGGAGCGGGTGAGGGGAATCGAACCCCCGTGTGCAGCTTGGGAAGCTGCCGTTCTACCATTGAACTACACCCGCAGCGCCTTTAATCATGCGGGAATATTGCGCAAACGCGATTGAAATGCAAGACCTGTCATTTTTTGGTCGCATTTTTTTTAAGAGTTGGGCAAACTGCGCGCCATGACGATTCATCTTGACCCTTCCTCCTCCGTTCCCGATGCCCCTACGCCCGATCTTGATACACAAGGGTTTATCAATGAAGTGCTTAACGGCTCTTCCTCTGTCCCGATTATTGTGGATTTTTGGGCGCCGTGGTGTGGTCCTTGCAAGCAGCTGGCCCCCGTTCTTGAAAAAATCGTTAAGGCCTACAAAGGCAAGGTCAGGCTGGTTAAAGTCAATATTGACGAAAATAAGCAACTTGCCGCGCAAATGCGTGTACAATCAATTCCTGCGGTCTATGCGTTTTTTGGTGGGCGCCCGATCGATGGATTTATGGGCGTGCAGCCTGAGAGTGCTATCAAGACGTTTATTGATAAATTGCTGCATGCGACAGGGGCTGAAGGAGGTTCGTCTATTGATGCAGCATTGAAGCAGGCTGATGATTTTTTTGCCCAGGGCGATATTGATACCGCCCACGAAATTTATGCGGCGGTTCTCGAAAATGACCCTGAAAACGCCACTGCCTACGCTGGTATGATAAAAATTGCATTATCAGCAAACCATTTGGATGAAGCTGAAGCAATGTTTTCTGAGCTACCATCAAAAATGGCTTCGCATAAAGATATTTCAGCAGTTCGCGCACAGTTTGATTTGCTGAAACAATCGACCGTGTCGTCGCAACATGATTCATCCCAACTCGCAAAGCAAGTGGAGGAAAACCCCGACGATCAACAAGCACGTTTCGATTACGCAATGGCGTTATTCGCTCAAAATCAGCATGAGCAAGCGATGGATGTGCTGATCGACAGTATCAAGCGCAATCGAGAGTGGAATGATGAAGCTGCGCGCAAGCAGATGCTTAAGTTTTTTGAAGCATGGGGTGTTATGCATCCGATGACAGTTTTAGGCCGACGCAAATTGTCGGCGATTTTATTTCGCTAGGAGGATAGGATGGCCACAGTTGATCCAAAATTGCTTGAAATGTTGGTATGTCCGCTCACCAATGCACCCCTTCACTATGATGCCGAAAAACAGGAGCTGATTTCCAAGTCAGCAAAATTGGCTTATCCTATCCGTGATGGCATACCCGTTATGCTGCCCGATGAAGCGCGTCAACTTGATGAATAACCCAATGAAAAAAGGAAAAAAGCATGACAAGCAAATATGATGTTGTAGGGATTGGTAATTCGTTGGTCGATGTTCTTGCTCGCGTGGAGGAAAACTTTATCAGCCAGAACAATCTTACCAAAGGCAGCATGCAGTTGATCAATGATCAGCAGGCCGTTGCGCTTTACAACAAGATGCCGCCTGCACAAGAAACGTCGGGAGGATCGGCAGGTAACTCAATGGCTGCATTTTCTTCGCTGGGGGGGAAGTGTGCCTTTATCACTCGGTTGGGGCAAGATGAACTGGGTAATGTTTTCGCCCACGATATGCGCGCGCAGAAAGTCGATTTTATTGAGCGTGAACGTGATACATCGCTTTCCACGGGGCGTTGCCTGATTATGGTTACACCTGACGGCGAGCGCACAATGAATACGTCACTCGGCTCCAATCTCAACTTCAGTGTGGCTGATTTGTGTGAGCAAACCATTAGTCAGACGCGCATTGTTTATCTTGAGGGGTATCTTTTTGATCAACCTTCTGCCATTGCCGCTTATTACAAAGCGTGTGATTTGGCTCGCCAGTATGGTGCTAAAGTTGCTCTCACTCTTTCGGACAGCTTTTGTGTTGAGCGGCACAGAGCAGAATTTTTGACGCTGGTGAAAGAAAAGACCGACATTCTTTTTGCCAATGAAAGTGAAATCAAGGCATTATACGGCACAACACATGTTGATGAAGCCTTGGCGGCGGTTTCGTCGCATTGTGGATTGGCTATCGTGACCTGTGGCGCGAAAGGTGCACTCGTGCGCTCTGGTCAAGAGACCCATGCCATTAAAGCAGCTGCCGTGAATACGGTTGTTGATTTGACAGGTGCAGGGGATGCTTTTGCGGCGGGTTTCCTTTATGGATATTGTCAGAATCTCTCAATTGCTGAAGCAGGCCGAATTGCTGCCCTATCATCTGCTGAAGTCATTTCTCACTTCGGGGCACGACCGGAAATCCCCCTCAATACACTTCTTGCTGCGTAAAAAGGTTACATACCCCTCTTGATTAGTTGATCAGTGAGGGGTAAATCCCTGCACAAAGGAGAAAAACAGGTTTATCATGGCCGGACATTCAAAATTTAAAAACATCATGCACCGTAAGGGAAAGCAGGATGCCATTCGCGCAAAAACATTTAATAAGGCAGCGCGTGAGATTACCATTGCTTCGCGCGGGGGATTGCCTGACCCTGCTCACAACCCACGGTTGCGTCTTGCAGTTGCTGCGGCGCGCGCCGTGAATTTGCCGCGTGATCGTATTGATCGCGCAATTGCGTCTGGCCAACCAGGTGCCGATGATGGAAAAATTTACGAGGAACTGCGTTATGAAGGATTTGCACCCCACCGTGTGGCACTAATTGTTGATATTACGACAGACAATCGCAACCGTACTGCGGCAGAGATCCGTACTCTCTTCAGCAAAAACGGCGGTACATTAGGTGAGGCGAATTCCGTTTCATTTATGTTTGACCGTTTGGGTGAAATTGTTTACCCGCAGGCAATTGGTTCTGCGGATGCCGTATTGGAAGCCGCAATTGAAGCGGGGGCAGAAGATGTCGATTCAAGTGGTGACACACATGCCATTTATACCCAGTCGGACGAGCTGATGGCAGTTGCCTCTGCGTTGGAAGAAAAATTCAAAGAGCCGGAGACCTGCAAACTGATTTGGAAAGCCAGCAGCCCCATTATATTGGACGCAGTTGCTGCAAAAGAGGTGATGGAGTTTCTTGAATTGCTGGATGAGCATGACGATGTGCAGGCCATTTACGGAAATTATGAAATTCCTGATGACATTATGGCTCAATTGGCTGAGGAATAATAATGAGCTTTATTTCCGGCGAATTTAAAGCTAAGGACGGCCAAACCTTTGTGCGTTGGAAGGGCCGTTCAGGCGAGGGGCCGGGGATATTTTTCTGTTCAGGATTTAGATCAGATATGGAGGGCGCAAAGGCACTTCATGTTGATGCGCTATGCGCAAGAAATGGTTGGCCTTATGTGCGCTTCGATTATCGCGGACATGGCGAAAGTGAGGGCGTGTATACGGACTTTACGCTTGGGGATTGGATTGATGATGCGCTTGCGGTGATGGATCATATTGCAAAAGGGCCGCAGATTGTGATCGGGTCATCAATGGGCGGGTGGATTGCTTTAAAAATCGCCCAGCTAAGGCCAGAGCAAGTTAAATGTTTAATTGGGTTGGCGCCTGCGCCTGATTTTCCTTCGCAATTGATTTTGCCAGCCCTTAATGAGCAGCAGCGTGCGTGTTATGAACAAACGGGATGGATTGTGGATCAGCAAAGCGGTTGGTGCGAACCTAATCGTTTCTCAAAGCGATTTATTGATGAGTCAACACATCACAATCTGCTTGATAAACCGTATGTTTTTAATGGTTCAGTACATATCGTTCAGGGTGAAAAAGATAGCGCTGTACCCTGGAAGTTGGCTCGGCAGCTTCATGATCACATCACTGCTCCCGAAATATCACTAACGCTTTTATCCGAAGGCGATCATCGACTGTCACGCCCAGAAGATCTGGAGCTGCTTGAAAATATCGTCTGTGGTATGTACAAACGCATTTCAGCTGTTTAAGCATTTGCACGAGACTTGTCTGCCTTGTACGTTAAATAATATGCGATTCATCCAGTAAGTTGAGCATGGGAATGTCGGAGGGAGCATTGCCGTAGCCGATTGTTTTTGTGAATGGGCCATGTTGCTCTAACCAAGCGCGCACACGGCGGGCTTTTTCCTCGCGTACACAATTTCCCCCAGCCATTAAGCCCGTCAGTGTACCGTTTAAGCTTTCCATTTCAGTTGCAATGATATGATCAATCGGTAAGTCACGCAAAAGTGTGCGAATGTAAAGCATGAGCGCGCCAGTTGCGACAACGATCGTTGCACCTTCTTTTTTTAATGTTTGTAATTGCTCAAGAACATCGGTTTTCCACAGCGGTGTTATTCCGGTAAGCGCTGATTCAGCGGTTTTTACTGAAACACCTTTGAGGCATAGCGCCAACCATCGTGCTTTGATTGCACCTTTAAGATCGGGCAGGCTGCGATCGGGAGAGAGCACTGCTTTTGCAAAATTTTTTGTCATTTTTACGGGGCCAACAATGCGTGATAAAAAAAGGGGCAAGCTGTCACGCTTTGCTAGTGTGCCATCAAAATCAAAAAAAGCAACGCAACGCTGTGAGGTAGAAGAAGTGTGATTTTCCATTATGAAGTGTCATCCTTGTTAGTGACGCATCGCATAAAAACGATAAAGTTTGAGACCGTTTTTCATGGCCTCCATTCGCCGCGCCCACAACTCAACCTCCTCTAGAACAGCCAGTTTGGTTGCTGTTTTCATATTGTGTGCGTCCAAATGCTGTATAAAGTTAGCAAGTGCGTGCAGGATCAGTTTTTGCTGCATTGTTGTCATGTCTTCATGAATACGAACATCGAGCTTCGCCTTTTTCATGATTTGAGTCAGATGTTTGACGGTGGTAATAACGGGTGTTGTTTTTTCCTTGTTTTTCCAGCTTTCAATTTCTGGTCGCCGTAAATCCTGCTCATTTTCACAACAGTATTCTGTGAAAAGCAATTGACCTCGTTCTTTAAGCGTTGTGCAGACGGTATGCAAAACATCGTCCTTGTTTTCGATATGCAAGAAAGCTTCTTGAGCAAAGATTCCATCATAACGATAAGGAAATATTGGTTGGTTCATATCAAAGGGAAGTACAGGTGCCTGCTTCCCCATGCCTGCATTATCCGAACGCACATTTGCTTCTTTACACAGAAGCGGTGATGATTCCATGCCCGTAACCCAAGCTTTGTATTCTTTAGCGATTGCACGTGTTGCTCCGCCTAATCCAGCGCCAAAGTGCAGGATGCTCATGCTGGGATCAATGCCGAAAGGTTTTAATAAAAAAGTAATCAACTCTGGTGTTCCGGGCGAGAGAAAGCTAGGGCCCCATAGCTGTTCAGCGACAACCATTCGATCAGCCGTCCAAAGAGGTTTGCCGAATTGGTCTAACGGTTCATCCTTTTCTTCAGCAGGAATTTGAGCCAGTGTGGTCATTTCTTGCTGAATTGTTTTGATTGCATCTTCACGCAACTGCGCTTTTAGAACGGAAAGGTCATACCCTTCCCACCAGCCGCGCAAGCGGGTTTTAAGTCGTAAGGGATAGCGAACACCTTCTCCGGGCTTGATCCATTTTACACGTGCCATGTCTTAACATTTACCATTGATGGCTGTGACTTGAAAGAGCAGATTGTGCAAAAGCTTATTTATAAATGTTCGATATTTGTTTCCTTTTTAAGGGAAGCCCATTAAAGTCCAGCCCATGCGTGTTGTTGATGAGTCTTCACCCTCTTTTCAGGTTATTTACCCTTATGCTCTTGCTTTAAATGGCGAAAGGGGGCTGTTGTTATCAGCTGAAGGCGAGGTTGAGTCTTTGAATCGACAACAACTGGTGACGCGCAGCAGAACCAGCCACATGATTGTCTGCCATAGTCGTTCCATCGCACAAAAATTACGCGTTGAAGGGGTGCATGCCTTCGACATACTTGAGCTCTTTGCCTTTGTCTTTCCCGCAAGATTTGTAGTGCCAACAATAAAAGGATTAGCGCAAGCACTTGCGTTACCGCCACCCCAATCTTTGATGGATGAATGCACGGTTTTGTGGCATGTGCGCGATTACCTGCTCTCCCAACTGTCTGAAATGGAGCAGAACGAAAAAGCCAGCGCCACCGATCTTGCCCTTGCCATGCAAGCGGGCGGATGGCCTTGGGCGCAGGATGTATTGCAACATTTGGGAGCAATCAGAAATGAAAAACAGCCTTCCCATCAACGCGCATTAGCCGTGTGGAACCGTTTGCCGGAATGGCAGGAGATTGAGCCTGAACGTGGAAATCCTGCAACTATTTCTGCCACCGATGTACGACAAAAACTTGGTGCCATGGTTTCAACATTGTGGTCAAAGGAACCTCGTCCCCAACAAACTGATTACGCAACGGGATTGCTGGCGGCCTTTTTGCCTCAGCAAAATGATCCGCAATTGGTTTTGGCTGAAGCAGGCACAGGTGTAGGGAAAACACTTGGTTATCTGGCGCCTTCATCGTTTTGGTCGCAAGAAAGCAACCAACCCGTGTGGATATCGACTTACACCCGAAACCTGCAACGACAAATCGAAGAAGAGTCGCGTCGTTTAAAATCGTTACGTACGGTCGTTCGTAAAGGGCGAGAAAACTATTTGTGTCTGCTCAATTTTGAAGACGCTGTGCGCGCAAGTTTTGGTATGCCTGCCACACTGATCACGCTGGGATTGTTGGCGCGCTGGCTTGAAAAAACAAAAGATGGCGATTTGCGTGGTGGAGATCTGCCGGGCTGGATGTTGGAAATTGTAGGAAGAAATAGGCTTTTTTCTCTAACTGACCGTCCAGGAGAGTGTATTCATTCTGCATGTCCTCATTACAAAAAATGTTTTATCGAGCGCTCCATCCGTTCGGCACGCCATGCCGATGTAGTGATTGCCAATCACGCCTTGGTGCTTAATGCTGCGGCAAGCGGAGGGATTGATGAAAAATTTCCTCCTACGCGCTTTATATTTGATGAAGGGCATCATCTTTTTCATGCAGCAGATAGTGCTTTTGGCTGTGATTTATCAGGGGTAAGCACATCCGCCTTGCGTCGGTGGTTGGTCGGCGGCGATGGGCGTAGTAAAGGGCGTGTACGCGGGCTTTTTAAGCGGGGAGAGCCCCTGCTCTCCAATGATCAGGAAGGCTTGGATTTGATGCGATTAATCGCAGAGCAGGCGGCTCTTTTATTTCCAACTGAAGGATGGAATCTGCGTTTGAGCAATGGATTGCCTCAAGGTGAAACCGAACACCTGCTTTATGAAATCAGTGCGATGGTTTACCGCAACGATCCTGATTCTGAAAGCGGATACAGTCTTGAATGTACGATGGATAATCCCCACGAGGCACTTGTTGCAATTGCTGGAACGTTTGTCAAAAATCTGCGTGAGCTGCGCGTTAATGTACAAGCTTTAATCCGTCTTCTTCAACAAAAAGTTGATGAATATGATTGCGAAAATGAGAATAAAGCGCGCATGGAATCCCTCATCCGTACGCTCACATCTTTCATTCTCGCCAACCTTGATGCGTGGCAGGAAATGGTCTTTAGGCTTTGCCACTCCGATGTTGATAGCAATCATCAACCGAATTTTTCTTCTGTTACATGGCTCGGTGTTGAGCGTAGCGAAGGTAAAATGCTGGATGTTTGTATGTTTAAGCGTGTTTTGGATCCCACAAAACCCATGATGGACGCCTTATCACAGCAAGCACAGGGGATCATTGTAACATCGGCAACCTTGACTGATCCTGTTGATGATCCTGATCAAGCTTGGCAACCCGCCCTCAGGGAAAGTGGGGCGTGTCACCTCTCACGTCCTGCGTTCCGGTTAAAAGTTCCATCACCGTTTGATTACAACACACAAACGCGGGTGCTGGTTGTTAGTGAAATCAAAACGCATGAAATCCAAAAGCTTGCTGAGGCGTATGAAAAGCTTTTTCTGGCAGCAGGGGGTGGGGCTTTGGGATTATTTACCGCCATTGAGCGGCTTAAACGTGTTCATCAGCTTATTCAGCCCCGTCTGGTAGAAAATGGATTATCACTGCATGCTCAGCATGTTGATGCAATGGATCCACACACATTGATTGATATTTTTAAAGCCGATGGAAACGCCTGTTTGCTGGGTACGGATGCGGTTCGCGATGGTGTTGATGTTCCCGGGCGTGCTCTGCGCTTAATTGTTTTCGACAAAATTCCTTGGCCACGCATGGATATTTTAATGCGTGCAAGAAAAGAAATTTTTGGTGGAAAACTTTATGTTGAACGCATGGCACGTCAGCGTTTGCGACAAGGCTTTGGTCGTCTTGTGCGCCGGGGTGACGATCGGGGCGTTTTTGTTTTGCTTTCCCCGCTTCCATCGCTTTTGGCTAGTGCTTTTCCGGGTGTGACGGTGCAAAAAGTTACACTTGATGAAGCCTGTCTTATCACACAGAATTTTCTCCATCATGACGACAGCTAAGCATATTCTCGTTCCTCGACCGTTACCCCAAGCCCAAGAAACGGCAGATCGCATCCGTCGTCTTTCGCTTGGAGAGCCTCTTGTTGCGCCACTGCTTCACGTTGTACCCATTGAAAGGGATGTCAGTGTATTTGGTTCAGCCTTTTACGACGGTATTATTGTGACCAGCGCGAATGCGTTGCCCGCGCTTCAGCATTTTTCCCGTTCGAGCAAAATTTATACAGTGGGTGATCGCTTGGCCGAGCGCGTGCGGGGATTAGGTTTTACGCATGTTCAATCTGCTCACGGAACCAGTCATGAATTAAAGTTTTTACTTCAACATAATCATCAGCTTGTATCAAAATCACCCCATTTTATACACCTTTCAGGAGAGAAAGTTTCAGACCCCACACTGTATCACGCCAATGATTGGCATGGCAAAATTGACCGACAGGAGGTTTATCGTATTGATGCTGCTTCTCAATGGCCTGCTGCGGCAAAGGACTTTGAACATGTGTTGCTCTATTCAGTGCAAATGGCAGAGGCTTTTCAAAGGCTTTGTCCCTTTGATCCTTCCCAGCTGACGTTGTACTGCCTGAGCAAGAGAATTGCAGACTGTTTGTTGCCGCATTGGAGAATGGCAAATCTTAAAACGGCTGCAAGTCCAAATGAAGACTCTTTGTTTTCCCTATTGTAATTTTAAACAAAGCTAATCGGACGATTGACGGCTTCTGTCAGCAGCTGATGGTATGTCTCGCGTGGAATTTCAATGACGCCGAATTGTTCAAGATGCGGATTGGTAAATTGCACATCCAATACCGTAAAATCTCTTTTCTTCAATCGCTCAACAAGATGAATAAGGCAGACCTTGCTGGCATTACTTTTTTTGCTGAACATGCTTTCACCGAAAAAGGCTCCCCCCAATGCTGCACCATAAAGGCCCCCCACTAAAAGGCCATTTTCCCATGCTTCGATTGAGTGGGCCTTTTTTTGTAAATGCAATTCAATAAAAATGTCGCGAATGGTTTTGTTAATCCATGTATTTTCTCGCGAGGTTGCGCATCCATCAATCACACCTTCAAAGTTAGTGTTTATCTTTACCTCAAAGGGACATGTTTTAAGCCAGCGGCGCATTTTTTTTGCAACATGGAAGCTTGCGAGCGGAAGGATGGCTCGTTTATGCGGATCAAACCAATAAAGCTCTTCACTGTTAGCATCTTCAGCCATAGGGAACATTCCCTTGGTATAGGCGTGCATCATAATTTCAGGTGTGAGAATTGACATGGACTTTATAGATAAATAACAGATCTGGCTTGTCAATGGATTGTATAAAATCATGTTCAAGCGTGTCTTGAAAATAAAAAACGAGGCGGAAGAACCGCCTCGTTTAATACATCCTGTAAAAGTAAGGATGGTCTTATGGTCAAACGCTTTATTAGAAATCTTGTGCGATTGTACCGACGCTAATAAAGTCAGCACCGTCATCACTTATCCCTGATGTACCACGCGCCATGTTAAGCATATAAGGCAGCGAGATGAAGAGAGCAGCGGCAGCAACGCGGCCCAAACCATCTTTAATGGCCACGTTACCGGGGTTGTCAACGTGTTGTTTTAATTTTGAAACACCAGCAACACCCAACGCTGTACCGATAATGTACGATGCGTAGTTGATGAGAATAGGTGTCTGGGAAATGTTTTTACCAACGTTGGCGATTGACGTTGAAAGTTGTGGCGTTGTTACAGCCGCAGCAGCAAAAGCTTCAGATGAAACAACAAGAGCAATACCTGTCAACGCAATTGTGGATAAAAGAGCTTTAATCTTCATAGTTAATGCCTTTCAAGAAGTTTTTCTTCATCGCCGGATATCTCTGGCTGATGAAATTTTCATTCTCAGAATAGCGCGTTTTACTTTATTTTGCAAGAGATAAAACCAAATGGCTCTGATTTTTTACTTTTAACTTTATTTTATTAAAATATAAACTTGTTATTAACTATAAAGCTGATTGAGTTTTACTTTAACTGCACGAAAAACGAGGCGGAAGAACCGCCTCGTTTAATACATCCTGTAAAAGTAAGGTCAAACGCTTTATTAGAAATCTTGTGCGATTGTACCAACGCTAATAAATTCTGCAGCGTCAGTGCCAACACCCGATGTTCCGCGTGCCATGTTGAGCATGTAAGGCAGCGAGATGAAGAGAGCAGCGGCAGCAACGCGGCCCAAACCATCTTTAATGGCCACGTTACCGGGGTTGTCAACGTGTTGTTTCAGTTTCGAAACACCAGCAACACCCAACGCTGTGCCAATAATGTACGATGCGTAGTTGATGAGAATGGGTGTCTGGGAAATGTTCTTACCAACGTTGGCGATTGACGATGAAAGTTGTGGTGCTGTTGCAGCTGCAGCAAAAGCTTCAGATGAAACAACCAGAGCAATACCTGTTAATGCAATCGTAGACAAAAGAGCTTTAATCTTCATGGTGTAATCCTTTTACTGATGTTGCTAGGCTTGCTTTAAGCCTTTTCAATTTTGAATATACCATCAATATGTAAATAAATCCATTATAGATGATGAAAAACTTTTTAAAATTTAAGTAATTGTGTAATTGAATAAAAATAAAACTAAAATTTTATAAGTAATTATTGATATTTGGTTAATGTGAAAATTATGAATTTTTTAACCATATTTTTGCGGCGAAAATGGCAGAAAACGCTGAAAAACTTTGGTGCAGCTGTTATCTCTAGCGTTTGTGTAAAGGGTTGGGACGAATAAAATTAAAAAACCTCTTCGTCAAGGCTTGATTCTTGTGCGCTTCATCGGCATAGTCCCGCCATGTCTAAAAATTTGCTTCAACAAGCCTCAGCGCGCAAGCAAGAACCTTTGCGCAAACAAGAAAATGCTTATTCTGCCGCCGACATTGAGGTGTTAGAGGGGTTAGAACCTGTCCGTAAGCGCCCCGGAATGTATATCGGTGGTACGGATGAAGCGGCGTTGAATCATCTCGTTGCTGAAGTGCTTGATAATTCAATGGATGAAGCTGTTGCAGGGCATGCAACCCGAATCGAATTATCCTTGGCCGCCGATGGATGTGTGACAATTCGTGACAATGGTCGTGGTATTCCCGTGGACGAACACCCTAAGTACCCGGGCAAATCAGCACTGGAAATTATTTTGTGCATGCTGCATTCGGGGGGTAAATTTTCAGGCAAGAATTATCAAACTTCCGGCGGATTGCACGGTGTGGGAATCAGTGTTGTCAATGCCTTATCAGATGATTTATACGTAGAGGTGGCGCGGGATAAAAAACTATACGCCTTTAATTGCAAGCGAGGTATTCCTCAAGGCCCAGTGGAATTGGTTGGTCCGATTCAGAATCGTCGTGGCACGATGGTGCGCTTTCACCCAGATCCAGAGATATTCGGCACACATGCGCGTTACAATCCTGAACGGCTTTATAAGATGGCGCGCGCAAAGGCATACCTGTTTGCTGGCGTGCATATTGTCTGGAGTTGTGATCCAAAGCTTTTAAGTGAGGCAAGTTCTACACCTGCGGAAGCAGATCTGCATTTTCCCGGGGGACTGACGGATTATCTAAGCACAACGCTTGCTTCACGGGCATCACTTACCCCCACACCTTTTACCGGTCAGGCTGAGTTCGCAGGGGAGGCGGGTAGAGTAGAATGGGCTATTGCTTGGCCATCAGATGAAGATGGTTTTAACAGCTCTTACTGTAACACGGTTCCAACGCCTCAGGGGGGGACGCATGAAGCTGGTTTGCGCCTCGCATTAACACGTGGTCTGCGCTCGTATGGTGAAATGGTCAAAGACAAGCGCGCGGCTTCCATTACGGCTGATGATGTGATGGGAGGCAACATCGCTTTGCTTTCTGTATTTATACGTGATCCGCAGTTTCAAGGCCAAACCAAAGAGCGTTTAACAACGCCCGAGGCCAGTCGATTGGTTGAAAACGCTATAAAAGACCGCTTTGATATTTGGCTCTCAAGCAATCCGACAGCGGCAAAAAGCCTGATGGAGCGTATCTTGGAGAAGGTTGACGAACGCATGCGTCGCCGCCAAGAGACAGAGCTGGCGCGTAAATCAGCGACCAAGCGGCTGCGATTGCCCGGCAAATTAGCGGATTGCTCAGGTCGAAGTGCTGAGGGCACGGAGATTTTTTTGGTTGAGGGTGATTCCGCGGGAGGATCAGCCAAGCAGGCTCGTAATCGCGAGACGCAAGCAATTTTGCCATTGAAAGGTAAAATCTTGAACGTTGCATCAAACTCACTGGAAAAAATCCGCTCCAATCAAGAGTTAGCGGACATGATTCAGGCACTGGGGAGCGGTGTCGGGCGTGATTTTGATGTGAAAAAACTACGTTATGAACGTGTTATTATCATGACAGACGCTGACGTGGATGGCGCACATATCGCATCGCTTTTGTTGACATTCTTTTATCGTGAGATGCCTGACCTGATTACCAAGGGCCACCTTTATCTTGCTCAACCACCGCTGTTTAAGCTGACGGTTGGCAATCAAGTGATGTATGCCCGTGATGAGGCGCACCGAGATGAGCTGATCGCCAAGCATTTTAAGGGTAGAAAAGTGGAATTAGGTCGGTTTAAAGGTTTGGGCGAAATGCAACCCGCTCAGCTTAAAGAAACAACGATGAACCCCGCCACGCGTACGCTCTTAAAAGTTTATATTCCTGATGGCACACGTCCCGATGAGGCTGATGAGGCTGAATACACGCATGACTTGGTTGAGCGGTTGATGGGGAAAAAACCGGAGATGCGCTTCCAGTTTATTCAGGAAAACGCTCGTTTTGCTGAAGACTTAGACATTTAAACGTTGTGCTCGAATGTTCTTCGCAGCTGCGCTGAATGTTATGAACTCAACCCAAGGTTTTTTAGTCAGCGCAATCAGCATGCCTCTTAATATGCTAACTGTTTGGGCTTTTGGGTCAAAGATGGTCTTTACGATCCCATCGTTTCGGGATTTGCTCTAGGAATTGTGATAAATAATAAAGCTTGTATATAAAAAAAAGATTTTGGTATATAGGTACCATAAGATACATGTTTTCGCATGTAAGCAATTTTTGTAAGATTGTTGTGGTTTTTCACGCTGAGGTCCTAAAATTAATGACAGGTTTATCGGGGTTGGATTGTCTTTTGACAGGAACAGGTGAACCTCTTTACGTTGTGGTTGTAAGTGGTATCGCTCATCCTTTGAAAAATCGTCGTGATGATGGCAGGATTGTATGCACTGCTTTGGATGCCGTTACTGATTGTAAAAGGCGGCTGGTCCTGCCTGGTTCGTTTCGCAACGGCGGCTTTTGTTGTCCTGGTGAAAAATTAGTTGTTCGTGCGTACGAAATTCCTTCAGGTAGAACGGACGAAGAAATTTTTTGTTTTGGAGCGTCACCATTTATTCCACGTCATGAAGAGATTGTGCCGGCGTACCGATGCTCGCAAGGGTTTGTGGTGTTAGAGAGATGTATTCATTCTCAATTAACAATACGGGGCGAAGCTGTACAATTGCCTGTCCTTCATGTCGCGCAACTTGGTCAATCTGGCAGGGTATGCGATGTATGGATACGAATGTCTTATTTTCAAAGTAATTTTGGTATAATCAACATGTTAAGTCAGGGCGATATGTTGTTTGAGGGTACGCCGTCCGATGAGATTGTTTCTACAACCCCAGCACTTGGACGTCCTTACTCCGTAGAGTTGCCAACAAGTGTTAAGGCGACTGTAAGGCGTGTTTTTACTCAAAATTGGGGAGGTTGTTACAATGGCTATGGCCTTGCGCTGGCTGTGGATGGAGATGAAAAGCAACCTCAAACGGCCCCATTTTGGCGTGTTGTTTATTTACGCGATCGTAATTTAGGATCAAAACTTCAGCCAGGGACAAGGGTTGAGGGCATCGTTATTCCTGAAATGTCACCTGTTTCCCCTTTTAATGTTATAGCGGGGGATCCATCAGAGACCATAACCAATTTTCCGTATGTTAGGACTAGTACAATTACCGATTTGAGTGTTATTGGATCATCGGATGTGAGGCATACATTTAGAAATAGAATGCAAAATTTTTTGTGGAAGTACTTTAACTAAGGGCGCTATTTAGGGGTAACCTTGGCGAGTGTATGAACGAAGCAGCAAGACTGCGTGCCCGGGCGACAAAGCCAACTGCCGGAACACTTTGTGGTGGGCACGACAGCCCAAATTCTTAACGAACAGTTTTTTTACCAATCGCTTTTTGCACGATTGAGCCTGCAATGCTGTCACAAGATGCGCTTACCCGTGCATATTCAGCGGGGGTATCTACATTGGCTTGAGCTTGTTTGCGATCTTCCATCAATGATTCGATACGTTTCTTGAGGTAGGGCTGAATATATTTATCCAATTCATCGGCCGCCGCTTCAGGGCTTTCTACGCGTTGCACGCCAACCGAATTTGCAATATGTTTTAGGTCGTTAAGTAAGCGCTGCTGCCAAACATGAATAAGCAAATTATCAGCTGCAACGTGTTTGTTTTCATGACCGATGACCTCATTTTCAATGCAGCTTCCTTGCGGTAATTCATTGGCGATATGAATTTTGACGTCGGCAAACTGAAAAATAGCATCTAAACTGGCCAAGCTTGCACAGACGGTTTTATCGGGAAATGTAATTGTTTTTACCCGGATGTTTGATGTGAACGTGGCTTTTGTCTGCGTGATTCCCAGGGGTACATGTTCGCGATCTAAGGTTTCACCCAGAGTATTGTCTTTTGATTGAGAAAGTGCCTGTAGTTCCCGAATCCCAAGTTGCCGATCTTGTTGAGCAGGTGCTTGTTTCATCGTTAAATGAACCTCAACCGGTGTGCCATCGGTTGGGCATGCGGCAGCAAACGCTTTTGGCGTAAACGCAAAAGCGTTAAGGAGAAGCAAAATCAAACAAAAAAATACAAAGTGGGCTAAGCAATTCCCTAAAGAATGACGCATGCCATGATCCTTGAGCAAAGTAAGCAAATTTATGTCCTACTTTACCTAAAAGTATTAAGAAAGACGTAAACAAGGTCTGGACGGAAAGGCAAAGCAATGTCATAAATTACCCCATTCGCATGGCCGTTTTACGGGAAAATGCTGCGGGAAAGGTTTGAAACTCATGGCTCGAAAAAATACGCTGGCCTCTTGGTTATCGCAGGTGCAGATCCGTTGGCTTACGCTGCGGCGCGGTGAATATGTGGGAGCGGATGACTACGGCAATCGATACTATCGCGACCGCAGACACCTTTTGCATGGTCGTGAAAGACGCTGGGTACTGTTTAAAGGCATGCCAGAGGCTTCGCTCGTTCCGCCGGAGTGGCATGGATGGCTCCATCATACAATGGATGCGCCAATCGCTAAAGATAGTCCGTATCAGCAGGAATGGGTTAAGCCGCACCAACCTAATCATACAGGCACGCAACAGGCTTACTATCCCCCCGGGCATCCTCTAGAAGGTGGACAACGCGCGACGGCGACGGGTGATTATCAAGCATGGACACCGGAGGCCTAAACCATGCGTCATAATATGATTGAAACGGTCATGGGAGCGATTGTGTTGGGGGTGGCTATTGTTTTCTTTATGTTTGCCATGAAGACATCACAATTTGATCGCGGTGGCGGGTACGACCTAAATGCCGCATTTGCCAATGCAAACGGGTTGGTTGCAGGGTCAGATGTGCGTGTAGGCGGCGTAAAGGTTGGTAGTGTTTCATCATTAAGTCTGGATGCACAAAGCTATCAAGCTGTGGCCCATCTTAAAATTAATAACGGCATCAGCCTTCCTAAAGACACGAGCGCTACCATTCGCTCAGAGAGTTTAATGGGAGGAAAATATCTCGCTCTGGAACCCGGTGGCGATGATGCAATGCTTAAAGATGGGGGGCGTATTGAATACACGCAATCCACGCCCGACCTTGAGCAGATGCTTGGACAAGCCATATTCAGTATGTCAGGTGCAAATAAAAAAGACGCTGAAAAATCGGATACATCCGATCGCTCAACATCAGAAACTGCAGCACCTCCTTCATCTGAACTTTCACCGACAGAGGGTCAGCCTTGAGAATCTTTTCGGCAGTTTATGCGTGGGCATTCATCTTTTTCGTCTTGGCTAACACTGGTGGCCAGGCACAGCTTTTAAGCACGCAAAAGCCTATGCCGCTGGTTAGTCAAATAGAAAAATCATCGCGTGAAAATAGTTCTGTTGATCAAAATGTTTCCGGCAATGGCCTTAATTCTGACGATACCGATTCATCCACAGCGACTGACGATTTGTCTGCTTCAGCAAACGCTAATGAGGCCGATCAAAGCTTAAATACGCTAGAACAGGCACCCGCCGCGACCAATCAAACAACCCCACCCAGCACAGAAAACCTGCCCGCACAGCCAGTAGAGCAGCCAGCGCAGACCGCAGCAGCACAACAGCCAGCGCAGCACGTCGGTGAGCAGCGTGCAATTGCTGTCTTGCAGGTGCTTGATAAAATTTCTGCCCGTGCAACAACCTTACAAGTTCCGGTAGGGAGCACAGCTGCGTTTGGCTTGCTCGTGATTAAAGTAGAGACGTGCCGTGCATCGTCTCCGAGTGAAGCGCCTGAATCTGCCGCCTTTCTTGAAATTAAAGAAATTGATGTGAATAGCCTGCAACCAAAGGATGAGGCTCGCGATTCACGCTTGCAAAAAGATCTGCTCTTGTATTCAGGGTGGATGTTTGCATCCAGTCCTGCTTTGGCTGCGCTTGAGAACCCAGTTTATGACGTGACCGTTTTGGCCTGTGAAAATGCAATTGACAGTTATTTAAATGGTGCAGGTGAAGCGCCTGAAGCAGCAAATGCTTCAAATGGCAAAAAAACATCCTCTGAAAAGCCCGTAGTAGAAACACCCGAAGACTGATAGTTTTAGCTTGAGTGAAAGAAAGGTAAGAGGTAATGACCGAAACCGATATCATTCAAATCACCCGCGATGCGATCATTGTCCTAATGGTTGTCAGCGGCCCCATTCTTACAATTGCAATGATTGTTGGCTTGGTTATCTCGCTTGTTCAAGCGTTAACGCAAATTCAGGAAAGCACCATTGCGTTTGTTCCTAAAATTATGATCATGTTTTTGTCTCTGACATTCTTGCTACCATTTATGACACAAAAACTTACGGATTTTGGTAACCGTTTGCCTGACTTGATCATTCAAGCCGGTACGGCTGAGGATTAATGATGGAAAACATGCTTTCGCAACTGATCGGCACGCAGCTTTTTGCGGCGCTTATGATTTTTGCGCGCGTGGGAACAGCTTTTGTGTGGATGCCCGGCGTGGGTGAATCTTTTGTTTCACCGCGTGTACGTTTGCTCTTTGCATTGATGGTTTCTGTTCTTTTGACACCCGTTTTAGGCTCTCATATACCACCAATACCATCGCAGGTTATGATGTTATTTGCCTATATTGCCGGGGAGATTTTTTATGGTTTTTTTCTTGGTATGATGGCTCGTTTTTTGATGGTGGTAATTGAAGTTACAGGCATGATCATTGCAATGCAACTTTCTCTGGCGAATGCGTCAGTTTTTAATCCAGCGATGGCGAGTCAAAGTTCGCTTGTGGGTGCGCTTTTGGGCGTGATGTCGATTACATTGTTTTTTGCAACTGATCTTCATCATCTTTTGTTGTTGGCTGTTGCCGATAGTTACACCATTTTTTTGCCAGCAACCTTGCCAAACTTTCAAGATTTTTCGGCTGCATATAGCTCGCTTTTAGCGGACGGGTTCCAGATTGCTGTGCAATTGGCGGCTCCCTTTATTATCCTGGGGTTGGTTTTTTATTTGGGATTAGGGTTGCTGGCGCGCTTGATGCCGCAATTACAGATTTTTTTCATTGCAATACCTGTGCAGATATATTTTGGGCTCATGTTATTGGGTCTCGTTTTGTCGGCGACCATGATGGTTTGGCTTCGCTATGCGCAAGCAACGCTCAATACTTTTTTGGATATCGGTTAGACCATGTCTGAAAGCGATGACGAGAGCGGTAAAACCGAGGAACCCACCCAGCATAAACTGGATGAGGCTCGTAAAAAAGGTGAGGTGCCAACCTCGCGCGAGATCAATCACTGGTTTATGTTTTTGGCTGCGGCTTTGTTTCTTTTTATTTTTTCTGGATCAACAGCAACAAATCTTACGCTTTCATTACAGGTATTTATTGATCATTCTTATGACTTGGCGGCAAGCAATCCGGGCGATGTGGGAAGTATTCTGTGGCAAGGTTTGATTGTTCTCACTAAAGCAGTTGTATTGCCTTTTCTCATTTTTTTTATCGCAGCAGCCGCAGGAACGCTTTTACAAATTGGGCCTATGTGGGCACCTGACCATTTGATGCCGAAGTTAGAACGTATTTCTTTTTTGCAAGGTGTGGGGAGGCTTTTTTCTCGCCGCTCTGTGATGGAGTTTTTAAAAGGATTGACCAAGCTTACTGTCGTGGGCGTGCTTGTTTTATGGTTGATGTGGCCTGCATTGCCTGCGCTTGAGCACTTATTAGATGCAACCCCCATTACGATGTTAAACGAAACGTGGTTACTTGCGTTGCGCGTTTTGGGCGGGGCCGTTGCACTGATGATGATTGTTGCGATTTTGGATTATTTGATTCAGCGTTTAATGTTTATGCAAAAAATGCGGATGAGCAAAACCGAACTCAAAGAGGAATATAAACGTTCGGAGGGTGATCCCCAGATTAAGCAACGCATTCGCCAAATTAGAATGGAACGCGCACGTCAGCGTATGATGTCAGACGTGCCTAAAGCGGATGTTATCATTACAAACCCCGAGCACTACGCCGTGGCACTTAAGTATGACCCAAAGGTGAATGTTGCACCGGTTGTTGTTGCAATGGGGTTGGATTTGATCGCGCAAAAAATTAAAGAGATCGCTAAAGAACACAAAATTCCTATCGTCGAAAATCCGCCTTTAGCGCGGGCATTATACGCAAGTTCAAAAATTGATCAGGAAATTCCCACAGATCACTATCGAGCAGTAGCAGAAGTAATCTCCTACATCTTTAAATTAAAAAACAAATCAATGCCAAATCGTTCGCGTTAATTAATAGCGGGGATTGCGACGTAAAACATCACATCAAGCCAAGGGAAACGGCAGCTTGGTCAAGCCTTCTTCGTCTTGTAATTAAGCGTTCGGCTTGGCGGGTCATCAATACCCTTTGTTGTTTTGATAATTCCAACGGCGTTAATGTCTTCAAAATTTCATCTTCATCAATGCGGTGAATTAACCGTAAAAATTCAGCTGTATTAGCTTGACATGATGTGTGCATTAAAGCAGACATAAAGGGCATAATGACTTTTTCTTGAACTTCTTCTGTCTCGGAAGTTTCTGATGCTAGGATAGCATCCATTCCATCACGATGTAAGGCACGTTGGCGTAACATTCTGAGAGGCATATTTTTAGGAGTGGGATAAGTTTGCTCTTTACTAATGAGGATTGTTGTTCGCGGTTCTAGTGGTAAGCCGAGCCACAGATTGAACAGGCAGAGTCTGTTGAAATCGTACGCTAAGTTTGGATCCTTATTCACTTTAAAAAAGCTGGCAAGTTTATTTGCTATGGTAGGGGGAACGCCGTTCTCAAGGGGGATTGCATCACTGGCATCAGTGAGGAGTTCTGTGTGCGAAAGATCCAGAAATGTTGCGATGCCATAGAAAGTTGGATTTTTACCATAATCTACTATAGATTTATCACAAACGGGTGCTTTACAGATTCTTGCAAGTTTAGCAAAGAGAATATGGAGAAGATGTCGATTCTTCACAGTGTCGATACTCAATTCATCACTTTCATGCTGATGTTCTTTGTCTATTTCAAAACTTTCATGCTGATGTTCTTTGTCTATTTCAAAACTTTCATGCTGATGTTCTTTGTCTATTTCAAAATTCGCTAAAAGACACATTTTGTTTTGCTCAGCCGGACCCAACCTAAAAAGCCGATACGGAAAATCTGTCGGGTATATATGTCCCCAACCTCTGGGGATTTGCTGCCATTGCTTATCAAATTTGACGACTGGAGGGAGGAAAGGGGGGGATTTTACGAAGGGGGCTTCCACAGGCGATGCCATTGTCATTTATAATTCCATTCAAATTATTTTTAATTCGCTCATGCTAGCTAGTTGTTTCAATTATTTCAACGGAAAAATAATTTTTGATTCAAGATTTTCTTGGGTGGGTATGTTCATAGGGTTTTATTTAAACGAGAAAGAATAAATTAGGCGTGGGCAGAGTTTCTACAACGGCTCTGCCCCACACGACTGTGTCTTCCGGTGTTCTGCTCTTGCTGTCTCAGCTAAGCACTCACTATGATCCCTGACCAGGTTGGTTTGGGCGAACCTGGGGTGCTTGAGGTTGAGTATTGTTCGGCTCTGGTACGGGTGCTTCAAAACCGGCTGCATTAAGCCTCGATAAGTCGACATTTTGGGGCTCTTCAGTATGGGTTAGATCGTATGCAGTCCGCCCAAGCAATCCCCCTAAATCCGCAAAGATACCCTGATCAACCGTATCTATGCCCCCAACTCTATTGACGAGGGATCTTGTAATTCCCCCTACAATAAAGCCAGCCACTGGCACCTGCTCGATGCCAGAGATGACTGCTTCGCCATATTCACCTTTTCCTGCTGCAATTGCGATATGTAGAGGGGTTGTGTCAGCGCCAGCTTCAACAGCATCTGCTGCTGTCCCGCCGTCGGCGAGAGTTGATGCAGCTGCTACCCCACCCACTGCAAGCCCAGCAGCAATACCGCCAACTTTCGCCATACTATGCACTGCTCGCGTGCCCAAGCCAGTTTGCAAAGACGTTTTGCGTACATGACCGGGGGGAAATTCTGGAACGCCATGAGGTCCATTAATAGCTCGGCCTTTAAAGCCAAGACTATTTCTCTCGCGTACATCGGCCATAACGTCAGTAATATTTTCTAGGGTTGCTGCCCCACCATGCTGAGGATCAAAGGCTTTGTTTAGAATATTAACAAATTGCTCTCGTGCTGTGGCATTGACGATTCTCTTTTCTAAGAAAGCATCGCGGTCGAACGGAATCGTTTCAGGATTTTGTCCTCCAATTCGTAACTCCCCTAACTTTTTATTTTGTTCGGCGTAAAACGCTTGTTCGCTGGCGGCAAGTTCGGTAAGTATTTGATACTGCTCTGGCGTCATTTTCTTTGTCGCTTCATAAATCGACGTCGCTTTCTCAACGGTCATCATTGGCGTTGGTGTGGCTGAAGCAGTATCTCTGATTAGAGTGTATTTCGGCTTTCCATGCGAATCTCTGGTGATATTATCTGAGTTTGTGTTTACACCCGACATTCATGATATCCTTTTTTAAAAGTGCTAAAGTATTCTATAATCATAGATAATAAGACTTAATAAACCGTGTGCATTTTTACAATTAGTGTTATATTCTAACTAAATAAGACGCTTTTTATCCTGTTAAAATTTAAAAGTTTTTTAGTGAACAAAGGCAAATTTTTCGTCTCACAGCACGGATGTGTTTGAGTAAAGAAAATGCTCAATAGAAATGTCATTATTTTGATTCAAGAATTAATAAATATTTTCATGTCTTTTAACATTCTAGGCAGATGTTTCTTTCTCTCAACGAGTCGATCGGTCGCTATTTCAGCAGCATTTACACCTTTTTTATCATGAATGCCGCGAGCCATATGGCGGTAAATAAAGTCATTCGGACAGGATGTGATCACTCTACATGCCAGTTGACACAAAATTTTTCGCCAAGCGTGCTGAAGGGGTAATTTCGTTTCATCATATAAATGGTGGTCAAATTTATGGGGGCTAAATTTTTTACTGTGTAGATGTGGAGCGTGAAAATCTTTTTGTTCAATGCCAAGGAATGCATGACATTTTTTCTGAAAAACTCTATACGACAAGTGTTCTGGTTTGACATGACAGTTTCCGGCCCACAAATTAAAACACGCGAGCGCGAGAAAATCATAGCGTGGCAAAAAATATTCATTATTCAGAAGCACTTCATTAACGTCGACATTCCCTGAATGGTTATCGGGGAAAGATTCTAAATACTTGGCTTCGGGCGGTGTCAGAACCGTCGCAATGCAATAGCCTGTACTGCTCGGCAAAATGAGGCGCTTACACACCGGAAAACCAAGATGACGCGCGAGTCGTGATAGACCAACGTCAACAACATCTTGTGGATCAATGTGATCACAGTCTTTCGTTCTCTTGGTAAATTCCAAACACACATCGTATGGTGATTGGTTGAGTGGTGAGTTGAGTGTAGGGTTTAAACGTCCAGATTGCTCCCCATCTGTTTGAGTGAATTTGTCACCAATTACAAATTCAGGTAAGCACAAAAGATGTCCACCCTTGTTTTGCTGCCCCGTTAAGAGTAAGCCGCGAAGAATTTGACGCTGATGTCTAAAAGTAGTCATTAAAATCTCGTTCAGCTAATGCAGGCTTCTTTCTAGTCTTTGCGGAAAAGTTTGAAAGCGTTCTGCTAATGTTGCGATTGTATTGTTTAAACCTTCAGGCCACCTGGAGCCCATAAAAATACCTGTTCCTAAAATGTTACGAATATCTTCCGCACCAGTATTGCGAGCAATTGCCATAAAATCAATAACAACTTTTGCAATGGATTGAGACTGACATAATTCCTTCATCAGTTTTGATGGTTTCGGTGCAAGATGCAAATCATCTTTACAAAGGAGCCGTCCTGATACCTCGCTGTGGTCGCGATGGGAAGGGCGGGAATTTGAAATAGCAAGGCAAACACATTGTTTGCGGCGTTGAGAAGGCACATCGTGATCAAGAAGGTCGGGATATGTTATAAACTGATGTCGTCCCATGCTGCCACCAATCAACAAACGCCAAAGGACGAGTAAGGTTATCCCTTTGCTTGTTTCTGGATGTGCTTGAACATATTTTTTCAAGACATCTTCATCATGAATTTCAGGTTCGTCTTGTTTCTTTTCATTTTTCTTATTGTGAGCAACCAGAAATGTTTTTAAGCGCATCTCCTCAGCACTTGTAATAAGTCTTGCGGCAACTTTTGTGCCGTTGTGTTGAACTAAAAAAATGGGAGCGAGTGGGACGCAAAAATGTAGCGCCAGTTCTTGCAAAGCTAATTTTAGTGCCACAGGATGTGGCATGTCACCTATAAAGGATGGTTCTTCGGCCAGAGCGCATAAATTATGCGCGGAATCGTAAAACCAAAATCCCCGATGCACATCTGAATGTACAGTATGCTTAAATGCATCAACCACAATCGGCTGATGTCTGTTGTTCATTAAGCCAAGGTCTTGCACGGCTGACTGTTGGCGCTCAAGACACTTTATGAGACGCTTTTGCGCCTCGCTAACAAGCTCGTTTCGTTTATAGCCACAACTCATGTAGGGCAAAAGTAGTCTTGTTGATGCGCTATTTCAAGCTTCAATTGAGCGTTTAAACTTTATAGCCCGCAGATACTAAAAGGTGGATGGTTTCGAACAATGGAAGGCCGATCGCTGTACTTGGTTGCCCTGTCAGTGATTTTAAGAAGGCAGCCGCGTGCCCCTGTATTGCATACCCACCTGCTTTGCCATGCCATTCTTCACAGGCAATGTAGGCTTGATGCTCGTGAGAGGTTAAACGCCGAAAATCCACGCGGGTTTGGGCAATTTTGGTTATGGCCTTCTGCTCCGGTTTGATGAGGCACACAGCAGTAAGAACGGTATGTTTACGTCCTGATAGCAGTTTCCAGCAATATTCTGCTTGCTCAACGGTTTCCGCTTTGGGAAGAATACGCTTGCCCACACACACCACAGTATCTGCCGCAAGAATAAGCGCTTCATTGTGGCGTTGAGCAACCACATGGGCTTTTTCGCTGGCCATACGATGAACGTATTGACGCCCAGTCTCGTCATTACGAGGTGTTTCATCAATATTGGCGGGGTCGATGGCATCCGGGATGATACCAACTTGTTTTAATAAATCGACCCGACGCGGAGAAGAAGACGCCAAAATAAGCGGAAATTTTTTTTGCATAAGCGCTCCTGCAAAACGAAATAAAAATGGTGCCCAATATTTACCTCAGGCCCGAGGATAATTCAAACCAATTTGAAGAACGAAAGAGCGCTGCCATGCGTATAAAGATTTCATTCCCGCATGATGAAGATAGTAGGCTGCAATTTTTGATCGCACTTGATTGTGCTTCATTGATAAACTCAATAAAAATTGAGCATAAATTAATTGGCCTGTTCCATCGTGTGATAGAACAAGCCAATTGCAAGAGATTATGTCGTGTTAAGCTGCAAACAGACCTTATGCCGCCTCAACGCACATAGCGATCCCCATGCCACCGCCGATACAAAGAGTGGCGAGCCCTTTTTGGGCAGAACGCTTTTGCATTTCATGCAACAAAGTAACAAGGATTCGGGCACCAGAGGCACCAATCGGATGACCTAACGCAACCGCGCCGCCGTTGACATTCACCTTGCTCTCATCCCAGCCTAGTTCACGATTTACAGCGAAAGCTTGAGCGGCAAAGGCTTCGTTGGCTTCAATAAGGTCGAGGTCGTTGATTGTCCATCCTGCTTTTTCAAGTGCTTTGCGCGCTGCCGGGATTGGACCTGTGCCCATGATTGCTGGATCAACGCCCGCTGTTGCCCAGCTTTTAATGCGGGCGAGGGGTTTGAGATTGCGTCTCTTTGCTTCTTCTTCACTCATCAAAACAAGTGCGGCAGCCCCGTCGTTGATACCCGAGGCATTCCCAGCGGTTACAGTGCCGTCTTTGCTGAAAGCCGGTTTAAGGGCGCCTAAGGCTTCTTTTGTTACGCCGGCACGCGGAAACTCATCTTTATCGATAATCGTATCGCCTTTGCGGCCTTTAATGGTCACAGGTACAATTTCATCCTTAAATCGACCGGTGGTCATTGCGGCTTCGGCTTTGTTTTGAGAGTGAGCGGAAAAGGCGTCTTGATCTTCGCGCGTAATGCCGAATTTTTTCGCAACATTTTCTGCTGTGGTCCCCATGTGATAATCATTGAATGCATCCCATAGTCCGTCTTTGATCATTGTATCAACGAGCTGTGCATTACCCATTTTTGTGCCATTGCGCATATGGATTGCGTGCGCGGACTGGCTCATGCTTTCTTGCCCGCCTGCAACCATAATGCTGGCATCCCCGGTTTGAATTTGTTGTGCGGCTATTGCCACACTCCGCAACCCTGACCCGCAGATTTGATTGATGGAAAAAGCTGTTTTTGAATCGGGCACCCCTGCAAGACGGGCGGCTTGGCGGGCTGGACCTTGACCTTCCCCAGCAGCGAGAATTTGTCCTAAAATAACTTCGTCTACTTCATCGGGCGCAATCTGAGCGCGTTCGATTGCTGCTTTGATAACAATTGCGCCCAGTTCGTGTGCTGAAAGGGGGGAAAGTCCGCCGTTGAAATTTCCAATCGGGGTACGAACAGCAGAAACGATTACAACGTTGGTCATGATAGTGTCCTTATTGTTTATAGTTGAGAGTGCTTCCTCACAATCCTTGGTAAAGAGATATTAGCGCTACAAGTGAGGGGCGCAAGCCACAAACAATTCTTTTCTTTCAAATTTCTTAAAATTTACTTGTCGATTGGTCTAATATCGCCGAAGAAAAAAGAAGCATGCATCGGAACGCAACCTTGCAGGTTTTTCTGAAAATGCTAGACTGTTGTTGCGGGGAGGGTCAGTGAAAAAAAGCGCGTTGCGATACACGCTGAGCGTTTTGGCCGTAGCGGTCATGCTATCCACAGCGAGAGCCGAGACTGTTTCGCTTCGTATGGGCGAAACGGCTGGGGGTGCGCGCCTTGTCTTCGATTGGGATCAGCCGGTTACCTATACTGCTAGCCTTGTTGACAGTAAAACGCTTTCCCTTGTCTTTTCACGTCCGCTGACACTTTCTGCCGCACAGTTGAAAATGTTGCTGCCTCACTGGATTGGAAGCATCACTAACACTGCACAGGGCAAAAAACTCCTTCTCGCGTTAAAGCAGCCTGCTACTCTTTCAAGTTTTACTGTGAATGACAAGGTGGTGATTGACCTTGCTTCAGCGGCTTCTGAGCGCTCGCCCGTCAAAACCGATGAAAGCCAACCAGCAAAAGCGCCGGGTGTTAAACCAGAGACTGAGGGATTAAATCCTAGTGCTGGCCCTGCACCGTCGGGAGAACACCCATTGGTCGATGGTTCGACTGCTCACACTACGAATTCCTCACCCATCATTCCGCCCATTTCTCCCGCGCTTAGTGAAACCAGCACGGCCACGTCTCCGCATGGGCCAACTCAACCTCCATCTCCCCCTCAACCGCTCGCACCGCCCGAGCCTGAGCATGCACCCCATGCCACACTCCCCACATCCGAACCAAAGGTAAGCGTTGCGCCATCCAAAGGGGTGGTGGAAAACGTTCCGCTGGCGGTTGTTAAAACTGTTGGGGAAAACAATAACGCCCCGCTGGCTGTGGTGGTGCCATTAACGGCGAAGACCAATGAGCCCGCCAGTGTAGGCGGGTCACATGAACCTTCACCGCCTGCCGACCCAATGTTGACCAGTGAGGGCAGGGCGCATAGTGCAGCATTAATCGCTGCGCCAAACCCGCTTTTGATAAACGATCCGAAAGAAAGTTTTGCAGACGCATCCCTTACGTTTACTCAACCCACGGCGCTTGCGGTTTTTAAGCGTGGGTCTTCGCTTTATCTTGTGACAAATACGCAAGGTGTTGCGCAGGCTTCTGACTTAGTTGGCCCAGAATTGGGTCACGATCCGCGTGTATCGTTGGTGCCATCTGAAGGAGGGGCTGTGGTTCGTCTCTCTTTGGCGGACAAACAACCGCTGCGTCCACAAATTTCGCTTGCAGATCAAACATGGCAGATTACTTTTCAATCACCCAATACCGTTAACCTGATTGCTATTCCGGTTGAAAAGCAGCCGACATATTCGCTCGGTCCGCGTGTTTTGGTGAAAACACAAACCGGACCAGCGGTAAAATTTACGGACCCTCTCATTGGTGATACCCTGATCGCTTTGCCTGTTTTAACACCCTCAATGGCTGTTGTTGAAAACTGGCATTTTCCCCAAGCCGATATGATTCAAACGTTTCAAGGTGTGGTTGTTGCGCCCCTCGCTGATGGCATTGATGTTGTCACCAATCCATCCGGTGTCGAAATTAGCGCTAAAAACGGTTTTAAGTTGGCTAATGGGCCGGATGAAAACGGTCAAGAATTTATAATGCCACAAGAGGCTCAAACACCTGCTGCTTCATCCGGCGAAGTCAAACCTTATCTGCCGCCGTTGTTTGATTTTCATAGTCTGGGAGAGCCAGCCGGTCCTGATTTTATTCAAAAGCATCAGGATCTACAAACGACGATCATGAATGCATCCAAAGAGAAAAAAGGTCAGGCGCAGCTTGATTTGGCACATTTTTACTTTATCAACGGTATGCCGACCGAGGCGGCCTCGGTATGGTCATTGGCGATTGAAAATCAACCTGATTGGCAATCAAAACCGGAATACACGTTGACCAAAGCCATTGCCGCATTTTCATCGGGAACAGTGGCAGAAGCAGAAAAAACTTTAGAGACATTGAGTATTCCCACCCTTGATTCAGTGTTGTGGACAGGCATGGCCGCCGCCAAAGATCGGGATTGGGCAAAGGCCTACACGTTCTTTAAACAGACGCGTGATCGCATGCCTGAGTATCCAGAGCCTTATTTATCACGTCTGCAAATTGCGGCAATTGAGGCTGCTTTGAATAATAAAGATAACGAAATGGCGGAGTCTTTGCTGCTTTCGCTTTCAGGCAGGCAGCGTGCATCTGGGCATGGTCTTTTACCTTCAGCCGAATATTTAACGGGCCTGCTTGCGTGGCAAGAAGACCGAAATGATGAGGCGCGTGCGCACTTTAGCGTGGCGGCTCAAAGTTGGGATCAATTATGGCGTGTACGTTCGCAATTAGCCTTAATCGATGCCGATTTAAAAGAGGGCCGTGCAACACCGGAAGATGCTTTACGCCGACTTGAGCGGTTGCGGTATGCGTGGCGCGGTGATGCCTTAGAATTTGACATGTTCTATGAACTGTCTGGGTTGTATGCCAGGCTTGGTGATTATCCTGCGGCTTTTGAGAGTTACGCCAACTTGGCGAAACGTTTTCCCAAAGATCCGCGCACACCCTCTCTTGATGAAGAGCGAAAAGCACTCTTCGCGCGGGTTTTCCAAAGTGAAGATCGTGATAAAGTGCCAGCCTATAGCCAGATTGCACTATGGGACCGCTATCCCACATTCCGCCCGACCCAAAAAGATGTTCTTGATTCACTAGAACTTTATCTGGCCGATCGCTCTGCGGGGATTGATTTGTTGGATCAGTCCTTGGCTTTTCACCAGCATGTCCTTGATCGTGCTACCGATCCAGTTAAGCGCGCGAGCATGGGGGCAACTATGGCCGGTTTGGCGTTGATCAATAACAAACCAGCAGATGCTTTAAGCTACTTAAAAGCGACGGCTCCGACAGAACCTTCTCTTCTATCTGATGAGCTTACACAAGAGCGCAAACTTTTACAGGCGCGGGCAATCTTTAAATCGGGTAAACCTGACGATGCGCTTAATTTGATGAACAATGATTATTCAGAAGCAGCGATGAGCTTGCGTGCAGATATTACGTGGCAATCCAAGCGATGGGCTGAGGCGGCTGCGGTCTTAAACGAACTTATCGGTCAACCCCCTGTCGAAGGCGGTTTATTGGATGCCCAGCAACGCGCGATGGTGCTTAATCGGGCGGTGGCACTTCTTTTGGCAGGTGACACAGTAGAGCTTGAAAAGTTGCGAGAGAATTTTAGTCCAGCGATGGAAAAATCACCGGATGCGGTCTCGTTTAAATTGCTTACACGCACCGATGGAAGTGTGAGTATGGCTGATCGCGCCCGCGTGATGAACGGTATTTCTGAGGTTGAACTGTATCAAAAGTTTCTTGATCGATACAAGGGCGCGCCTGCCAGTGCAGCAGAGGACAAAACAACTGCATCAGCTCCCGGTTCTGAGCCGACCACTTCCAGCAGCGACACGATTCATCACTAACCCAGCTTGTTGACGCAGCCAGTACCCCCCCCCGATATCATAAGTGGTAAGGCTGATGGAGTAGCGAATCTTTCACCACTGCCCAAAATCAATTTGAACATATTTCATTCAGGCATAATTTTTTATATTAATTCTTGAAATTATGGCTCTGCATTTACTATGGGGTGCACGCGTACATAAAGGTGTGCATAATTTAATGAATAAAAGGATATTCTATCTATGACATTTCCTCTTTCACCGTTAATGATCTCGGCTGTTCTTGCTCTTAGTCACGGCCCTCTTACAACCGGGCATGTTTCTGGTGTGGAACGTGACATTGAAACAGGAGAACCTATTGAAAAAAAGGTTCTTTTTGAAAAAAAACCGGTAATTTTCGACGTGAATGCAGCATTAGCAGCTTGCCTTATCGCAAGCGGAAAATTCAATATGCTTAGCCATGATAATGAACCTAGGGTAAATTATAGTCCTTGTGAAATGGCGCGTAAGGGTGACACCGTAGAATATCATACCTCTATAACTGTCCCGAAGAGAGTATGGGAGGAAAAAGGGGTTGCTGGATCCTTTAGAGCAATCTGTCGAGATTCAACGCTTGTTTATTTATTTGGAGAATATGAATGGCTAACTCAACTTGAAATTCAAGATGATTTTATGAGAAGATTCTTGGCAATGCCTCGTAAAGAGGGGCAGGCTCGTTATACAAATGAACTCGTCTATTTCGCCAGACTTCCTGTTGATTGTGGGGTTAGACCAGTCCCCGGTGACGCGCGGGAAATCACATTCAGAATGCGTGCAAGAAATCCAAAATCAGAGCTTCCACCTGGTTTTCTTCCATTGCCTGTTGTTTACCCGCTGGGAAACTATTCCCCATTAGTAGACCAAAAATTAGTACCATAACCCACTTATATGGTATTATCCTTTCAAGAGGGAAATTGTTATCGCACTGGGTGATGTTGTGGTCGTTTTTATATAAGTATACAGATACTGCGGCCACATTATTTTCGTGGCGGTTAATATAGCTGCACGTGCTGTCAACCTGTTTCGCATCATCCAAGTGCTGAAAAATTGAACGACCATCTTAACCTTAAAAAACAATAAATATTTCTGGATAATAGAAATCAAGGATGGTACTATTCCGTCATATATTGAGCTTTTAATAAGCAAAAGATTACTACACCTATGGCGAAAATTAATAAGTGTGCTCTGGTCGCGGTTGCTTTAGCCGCTGCCGCAGTTGTATCTACAAATGCTCGCGCTGAAGATACTGTTTCAGCACAGCAAAAAGTACAAAAGATGAGAGCAGCATATCATGCATGTCAAGTGGTCCTCGATAGTGTCAGAGTTAATCTGAGAGGTAGTTATTATAACGTTATAAAGTCTAGGCCGATGTCTCCTTGCTTGCCTTTGAACAACGGCTCCGGCTTTGGTGCATTTATTATGTCTGATGGAGCCCCTACGATTCAAGAACCACAGTATGATCCGCTAACAATGTCTGCTCAAGACGTAGGTAACTCTGTGCAAGTTGCAACTAGTTCTGCGAGTGATTTCGTTAAAGATCAAAGCAGTGGCTCTCCCGCTTTTGATAGTCTGTTTAGTATATTCGGAAAAGGCGTTAAACCTTATGGGGTTACCTACACCCTGATGCTTAAAGACCGTCGTGTGGTGGAAGAAGAGATTTCTGAAAGATTCTTCAAGGACGGAGATGTGCCAGTTGGATTTATGGTAAGGTCTGCCGATCAACCTGTCACAGCACTTCCATCTAATCCTGCGCAAGCTGCATGCCAACTCGCCATTCAGGTTGGTCTGCCTAATATAGCGAATCAGTACAATATTATTGGTATGACAAATGCGAGAACCCAAGTAGTCAGTTTGGGTTTTACTGGCTGCGAAAATGATGCACATAGCGCACAAAACGGGGTATATACTGCTTATCTTCATGGGCTTACATCATATCGTTTTCAACAAGTAACAAGTCCACCGAATGTTTTTGACGATGACTCAATTGTTTTATATGGCAATAGCGTCATCCAACAACTTTCTAAAAATTTGCTCCCAGAACAAAAAGTTACTGCACAAAAAATGTTTGAACAGATTTGCCAAAGTGGAATCCATGCAATTGCTCAGAAGGGCGTAGCTCTAGCCAAAAGTATAGGTATCGGTGATGGTCAAAAAGTGAGTGCTACGTGCATCTACGGTAGTGGCAGCACGGTGGTCCCTGTTCGTGTAGAGTTTAGAACAGTTGATTAGTGTTTAGAGCAGTTAAAATGTGATTGTGGTCTTGTTTTATGTGACCTGGGCGATGTTTGTTTTAATTATAAAGCGATTTTATGCCAGCAGAAACGGCTCAATGTAGCTCAGTTGCTGACAAAACAGAGCATACTGAACTCAAACTCATCGTCTGAGATTAAATCATCCACTATTTTTGATCTATGGCGTTGCGAGTGGGCCATAACTTTGCACGAGGCTGCTTGCCAGCATGTTCCAGCCATCAATCAAAACAAAGAAAATAATTTTGAAGGGGAGGGAAATCACCACAGGCGGCAGCATCATCATGCCCATGGCCATCAGAATTGAGGCAACAACCATGTCGATGATAAGAAAAGGCAAAAAGATTAGAAAACCAATTTCAAAGGCTCGCTTTAATTCTGATATCATGAACGCGGGAATGAGCGCTACCAAAGGGGTTTCTTCCGGTTTTATTTCTTCATTTTTATAATGACCCATATCCATAAAAAGCTGCAAATCTTTATCGCGGGTGTGTGCTAACATAAACGTTCGAAAGGGGGCTATGCTGGCATCCATTGCTGCTTTTTCACTAATACTCTCATTCATCAGCGGTTCGATACCATTTTCCCATGCAGTTTGGAAAGTTGGTGCCATAATAAAAAACGTGAGAAAAAGCGCTAAACTGATCATCACCTGATTGGGTGGGGTCTGTTGTAATCCTAATGCGGACCTTAAAAATGAGAGTACCACCACAATGCGGGTAAAGCTTGTCACCATCACCAAGATACCCGGCGCTAAAGAGAGTACTGTCAATAATGCAACCAACTGAATGATTCGGCCAGAGGTTGATGTGCCTTCTGCACCTGCTGTTCCACCCATATCAAGTGAAAGGGTTTGCGCGATAGCGGGTACGGAAAAGCAGATGAGTGGAATTAAAAACAAACTCCAACGTATAAGAGAGGTCAGTGATGGTGCGCGTTTTGTTAACACAATGCGCAAGGGGGAAAATAAAGTGAGCAATGCGGTAAAGAATAGACCCATATTAGTATTTCCCTTTATCGTCTGGAGAATGTACTGCAGGTCCAAGCGGAAAGGGCGTCGCTAATCCAGGAGTCAGAGGGCGGGGTGAAGCGGGGGATTCAATGGATGAGAGAGGTGGCGAATCCAGAATATTTTTCTCAATGAGAAGCGGTGCTGTCGTTGGGGAAAGCACGATCAAATGCTCAACTTTGTCACGTTTGATTAAAAAAAGTGTGTGTTTGCCATCAAGTGGTCGCCATTCCACCACTGCGAGGCGTGAGCGGTTGCTTTTTAAGCCATTGGAAAATGCTGGCAAACGTTTTAAAAACGCGCGGGCAATAAAGGCACAAAGGCCAATCAATGCAAGCGTAAAGACAAGTGCTGCAGCGAATTGCAGAATTTGAGGCGTATTCATATACTAGGGTTAGCGCGCTTTTGTCAGTTCAGCAAGAGGCGTTAGAAAAAGCCGATGGTCAGTTCATTGCAGATCGATGACGTGCTTAGAACACTACTGATCTGGGCCGGTGTAACGGGAGTAATATGTGATAGGGAGAATGGTGTATTTTGAAATTCATGCAGAGACCAACCTTCATCCGATATGCCAATATAACTTACTCTTGAAGATGTCGATATTCTTGACCCCAGTTCAATGCATGCCCAAACGGGAAACTCATAAAAAGACACACTCCACAACACATTTGAAGCAGAGGGAGTGTAGGCAAAATTGATTGTTCCACCAGTATAACTATAGGCATTTGTTGCGCCTTTTTGCAGCTCGGCAGGGATTAGTCCCAGTGAAACGGCAGTTGCACCATTCACGTTCATTGTCGTTGCTTGATGATTTGTCAGACTTTGTAAGCGTGTAATGGCTGTTAAAATCAGCTGGCTATCTTTATTAACAAGATTTTTTTTATTGACTGTCGCCGCAGCAATCCAGATACCGCCAATCACAAGACCAACAATAGCAAGTATAATTGCTGATTCAATTAAGTTAAAACCATGCTTTGATGTTGTTTTTTGCGCCGATGGTTTTTTGCACATTCTAGCTGCTCTCATCAAATAGTAAATAATTGGTATTATATTGTAGAATACTTAAGATAGATTAACTTTAGGGCAAATTCCGAAAAAATTGAATCGAAGAGGCCATCTTTAACAATGTATTTGCGTTAAAGATATAAAACTGAGCGCGTTTTTTTCTGGAAATGTGTTCAAGGGAATGCTTGATTCCGTGCGTCGTGCGAAAAATGCCAATACAAATGATTGTGCGCACGCAAGCGTCATCAACAAGGTTGATAAAACGACGGGTGGGTAACGAAAAAGGCAGGTTTAGGGGCTATCAGATGTATTTTCTTTAGTAATTTTTAAAGACTCAAGGGTGTCACCGGCAAGGTTGAGAAAAGAGCAACCAGCACCCTCCATTTTTTTGATGAGGTCGTGAATTTCCATCAAAACAGGAATATAATTCACGCTTTGGTCACCGTTGACATAAACATTGCACATGCCCGCCATCACAGAAGGGCGGATCATGTCAATCGCCTGAGGATCGACGATTGAAACACTTTTCTTTTGGCCGTCAAAGGTTGGTAGGATCAGCATACTTTTGTTCATGTCGCAAAAATAGCAGATACACACGTCCCGGGCAAGAGCCCAACACACTGTAGCTCATCGCTTGATTTTTTTATCTCTACCGCTAAGAATTGAGTGACAATAAGAAAAAAAGGAGTTCATTGATGCCACACCGCACACCGCTTGTGCTGATTCCGGGTTTGCTGTGTGATAGCGCACTGTGGGCTCATCAAAGTCGCTATCTTGACGATATTGCGCAGGTTCGTGTGCCTGATGGGGGAAAGTCCGGCGAAAGTATTAAGCTGGTCGCTCGCGCCATTCTTGATGATGCACCGCCGCGTTTTGCCTTGGCTGGATTGTCGATGGGGGGGTATATTGCGATGGAGATCATGCGCCAAGACCCTTCGCGTGTGCTGCGGTTGGCGTTGCTCAATACAACTGCACGACCTGATTCAGATGAAACAAAAGAAAAACGTCAAGCGATGATCGCTCTGGCCAAGGGCGGAAAATTCAAAGGGGTGACAACACGCCTTTTGCCAACACTGGTTCATGCAGATCGCCTGCGTGATGTACAATTGTGCGATATCATCATGAAAATGGCCGAGCGGGTTGGTCGTGATGCCTTTATTCGTCAGCAAAACGTAATTTTATCGCGGCCGGATAGTCGCCCTGATTTGGCAACGATTAAAGTACCGACCCTTATAGTATCTGGTCGACAAGATGGATTGACACCCCTTGAACATGCTCAAGAAATGGCTGGGATTATTCCCCATGCTACGCTGGCGATTGTCGAGGATTGTGGCCATCTTAGCCCGCTTGAGCAGCCTCAAGCTGTCACGAGCCTCATGCGTTTGTGGTTAGAGGGGCGCTTTCAATCGTAAGATTTTTAGAGCAAATCCCGAAACGATGGAATAGACGAGCACCCCTTTGACGACGTATTTGCGTCAAAAAAATAAAAGAGAGTGCACCTGACTCTCGTGAATGCGCTCTAGTGAGGTACATTCTGCGAAGAGGAAAAAGCCTCCTGCCATAATTGTGCAGCCGTGTGAAAACGTATTGATCCTCGCCATGCAAGCCCAGAGAGTGCGTTTTGAAAACTTTCATCAATTTCTTTTTGTAAGGATAATGGGAGGGTTCGTTGCGTGTGAAGCGTCATTTCAAGTCGTTTGCGATAGATTAAGCCATCTAAAATCATCGGGCCTAAGCGGGTAAGCTCAAGTTCGACAACCAGATGTTGTGCAGATTCAGGATGGGTGCTCTGCTTCTCTTGCGGTTCATCGCGAAAATGGACGGCAAGGCGCAAAAAAGACGAATCCTGTGGCAATGGAAGATGAACAGATTTCCAATCTGCCAAAGGCACATCCGCCGAGCGCGACCATGTTTGCTGATTTTGAGAAATGTCATCCGCAAGTTTTGCAAGCAAGTCCGATGTTCCCGCATTGCGCAAGCGATTGAAAGCATCCTCGCCCAAAAGGGATTTAGGTTCTTTAAAACCGAGTGCTGCAAGTAAAAAGATCAATTGACTGCCAAGATGGGTGGGCTGGCTGCGGGCAATTTGAAGCAGGAAAGGTTCTTGCTGGGTTAGCGCAGCAATTTTCTGCAAGCTAGACCAATCTTGAGGCGATCCTTCTGGGATATCATCCTTCAGCGGTATAATGGGTGGCTCTTCAACGTGCAGGATTGATAAGGTTAATTGCGTTCCGACCGGCAGGTTACTAGGATGCTGTGCTAACACCAAAACACCCGCCGCTGTAGTGACAAGAACTTCATTTTTAGGTGTTGCCCCCACTACTTGGCCGGATAAAACAGGATAGGTTGGGGGGTGCAGCACTTGCGGTGAAGATGGTGAGACAGGTGTGCTTGTCGTTTGATTCACATGTGGGGGTGTTGTGGATGCAGGGCGATTTGTTGGCGATGATGTTGTTGAAGGCAGAGTGCTCGTTTCACCAGGGGAAGGTATATAAGAGTTGGATCGTAGGGATGCTTGCGGTTCTAAAGTGCTTGGAAGCAAAGAAGCAGGTGTATCTAATTTTGGGGATCCAGCTGTTGATAGAGTAGGTGGAAGCAAGAGCGTTTCAATTTGCAGCGTAAGTTGCGCCCCGGGGGGTAAGATAAAGGCACTTGGGAGTTGGGCAAAATGCGCTTGTGTAAATGAGGTTTCATGGTTTTGTGTACTTGTCGTCGACGCTGGCGCTGGAGAAAGAACCGCTGTCGGCAATCGTGCGATGAGTTGTTGTAATCCATCATGTTTAACTGACGTTAAAACAGTTGGAGCGGGCAGTGCTGCCGGATTTTGCAAACCGGGGAGCTGACGGAGCAAGGGGTCTGTTTGCGGTGTTGTTTGGGGTGTAAAGGAGTTTTGAGTAACAGCAGGCGTATGCGGGGAGGGGACATGACTCTCAAGCTGAGAGCTTTGTCGGTTCATTTGTTCAGTGTAAGGTGCACGTTGCGCTTGGGGTTTAAGAGCAAAACCTGCCATAAGATCAGGCAAAAAATCACCTTTTAGCATTTGAACAGGCAAGGTTGCCAACATCTGCATTAGCTCTGGTGTTTGTGGCAGCGAGACAACCATCGCTAAAGATAAACTGCCCGGCACAATCAATTGTTGCAGCGGATTAAACGATTTGATGGTGGTTGTTTGCACTGTTGTTGATTCTTGCAATACCGCTTGCATGGATTCATCGAGCAAGGGCATTCCTTGAGTGGTAACTTGAGAGCGAATATCGTCTGATAAGGGCACCTGAGCACCAGAAAGGCTCATTGTTTGCTGTGGGGTGGGAAGAGTTAAATTTGTTGATGTAGGCGACGTTGCCGCAGAAATAACAGGCGAGGGTGCTGGGGAAACGATCATCGAAATAATCGCCCGCACTGGCGGAGCGCCAGGAGGAATTTGTAGCGAGATCATTTTGTCTAATGGGAGTGGTGTTTCGCTTCGGATAACAATTTCACCAACCTGTGTTTTTACCGTCAGTGAATTCCCTTTGTTTTGCGCAATGATTGTGCCGCTGATGACAATCATACGTGAAAGATTTTGCAACCGATCCGGCACAGCCTCAACCACCACCTCACCCAAAGGCTTTAGTTGCGCATAACCAACCGCTTGTGGTGAGGCAGAGGCGCCACTTGTTGCAGCAGGCGGGGTTGAGGGAGAGAGACTCATTGCAACATTTTCTCCCAACGTGAGCAGCGTGTTACCCTTTGCGCATTAGTTGATCTCGAATGAGCCAGCATTCAGCGCATTTGTTGTGAAGGCGCTACCGAAAAAAATCGATTTACCCCCCCACATTTCTACAAGGCCGGAAAAATTACCGGACAGGATCATGGATACGCTCGATGGAACCATCATAAACGCTTTAAGGAGAGACATGATCTGTTCTGTTGTGCTTTTCTCTGCAGGCAAAGTGACGATCATGACGTGCGATCCTTCAGGAAGGTTTGCATGTTCACGCACTATTTTAAAGGCCGTCCTCAATCCACCTAGCTCGTCGACTAAACCAAGTTTGTGTGCGGTGCGACCCAACCACACGCGTCCACGTGCGAGTTTGTCGAGGTCGGTCACTGAAATATTCCGGCTTTCGGAAACACGGATCAAAAACTCGTTATATACCAAGTCAAGCGATTGATTGATACGCTGCATTTGCTCAGGATTAAATGGATGGGTGGGAGACCATATTGTGGCATTCTTACTTGAGGAAACCTCTCCCCATTTGACTCCTAGTTTGTCGTACAGACCCTGCATGACAAACTTACCTGAGGCCACACCAATCGACCCGGTAATGGTCGTGGGGTCCGCTACAATTTTATCAGCAGCTGTGGCAATCCAATACCCTCCCGATGCGGCAAGCCCTCCCATCGAAACCACAATATATTTGCCATGCTCACGGGCTTGCATCATGGCGCTGTAAATTGTTTCCGACGCAGTTACGGATCCTCCAGGGCTATTGACACGCAACACAATGCCTGAAATTGACTCATCGTGGGTTGCGGTTTGCAGCGCATGTGCAATTGTTTCAGCGCTTGCAACCTGATTTTCACCAAACGGACCTCGCTCATCATCTAAACGAACAATCGGGCCATCAACATAAATCAAGGCAACTTTGAGCGGATCTTTTGACTCTTTTGCCGGTTTCTTTTCTGCGTCAGGGTGGAGCGAGGTTTCAGGTTTTGCAGGTTTTTCAGGTAGGAGTGGGCTGTTTGATGGCGATGAGGCATCTGGTGTTTCAACCTTGGCGACCGCTTTTTCTTGTCCTTGTGTGTCAGACATATTGCTAATCGGAGCCAGTGGTGCAGGGGGAGAATTTACAGCTACAGCGTCTTTCTGCACAGGTTTCTTATCTTTTGCAGCGATAGAAGATGAGTTGTAAAAATAATCGATGATGTCAGTGTTTTCAGCCTCTGCGCCAGCCTTTTCGGTGGCAGCTTCTTCCATTTGATCACGATAATCAATATGGTCGATCAAACCCGCCTTCAAGGCTTCTTTGTCAAACAAAAAACCTTTATCCATCAGTGAGGAAACAGTGTTTTTGGGGACATGTCTGTCATTTGAAATGTTTTCGACCATTTCTGTTTTTATATCGCTCAACAGCTTGTCATAGTTTTCACGGATGGGCGCAGGCATCTCATTTTTGGTGAACGTATCGGCAATGCCTTTGTATTCGTACCGTTGATGCATGTCGGCAAGAATGCCGATTTTCTTGAGTAAATCACCTGCAAATGGCACGGTTAATGACGGGCCATTCAGTGTAATAATCCCCAAAGGCTGAAGCCAAATTTTCTCAAATGCGGCTGCCAGCCAGTATGCGCGCTCTGAGTTTGAGCCTTCTCCCAGACTGTCTGCAAAGGCATAGGCAAATTTGCCATTGGCTCTAAAGCGTGAGATAGCGTCGCGCAGTTCGTTGATTTGGGCATGATCAAGCTCAGCATCGCTCACAAGGGCTACAAAGCCCTTTACCCGATCGTCTTTGCTGGCACGATCAAGCGCCGTGATTAAATAGCGAAAAGGAAACAGTTGTTTTTCCGTCAATGTATCAAGCAAAGCATTGGATTGAGTTTGCTCAGGGGTTTGAACGCGAAAATCAAATGAAAGAATCATTTTATCGGGTAGTTGCAAGGTTTCTTCTTTGGTATACCAATACCCAATCAAGAGACCTGACAGCAGGCTTATTGTAACAAGCATCCCTATTGCTGTAAAAATTTTATTGATAATGCGCATTTTTTTCCTTCCTTGGCTTCTTCTTAGCATATTTCCTGTTCAACGAAAATCCCTGTTGCATATTTCATTCTGTGGCATTTGTGGCACAATAGAGGAATGATATGTGAATCTTGTCAGCATTGTTTTTTTGAGGCATCTTGCGCAGAATAAACTTTGATAAAGTTGAATCGTGAGGAAACGGAACCCGAAGATGATCATTACCTGTCCGCGCTGTTTTGCGACGTATGAGATTCCCCCGCATGTGGTCCCTGCGTCCGGTCGCAAGGTGCGTTGTTCGTCTTGCCAATTTGAATGGACCGAGGCTCCCCCTCCGCATGATGCAATTGAAGGGCTATCCCCTCAAGATGATCAAAAATTTTCGAGCTTTCTGAAAAACGCGCAAGATGGAAAATATGAAGGGAATGTTTTTAATGCTGCTGAAGGAAAGCAGGGTAAAAAGCCGATTGAGGTCCTTAAATCGGCGAGAAAACTCATTCCTTCTTTCTCGTTTTTAAAGCGCAAATCTTCTTTACACGGTGCAGGTTGGACGGCTTTTGTTTTGGTAAGCCTTCTTGTCTTGGTGATTGTTTTTCGTGGGCCGATTGGTCACCGGGTACAATTTATGGCTGATTTTTATGAAGGGATGGGGTTGCCCGTTGAAACTGCTTCAGATTGGTTCGCGATTGAAATGCACCCTCCAATTAAAGGGGAAAGTGATGGTAAAACCACGCTTTCCTTGTCTGGAGAAATTACCAATATTTCGCATAAGCCGCGTGAGGTTCCGGCCGTACGCATCTATTGGCTGGGGAACAAGAGTGGGCCAACTGGGCCTGAGGTTGTCGTAAATTTATTAACACGCAAACTTAACCCTGCAGAAAAATCGACTTTTTCAGCGACATTAACCGGAATCGATGCCCGTAAAGGTGGCGAAGTAAAAGTGATGTTTTATGATGAATCTGCGGCCCTAGAGTCAAAACTATCTCACGCGGATGCCGCAACTGATGATACCGATCATGCCGCAATATCACCTGAAGCCGCTTCATCTCACTCTGCAGAATCGCAACCCGCCAAGGAGACGCATGATGAACACGCTAATGATGTTGACCCTTCGCCGCATGACACACCTTCTGCCCATCATTAACGCGGCAAAAGTTTGTATTGGGTTGAGGGTCAGGTGTTTCTGTTTGACGCGGAAAGAAGTTTTGGATGCACAAGGATTAATCACGTAAAAAAGGTGCTTAAATGGGGCAATTTGATCTTTCGCAAAATGAAAAAGTTGTACGGATTCTGGTTGTAGAAGACGAACCCGGCGTGCGCGATTTTGTTAAACGAGGATTGTTAAGTGCGGGTTATGAGGTCGTTGTGACGGAAGATGGCCAGCATGCGCTGGAATGTCTTGCAGAAAAAGGTCGGTTTGATCTGTTAATTAGCGATATCGTAATGCCGGGTTTGGATGGCATCGCATTAACGTTGAGGGTTGCAAGGGAATTTCCGGATCTGAAAATTTTGTTAATGACAGGATATTCGTCGGAAAAGCAACGGGCCTATAACTTAGAGGCACTATCGCATACTGTGCTTTCTAAGCCGTTTTCTCTAAAGGCACTCTTGGCTGCCGTTGAGGATGCCTTAAAGTGCTCGCGGATGAACTAGCTGTTCTGGCCTTAAACACGCAGTGAAAACGGCCCTTGTCGGCCTTGGGCTTTTGTGCTTTTTTGGGGCGGTCTTTTTTTGGAGGATGTTATGGCTGATTTTAATACGCTTGATACCCTGAATGTGAAGGGAAAAACAGTTTTAGTGCGCGCTGATTTGAATGTGCCGGTTCAAGAGGGTAAAATTACTGATGATACGCGCATTGTGCGCTTTGCACCAACAGCCAAAGAGTTGGCCGACAAAGGGGCGAAAGTTGTAATACTCTCACACTTCGGTCGCCCGAAAGATGGTTATGCAGCAGAATTTTCGCAAAAGATTTTGCTCGAATCGCTTTCTAAAGCAATCGGCAAGCCCGTCGCATTTTGTGATGATTGCATCGGCGAAAATGTTCGTCAGCATATTGCAAATATGAAAGAAGGTGAAATCGTGTTGCTTGAAAACGTGCGTTTTCACAAAGGGGAAGAAAAGAATGATCCCCAATTCGCGCAGGAACTTGCTTCATTAGGCGAAGCATATGTTAATGATGCATTTTCAGCGGCCCATCGTGCCCATGCATCCACAGCGACATTAGCTGATTTACTGCCTTCAGCTGCGGGCCGTTTGATGCAGGCCGAGCTTGAGGCTTTATCTGCCGCACTTGAAAACCCGCAACGTCCTGTCATGGCTATCATTGGCGGGTCTAAAATTTCTACCAAGCTTGATATTCTCAACAACCTCGTCAAGAAAGTTGATTATTTGGTAATTGGTGGGGCGATGGCTAACACGTTTCTTTATGCCAAGTCCGTGCCGATGGGTAAGTCATTGCTTGAGAGCGATTTGCAGGAAACAGCACGCAACATCCTTGAAACTGCTCAAAACAGCTCCTGCACGCTTGTTCTTCCCGAAGATGTTATGGTGGCGTCGGATATTAAAGCTGGCAATCAAGCACAAGCAGTTTCGATCTATTCTATTCCAGAAGATCAGATGGCATTGGATATTGGGCCTGCTTCAGCCAGAGCTTTAATCGACCAGTTAAAGCAGGTGAAAACGATTGTCTGGAATGGCCCATTAGGGGCATTTGAATTTTCGCCTTTTGAAAAATCAACTGTTGAGGTGGCAAAAGCTGTAGCCGCTTTAACCAAAGACAATAAAATCAAAAGCGTTGCCGGAGGCGGTGATACCGTTTCTGCATTAGAAATGGCAGGTGTGGTTGAAAGCATGAGCTATGTTTCAAGCGCAGGCGGTGCCTTCTTGGAATGGCTTGAGGGGCGTGAGCTTCCCGGCGTGAGTGCCCTCAACCGTGCAGCTCAGCGTACAGCTTCTCATGCAGAGCAATCACTGCGTCCAACCGGAAGTTGATTGGCATAGGAAGCTTGGGTCCGATTCCCACTGCCACAGAATCGTTTGTGCGTCAGCCTTGGTTAGGCGCGCAAACAAGGCCAGCGCTTTAGCTAGATCTGCTGGATCAAACTGGTCGTCACCGCTGATACGGTCACGTACGAGCATCATCAGGCTTGCTGTTTGTGTTTTGCTGAAGTCCAGAGCGCGGCAAATGACGGCCATAGCCTCAAGTCCTTCGGCGGTATAGATAAATTCCAGATTTTTGGCCGGAATATGTGTGAGCTCTTCCATAAGCATTTGAAAAAGCATCAAACCTTTGCTCTTCAAAAGCTCAATCATAAAATTAGCTTCAATGGCGCCACTGGAAATTAAACGCACGGCAATTGTGCGGTTTTTTTCAGGATCACTGTTTTTTTCAACGAGGCTTTGAACGACTTCCTGTAGCGTTTTATCCAACATTTTTGGTTCAAACCTGAATTGCAATGAAAGGTGCTGGCGAAGTTCTTGTGAAACAAGCCAGTACATTTGTTTGGCCAGTTCAGCCGTAATTTCAGGCCGTAAGACAATGCTGTGGCTTAGCTCAGTGTTTTCCAATGCCTGTCGAGCCAGTTCTTTAAGTGTTGATTCTGGAAGGCGAGATTTTTGATTTTGAAGGAGGGTCATCGCAACCAAGGGATCTCTTGTTTGAGCGAGCGCATCAGCTACCCGGCCACCGATGTGCTGGCGATTTGCAATAACCATGCGGTGTGCAACGCCACGCTCTTCGATAATACCAACCAAATCATCATCACGTAAAACAGGGCTATACAAGAGAATAGGGCGTGCAACTTCAATTACGTCTTTTGCAAGACCAACCACAAGCGAATGTGGAGCGTGGGTTGAATCGGCGTAACGGCGTGCAAGCTCTTTGCGAATCTCAATCTCGGCATCACGTAGCAGGGCTGCCATGATCTCAAGCGCCATGTAGCGTTCAGTCTGAGAAAAATCTTCGGCACGGACAAAAAAAGTATCACCAAAGCAGGCTGCCAACCGGCGTCGTCCAGCATGGGTTCTGTCTTTAGCGAGAGCGACAATCTCTTCAAAAGAGGCAGTCATTTTAACCTCGTGGGTATCGTCAATTTAAGGGAGGCAAAAACCTCTGATCCTTAACAGTTTAAATGCTATCGGTTTAATTTTTCGTTATTTTCCCAGTAGTTTCGAAAAATGAAGTTTTTTGTATAAATTTATGCCGAATATTATATCAACTTTTGCACATGGTTGTTAACCATGTAACCTATTGAATAACTTGTTTTATTCTTCTGTTTAAACTGAAATGGATTAAATCGATCCAAATTCATTATATTTTTGGCAAAAAATTACGATTTATTTTTTATAAAAAATTGTACTTTCGAGATGATTATGACTCGAAAATTTTTTTTCTTGAAAATAAATGCGATATTATTAGAGGGTTTGTAATAAAATGAGCACATAATTTCCTTAGAGGAAGATAAGGATTATTCATGCATATTTTACCAACAAACCCAATTTTGCAGTCGCTCTCTGGCGCACAAGAGACGTCAGCGGCCAAGCGTGCATCAACCAGTACGAAAGCCGATACCGCTGAACCTGTGAAGGCCACCGAGTCAGCTGAGGCACTTGTCGCAGCCCATGTCAAAAGCCAAAAGCATAATGACGATGAAAGCGAATCGTCGCACCGGCTTTCAGCAAAATCCCATTCGGGTCGCGGTCGTGTTGTCGATGTAAGCGTCTAGGGTCCAGACTCATTAAATCCACCATATAGTGGTTGCGGCCAGGAATACGGACGCAAGGAAGTTTCTGGCCAGCCTGTCGTATCTTGTGAAGATACGCCGGAAGTCCTTGAGTCTGCCAAAGGAGTTTTCGATGAGGTGGCGCTCTTTGTACGCAGACTTATTGAAGGAGAACGGCTGTTTTCTGTTGCTGCGATTTGGGATGACTGGCTTCGTGCCGCGCGCTTTGAGGCTTTCACGCAGCTCTGCACTGTCATACGCCTTGTCACCAAGGAGTTTCTTTGCCGCTTTCGTGCGGCGGATCAGGCGCTCTGCGACGGGACAATCGTGCGCTTCTCCGCCTGTCAGCAGGATGGAGAGAAGACGGCCTTTAGCATCTGCAATTGCGTGTATCTTCGTATTGCGTCCGCCTCGCGAACGTCCAACGGCTTGCTTCTGCGCCCCCCCTTTCCGCCCGATGCCGAGCGGTGCGCCTTGACGTGCGTGGAGTCGATCATCTGCGTGTGCGTTGATCGTCCGCGCTGTGCAAGCGCAAGGAACATTTTCTCCCATATGCCACGCTTTGCCCAACGAACAGATCGGTTATAAACAGTCGTATGCGGAACGCGTACTCCGGCGGGCAATCGCACCAACGACAACCGCTTTTCAGGACGTGAATAATGCCACTGATGATCGCCTGTCGTCCTCTCTCTCTCTCTCTCCTTGCCGCGCACGTCCGTCGGCAGGTGCGGCTCCATCTTTTTCCACTGATCGTCAGTCAGCCAGAACAGGTTCTTTCTCATGCATTGTCCCCGTAAAAATTCTTCAGCCAGAACTTTTTCGCAAAGCGCAGGGACAGCGTTGAAAGCATGAAGCCCGCCGTCGGCACAAGCGCCGACAGGTACGGCTTCTCCACGCCGATGACATACATCAGCAGAATCATCATCAAATAGGTCAAAAAAGAAACGGCGAAAACCCGAAATCGGCTGGTCTCCCATGCCTTGTCCGCTTCAACACGGGCGTTCCGGCTCTTGATCTTCTCGATTTCATCCTGTAATTCCCCTGACATTCGCGCCCCCTTTCGATGCACGATTCAGAGAATCACTATCCATTTATAATATCAAGAGTTTTATTGAGTTTTGACCCTAGCAGGGAAGAGCAGGCTTCTGCACCATATTTTTTGCTGCAAGGTGAGCATAAATTGGTGTTTTTTTCTGTTATCACAACAGAATTATACTCTTGTATTCTTCTTAACCTTATCCCTGCTTTGTGATCGTTTAATTTCATTGAATTTTTTGCAGAGATGTTGATAGTATGCGTAATGGATACGCCAGCACTACATCTTCTCGATTCAATCCTCGGTGACGAGTTTTCTTTATCTTGGCATAAAGATGAGCGCCGAAGCCTTGGTGTGCCGGATGACTGTAACGATGAATCACTTTTGTGTCTGACGTTAAAGCGCAAAGGTGTGTTGTTTCAGCCGATGGCCTTTATCATTGATGATCATCAGCGTAAAAATGTGGTCAAGGCGATGGGTGATTTTTTGACTCAGGCGTTTCACCCGCTCTATAAGAGAGAAGAAGCGATTGGCCTGATTGATTATTTGCCGCCGATTGATGATTATGGGATGGCAATTGGTGCGGCCAGACGTTGGATTATTGATAAAAACAATTATCAGCAAATCTTGCCGCATGTTCAGTGGTACATGGATACGCTCTTTTTCAATGCGGAAGAGCAAAGCCACTCTTAAAGACTCATCCGTCTGAGCTTTTTAATTCCCACCCGGAATCAGTTTGCTGCCAATAGGTCAGCTTGCAGGAGTTCGTGTTTTTTAATTCTTTCCAATACGTGCGGGCGCCTTGGACCGATAATGGATCAAGACCATCAAAGATGATGCAGATCAGCTCAAATGAATGCGGGTTTTTGGCAACCATTCCATCCATCAAAAACAAAACATTCGCATCATTTTCATAAACCTCATCCGTACAAAGCCAGACTGGATGATGTGGGGCATCGCCATCTTTTTTGGTTCCATGAGCGAGAAATGAACCAGGATCGTATGTCCACAAATGCTGATTAAGATGCTCAACACGCTCATCACTATCTGTAACAACAACGGCTCTCCAGCCTTTATCAAGTGTGCGTTGCAATAGTTGAGGAAGAGCATTTTCCAGACTGGTTTGAGTCAAATGATAAAAGCGATATTCATTAGCCATTTTTGATCAAGCCTACTACTTCCCGCGCGATCTGTTTTTCTTTTTTATCATGGTCTATAGAGATGATGCCTCGCCTCTCAGCTATTTCTTGCCAGATAATCCACTTTTAATCAGTCAAAAATAATCTTCATGATCTTCCTATCATTAATTCCTGTTAAATACAACGTGCGCTCGATCCTGTTAAGAATATTCGCCTTGGCTCTCTTTATCTGGGGCAGAACGATTTCGATAATAAACTTCTTTCTTCTTTTTGATCGCCACGTCTAAAAGTTTTACCGTATTTTTCAATCATGTCTTTTAGCCAGCCTTAAAGCTTTGGAATCACGCGCCTGTAATGGCTGTGCTAAAAATTACAACTCAAACTTTTTGCAATGGTGTGCGCCGCGCCGAGATAGGGATGTGACGATCAATCCAATCTTTCACTTGTTTCAATGAAGGGTGGGTCAATTGAGATTCAACCACCGCCCAGATACTGGGTAAATATGCGAGAAATCCTTCTCGCCCTTGTTGGGTATAACGGGCGCAAATTCCTGCCCACTCAATTTGCCTGATCGCACAAAAAACTGTCTCACCCAATAAAAGTTGTTCGTGCGTTAGTGTAGGAAATTTTGCCAGAAGTGTCATGCGTGCAGACTCTTGTGCTTCAGTCGGGATTGCAAAGCGATTGTCATGCAAAACCGACGCAAAATCATAAAGCATCGGACCTTTTCCTGCCAATTCATAATCAATAACTCCCACGTTCATGGGGGATGATCTTTCATCAAGATAAAAAAGATTAGAGATGGCAAAGTCGCGAAGAATAAAGCTTTGCGGCGTATTAAACGCTTGCTCAATCAGAGGTTTCCAGAGCGCTTTAAATTCTTCTTTCTCGCTTGCATTTGGCGCTTTTCCGCAGATAAACGGGCAATAAATTTCTGGAATAATGCTGAGTTGTGAGATAAACGTTTCAACTGAATATGTGCGCACATCGTTTGTGAACAAAGGCTGATCATGAATTCGATTGTGCAACGTGGCTAATACATCTACGGCCATTGATAAAAGAGAGGTGGCGGAAAAACCTTTTTCTAAAAGGCGAATGTATTCTCTTTCACCAAAATCTTCGACCAACGCTAAATCTCTTTCAGCGGTCTGAGCGATAATTTCAGGTGCACTTAAGCCCCAATCACGCAAGATTTTTGTGGTTGAACAAAAATTGTTCAGTGTCGGCAGAATGGTTTGTTGTTGATTGTGAGCAGAATCGTTTTTTATACTGTTGGTGGGTGTAGGCATAAATCCGATATCCATAAGAATAGCGAACATGCCATTTGCATCGCGTAACCTTGTGTAGCAACGGGTTGAAGCTCCTCCTTTTACAGCGGTGCGTTCTGCCTCACCCCAGCCAATTGTGGAGAGGAATTGGTTGATCCTGTCGTCGCGCTCTGAAGCCTGTGTTGCTGTCTCTCTCACGGATAGAACATTGTTCATTCTGACTCCATTAAAACAGGGGTCAGCTTGGTAATTTCCTCTGGCCCTGTTATTTCAACCAAACGCTGGTCGGGGTTTGCTCCATATTTTAAATAGATATCGATATGCTGTTGGGGTAGAAGGCTTCCCAATCGCTCTGGCCACTCCACCAGAATGATGTGCCGACGAGCATCTTCCCAACCCAATTCATAAACTTCTTCCGGGTTTGAAAGACGGTAGAGATCAAAATGGAGAATCGGGCATTCTGGTCCCTGATATTCCTGCACCAGCGTAAATGTTGGGCTTGGTACTTCAACTTCATTAGGGTTTAAAGCTTGAATGAGTGCACGCGCAAGTGTGGTTTTTCCTGCGCCTAAATCACCTCGCAGGGCAACAACATGACCTGCATGCAGAAGACGTGAGAGTGCTTGTGCGAGTAACTTTGTTTCGTGCTCATTCTTGATGTTCAATTTGATCGTTTCGGGCATAGGCGTATCCTGCTATCAAACCGTTTTATGGGCAAGTATTTTAACGATTAGTCGCGTGTTAAAAGCTGCTGCGGGAAAATGTTAATAATTGATGATAAAATTTATTTGAGCGTTTTAAATAGCTTCACTGATATAGAACTAAAATCTTCACGAATTAGTAAGTATTTTCGTTGATTGTTAGTGGTATGAACGCGAACGGAGTCGCGACTTATTATCGGGAAGAAATATTGTGAACATCGACATTATTGCCAGTGACCTTGTAGCCCCCTGTATCGCACATGATGCACCCTTTCCCTGTGAGCCGATGTGGGTGCGTTATGAAACCGGTGCCAAGCGCTTGTGTATTGTTTTTGAGGATGGTGATGCACGCCCCATTCAAACTGCGGTAAATGATGAGATTGCCAAACGTTTAAGGTTTAGTCGCAAGATTATGGTGGTGCAGCTGCGCGATGGTCGACCCATTGAAGGGTTTGAGTGTCGCCTAAGAACTTACGATGAGGTGGGGAATGAGCTCGCGACTGCCTAACGATTTTCTTCAAGATTATTGTGCGGTGCTCGTAAGTGGCAGTGTTATGACACAGCCACTTGAAGGTGTTGGTACAGGGTTTATGGGGGCTCGTGCTGATTTCAATCTGGTAAGTGAGTCTGACCACCCTTCTACTGTTGTGAGTTTGGTGAGACGATCACCAAAAGGCCATCAGCTCTCCTGATTCTTCGTTTCTATTGTGAATAATGAGTGTGATGCATTTCATTCGCATTGTGATTTTTCTTTTAAGCACTTTTTCTCCTGCTGACCGACAAGAACATTTTGGAGTTCAAGACGTGCCGATCCACGGGGTGATAATACCGCATGATAAACTTCTGCATTGGCCAAAATTTGTTGAACGTAAAAACGCGTTTCGTTAAACGGATAGCTCTCGAGAATATCGATTGATACCCAGTGAAACGGTTCATTAGCACGATACCCTTTAAGACGATTGATTATGAGGGGGGATGAAGAATACAAATCACCAAAACGATCAATCCACTGGCTGATTCTTGCCGGTCCGGCATTATAACCAATTGCCGCATAGATAAGCGAGTTTTCATTTTTCTCTAGCAGTTCGCTCAGTAAATAACTCCCGATTTTGACATTGGTCAGAGGATTGTTGATGAGCTGGGTAGGCGTGATTTTTATACCCATTTTTTTGGCTGTGCGTTGAGCGGTTTCTGGCATCAGTTGCATCAACCCCAAGGCACCTGCGGGGCTTTGAGCGTCGGTATCGAAACTACTTTCTTGACGCACAAAGGCATGAATAATCGGCATGTCCGGTTGTTGGGGAATGTTTCCAGCGAGTTTTGGATAGCCTTCTCGTCCAACGACAAAGCCTAATCTTCCGCTAATTTTTGATGCCCAAACAGCAAGGTCGCGTCGATGAAGTTTTTCTGCAAGTTGCGTCGCAAGTGCCGCTTGTGTTTGTGTTTTAACGGTTTCAAGCATGGCATTGAAGAAAAGCTTAACCTTTTTCTCGTCTTTTTCACGATCAGCTTCCACGACGGCTTGAACGAGGGGGAGGTTAGCAAAATATTTTTGATCTTGAAGCGATGGGGGGGCAATATAAGGCACAGAAATATTGACTGTTCCATAACGCTCAATCGCCGCTAATTGCCCATAAAAAGACGTTCCATAACTAGCCCCCGCTTGATAAAACTTCATGGCTTCTTCTTGCCGGTTAAGCGCTTGTAAGGTGCGTCCCATCCAATAAAGGTAGCGTGCTTTGCTTATCACCGCATTGGCCGTAAGGCGCATGTTGGTAAAGTGACCAAGAGCGCGAGAGGGATTATTGATAAAACGTAAGGCGATCCAGCCGGCTAGCCATTCTGCTTCGTTGTATTGCGTTGAATCATCGTTACTTGAAAAACCATGTTGAGCGGCAAGAGCATAGCCTAGGTCGGGTTGATTGTTTTCAATTGCCCAGCGCGCCAAATCTTCACGCTGACGCCACCAGTCTTTAGCAACACCAGTGCTAACATTTGCGTAGTTGTATAAAAGGTTTGCGGCCTCTTGTTTGCGATCATTTCGGTTTAACCAGCGCACACGATCAAGCACAAGTCCCGGTTCTGTCATAAATGAAACTGGTACATTCTGCAGGGTATTTTCTGCAGTTTGAGCATTTTGTCGGAGTGCTGATCGGGCTGACAGAAGTGCGAGTTGATGAGGGGTTAAATATGAAAAAAGATCTTTTGCTAGTGCAAGGTTGTCTTCCCATATGAGTTGACTGGCGCGTTCAAAAATTTCCTGTTGGCTGATGCTATTGCTTAATGTTTCAAGAAAAAGATGCTGATCATCAAGCGTTCTTAGCTTTTCTTTCCATGCAGTGCGAATAATCTGACGTTGCAAAGTGCGTTCGTGATCATCTTGCAAAGTAGTCAAATAATTGATCAAGCCGTTCGTTGTTTCAGGAGGGTTAACAGTAAAATAGGCTTTCGTTAGCGTTGATTCCGGTGTTGAGCGTTCTTCGGCAGCTTTACGGAGTTGGCTCATTTTCGGCCAATCGGGATGGGCAAGAATGAATCGGGCATAGTCGTCAAAAACGGCAGGGGAATTTGGATCCGTTAAAAAATCCCATTGGGCAAGCTGCAACTGAGCCTCATAAGCATGAGACGTAGAGGTCATCGCCATGATGAAAAGCATGATCGAAAAAATTAATTTGGTTATTAATGTCATTAAGCGAGAAACGTTCATTAGGGGCCTTTGGTTAAAAGAGTGGTCAACAGCCTGAAAAAAAGGCATAATGCGGTTCTACATTTGTCATAAACCGAATGCTCGTTCATGAAAAGCCCTAGAGTGAATGTGCCAGTGTTAAAAGCCAGGTTAGCGTAAGAGTGAAAATAAAATGTCCAATGCCTCAAAAAACCATGATCCCGATCGCTATAAACTGGCCGCGCAAAATCGCAAGGCGCGCCACGATTTTGCGATTATTGAATCGATTGAGGTCGGAATTGTTTTGACAGGACCAGAGGTTAAGTCACTGCGCATGGGACGCGCGCAAATTGCAGAGGCCTATGCCACAGATCGACACAGTGATATCTGGCTTTTTAACGCGCATATTCCAGAATATGCGCAAGCCTTGAAAGATAAGCCGCAGGAACCCCGCCGCCCGCGTAAGTTACTGCTGCATCGAAAACAGATCAATAAACTGATTGGGCAGATCACGCGCGATGGTATGACACTTGTGCCCTTGGATATTCATTTCAACGAACGGGGCATTGCAAAAGTTACGCTAGGGCTGGCTAAAGGGAAGAACAAATCCGATAAACGTGAAGCCATTAAAGAACGGGAATGGAATCGCGAAAAATCACGGCTTTTGAAGTCCAATAATGCCTGAATTTTGACTGTGTCGCGTTAAGGTTAATTTTTTTAACTTTTACTTGCAGTTTTTTTGTCACACGGATAGTATAAGGGAAATTGGCTCTTTTTCTGGGAAATGATTATGGCACGTGTAACCGTCGAAGATTGCGTTCAGCTTGTACCAAACCGTTTTGAACTGGTGATGATGGCCGCTCAGCGCGCCCGTGAAATTCATGGTGGTTCCGAAATGAAGGTTGATCGTGATAACGATGTCAATACCGTTGTCGCGCTACGTGAGATTGCTGAGCAGCATGTTTCTCTTGACGCATTGCGCGAGCAGTTGATTCAGGGCCACCAGCGTCCGCCAGAAATGGATGTTGCTGAAGATGAGATTATTGAGCTGATGGCTGGTGAAGCGGGCTATCAAGGTGAATTGATTCCTGAAAGTGAAGCTTTTGCTCAGGGCATGTCTATGGATGATGATGAGGACGATGACATTGCAAGTGATGATGCCTTGATTGGTGACGATTTAGACGAAGAGTAGGGGCAGGGGCGACCACGCCCCTGATTCCTTAAAAGAAGTAGTGAACGTTTTTTATATCTAAAATTTGAATTTTTAATGTTCATGTCGTGTGAACACGCGTGGATATTTTCAAAAAAACGGAGGGTATAATGAGTATTTTACCAATGACATTAAGTGAAATTAAAAAGGTTTTTGATGGAGCCGTGCAACGATGCGCTTTTGTTGTTTTAACAGGGCGATTACCCCGTCATAATGATCAAGCGGACAGGGACGTTATGAGATCTCTTGGTTTACATGATGGTGGTGTTGATCCTCAATCTTATAGAAGATTGAATTATACAGGCAGGGTTGCTGCCTTAAGGCAGGGTATGAGCGCGGCTGTAGAAAGATGTGTCGAGGGGTATTTAGAACAAGAACCGCGATCAAAAAATAAGCCAACAGACGAAATGCTCGCACGACAAAGGGAATTGAGGCGCGTCTTGAATAATCTTGATCCTCGCACCCCTTTTAACGCAAAAGTGATTGAAGATGAGCTTGTAAAAAGGGTTAGTACAAACAGCCCTGCCGCTACAGTCAACGTACGGCCATCGCCCGCTGTACATCCGGCAAGACCGTTTGAGGTGATTGTCAGTCATCCGAATGCGTGCCGCGGCCCTGCCGCTGCTGCCTCCTCTGGCTCTGGCGCGACTGTCCATGACTATCACCCCGGATTAGGGCAGGCCTCTGGCTCAAACACTCCCAAAGCAGGCCATCTCGCACCTGTAGTGCCCTTTCCAATAAATGGGATTAAATAGCGGTAAAAATACGATGAGGGTAAAGGATATAAAAATTTCGGAGAGTTGTTAGGATGAGTGTGGTATAACTTCTCTTATGATCCGCCAATATGAACTCGTTGAACGTATAAAAGCTTATGATCCTGATGCCAATGAGGATTTGGTCAATCGCGCTTATGTTTATGCAATGAAGGCGCATGGCACCCAATTACGGGCTTCGGGCGATCCCTATTTTTCTCATCCCCTTGAAGTTGCAGGAATTTTAACCAATTTAAAACTTGATACAGCCTCCATTTGCACGGCCCTGTTGCATGATGTCGTGGAAGATACCGGTCGCCCTCTTTCTGAAATTGAGAAGCTTTTTGGATCAGAAATTGCACATTTGGTTGATGGTGTGACCAAGCTGGGAAAGATTCAGCTAAAGGAGCAGGGGTCGGAGCAAGCAGAAAATTTCCGTAAATTGTTGGTGGCTATGTCTACCGATATTCGCGTGCTGTTGGTGAAGCTTGCCGATCGGCTGCACAACATGCGCACGTTACATTTTTTACCAAAAGAAGAAAAACGTCGCCGCATTGCCCGCGAAACACTTGAAATTTATGCACCTTTAGCTGAGCGTATCGGCATACATAAAGTTAAAGATGAACTGGATGACCTCTCGTTCGCACATCTTAATCCGGAAGCACGGGATTCAATTTTAAGCCGACTTGCTTCCTTGCGTGAGCATGGAAGTGAAACGATCAAGAATATTATTAAAGAAGTAAAGTCAACCTTGGCCGAAAATGGCCTGCCCCATGCCGATGCTTATGGTCGTGAGAAAACGCCTTATTCCATTTGGAATAAAATGCAGAAAAAGAACATTGCCTTTGAGCAGATGTCCGACATTATGGCGTTTCGTGTTATTGTTGATACGGTTGAGGAGTGTTATCACGCACTGGGCATCATCCACTCGACTTATCCGGTGGTACCGGGCCGATTTAAGGACTACATCTCTACACCCAAACCCAACGGATACCGTTCCATTCACTCAACGGTAATCGTTTCTGGTGGTCAGCGTATTGAAATTCAGATTCGCACCAAAGATATGCATGAAGTATCTGAGCTTGGGGTGGCTGCGCACTGGGGGTATAAAGAGGGGCGGCCTGCGTCAGATAACCAGCATTACCGCTGGCTTCGTGAGCTTCTCGATATTCTTGACCAATCGAAACAGCCGGATGAATTTTTGGAGCATACCAAACTTGAATTGTTTCAGGATCAAGTCTTCTGCTTTTCTCCGAAAGGTGCGATTACAGCGCTTCCACGCGGCGCTACGACAGTTGACTTTGCCTATGCTGTGCACAGTGAGGTGGGCGATCATTGTGTGGGCGCAAAAGTTAATGGGCGCATGGTGCCACTGCGTACTGCGCTTAAAAATGGTGATCAGGTTGAAATTATCACCAGCAAAGCTCAGACACCATCACCTGAATGGGAGCGCTTTGTTGTAACAGGTAAGGCACGCGCACGCATTCGCAAATTTATTCGCTCACAGCAGCGTGACCAGTATGCCAGCCTTGGTCGCGCCATTCTTGAAAAATTATTTCGTCAGGAAGGCTATGATTACAGTGATAAGGCCATTGATGGTGTTTTAAAGCAATTCAAGAGCGATGAGGTTATCGACATTTTGGCCTCTGTTGGGGCTGGTCTTACAGGCGCGCGTGACGTTTTTTCCGCTGTCTTTCCCGGCCATCGCTCTCCAAATCAAGAAGCTGAACTGGCTAAAAAGAAAGCGCTTCCTTCTACCCGCGTCACGGGAGATGCACCTGTTGCAATTCGTGGTATGATTCCGGGTATGGCAGTGCACTTGGCCCGCTGCTGTCACCCGTTGCCGGGGGATCGCATTGTTGGAATTGTGACAACGGGTAAAGGCGTTACTGTGCACACGATTGATTGCGAAACACTTGAGGCTTTCGCTGAAACGCCAGAGCGTTGGCTGGATATCGCTTGGGATAATCAAGCCTTGGATGGTAATGGTTCAACCGGGCGCATCTCGGCAATGCTCGCCAATGAACCCGGCGCTTTAGGAACAATTGCAACTGTTATCGGCAAAACCGGTGGTAACATCAACAACCTGAAAATTATGAATCGTTCGACCGATTTTTTTGAGCTGCAAATTGATTTGGATGTGAATGACCTCAAACATCTGACTGATATCATTGCCGCTTTACGCGCCACGCCTGTTGTCAACTTCGTGGAACGCACACGCAGCACATAGCCATTGTCTTTCTAAAGTGGTGATGCGTTAGCGGTAAATGACGTGGAATTCTTATCGTTTATAATGGCCTCCCACAATTCTGGAAATTGAGGGCCAATCTCGCTAAAGGTAAAATGGCCCTTATCTTGATAAAAATGTACTCCAACATCCGGCAAGTTTTTAAGCACCGTTTCAACACATTCCTTTACTTCTAAAACAAAATCATTCGCAGAATAAAAAAGTTCAACTTGCCCAAATTGATCCCGTAGTCCCATGCGCCAAGTGAAACTTAAAAAGTCACCATTTTCCCGTAAGGGATCAAGCCAAGGGGCTACCAAAAATATTTTGGCTACTTTCAGTTTTGGATTTTCAGCAAAATACTTCAGAAGAAAACCTGCTCCAGCACTGTAACCGACGAGGATGCTGTCTTCATTAAGCGAAGTGGATTTAAAAGTATCAACCCATTCATCATAGCGAGGGGCATAGGCGCGCGGCATTTCTAGGCACTGGCATAAATAATCGGCTCTTAAAAATTTCTGTTGTAGCCAAGGAAACCAATGTGCATTCGAGAGTGAGGGAAAATCCATCTCATAAAATTCATGGGCATCACATGTTCCATGAAGCAAGTAAGCTGTTCGCATGTATCAATCCTATTGTTGCAGACGAGAAAAGCTTAGCGGCCCGAAATTGCCCGATAAATCTGTAACAGGAGCAAAGAAGAATGTCGATACAAAACTAGACGGATGAGGAACCTGTCTTTTTAGCATGACCAGCATCCACACGATCTTTGAGCGTTTGGCTGGCACGGAAGGTTAAAACCAGACGCGGCGAGATAGGAACCTCTTTTCCTGTCTTGGGATTGCGGCCCACACGCTCATTCTTCTTCCGTACGCAAAAGCGACCGAAAGACGAAATCTTGCTTAAACCTGTATCGACCAAGGCTTGTGAAACCTCATCAATGATACTATCGGTAAGTCTGGCGGCTTCATGACGCGTCAAGCCCACCTCAATGGTAATCGCTTCACTAATGTCGGCCCTCGTTAATGTTTTAGTAATTGACATATCAAACTCCTAAATAGCATGCAACATTAGAAGCGAAGCGTACTCCTGCTATTGAAATGTGTCAATGAAGCGTAATTGTATGTATATGAATGTGTTAGTTGGAATCTACCAGCGAATCAGGGCCGAGCCCCACGTAAATCCACCCCCCATGGCATCAATTAAAATTAATTGGCCAGGCTGAATGCGACCGTCTTTTACACCTTGGCATAGTGCGAGGGGAATGGACGCAGCCGAGGTGTTGCCATGTTGGTCGATCGTCACAATAACTTTTTCCGGAGGCATAGAAAGCTTTTCTGCCAAGCTATCAATAATGCGTTTGTTTGCTTGGTGTGGAGCGAGCCAATCCAGCTCATGCGGGGCAACATGATTGGCGGCAAGTGCTTCGTCAACCACCTCTGCAAGCCGGCGTACAGCATGCTTAAATACTTCCTGTCCCTGCATCTGAATGGTGCCAACCTGACGATTGGAAGATGGCCCGCCGCTCGTACAGAGGGTATTAAAATGATGCCCATCTGCATGCAGGTGCGTGGAGAGAATGCCTCGGTCGCCTTTGTCACCGTGCCCTTCGCTTTGCTGCAGAATTATGGCACCTGCACCGTCACCAAATAAAACGCTGGTTGTACGATCAGACCAATCAATAATGCGCGAAAATGTTTCAGCGCCGATAACCATCACGTTTTTGGCTTGGTTGAGGCGAATAAAGTTGTCGGCCAGTGTGAGCGCGTACACAAATCCTGAACACACAGCTTGAACGTCAAAAGCAAAGCCTTTGGTCATCCCAAGATTGGCCTGAACGCGTGTGGCTGTTGCCGGAAAGGTGAGGTCTGGTGTGGTGGTGGCAACAATAATGGCATCCAGAGCGCTGGCCTCAATTCTGGCGTGCTCCAGTGCTTTTTTCGCGGCGTGTGTGGCAAGATCAGAGGTCAGTTCACCTTCAGCTGCGATGTGACGTTGGCGAATACCCGTACGCTGAACAATCCACTCATCGGTGGTTTCAATTTTTTGCGTTAATTCGTGATTAGTGACAATGCGTTCCGGTAGATAACTTCCACAACCCGCTATTCGTGAACGAATCATCCTTACACCTTCTCTGAAATATTTTATTCAGCCTCAAGCCCAGCACTAAGCAAGGTTGAAAGTTGCGAGAGTTCCGCTTTAATTGTTTCGTTGCAGTTGTATTTAACCAGATCGTGCGCCACGCCTAATGCATTGCTAAATCCAAGAGCATCAGTGCCACCATGGCTTTTTACACAAATACCCTGCAGGCCGATAAAAACAGCACCATTATAGCGGCGTGCATCCAACCTGTCGCGTAGACTCATCAAGCCCTTTCTGGCCAAAAAGTAACCTAATTTTGTAAGGAAGTTTCCTTGTTGTGCACTACGCTTCAGGAAGTTTGTATAAAGACGGCCAACGCCCTCTGCAGATTTTAGGGCAATGTTTCCGGTAAATCCGTCGGTTACAACAACGTCGACTGTGCCTGCTGTGATATCATTGCCTTCAACAAAACCATGGTAGCGCCATGGAAGCAGCTTGGCAGCTTTTAAAACACGAGCGGCCTCACGGACGCTATCTTTTCCTTTAGTTTCTTCCGAGCCAACATTGAGAATACCAATGGTTGGTTCGCGTACACCGCGGATTGCGCGAGCAAAGGCAGAACCCATAATGGCAAATTGTACAAGGTGATCCGAATCACACTCAACATTCGCGCCAAGATCCAACATCACCGTATCCCCTTTTTGTGAAGGGAAAAGTGAGGTAAGGGCAGGACGGTCAATGCCAGGAAGGGGGCGAAGCACAAAAAGCGCCATTGCCATGAGTGCACCGGTATTTCCCCCTGAAACAATTGCTGCCGCTTGGCCCTCTGAAACAGCATCAATGGCAAGACGCATTGAGCTTTCTTTGCCTGTACGCAAAGCAACTGAAGGTTTTGTATCTCCTGCAATAGCCATTTGGGCGTGATGAACAGTCACCCGCTGTTCCAGCTTTGGTTTGCTTTGAACTTTAGGGATTAAAACCTGAGAATCTCCAAACAAGAGGAAATCAACATCAGGGTATTTATCAAGACTCATCGCCATGCCGTCAATTACAGCATCGGGGGCGTGATCACCCCCCATACCATCAACAGCAATCACGATGCGGTCTGAAGCCATAATGCTTTACAAAGGTAAAGGATTAATAAGCTGTAGCAGACGTATCTTGGCTGGTCACTGAACGGCCATCATAATGACCACAGTGCGCACAGACGTGATGAGGGAGCTTAAGTTCGCCGCAGTTCGCGCACTCGAGTGAGCCAACCGATTTTAATGAATCGTGCGAACGACGCATATTTCGCCGAGAGGGCGAGGTTTTCTTCTTTGGTACAGCCATGACACAACCTTTTTTGTTCTATGAAACGGTATAGAGCGATCCTCTTAACGGAATTGCGCGACAAACGCAAGAACTTTGCAAGTTAAAACTTAAGAATAATCTTTTGGTTTTTCTTCTTTTAGCAGAAATGACGAAACTACACTCTGAGTCCATTTTCTGCGGGTTGATGAATCTGCTTGACTCTGTCAAGTGGGATATTTTTGTCATAAGTCATTGAATCGTAGCGAGTCGATGTCATTTTTGCCGGGTTAAACATTGACGAGTCGCTCTCGAGTCGTCATGATTCTGGTCATGAAATACATCGACCAAATCCTCATCGGCGATTGCATCAAAACGATGAATTCGCTTCCTGAAAAATCTGTTGATCTGATTTTTGCTGACCCTCCCTACAATCTGCAATTGCAAGGTGGTCTCACTCGGCCAGATCATTCTGAGGTGGACGGTGTGGATGATGCTTGGGATCAATTTGCCAGCTTCGCCGACTATGACCGCTTTACAAAAGAATGGATGAAAGCCGCGCGGCGCGTTTTAAAGGATGATGGGGCGATCTGGGTGATTGGCTCTTATCATAACATCTTTCGCGTTGGTGCGATTATGCAGGATCTGGGCTATTGGATGCTGAATGACATTATTTGGCGTAAATCCAACCCCATGCCCAATTTTCGTGGTAAGCGCTTTACCAATGCGCATGAAACGTTGATTTGGGCTGCCAAGAGTCAAAAGTCGAAATATCATTTTGCCTACGAAGGTATGAAGGCGATGAATGACGATGTGCAAATGCGCTCGGATTGGTCATTGCCGATTTGCTCTGGGGGAGAGAGAATTAAGGGGGCTGATGGTAAAAAAGCGCATCCGACCCAGAAGCCAGAATCATTGCTCTATCGTGTGTTGATGGCCTCTACTGAGCCGGGTGATGTGATCTTGGATCCCTTCAGTGGTTCGGGGACAACGGCAGCTATGGCACGAAAATTAGGCCGGCACTTTATTGGCATTGAGCAAGACGAGTCGTACGCCCGTGTTGCCCGTGAACGGGTCGCACAAGTTACACCATTTGCTGAAAATGGTATTATGGATGGTCTTGTTAGTCTCAAGCGTCAACAACCACGTATTCCATTTGGGCATGTTTTGGAGCGTGGGCTGATCAAACCTGGCGTAACACTCTATAGTTCATCCAAACTGCATCCTGCGCGTGTGCGGGCCGATGCCAATCTTATTGCTGAGACAAAAGAGGGTATTCATATTGGTTCTATCCATAAAGTGGGGGCGCAGGTGCAAGGTCTTCCATCCTGTAATGGGTGGACATTCTGGCATTATCCGTTGAAAAAAGAGTTGGTGCCGATTGATTCCTTGCGGGACCAATTGCGCTTAGAGCTTGATCTGCACTAATTTAGGTAGAATCGGTGAGCGTTTTTTCTCTTGATTGTGTTTCGTGAACCCTTTAGGGATACTATCTGCAGTGTTTTCTATTTAATCTGTACTAATCTTAATTTGAGTAAGGATAAAAAATGGATTATGTGCTTCCGGCTGAACTTCATAAATGCCCGCGTGTAGAAGATATAGACTATTTAATTGCGATGGTATTTCTTGGTCCTTATAATCTTACAAGCGGCATAAAGCTTGAAAAACATCAACGCCGGATTAAGATTGATCTACCGAATAAAAATACCACAGGCGGCATGCAGGGAGAATTTTTTGATGATAAGACATATGAAGGATTACACCGACTGTTGAGACGCCGATTCTTTCTTCGCTCTTCTCATATTACCACCGATGCAAATAAAAATAGAGGTCTTGTGGTGACAGGACATTCAGTTATACGCTTGTTGCGCATTAGGCAACTTGCCAATCCTGAAAATTGGAAGTGTCTTAATAGGTCATTTTCAAGTTGCACAGGTATTTTTAGATGTTTGAGTGATCGTTCGCTTTTGGATGGGCACGTTATTGGAACTCGGTTTTTAATGGGGCGTCTTGGTCTCCCCGCAGATACGAATGGCGAAAGTTTTGGTTTGAATGATGTTTCGTCTGTTCATAGACTAACTGAGATTTTTCCTCATTTGGAAGACCAGCATAGAGAATTTGTAAATTATATTCTTGGTATGACAAGCAAGGTGCAGCCTGACCATAACAGTGTTCATCGTGCTGGTCGTAATGGCCGAAGGTACGCTTAAAGATTGTTTTCTTTCTTTACCCGCTTGGGATTTTTCCCATTGCTGATGGATTAACCTAGTTGTAGGTTCAAGAATTAATCGCTGAACCAATTAGATCTGTGGACCATTTGCCAAACTGACCGGCGTCAATCCTGGCAAAGCGCCAAAATGATCGCCGCTTCAGCGCACGCTGTGCAATCTTTCGCAATGGGTCTATTATTTTCAAAAAAGGTAACTTTTTTCGTTAACCCCACGTGTGCTGTTGGTTAGGTAAATCATGTCTTGACGGCTGAACACAAACATGACTATTTTGCTGCCCATTGTCATAAAATTTGATTGAGATGAGAGGTTTAAGTAATGTCACGAGAAGATCTTTCTAATTTACAAACGCGCATTAACCCTGACGGTGCAATGATCGCCTTTTTATTGGGCGACCACAGTGTGACTAAAAATGGAGTCATTGTTGACACTGGAATTATTGGCGCTTTTATGGAGGCCGGATCTAAAAGATTAGATTCTGTGCTTGTAGAACCTGCGAGGGCGCTCGGCATAAATGGTCTATATTTTGAAGATATTAGTGATCCCCCTCTAAATTGCTCAAGCCAGAAACTTGTTGTTGGTGGTGATTCCGTTACACAATATCTTGTGTGCAGATTCTTGGCCAACCCTAAAAACTGGCGTCATGATCAACAGAGCGGTAACGCGCGATTTACTTTGCCAGCGTACAGCGATTTGAATTTTGAAGATTGCAAAACAGCTTTTGCTAGGCTGGGACTGAAAAGTTGGGCAGAAGAAGAGACTGCCGGGTATCAAGTTGCAATTGATTTAGGCAATTTTGATCGTCTTAAAGGCATTCTTCCTTCATTAAAACCTGAAAATACGAGTATCATAGATGCTGTAAACCTGTTAGGCATGATGGGTAAAGCAATGCATTTTTGTAGATAAGGGTAATACATTTATTATTTGAGAAAAAATACACAAATGTTTATCTATTTCGAAAAGGCTGGAAAATATGCGTACTAGAGCATCACAAGAAGGCGTACCTCTCTCGCAAGAATTGGGAGCGCTTGCTTTGGAGCGTTTGAGCATATTGTTTTTTTGTTTGCCAATAAATGATATCGCCCCTGGTGATTGCCGACTATCAGCTAATGATAGTGTTCACCCTCAATCTAGGAAAGGTGTAAAAAATTCTTTAAAAACAGTATCACAGGTTAGAATCACTGCTCCTATGCTGGCGTTCGGAAACCTGACTCTTGAACACGTTGATCATGCTTCTTTGTTTAATCCATTGATTAATAAATTTAGCCAAATTGCTCAAAAATTCAGTCTGGAATCAGGCGAAAAATTCTTTAGATATGGTTTTGATGGTTTTGAGCTTATGATGAAATTTAGAGGAAAAAGCCGCTCAGATTTCATAAAGTATTGTTGCATGGCGGATCCCGATGACTGGTCTTTAGAGTCTGACAAAACAGGTGGTAAAATCGTTTCTGCCACTTTTCATACACACGCGGAAAATCGAGATGAGAGTGCATCAAATGCGTGTTATCGGGCCTTTGATGCGTTAGGACTTGGGAGCGCACGTAAAGTTGTATCAGATGGTGAAGTAGATTTTGTGTTCAATCCTGATCAAATATCACCCATCATGCGCACTTTTCCATCTTTAAAGCCAGAGAATCGTCATTATTTAGATGAAATTAGACGCCGTTATCAACCAATTTTTAATAATAATTCTAGTGGGCAGGTGTGTCGTTGAAAACCATCCCTTTATGTCAGGTATACAGTCGAGAAGGGGGCCACGCTTTGCTCATAAACATTGTGATGTTTTTTTAAAGAAAGAACAGGTTTAAGATGTTGTCCATACCCGATGGATTAATGCAGTCGGATGTTGAAGAATTAATCGCTGAGCGTATTAATATGCTTATCTTTTGCGGACCTTATTCACATAAAGCATCTGATGACTTAACCGCCGGCGCTTCCCAAAAGAAACAATCCGTCAGGCGATGTCAGTGGCGGATTAATTTTTCAGCATATGCAGTTGCATTAGATGTTTATGAAAATAGTGCTTTTACCGGGGTTAATGTAACTGAATTTATTTTAAACCAGATTTCACAAATTCATAAAACGCACCATTTAAGTTTAGCAAAAGTATTGTATACGATTGGTGGAATGGGAAGTTTTGATGTTCCAATTTGTGAGCGTGACTCCTTACGCTACTGTGAGTATCGCAAAATCGCATGTCCGGATAATTGGGGTTTTAAAAAAAATGATACAGGGGAGTGCGTTAAGGCTTGTTTTAATACACATGTGAATTCAAAGAGTATAGCTCAATTACAGAGATGTGTTCGAGCATTTGAGGTCTTGGGATGTAAAATCGATTCATGCATTCAGCAACCACAGGATGGGGGCATGGCGTTCATCCTTACATCAACGGAAATGCGAAAACTTTATACACTGTTCCCGTCTTTGAAACCAAAACACCGTTCCTATTTCGACGAAATTTCCCGATTGGCCAAGACCTGATTAATCCTGATGCGGATGTGTGCGATCAGCAATCCAACCCTTGCGCCAGAAGTACAACAAGAAAGTTGATGCAATAACAACCATCAAGCCAATAGCCATGGGATAGCCAAAATACCAACCTAGCTCGGGCATGTTATAAGGTGATACGCTACGGTCGAAGTTCATTCCATAAACGCCGGAAATAAAGCTGAGCGGCATGAAAATGGTGGCAATGATTGTCAACATTTTCATCACTTCGTTGAGGCGGTTGCTGGTGCTTGAAAGATAGATATCTGTAAGGCCATTGAGGCGCTCACGGTAGCTTTCAATAATGTCAATGAGCTGAAAGCTGTGATCTTCGCAGTCGCGAATGAAAAAACGCAGCTCAGATCGTGCAATTTCATCAAACTCAAGAAGATTGGCAAAGGCTTGTCGCTGTGACCAAATTGTATGGCGAATAAGTGCGAGATCACGTTTAATAGCATGTGTTCTTGCAACCTGTTGAGGGTCAGGGTTGAGCAGTACTTGGTCTTCAAGTTCATCAAGAATGATACCGTAATTTTCGAGAAGTGGAAAATAACTGTCTACAACTGCATCCATCAGGGCGTAAGCAAAATATGTGGGGTTGCAAAGTTTAATCCTTTTAACGTCGTTTTTTAAGCGCGTTCGTACCGGGTCAAAACAATCATCGCTTTTTTCTTGAAATGAGATGACAAAATTTTTGCCCCAGAACAGGCTGACCTGTTCCAAATCCAGCTCCTCATTGATCAGGATGGGCATGCGAACGATCGCAAAGGTATTTGATTTATAATCTTCAACTTTTGGTCGTTGGTGAACATTGCGCACATCTTCCAATGCGAGAGGGTGGAGACCGTAAATTTCACCGATTCTATTGAGCACTTCAGTATTTTTAACACCGTTAACATCTAGCCAGATGATTTTGTCATCAACCGGAGGGACGGGGATTTGATCAATCTGAACAACATGTTTTTCATCTAACTCGGTTGAGTTAAACGTTAGAACGCTGATATTGATTTCACGGCTATAAGTACTTTCAGAGGGCATAACAACAAGGCCAGGTGTGCTTCCACGCTTTGAGCGATGATGGAAAAAACGCGCATGACGTTTTTTATGGTGTTTTTTTGTCTTTTTATTTGATGTCAGATGCGTTGTGCTCATTGTTCGTCCTGGGCTTGAAAGCAATTTAATATTATGGGAGAAATTGTTTTTATCAAGTTTTTAACCCTGATTTTAATTTAGTTGTTGTGGTTGTTGAAAAAATTATAGTTTGTTAGGCGTAGGACCAAATATAGCTGATTATTGCGGTGTTGTTGCAGCTTTTGGCCCACTTGCCGATGAAGTAGATCGACCACGCACTATTCAAATTGAACAATTTAACATGGATGGGCAGCCAGGGCAGGAAATAAATCCATCCCTTTTTCGTCGTCGGTATAAGCAACTTGAAGAAGAAACGAGACAATATCGTGATTGCATTAATTTTAATAATGTTTTTTGGCGCGGGTGGATTCATGATAAGCCATTTTCTTGAGGAGGATTGGGTGGCGTGATTCAGTCGTCGGGGAGCTGCAAGACACTCATTCGACTATGAAGAAAGCGCCCTCTCGCTTTCGGCAATGGAGGAAAAGATTCTACCTGAAATTTTGCAGATTTTTGATGAAGTCACCAGCACTTGGAAAAAAATGGCCAAAGTGCAGGAATCACGCATGGACTTGATCAGCAAGGGCAAACAACCCGACGCAGCAACAAAATACTGTCATTTAGACCTAATTTTTTGTTATATTGAGGCCTTATAGATGTTAGATTTGAAAAAATCGAGAAGCTTTTGCATTGTGATTGCTTAGAAAGTTTGATCCTATCACGAATATTATGAAGCTATTTTTTAGTTTTTTTGAGGCGAGTGACAATCATGTATAGGGTGCACATAAAGGCTATTACTAATTTAACTTCACAAGATGAAAGCTTGATGTTGGGGGTTGATCGTGCGCGGATAACTTCAGGGGGTGATTTGGTCACAACAGAAAAACAGTGTGCAATGCATAGCAACAAGTGTGATTCTCTTTTTCGTTTGTTTAATCAATTGTCAGATGAATGGTGTTTTCCAATTTCTCAAGCAAGATATAATTCTATTTATGTGCTAACTGGCCGCGATCCAGATTATAGGACGCACAGTTTTGATAATCATGATACCTTGCGCCTGCGCGTGAGTGCTGTATCCGGCCTAAAAAAATTACTTCCTGCTGATCCTGACTCTTTAAGTAGTGACGTGCAAGACAGCATATTGTTGATTTCTGGGATTAAACATTTGCTTACAATTCAGAACCAACTCAGGCATCAAGTTAATGCTTTAAATGCATATTCTGGTAGAATCCTTATTTTAGGTCCACAAAATACGACAACCCAACGGCCAGAATATTTCATCTTTGAGACTTTAGTTTTTGGGAATCGTGATCGGTACACTTCACCAAGAAGAGTTTTAAAACATTTAAATGAAAGAATTTATCCCGTCCGTACTCGTGCTAAACCTAATGTTTGGCAAGACTTGCCTATCCGAGATTATAAATCATCTTAAACATATTTTACAGCGTTACGTCCATTATAATCCGCAAGAGAGTCTCTTTTGTAAGTAGGGCACTCAAGCACCATATGATGAAAAAAAGGTGCTCGCAAAGTTTTCATCATCGTGAGATGCCAACATCGCGAGCACGGGGTTAATGTTTACGCAGCCTGACTCTTTAATTTTGCCAGATTGCGCAAGACGAAGGGTAAGACACCGCCATTCTTGAAGTATTCTACCTCATCAACAGTATCAATACGGCAGAGGAGCGGGATTGTTTGTGTACTGCCGTCTGTACGAGTGATCGTCATCATCATTGTCATGCGCGGAGATAGGCCAGACTCAATGCCGGTTATATCAATCTTTTCGCTGCCATCTAGGTTGAGTGACGACCAGCTCATACTGTCTTTGAAAACGAGCGGGAGGACACCCATTCCAACCAGGTTGGAACGATGGATGCGCTCAAAACTCTCGGCAACAACAGCGCGAACACCCAGAAGGCGGGTACCTTTTGCCGCCCAGTCACGGCTGGAGCCTGTGCCGTATTCCTTCCCTGCAAAAATCACCAGCGGCGTACCATTGCCAATGTATTTCATCGCAGCGGTATAAATGGGGAGAGTTTCTCCGGAGGGAATATATTTTGTGACACCGCCTTCAACACCATGCACCATCTCATTTTTGATGCGGATATTGGCAAAGGTTCCGCGCATCATCACTTCATGATTACCGCGACGTGCGCCATATGAGTTAAAGTCGAGTGGTTTAACCCCGTGGCCAACCAGATACTCACCCGCTGGCGATGCTTTGGCGATGTTGCCCGCAGGAGAGATGTGGTCGGTTGTGATCGAGTTGCCAAAAAGTGCGAGAACAGCAGCTTTATGAACATCTTTAACCGCTTGCGGGGTAGCTTGAAGACCCTCGAAGATTGGCGGTTTTTTGATATATGTGCTTGTGTCTTCCCAAGCATAGGTCAAGCCTTGCGGTGTTTGTAGATTCTGCCACTGCTGAGGACCTTTAAAGACGTTGGCATAACGCGAACGGAACATCTCAGGGCTTTGCGATTGGCGGATTGTGTCTTCAATTTCCTGATTACTTGGCCAGATGTCTTTTAAATAAACAGGTTGACCATTATTGCCAACACCCAAAGGTTCGGTTGTCAGGTCAATCCCAACGTTTCCTGCAAGCGCATAAGCAACGCAGAGCGGGGGTGATGCAAGATAGTTTGCTTTTGTATGAGGGTTTACGCGGCCCTCAAAGTTTCGGTTACCTGAAAGAACGGCTGCAACAGTCAGATCACCCGAGACGATTGCTTTGGCAATTTTATCGGGTAGGGGGCCAGAGTTGCCGATGCAGGTTGTGCAACCATATCCCACCAGATTAAAACCAAGCGTATCGAGATGCTTTTGCAATCCTGCTTTTTCGAGGTAGTCGGTGACCACTTGCGATCCAGGAGCGAGTGACGTCTTAACCCATGGCTTGACAGAAAGGCCTTTTTCAACAGCTTTCTTTGCAACTAATCCTGCTGCAACCAGAACACTTGGATTGGATGTGTTGGTGCATGATGTAATTGCAGCAATAACAACGTCCCCATGCTTAAGCTCATAACCTTCGCCTTCAACTTGAACGGTTTTGCCGTAATCTTCGGGTTTAACACCAAATTCAGGCTCAATGGTTGTTTTAAATTGCATGGCTGTATCAGAAAGCAAAATCCGATCCTGCGGGCGCTTTGGCCCAGCGATGGACGGTTTGACAGTTGACAGATCCAGCTCAAGTGTATCTGTAAAAATCGGTTCAGCTGAAGATGAATCTCGCCAGAATCCTTGTGCTTTTGCGTAGCTTTCAACCAAGGCAATACGATCTTCATCCCGACCTGTAAACCGCAAGAAGTTGATGGTTTCCTGATCAATCGGGAAAAGGCCGCAGGTTGCGCCATATTCCGGCGCCATGTTAGCGATTGTCGCACGATCAGGGAGGCTGAGGTTGTCTAAACCAGAACCAAAGAATTCGACAAATTTCTCAACCACGCCACGTTTTCTTAGCATTTGAGTCACGGTTAAAACGAGGTCGGTTGCGGTAACACCTTCAGCAAGCTTGCCAGTCAAACGTACGCCAATCACATCTGGAATAAGCATGGTAACTGGTTGTCCAAGCATTGCCGCTTCAGCCTCAATACCACCCACACCCCAACCAAGCACAGCCATTCCATTGATCATGGTTGTGTGGCTGTCTGTGCCAACCAATGTATCGGGAAAAGCCACCTCCTGGCCGTTTTGGTCACGGTCAACCCAAACAGTTTGTGCAAGGTATTCAAGATTAACTTGGTGGCATATGCCTGTGCCAGGAGGGACAACACGCAAATTGTTAAATTCTTGTTGTGCCCAGCGCAAAAATTTATAGCGGTCGCCATTACGCTCAAATTCCAAATCCACGTTACGGGCAAAGGAGTCAGGCTGGCCAAAATGGTCAACCATTACAGAGTGATCAATAACCAAGTCGACGGGGCATAGAGGGTTGATTAAGCGTGGATCGCCCCCCATTTCCTTCATGGCTTCACGCATTGCAGCGAGGTCTGCAACGGCAGGCACACCCGTGAAATCTTGCATGAGGACGCGCGCAGGTAAGTAAGCAATCTCGTGTGTGGACGTTTTCGTTTTTAACCAGCCTGCAACTGCTGTCAAATCTTTTTGTGTGACAGTGCGGCTATCTTCGCGACGAAGCAAATTTTCAAGCACAATTTTGAGAGAAAAGGGAAGACGCGAGATATCGCCAAGGGTTTTGGCTGCTTCGGGCAAGCTGTAATAAGCATATTCTTTTCCATTGATCGACAAGGTTTTGCGGCATTTTAGAGCATCTGTGCCTGTTGTAATCGCCATTTTTCTTCTCCCAAAAAATTCCAAACCAATCTTACCCTATTCTTAGACCGTTGCCAGAAGGTTAATATTTTGGTCTCAGCAGGGTGTGATAACGCAACTTTTTAACACAGTGTGATTATGAAAACGAAAAACATCGACAATTCACACAGTCTAATACTGATTGGTTGATTTTAAACAATTATTTGCTTTGAAAAAGCTCGCCAAATCCGTATTTAGGTTGACATCAATTGTGGGTTTATTTTATATTTATCTAAACAATTTTTAAATAATTTTTAATCAGGAGAGTCAGAAATGATGAATGAAATGATGAATGAAATGATGAATGAAATGATGAATGAAATGACGAATGAAATGACGAATAAAACTGTGGATCTTTTAGACATCCCAGGTCACTTGATCGATGAATATACACAAGATGCTGACAAAGTAAGCAAGAAACCATATGTACAGCGTTTCCGCAATTTGTCCTATGCTTGCGCAGCGGGTGCGTTGTTTTTTTGTCCTGTGCTTATGCCTGTAGCAGCGGCAATTAATTTTTTAGGGACAGCATTTGCTGCAAAAGCGCTTCGTCAGTGCCTAGAAGGGGCCTATTCAAATGTAAAGCGTGCTCAGCTTGGAATTGATGTAAAATATGCCCAAAAGGAAATCACTCCTGATGCTCGTATTGATCATACGTGTCGTCTCACACGCGCTTTTGACAAGATTGTTACGGACGTAGAGGCTCGTAGATATCGTGCTGTTGGTGGGAGTTTTGGTTTTACTGCTTTCAGTGTGGGGGCTGCTGCTGCAGCTATGTTTTTGCATAATCCTGACGCACTCAGTGGAGGGACCCAAAGTGTTGTCGGTATCTTTGCTGGGTTGGCGTTGGCTACGGGATTAGCCAGCTTATCTGTATCAGCATACACTCATAATGTAGCGAGTTTGCTCAAACCGAAGATGCCTTAAATAATACAAAATCATCTCTTTAGTTAATTTTGGCCGATTAAAATGATTTTAGTTTTGGAGATCAATTAAATGAGCAAGACACTTCCCAATATTATGGTTCCTTCAATTATTGAAAAAATTAATCTTTTTCAAACCGATTTGACAAACGTTGCTCATCAGAATAAAAAAAGCAGATTGTATAACCTTTGTTGCGTCGTTGGAGCTGGTGCTGCGTGCATTTATTTCCCTCCTGCGGTCTTGGCGATTGCTGTGGTTGAGGTGGTGAGGCTACGTGCAGCTTTTAACAGCCTAAAAGGGTGTGCTGATAGAGCAGAAAAACAATTAAGCGAGCTCATGCCTGCTTCTTTATATTTAGGGAGCAATAGAGCGCTTAGAGTTGTTGAAAATAGCTTCGAATATGTTCGAAATGCTTTGCAGGCTGAAAAAGCGCGTCAACTCTCATCTTCCATGACTGGTATGACAGGGGTTTTTGCTGCTGCCGGGATTTCAGGGTTGTTGGGAATTCAATCACCTGTATTGATTCAAAACACTCCAGCCCTCACTTATACCTCTTTGGGCGCTGCAACAGTTTGTTTTCTTGCAAAGAAACTTGGTGATCGCGTTGCAAGGGTAGGTGATTGTCACGCTCAATTCATTAGAAGTCACGATTTTAGGCGGTTGCCTTATGGGCCATATTAATTGATTCTTTAAGCTACTTTTTACTCTTCGTGTTCATTAAAACACGTGTGCATTTTTTATGACGAAAAAAGAAGATTTATTCGAATCAATCCGCGGTTGAGCACCACCAAAAAACCTAATTTTTATCATTGAACATTGTTCATTCTAAAAATCCCGCAAAATCAATAAAAAATAGTATTATTGAACATTGTTCAAAGTTGATTTGACACTCCAATTAGCCTTGGTTTATGGGCATAAAATAAAAAAATGAAAAAAGAGTCACTTAATGCTTGACGTGGACGCGAGTCATCCATAGTATCCGCCCGTCTTCTCAGAGACAGCGGCGAGTGGTCAGTTTTTGTCCCCAAGCGCTTTTCTGGAAGGCAACGAGTCAAAACAAAGCCATTTCAAACGTCATGGCCGTTGTGACAGCCAGCAAGGGTTGGTGCTGCAAGCTCAGCATAGTCCTAGCTTGGTGTGTGCGGTCGATGATGAAGTGGTGAGTATCGGGCATGGGGCCTGATGCTTTTACGAGAGGAAAAGGCGAACAATGCCGACGATCAACCAGTTGGTCCGCAAGTCGCGCGATGGTGTGACAAGACGCACTGATGCTCCAGCGATGAAAAAATCTCCCCAGGTGCGTGGCGTGTGCACACGCGTGTACACAACAACACCGAAAAAACCGAACTCTGCATTGCGTAAGGTTGCCCGTGTTCGTTTGACGAATGGGTTTGAAGTCACAAGCTATATTGCTGGTGAGGGTCATAACCTGCAAGAGCACTCTGTTGTCATGATCCGTGGTGGCGCGGTTAAGGACTTGCCGGGTGTGCGTTATCATATCATCCGTGGTACATTGGACTGCCAGGGAGTAAAAGATCGTAAGCAACGCCGTTCGAAATACGGCGCCAAACGTCCGAAATAAAGTAAGGAGTTAAGCTATGCGTCGTCGTCGCGCCGAAGCCCGTGAGCGTTTACCAGATGCTAAATTTGGCAGCACAGTAGTGGCCGAATTTATCAATAAAATTATGTTCGAAGGCAAAAAGTCAGTTGCAGAAAAGATCATTTATGATGCTTTGGATGATGCGTCATCGCGTGCCAAGCTTGATCCGATGAAGCTTCTTCAAGATGCAATTGCAAATACCAGCCCGCATACTGAGGTAAAATCTCGTCGCGTTGGTGGTGCAAACTATCAAGTGCCGACTGAAGTTCGGACTTCGCGTCGTCGTGCCTTGGCTATTCGTTGGATCATCGATGCTGCTCGCAAGCGCGGTGAAAAAACGATGAGAGCACGTTTGGCAGCCGAATTGCTTGACGCCTCACAGAACCGTGGCTCCGCTGTTAAAAAGCGTGAAGACACACACCGTATGGCAGACGCGAACAAAGCTTTCGCTCACTATCGTTTCTAGTGCCGAGAAGAGGATTTTAATATGCTTGAGCACCCCCTCGAGAAAATTCGTAATATCGGTATTACCGCACACATTGATGCTGGTAAAACGACAACAACAGAGCGTATTCTCCACTATACTGGGGTTTCCCACAAGATTGGCGAAGTTCACGATGGTAACACCACCACGGACTACATGGAGCAAGAGCGTGAACGTGGTATTACGATCACTTCTGCTGCTGTTACAGCTATGTGGAAGGGCTACAAGATCAACATCATTGACACGCCGGGTCACATTGATTTCAACATTGAAGTTAACCGTTCGCTACGTGTTCTTGATGGGGCCATTTTTATTATTGAGGGTGTTGCTGGTGTTCAGCCTCAATCAGAAACCAACTGGCGCTTAGCAGACCGCTATAACGTACCGCGTATTATTTTTGTTAATAAGCTTGACCGTACTGGCGCGAATTTCTATTACGCCGTGAGCACCTTGGTCGACAAGCTTGGCGTTGTGCCGCTAGTCATGCAATTACCCATTGGTGTAGAGGAAAATCTCAAGGGCGTTGTTGATCTCGTCGAGATGAAGGCAATCATTTGGGATGGTTCAGACTTGGGTGCGAAGTTTTCGTATGAAGATATTCCCGCCGATATGATCGAAAAAGCCAATGAATACCGTCATCAACTCGTTGATACAGCTGCAGCTGTTGATGAAAAAGCCATTGAGCAATATCTCGAAACGGGCGATCTTGATACTGAAACATTGAAGCGTTGCGTGAAGCGCGGCACTATTGATGGGACGTTCCGTCCGGTGTTCTGTGGCTCAGCTTTTAAGAACAAAGGTGTGCAGCCTCTGCTTGACGCAGTTGTTGATTATTTGCCGTCACCATCTGATGTGCCTGGTATTAGGGTTGCAGCGGAAGAAGGTCAGGAAGAAACAGTCGATCTGCGTCGTATTGTTGCTGATCCTGATGCGCCTTTCAAAGGATTGGCATTTAAGATCATTAGCGACAAATACGGTACATTGACATTCGTTCGTGTTTATTCAGGTACACTCAAGTCGGGTGAAACTGTTTTGAACACTGTCCGTGGTGGTAAAGAGCGTGTTGGTCGCATGTTTAAGATGCATGCTGATAAGCGTGAAGAGATTAAAGAAGTGCACGCTGGTGATATTGTTGCCTTTGTTGGTCTTAAAGATACGCAGACTGGTGATACGTTGGCTGATCCTAGTGATCCAGTTGTTCTGGAGCGAATGGCATTCCCTGTTCCCGTTATCGATATTTCGGTTGAGCCAAAGACCAAAGATTCTGTCGAAAAGATGTCATTGGCATTGCAGAAGCTGGTTGCTGAGGATCCTTCATTGCGCCTCAAAACCGATCCTGAAAGTGGTCAAACCATTCTATCAGGGATGGGAGAGCTTCACCTTGATATTATTGTTGATCGTCTGCGTCGTGAATATGGCGTAGAGTGCAATATTGGTGCGCCGCAGGTTGCTTATCGCGAAACGATCAGCAAGTCGCATACAGAAACCTACCAACACAAGAAGCAATCAGGTGGTTCGGGTCAGTTCGCTGAAATTAAGGTTGTATTTAAGCCTTCAGAACGCAACGCCGGAATTGTTTTTGAAAACGAAGTAGTTGGTGGTTCTGTTCCTAAAGAATACATTCCTGCCGTTGAAAAGGGTATTCGTTCGCAAGCTGAGACTGGTGTTCTTGCTGGTTTCCCGACTGTGGACTTCACGTTTACATTGGTTGACGGTAAATATCACGATGTTGACTCAAGCACTATGGCGTTTGAAATTGCAGCGCGTGCATGTTTCCGTGAAGGGATGAAGAAAGCGGGTCCGATTATCCTCGAACCGATCATGGACGTTGAAATCACAACACCACAAGATCACGTTGGTGATGTTGTGGGTGATATTAGCCGTCGTCGTGGGATGATCCAAAGCCAAGAAAACTCTGGTACAACTGTTGTTGTCCGAGCATTGGTTCCGTTGAAAGAGATGTTTGGTTACATTTCTGACCTGCGTTCGATGTCGAAGGGCCGTGCGTCCTTTACAATGCAATTCCATCATTACGAACCTGTTCCTGCAAATATTGCTGAAGAAGTTCGTGAAAAGATGGCCTCGTAGTAATTGGTTTTGAAGAGTTAAGAAGGAGAAGAAGCGATGGCGAAGGCGAAGTATGAGCGGACGAAGCCGCATGCGAATATTGGGACGATTGGACACGTTGACCATGGTAAGACGTCGTTGACGGCAGCGATCACGAAGAGACAAG
>JBDHTQ010000003.1:0-270428 GCA_039808765.1 Bdellovibrionales bacterium
CGTATCGATGACGGTAAAGCTGATTGCACCGATTGCGATGGACGAAGGACTTCGTTTTGCGATCCGTGAAGGTGGACGTACCGTTGGCGCCGGCGTCGTCGCCAAAATCATCGAGTAATTTAAGTGATGATAGAGCGTCACTTTAACGTGATGCTCAATCAGTAAAAACCCGCTCAGAAATGGGCGGGTTTTTTATGCAGTTGTAATGGCTACGTGTTACGGAGCAGTTGGTGAGGCTGGTGCTCTTGCTGGTTGTCTGGGGCGGGCATCGGCGGGAGTATCATCATCCAATGTGGCAATTGTCACCGCGAGGGGGCTCGTATCAATTTCCGGTTGGACTGGTGGGGGGGCTGCTTGTTGTGTAACAATGGTTTGATCTTCTCCGGTATAAACAATCTCTGGTGAATTTGCCATATATGTAGAGCCTAACCTATTAAAAACATTACCAACCGCATGGGCTATATTCGCCACGCTTGCGCCCCGATCGAATCCGCCTAACATCTGTTCGCGCACCCATGTAAACTCTTCATTCGTGGCAGGAAGGGTAAGAGGGGGGGTTGCACCTTGTGGCGGAATATGATTGCCGGGTAAAAAATGTGCTTGATATTGCGCCGGTCCCATTGGCATGGGTGCGAATGTTTGCCATTGGCCAGGACAGTCTTTTGCAAGCACCTGTTCCATTTCGTCAACGCGGTAAGCGCCGCGCAATCCAGCTTTATAGCCTTCGTGAAAAGAAGCAGAAGCATTCTCCCCAGGATAAGCATCACCGATCGTTTGGATTGTTTGCTCAGAATAAGGACGGTTGAGGTCCATGGTTACAATTGATGCACCACTTGCTTTAGCCAAGTTCCCCATGGCTGCGAGGTCACGTTGGTTTTGAGCATCTGTTTTAAGATGGGTCTGATAAATGGAGGTTATGGTATCTGCTTTGTGGCCGTTTGCAGCTAATTCATCAAGCCTTTCAGCGAGAGGACCCGGAAGTAGGGTAATGCGTGCAGCTGCTTCTGGATCTGTTTTCGCAAGATTTTGGAGATTTTCTTGCGCTTTTGCATAGAGCGCAGGATCTTCTTCAATGCAGACGACATTAATATCACGACGACTTAATGCGGCATACTCTGCAAAGCGCCCGGCATTTTGACCTGTATCGACTAACGTTCCACCTGCTGGGATGGTTCCCCCAAATTTTGTCATAATTGCGCCAAAATCTGCTCCCAAAGTGGCATCTGAGGCAGCCCCGGCACTGAGCTCATTGATGTCGGAAGGCGAGCGCGGGTCCATATGGGGCCTACGTGTTTGTAGAGCATAATCCCCGCCGGAGTTGAATTCGGTAAATAGCGCAGTTTTTCCTGCAGCGACAATGCGATCCTTGCGTCGATTAAATTCATCAGACATTAAAATATTGCCTTGTAAAAGATTTTTTCAAATATTTTTGAGTATAATCGACAATGATAAAATTAATCTTAAGTAGGCTAGAGCAAATCCCGAAAAGATGGGCGCGTAGAGACCATCTTTGACGACGTATTTGCGTTAAAAGAATAAAACAGAGCGCGTCTTGGAGATGCGCTCGAGTTTAAATCCCGAAAAGATGGGCGCGTAGAGACCATCTTTGACGACGTATTTGCGTTGAAAGAATAAAACGGAGCGCGTTTATCTTCAGGATATGCGCTCGAGTTTAAATCCCGAAAAGATGGGCGCGTAGAGACCATCATTGACGACGTATTTGCGTCAAAGATAATAAAACGGAGCGCGTTTATCTTCAGGAGATGCGCTCTAAAGTGTATAAGCATAAACACTTAATAGGCGTGACGATAATAAAGTAAGTGAATTATAAAAAATGCTTGACCCGCTTTGCCGATCATTGCTAGGCTCGTTTCCAGCAAGGTAGATAGACTGCCTTGTATCGAAAACGACAAGGAGTTTGTTGTGCTACAGAACCAAAATCAAAACCCCACCCTCTCTATCTTTTTTTATCATTGCATTTGATGTTAATGCTTTGATTATACTTTGAGCAAGCGTGCCGATTAAGGCAGTTTGATCGCGGCAAGTAATGAGATTGCGTAATCCTATTTGCTTTCCGCTCGCAGGTTTGCTCAAGATGGGGCACATGTGATCACGTGAACCATAAGGATGGATAGGGTCACGGTTTGATTTTTTACTATACCAACATGCTTTTTGATTAATGATGAAGGACATAAAAATGACGCGTAGATCTCGCACACCAGCAAAAAGTATTTATATGGGTAGTTTTGATGTTTTGACATGGGGTCATTATTCAGTAGCAGAAATGGCTGCCCGTTTATTTGGAAAAACTGATGTTGCAGTTGCTTTTAATCCAAATAAAACATATCTGTACTCGCGTGCTGAACGTGTGGCGCTTGCCCGGCAAGGATTGGCAGGAATTGATGGCGTTCGTGTTTGTTCTTTCGAAGGGCTTTTTACAGACTATGTAAAACGGCATGGTTATAATGTCGTGGTGAGGGGGGTGCGCTCATCTGCGGATCTGAATGATGCAATGCTATTAGATGCATTGGGGGAGATGCAATTTGTTGAGGGCGGGGGAGTTATTCCTGTTTATCTTCCGTGTAAAAGAAAATTTCAGGATACAAGTTCAACGAGTACTAAAGCTATTCTTGACGGGCAAGGTCGCGCGTATGATTTAGCTCCCCTTGTGAGTATACATGCCTATCAAGCACGTAAGATGAGTCAGTATATTTGCGGGTTAACGGGTGTAAGCGGCGCTGGAAAGACGACAATTGCAAATGAGTTTAAGGCGATTGCAGCGTCTCGTGGTATCGATTTTTCTCACATTGAAATGGATAAACTGGGACATCGTATTTTGAACAGAGAGGAAAATGACAAGATATTTAGGGATACGCGTCAAGAAATTATCCATCGTTTTGGTGTAGAAAGAGTTACGACTGATGGCAATATCGACCGTAAAAAATTGGGAGCGCTTGTTTTTGGTGATCCCCAAAAAATGGCAATACTGAACCGTATCATGGCTGAGCCGATGAATCTTATGATCGCTGATCAGCTCCGCCATAAAACGGGATTTTCTATGTTAGACGGTGCTCTATTTGCAGAAACACCTGAACTATTGCCGTTAATCCACAATAATGTTGTGCTTGTGTCGTCATCACAAAAAGCTTTACGTGCTCGTCTGGCGATGCGCGATGGTTTGGATAGCGCTCAATTTGAGAGACGGCAAGCAAGTCAATTTACGACAAAAACAAAACGTGATGCGTTGATGAAGCAAATTACCAAAGATAGATATGGTCGTATTATTAATTTTGATAATTCAAGTGTTTTGGGGCCTGCGCAGAACGATCTTATGGTCGCTTTCAATGAGATGATGGAAGCTGTCGATATTTTCGGTGAGCTGCGTGTGACTGGGTTTTTGAAATTACTGAGAGTAGAACAGCCTAAACAGGCGTATGACCTCTTGCGTTCATTTTATGCTGGCAATGATCGGCATTATCATGCGTGGTCACATATTGTAGATGGCATCAATCAAATTCAGAACATTGAAGATCAGTTGGATGACCCGCAAGCCCTCTTGCTGGGATGGCTATTCCATGATGCCGTTTATGATGTAACGAATAATTCATCTGAAGACCGAAGCATGGCGCTCTTGCAGCAGGTTGGCACTGCGTGGGGATTAGATGCTCGTTTAATCAAAAAAGCTCAGCGTTTTATTGAGGTGACAAAGCATGGTCGCGTGCGTCCAGAAACATCAGATGAGTTATATATGGTTGATGTTGATTTTTCCATGTTTGGTCGTCCATGGAAGGTTTTTTCGCAATGTGTCAATGATATACGATACGAATATCCGGCGTTGTCTAATGCCGAATTTAATAATGGCCGACGAGCATTTTTGCAAAGCCTAGGCCCTGATGTTTTTCGTACCGACCGTTTTAAATGTGAATTTGCTGAACAGGCAAGAAGCAATATTGACCGGTCGATCTCAGCACTTAAGTAACTTATGATAATTATAATAAACCTGAATAAGTTCGTGGCAACGTAACGCAATGCGGAAAGAGTTCCGGTTATTCTGTTGCTGAGTGGGCACTGTTCAAAATTCTCATCCCTGCAAAAGGTGAGTTTGTGAATAGTGTCCATATCGGTAAAAAGATATCCCATTTTTATCGCTGCGCGATTGGCTTGTTGAGTTTTTCGAGCGCAAGCGTAATAATCACCGCGCGTTCTTAATCCCGTTTCAACGTGTTCATCGTGTATATTGGCTTTCAGTCTTGTTTTGTCTGTACGCGACATCAGCGTCTAATCCATAAAAAATGGATTTTTTTATGCGGTTATAATCGGCAAAGTCAATAAATAAGAAAAAAGTGATTTTTAGGCAAAAATGCCAAGCAGTGATCCTTTTTGATTTTCAGGCGCTGAAAAGAGACCTGCCACGTCGGATGCATTCGCTTTTGAGAGGGGAGAAGACCGTGTATGCTTTCCCTCTTGATCCTCACCTGTAGCCAATGCACGATCGACATCACCTGGGGCATCAAGGGCAGCCAGAAGGTAAGATGTTAGAAAGGGTCGTTGTGCGCTGGGGATGGCTCCTTGCGCGCTTGGTGTGCTTGTAATTGCAGATGCTGTCTGGATTGACGCGGCATCTGAATCCATCGCGCCGGGAACAAAAGCGTCTCCCGATTTCGAAAGGGCATAATAGCTATCGGCGGTCATTTTTTGGGTAAAAGATGCATAAATTTCCTGTACTGATTTTTCGCGCCCGCCCTTCCCGTAAAAAACAGAGTGATTTGCAGCAGCGGCCTCGGGCAGCAAGTCGGCTGCGCTGGCTTTAGGAGAAGATTTGAGTGCAGAAAGGAATTTGTTTGCGCCGCCCGCACCTAAAAAATGGGCGAGGTAAAGATCCGTATCAGAAACGTCGCGCTTGAGGTGGCTGGTCAAATAATCTTTGTTTTCGCTTGCATATTCCGCTGCCATGAGCGACGACACAGCTGGATCTTTGCGCAAATCAAGGATCTTTTTACGCATTTCCTTACCGCCATCAATGTGAAACGAACCGTCTGATTTTTTAGTGATGGCTTGAGCCATCACATCTAAACCGTGTTCTGCCCCATGTTTGTCCACCATATCGAGCCATGTGCGTTCAATAAATTGATACATGCCTGTTGCGGTTGATGATTTAGATGTGGCGTTCGGATCAAAAGCAGATTCAGTGTTGGCTTTTGCTAAAAGGTAGGAAAAACTTACCCCGGTCTTTTCGCTGGCATCAGCAACAGCCTGATAAATTTTACCCGACACAGGCGCTGCGGCTGTATGTTGTGCTGTTTTCTGGGTCACGCTGTGTGTAATATTTGCCTGACTGAGCGCCATAAAAGCCGTTTCTCCCTTTCATGGGGAGTAGAAGCAAGTCTTGTGCCAAACGCTCAAATATCGTGCGCTCGTTATAAAGCAGGTAAATCTTTGGGTGACAGGAAAGCAGATTTTTTCTGCAGATGGGGTGGTGTAAGCGCAGTGCTGTTGGAGTAAAACTGTACTGGTTGACCCTGTAAGGTCATTTGTTTGAGGGTGTTCATGTCAGTTTCAAGCTTCTGCAGTTTGCGGTTGGCACGATACGCCCGCACGCGGCCTCCGGCTGTCGTGACCCATAAAAGCAGGCAACCCGCGAGAAAACTAACCGCCATCGCACACCATAATAAAATTGAAAGAGGAGCGTTTATGCTGAACGGCAAAGGAAAAAAAGAGAGCTCCACCGATTGCATATTTGAGCCAGTAATTGAAACCAATAAAGTCGCAAAAACAATAAAGAAAACAAAAGAGATCACGCGCCCCATAATCCTTCTCCATCGCTCCAATTTATCAAACAACACGCTTTCACCGGGGTCAAAGCAACAACGTCATCGAATAAAGACATCGCACGAGCAAGGCAGATATGACAGCCAGCCCATTATGGTGAACTAGTCATCGCTATTGTCATCGCCGCTTGGCTCAACACCGTTAAGGCGATCACGTAAATGCTTGCCAGTTTTGAAGAAGGGAATAAATTTTTCTTCCACTTCCACAGCATTGCCGGTGCGGGGATTTCTTCCCGTTCTGGCCTCGCGATGTTTGATCCAAAACGCACCAAATCCACGAAGTTCAACACGTTGTCCTTGTTCAAGAGCTTTTGTTATTGACTCAAAAAACGTATTCACCGTGCGTTCAACATCACGCATTTGCATTTGCGGATTATGTTCCGCCAGCTTTAGTATAAGTTCCGATTTTGTCATACAGAAATTCTCCGCTCTAGATGAGGAACGAAATTGTCCCGTATCTTGACAAGAATATCATGATCGTCAAGGGGCTGATTTTTTGTCATATATTTCGCGACTCAAGTCGAATACCTCGGGCGGAATCTTTTGCCGGGTAAAGTTTCTGACGGGTATCGTCAAAGAATTAAACTTTTTTCTTTATAATTATGTTTTTAATCAATATGTTATGTATTTTTTTATCGAATGGCATGGAACTTGCTTTTTTCTATCCAAGCGACCCGTTTTTGCGTGTTGCACGAATTATGGAGGATAGAACCATGCTTTCAGTTACGACGAATACCGCCGCATTAACCGCGCAGCGTAATCTGGGGAAGGCAGGCGATGAAGCCAGCAGTTCTATAGCAAAAATGTCTTCCGGCTCACGCATTGTGAAACCTTCAGACGATGCGGCGGCGCTTGCGATCTCGAATAAGCTTCGTGCTGATATTGCCAGTTTGCAACAAGCGGGAAGAAACGCATCGCAAGGTTCTTCACTCTTGCAGGTGGCCAACGGTGCTTACGACAATATCGGCGGCATGCTCACGCGTATGAAGGTATTGGCAACGCAGGTGATCAACGGCACGCTCAGCACAACAGAGCGTCTTTATGCTCAGGAAGAATTCAACAACCTGCGTGATCAGATTACAAATACGGCTCAGCAAACGCGTTTTGCGGGCGTTGAGCTTTTGACTGGTGGGGGTGGGGCGTATCAGCAGGCTGGTGTCGTCGCTGCTGGTGTAGTTGGAAGTAGCGCGAATTTGAGTGATCTGACAAATGGCGATGCCGGTTTGCGCACTGCTGGTGCTAATGCCGATAACTTTTTTGACGCAACGTCTGATGATACTGCAATCAACAGCGGGTTCGTTCATGGGCCGATTTCCGAAATTGATGTTTCGCGTAATGGAGCGGCTTTGCAGGTATCAATGCAGGTTGGGACACAGATTTTTACCGGACGCATTGATTCTTCTAACTCAGGTGCAGGTGATACGCTAACGTTAACCAGCACATCCAACTCGGCAAATTCAATACAGCTAATTCTCGCTAATCCGATCAGCAACATTACGACTGAAAATACTCGCCGCTTAGTGGAAGAAAACTTTCGGACGCTTTTTGCAGGGGCTAGTTTTATCACAACCAACCCTGATGCATCGAACGTTGATAACGGTTTTACCGGCATTAGTTCACCCGTTGGTCAAACGATTGATGGGCAGCTTTATCCCGTTGTTGCTGGGTCGGGAACAGATCCAGGGACATATTCTTTTGAGTATGTTTCAACGGGAGACGAAACAGCGACCGATGCGGTCGGTTATGTCAACGGTGCGGATGATCGTCGTGGAACCGGATTCTTTCGTCTGACAAATGGGGCGCAAGAATGGGATGTTGATGTGCAAAACATGCAGATCACTGGCACTGAGGGCGGCGCTGGTGCGTATGGGGTTGTCACGTTTTCAAATGGTTTGCAGGTCTATCTTGACTTAAGTGCGGTGGCAGCGAATGCTTTCGATCGTGGTAACAGTTCGGCACAAGCGTATCGCTTTGATATTAGTGAGGGGGGCGGTGTTTCGCTTAATTTCCAGATTGCTGAGCAGTCTTCTGATCAGGTGACGGTCACATTCACTGCGGCAACGGCCTCAGCACTGGGGCTTGATGGGTTAAGCTTAACCGATGAAGATTCTGCGGCGATCACCAGTGCGCGCATCGATGATGCAATCAATACAGTGAATACCGCAACAGCAAACATTGGTGCGATTATGAGTCGGTTTGAGTTTATTCAATCGACGATCACGACGACAGTTGAAAATGTGTCGGCTGCAAAAGGCACGTTTAGCGATGTGGATATGGCATCTGAAATGACGGAGTTTACCCGCGCCCAAACGTTGACCCAGGCTTCCGTTGCGATGCTCTCACAGGCCAATCAGCTGCCTCAAGAGCTTCTGCGCCTCCTTCAGCAGTAGGTTTTATGGGGGTGGCGTCTTTAATGTAAACGGGGGTAAAAAATTATCCAATTGAAATAATTGAATAATTTTTTTTGGGTGAGCGATCTGTGATTTTAAAGACTCTTTTTTCAAAAAATTCTCTTCAAGCTGAACTTTTTTAACGTCTTAGAAACTTTCCTCGCGTAGGATGGAGTATGTCGGGGAAAAGGGGTCCTCCCGCCTCGGCAAGCGTCAGGAAGACGCAGCGGTGCCAAGCAGGTGCCGTCAACGCACGTAGCGAAAGGATAACACATGCTCTCTATTAATACCAATACGGCTGCATTGACCGCTCAAAGAAATTTGAGCTCAAATAGCATGTCCGCATCCAGCTCTATTGCCCGTATGTCTTCAGGTACGCGCATTGTTAAACCCTCTGATGACGCTTCGTCCCTTGCTATTTCCAACAAGCTGAATGCCAGCATTGTTGCGTTGGAGCAAGCCGGTCGTAACGCTTCCCAAGGTTCTTCACTGCTTCAAGTGGCCAACGGTGCTTATGATAACATTGGTGACATGCTTGCCCGTATGAAAGTTCTGGCAACGCAAGTCGTTAATGGTACCTTGGGCACAACCGAACGCTTGTATGCACAAGAAGAATTTTCGTCATTGCGTGAACAGATCACGGCAACGGCGCAACAAACAAAATTCGGTTCCGTGAACTTGCTTGATGGCGGTGGCGGTCAATATGCTGCTGCTGGTTCCGTCACAGCAACAACAACCAACAGTACAGCCAACCTTTCTGACCTGACAGACGGCGATGCGGGTTTGATCACCTCTGGTGCTGCCCGAAACGACTTCTTTGACACAGCTTCTTTAACCAACGCTGCAACTGATAACAGCACAGTTAATAGCGGATTTGTTGATGGTAATGTGTCGGATATCAACGTCAGCATTTCTGGTTCTGCTTTTGAAATTTCCATGAAAGTGGGCAACCAGACCTTCCTTGGCCGCATCGACTCTGTTAACCAAGCGGCTGCTGGAACGGTAACTTTGACCAGCACATCCAACTCAGCCAACACCATTCAAATGACCGTGACCAACGCTGTGGGTACCAGCTTCACTGAAGCTGTTCGCGCACGTGTTGAGACGGGTCTGCGTACATTGATGGCCGGTGCCACATTTACCGCAGTTAACACAGCTGGTGCTGAAGACAACGGTTTCACTGGTGTTGGTAGCACCATCGGTGTGACCCAAAATGGTGCGACAGTTTCTGTTGCAGCGGGTGCAGGTACAGCAGCAGGCACATACACCATCCAGTATGTTTCAACAGGTAATGAAACAGCCGCTGGTGCAACGGGCTATGTTAACGGTGCTGATATCCGTTCTGGTACGGGTTTCTTCTTGTTAACGAATGGTTCTGAAACATGGACTTCGGATCAAGAGAATATCCAAATCGTTGGTAATGAAGGTAGCTCTGGTGCTTATGGTATTGTAACATTCGGTAACGGCTTACAGGCTTATATCGCAATGAACAACACCGCCGCCAACTCGTTTGACCGTGGTACAAGCTCAACGGCGCCGTTTAAGTTCCAAATCGGTGAAGGTGGTGGCATCAGCCTCAACTTCCAGATTTCGGACAACTCGGCTGATACCGTTTCGCTGGACTTCGCTTCGGCAACAGCTTCTGCTCTTGGCCTTGATGGGTTGAGCATTGCTGATGATGCTTCGGCCGCCACAGCGAGTGCGCGTATTGACTCTGCGATCAACATTGTTAATACCGCTCAAGCGAACCTTGGTGCGTTACAGAGCCGGTTTGAGTACATTCAGTCCACCATTTCAACCACGGTTGAAAACGTGACAGCCGCTAAGGGTACCTTTAGCGACGTTGATATGGCAGCTGAAATGACCGACTTTACCCGGGCGCAAACCCTGATGCAGGCTTCGGTTGCGATGCTTTCGCAAGCCAACCAGATGCCGCAGCAGCTGTTGCGTTTACTCCAGTAATCGGTTTAATTCTGGTTTAGGTTATTCCCGGTCATCTCTTACGGTGGCCGGGGGGACCTGAACAGAAGAGAGGCACACGATAAATGGTGAACTCTATCCCTTCTTCGTTCTCAGGCAGCCCAAGCCCCGGTCCGCGCGTTTCTGCCGGTCCAAGCGTTGGCTCAAGTGGAACAAAAATACCGGTTGAGGATCTGTCGCTTGGTGGCGGCAGCGCTGAACCCGTTAAAATAAGTAGCGATAGCGCGGCAAGCCCGCCTGTTGCTGCGTCAGGACTGCAAAACCTTGAACCTCCGTTTACCAGCTTGGCGCTGTATAAAGATACGGCCAGTGGCTTGCAAGTGGCGGTGATTAAGGATAAACTTTCAGGTGATGTCGTTGAGCAAATTCCGTCTGAACGCGTGAGACGACTGGCCGCAATGCTTCGTCAACAAGAGTTGGCACAACAGTTGCGTCAGGAAGAATCAGGGGAGGATCCCCATATCGATCTGACAACTTGAGGTAGCTTAAATGACGACGACGAGCAATATTGGACTAGGGAGCTTGAGCACCTCGACATCGGGGTCTTCTTCGTTGGGTTCAACGTTGTATGGCGTGGATGTTGATACGCTGATTGACAATCTTGTAACCGCAAGAAGTGTTCCCAACACGCTGCGGCAAGACAAAATTGATCAAAACACCCTCAAGCTCTCTGCTTATTCCGATTTGCAAACAAAGTTTACGACGCTTAAAACTGCCGTTGATAAGCTGAGTAACCCTTCTGTTATTTCAGGGGTGGATGATATCTTTGACTCAATGCAAACATTGAGTTCAACGAACAACAGTGTTGATGCTTCTGACCTCTATGGCGTGAGTGTGGACTCATCTGCACAAGCGGGAAGTCATTCTGTTGTTATTAATCGTATTGCGAGCAAAGATACGATCACTGGCACGGTTTCTTTTGCCGATACAACAACCACAAAACCGCTATCAACGAGTGATACCCTCACGATCAATGGTCAAGCCATTGCGCTAACCAGCACGATGACACTTGGACAGATTAAGGATGCGATTAACAATAAATCTTCAACTACCAACGTTCAGGCTTCCATCGTTCAGGCAAGTGCGGGTAGCTATTACATGGTGCTAAAATCAAGTGTGACTGGAAAAGCGATTACACTGGCGGATGGCACGACGGGTTCGACTTTGGCGGCACTTGGGCTGGCTCAATCTGGCAAAACCGATACATCTCTGTCGGCTGAGGTTGTACTTGATGGCGTTACTGTAACGCGCTCGACAAACAGTTTAAACGATTTGATCGATGGTGTGAGTATTGAGCTTTATCAAGCTGATCCCAGTACTACCATTACGATGACTGTTTCTACCGATTTGACAGGCATTCGCGATGCTGTTTCGTCTGTTCTTCAGGCTTATAATGACATTGTTGATTACGTCAAAACCCAGCGCGCTGTCGGTGCTGATGGCAGCGTGGGTGAAGATCAGGTTCTGTTCAATGACAATGTGTTGCAGAGTGCTTATCGTACATTACAATCCATCTTTGCGTCTGGTGCCTCTGGCACGAGCTCTGGTACGTTGCAAGGTCTGGCTGAAATCGGGATTGAAATGGATCAAAACGGATCGCTTCAAGTAAAAGACTCTACAAAATTTGAAGATGCCTTACTTGGTAATCTCGATGAACTAAAATCTTTATTTGGCTATTCATATAATGAATCGACAGGGTTGTCCGTTGTCGATCGACCCTCTACTGTTAACTCTGATCTGTTGGGTAAACAAATTACGGTCAACGTTACGGCAACAGATACAAATGGCTACCCCACTGCTGCTGAGTTCGTGGTCAATGGTGTAACGACTGCGGCAACGATTAGCAGCGGGTTGATTAAAGGTGCGGCTGGCACCGAATTTGAAGGCTTTGTTGTGGGCTATAATGGGGGTGCTTTAGCAAGCGGTAGCACCTACACCGGCACTTTCACGCCGACCCAAGGGATTGCTGATCAGGCATCGGTTTTTCTTGATAGTGTTTTGGACAGCACGAGCGGAACGCTCACGATTGCTAAAGAGCAGCTCACTGATAACAATACCCGGCTACAAGATCAAATAACGACGCTCACCAATCAGATGACGATTTATCGTGCGCGACTGGTAACGCAATTTCAAGCTGCTCAAAATATGATCTCGGCGCTTGAAAGCCAAAAAAGTTCGATCACATCCTTTATGGACTCACTCAACTCAAGTAACTAATCGTTGGAGAGAATCACATGACTGCGCACCCAGGCTATTCAACCTACTCCGTCAGCAGTGCGCGCTATGCCAGCGCAGGTATGCAGGTTGCCATGTTATTGGCGGCCGCAGCGCGTCATATGGAGGCAGCTCGCGATTGTATGAATGCGGGTGACATTGAGGGGCGTTTCAATGCAACGGAAAAGTGTGCGTTGATTGTAAGCGGACTTCGGGGGTGTCTCAATCGAGAAAGCCCTGAGGCCGCGCAAATGACGGAGGTTCTTGACACGTATTACAGCCGTACGCTTGCTTTTCTGACACAAATTAATGTTAAGAATGACCTTCCTTTGTGTGAAAAAGTGGCAGAGTCATTGAGAACAATGTCATCTACATGGCGCGAGGTCCAAGCACGTGCCGATGCTGAAGCGCGCACAAGCACGTCGTCAGAAAATATTGTTGTTAATAATGGTGCACCTGTTTCTTCTGCTTACCCTGATTCACGTACCGAAGCTGTAAAAGGTAGTGTCTCGGCCTAGTTGCATACTTCTCTCGTTTTTCTTCATTTAAATCATTTAAAATTTTAGATTTTTCTACTCTTTGTGTTTGCTCTTGCACGTCTAAAAGCGTATGAAGAGGCAGGTGCGCTTTATGCATCTTTCTAAAATTGTTGGGGTCTGAGGTTTTGGGGCATATTCAAAAATTTGCCGCCTACCATTGTGAATCTCTTCATAATTTGAGAAAGACGCACTACAGATTACCGAACGTTACGTAATTACCAATAGGGTGTATATTTTCGCGATTTTTTAATAAGGCATTGTTTTTGAATGAATAAATTTTATTTTGATCCCTTAAACATAATTAATGGTCGAGAGGTAAGCTGTTTTTTTAAACAATTTATTCTTCCGCCAAGAATTGCATGTTCGGTGCCTAACGGTTTTCCGACAAATATTGAAACTGTTCTCCGCGATGTACACGCTGTTTGGGATAGAAAGGGGCTTATTACGCCAGCTGAATTGCGCGCGGAGCTGTTAGAAAAATATTATCGCCAGACTCCCAACACACCGCCTGAATTTATCGCGTTTTTACGAAGTGTCGAGCTTTCCCGTAACAAGCCAGAGCAAGTGACGCAGTATCTTGATAAACAACATGCTTATCTTGCAGCTGGCCTCAACCATTATTTTGCAGTATCGCGGCACCAGCAGGTTCTTGCAATTGGATGTGATTTTTCCAATATGGGTGGAACTAACATTGAGTTTCGCCAACGTATTGCAAATGAGCGAGGCGTTAGCATTCATGATGTGCCAGAGCATGCGTATATGTATGCCACGGATAGAGCGGTCCAAGCGCTTTCCCTCGGAATGGTTCATGATTTAAAAGAGCATTATCCCGGTATCGATTTACACGCAATTCGTACGGGTGGTGACGAAGTACAATTATTCATGCGAATGAATAATGGTGATGTTATTACGCAAGAGACACAAAATCAAATTGCTGACATGCTTCACGCTGGCATTGAAGAGCGCGTTGCACGGTTGGGTTTGCAAGACCACCCTCATTTAAAAAATCCTGGTAATGTGAAGCGTAAAGGTTTTGGTGCGGCAGTTGCGGTTGTTGATTTTTCAGAAATAAAAGATCAAGAAGCTGTAACGCACTGGATTCAGGGAGTTGATGCCAAAATTGAGTGTGCGAAGATGATTATTGGCGCACTTCGACTAGGCGAAATTGATGAGCAGTGTGTCCGCAAAGAAATTGAATGCAGGATTTCCGCCGGGAAATTAAGTGTTCCTCCCAATACAAATAATGAATATTTTATATGCGCGCAGCTTGAGCGTGTGCGTGAAAGTGCCATTAAGACCGCTGAAGAGTTAAGACGAATAAATCCGATTAATAACCACGAACCGTATACCATGGCGAGTTATTTCGATCGCGTCGAGGGTATGTTAGCTCAATTTGAGGGTACGAAAACGCCGACGGCGCATGTTCCAGATGCTGTTGCGCCACCCGTTCCAATTGGGGCACATCGTCCGGCCGATGTGCCTGTTTTTGCACCACTATCACAACGACGCTTTTTAGCAAGCCTAGGATATTTAGTTGGATTGATGGATAATCACGACATTCACGGAGTTCATCTTTATGGATTGCGTCAGACCGTACACATGATGACGCCTATGGATGCGTCCTCTCAGACACAAATGCCCGGTGATATGATGCGTGTGATTGAAGCGCACGCTGCAGAAATTGGTGAATTTCGTGAAAATATAGGTGCTCAGCTTGATAGTCCAGACATTCAGGGCGCTTTTGAAAAAGCAAGAATTCATTCGGTTGAAGCGTTAAAACCATTTGGGCTGAGTTATTCTCTTCACGGGCTTGCATCACTTAATCACTTGCTTGGCCATCATGGTGCCGACCTTGCCCTGCGCGAATTGGGAAAAAATTTACTGATAAAATCTTTTTTAGATGCAGGTATCCCTTTTGATGCGCGCCATCCTTTAACGATTGCGCATCATGGTGGGGGTAATTTCTCCATGGTTTTATCCCCGGTTATGTATGATCGAAATGGAAAACCCATTTTCATCTCTGAAGCGATGGTCAATGACGCGGAAGAAAGGATGCAAGCAAATATAGCTGAATATAACGCGCTATCGATTGTAGATGCCATGGAAAAAATGGGAGTTATATTAGATCACGATGAGGTGAGAAAACTACACAAAAAAGGTATTTACCGTCTTCGTGAGATCCCCGATTCAAAAATGAGAAAAACGCGTGATGCACAGGGACATGAAGTGGAAGGTTATGTTCGCGGAATTCTTGCTGTAAGCAAACGAATGGAAATCCCCGCGGATATACACTTGGATGGATCCGTTTTTTTAAGCCATTTACGCGTTCAGGCCGATCAACACCTCAATGCTCTTCGTTGCGAGCAAATACGCGCCCAGCACGACTTAGTTCTCAATGGGAGACAAAAAAGGGGTCAAGAATCTTTTTTAGTAGAGAGGAGATCTGGCTTACCTAGAGGTTTGATGAGAGGGTTGGGGCGTGTTGCGGCATTGGCGTTAGTATGGAGCTTAGCCATGCCGTCATCTTTCCCTCGAAATTTTTTGTCGCTAACCATAGATTTCAAAACAATGGTTCAGCCAAGGGGAGCTGTTGCTCGTTATGAAAAATTACTGCCTAATTTTCGTCGACCGCGGGAAGAATTTTTCAGACAAAATCCTCTTGCAGTCAAAACGAGAAGAGAAACTGTTGTTAAAACAGCCCTATTGCCTCGTGAGCTATAGGCAGTCATAAATGACTTTTATACGATAGATTGTCGCTTGTTTTTTGCAATAGCTGCAATAAATTGAACAAAAGGGGTAATGATAATGACAAAAAAATCAGATGCCTACTTGAAGACACTTGGGGCAGGAGACTTGTCAGAGGAGGAGCGCGCAAAATATATTCAGTTATGTTATGAAGAAGGGAGTCTATCTTCATTAGGTGAATTGGCCGAACGCATTCTGGTGCGCACCAAAAACGAAACCAAAAACGAAAAATGATTTTTATGCTGTGCATTTTTAGACAACCTTTATCTCTTGAATAGTAATCATTTTTTAACTTTGTCCTGCCCAAATACCCTCGATTCTCGTAATAACAGGTAGGCAAATACATATCGTGACTGATTTTTCCCCTTCATCCTCATTCGATCATTCTGACCTCCCCACAGGAGATGTGGTACAAAAGACAGAGCAATCCGCTAAAGAATCTGTTGTTCCTGCCAAGCAAGTCGATAAGAAGAGACACAGTGATTACACCCGCGCTGTGAATTGGGCTGCGGCAGGAATACTCGGCTCATCGTTGGTGAGCACGGCATTGATTGCTGTTGCTCCGCATTTTCATCTTGCTGTGAACAGCCATCTGATTGCAGGCTTGATGGGGGGATTGGCGGGATGCTCGGCTTTGTTGATGTTTTCCATTCGCAGAGAGCAAAGCAAGCTATCTGTGGGGCGCGAGCTTCTAGAGAATGTTTTTGAAGCTTCATCAACCGGGCGAGCGGTATGTGATCCTTCGGGTCAAGCAATTTATGTCAATAAATCGTTTCTGCATTATTTTTCGCCACTTCCTAACGGATACACCACAGACAAACCCGAAGAGCTGATTCTTGCATTTCATCGTGAGCAAAATGTTTCGACCGAAAATTTTGAGCGTGTTCAGAAAAAAGTGCGCGAAGGTTTTTTTGGTGGAAGCGAACTTTTTCTCAAAGATAGTTTGGGTGTTCGTCATTGTTATCTGATTGAGGGATGGCCGGTTCAAGGAGTTTCTGGACACGTGAGCTGGCGGGTGGAAGATATCACGCCTCGCGTGCAAATTCGCGAAGCGATTCAACGTGAGCAAGCACGCTGGGCTGATTTTATGGATCATGCTCCGGTTGGTTTTTTTTCAACCGATGATCAGGGCCAGTTTCTTTTTATTAATGCAACCTTTGCTAAATGGTTGGGCAGCACACCGCGCGATATGATGGCTGGTGGCGTTCGTCTGGCGGATGTTTTTAGTGATCGCGATGAGGCAATTGCGCCCTATGATTTGTTTCAAGAGGGGGGCAAATTCCAGCAAGGTGAGTTCACGCTGAAAGGCCCCACCGGTCGCACATTGCAAGCAATGATTGCGCAAACAATTGAGATTGATGAAAAGACTGGTCTGCAGCGAACACGTGCTGTTGTTCACGACTTAACCCCCGAACGAGAGTGGCAATCAGCTCTGCAAGAAAGTCAGGCGCGCTTCCGCCGCTTTTTTGAAGAGAGCCCGATCGGTGTCGCCTTGGTGGCTGAAGAAGGCGTGTTGGCAGAGTGTAATCCAGCATTTTTGAAAATGATCAACGCCGACGCCTCGGAAGTATTGGGGCGATCACTCAAAAGTTTTGTTGATGGCGGTTCGGTTGATGTGCATGAGCAATTAGCGCACGCTTCCAGTGGTGATACCATTCCAGCGATGATGGAGGTCAAGCTTAAAAGTCTTCACCCTGATAAAGATGGCCGAGATCATACCGCTCAGCTCTTTGTACGTCGATTGGCATCGAACGATGTAACGGGCGCTAGCCTCATTCTGCATTTTCTTGATTCATCCGAGCAGAAAAATCTTGAAGCACGTTTTGCCCAGTCACAAAAAATGCAAGCGATTGGCCAGTTGGCGGGGGGGGTTGCTCACGACTTCAATAATCTTCTTACCGCAATGATCGGATTTTGTGATTTGCTGCTGCTGCGCCATAAGCCGGGCGATTCATCATTTTCAGACATTATGCAAATCAAGCAGAATGCAAATCGCGCTGCCGGTTTGGTGCGTCAACTTCTGGCTTTTTCGCGTCAACAAACTTTGCAACCGCGTGTTTTGAATTTGACCGATGTTTTGGTTGATTTATCGAATTTGTTACGACGTCTGATTGGTGAAAATATTGAGCTGAAATTGGTTCACGGTCGTGAATTGGGATTGGTGAAAGCTGATCAGGGTCAGATTGAGCAAGTAATCATCAACATGGCGGTGAATGCGCGTGATGCGATGGTTAGTGGTGGAAAACTTATGATTACGACCAGCAATCTTTCGCTTACGGCACCTTTTCAGCGTGAGCATGACGAGGTGCCCCCGGGCGATTGGGTTGTCATCGAAATTACAGATACAGGAACTGGTATTCCCCCTGAAATCATCAGCCGTATTTTTGATCCATTTTTCTCTACCAAAGAGGTGGGTAAGGGCACAGGCTTAGGGCTTTCCACATGCTACGGTATTATCAAGCAAACGGGTGGACATGTTTTTGTCGATAGTGAAGAAGGGCGCGGTACGCGCTTTACGATTTATCTGCCACGCTACGTGCGTTCAGCAGAAGAGGTTAGCGCGGAATCGCAACAGGACAACGCCGCAAAACTTTCACCCGATTTAACAGGGGCAGGAATTATCCTGTTGGTTGAAGATGAGGATGCGGTGCGCATGTTTGCGTCGCGTGCCTTGAAGAACAAGGGGTATACAGTCTTGGAAGCCCGCTCGGGCGATCACGCCCTTGAAGTGTTGAAAGAGCATCCGGGCCGCATTGATCTTGTCGTTTCAGACGTGATGATGCCGGGAATGGATGGTCCAACATTAATGCGTGAAATTAAAAAGCAGCGCCCTACCATTCATGCGATTTTTATTTCTGGCTATTCGGAAGAGCGACTAAAGGAAAGCTTTGAGGGAGGTGAATCAATACATTTCCTTGCCAAGCCCTTCTCGCTGAAAGAGTTGGCTGAAAAAGTAAAAGGTGTTTTACAGCTTTGATTTTTGCACATTGTGGATCAGGTTTCTGTAGCATGTGTGGCATCGCTTAGGGCGCTCAGGGCGCGTTTGCGTGCAAAATCATGCGAGATCATTGGAGCAGGATAATCACGGCCGAGAACAATGCCGCTGTGCTGCAAAACCTCGGGAGGGGCAAGCCAGGGTTTATGAATCCATTTTTGGGGGAGCTTTGTTAGTTCGGGAACAAATGCGCGAACATAGTCGCCTTCGGGGTCAAATTTTTCACCCTGCAAGACGGGATTGAATATCCGAAACCATGGTGAGGCATCTGCACCACATCCAGCCACCCATTGCCAGCTCGCGGCATTATTCGCGGCATCGGCATCAACAAGTGTATCCCAAAACCATTGTTCACCTTCTTGCCATGGCAGGAGCAAGTCTTTGACCAGAAAAGAAGCAACAATCATGCGCACACGATTGTGCATCCATCCTGTTTGCCAAAGCTGACGCATCCCTGCATCAACGATAGGATAACCTGTCATCCCTCGAGACCACTGTTTAAAATCGGATGGATTTTTTTCCCATTGCATCGCATGGAAGCGGGTATCCATGGGTTGATCAACGAGATGGGGGACATGATAAAGAAGATGGTGAGAAAACTCACGCCAGCCCAATTCAGCCTGAAAACGTTCGGCATCCAGATGGCTGCAGATCCCTTTTTCGAGGGCTTCAACAATATCAAACCAGATTGTTTGTACACTTGCTTCCCCCCAGTGTAATGCGGCAGAAAGCTGCGATGTTGCGGCATTTAATGCCGGGAAATCACGATTTTCAGCATAACCTTTTAGGTGGTTTTGGATGAAGTTTTCGCAGCGTTTTTTGGCACCTGCTTCTCCGGGTTGCCATCGATCGCCCCAATCTTTAGCCCAGTTCGGTTTGTTTGGTGTAAGTTTCCAGTGAGTGAGTATTTCGCTGGAAAGTGCGTAAAAAGAATTTTTGCCAATCGCGTTGTTCGGGGGGGTAATTGGCTGTTTCAGGCAGTTTTTCCAGAATGGCGTAAAGACTTTAAAATGTTCACCTTTAAGTGTTTTAATGGTCCAAGGTTCAAAAAGCAGGGTGCTGTTATGCGAGCAAACTGTCTGACCTTGCTTTTTGAGTGTGGCCATTATTTTTTTATCACGTTCGATACTGCGTGGATCATACAGGCGTGACCAATGGACTTCTTGTGCGCCTGTTTCTTCAATGACCTGTTGTAGAACATCCAATGCAGGGCCCGCGCGTAAAATTAGCCGCCCTCCCAAAGTCTGATCCAGGGTTTGTAAAGAGTGATGCAGCCACCAGCGACTGGCTGATCCGTGGCCCCGCGTTTGGTTGTCTGTTTCCAAAATAAAAAGCGCAACAATCGGCCTGTCATGGGACTGACAAAAGAATGGATGATCTTGTAATCTCAAATCTTGCCGAAACCAAAAGATGATAGGGGATATTTGTGTCATTTTTAGGGAGGTAGCGCATAATTATCCAAAAGTCAGGGCTAAAATTTTTTTCTCAAGTTTTTTGATTTTAATGCATTGCTTTCACCCGAACCAAATTTAAAAAAATTTATTTTGATTTTTAGAAAAAAAGACTCGAGAAAGCATGCATAAATGTTTAACACTAATAGAGAAAAGTATTACTTATAATTAATTAATGTTAAGGAGACTTAACGATGGCTATTCGTAAAAAAATCAATCCTAATTCTCCCAATCATCAAGGAGATAGAGTGGGACGTCAAAAAATACAAGCACCGGAATTTCGTGCTGCGCCGCGCCATCCGGATGGCAGCATTAATTATGACGGCTACGGCACAGATATGGAAATGTGGTTAAATGCGTGTCACGCGCAATACAGTGGTACCGAACAATCTTCCATCGCCGAGCAGCATATTGCGCGCGGCTTTGAAAACCTTCTTAAGGTTTTTCGGCATGCCGGACACAGTGGATTGAGTAAGTTCATTATCCATGACAAGATTCCTGATGGTCTGACCAATCTTGATTTAGGGCAAAAACTCGGTGTAACTAATTTGCAAAATGCAGGATTTTCAGGCGATACGGGTCGTGTCGCCGATGCCGTTATCGCTAGCTTCCGCGACATCGTGATGAGTGGAAAGCTGATGGATCAAGTTGTCTCTGAAACGATTGCCTCTGTGGATGCATGCTGTTCAATTACCGCGCAGGAGAGGGCGTCGAAGACACTTTCGCGTAGCGCCAAATTGGGAGGAAATCCCGAACAACGTCGCAAGGCCACAGAAGCTTATATCGAAGCGATTGAGCAACGTTTTAAACCCAGTAACAATCCGAAAACGATTGTGGATATTTATGGCGCAAATTATTTGAGTCTTGCAACCTTTTTGAGAAAGAGCATTCAAGAGGGTCGTGCCAATCCCGAAATGGCATCAAAACTAGATGCTTTTTACGAGAGTTTGACAAACGATAATGGTAATAATCAGCTTCACAAGATGGGTTTTGTTGAATTGAATGGGGTCGATTTGGCGGCGCAGGTGGTGCGCCGCGATTTACTGCGTATTGCTCAAAACCCGGCAGACCCCGACGATCCGAGGCAATCCATCCAGTATGATATTGACGCTGCTTTTAAAGAACTTGAGCCAAGATCATTGAATATTGTTTTAGCTAAACTGCGAAAAAAACAGCCAAAAATTGATATTTTTGCTCGTCAACCACGTCGGCGTTCCCGAACGGCTGGGGGGAGAACACAAACATCATCTGATCACCAACGTCATCCGGCAGGTTCAGCGCAAAGAAAAGGAGCAAGACGGAGGCGGAATTCTGGGTTTTTAAAAGCCATTGGTGGATCGCTTGCGGTGATAGTGGTAACTTTAATTGGGTATTTAAATCTTGGTAAATTGTCCGAGATGGATGCCAATGCACAGGCAATTGATATTACTTCGCCTGTGGCATTGGCTGCTTCTTTGTGTCCTGAAGCTAAATCTGGAACTGGCTGTCATGATAGCACTGAACCAGCAGTTGCTGTTGCACCAGATACACAAACTGTTCAAATTAGTACTCTTAATCATTCGGGGGCGAACCCATTGTTGGTCTCCGTATCATATTTATTAAATAGTGCAGCTCAAGTCGTGGGGAATGCTGTATCATATGCTCGTTCCAATAATCCGTATCAAGGCAGTACATTCGGTAATCTCTTTATTAATGATGACGTTGATGGTGATCCTGCTGCTGCATCCGTAGCACAGTACCTCGCATCAAATTACCCACTGTGTTATCCCGGCACAACAGGTACCCTGAGGCAGGGGGGTGCTCAAACCGATCCTGCGACAATTGTAAACAATTTGGGCAATTCAAGCGGTGGTGTGGTTGCTTATCCAGAAAGAGCTACGCAAACTATGAGAAGTACACACAGTGCAAGATTGGTTGTCGATCCTCATGCATCGTCCTTGCGTGCTAAAGTCGAGACAAAAGTTCCACAGAGCGGCAGAAAAAAAGGCGTAACGCCTAAAAACGCTGACCCGAGGAGGTCCGGTCGTTCAAAAATTGATAAAGATTGGAAAAAATTTACGGGGCAATCAGATTCTGTTCAGGGTGCCTATCGTATGGGGGTTAACTGGTCGTTTTCTGGTTGCTCAACGTTAGTGCTTGGCGATCAAATAGTTACGCTGGACTCAGGTAAATCGGGTTGCCCTAAGCCTAAACTGTGATGCAAAGCGACCTTTTTTAGCGCTTTTGCCGGTTAAAACGATCTGGTTTTTAGTTATCATCTTTTTTTTAATTTTTTTCCTTTAAACTGGAAAAGATTTAGAAAATTATTTTTTAATCAAAGGATTTATGATGAGCAGTATAGCCCCCGTCAGTGTATATAACCTTGAAGTTGCCAGCGCAATCAGTGCAGGTAAACTTCACAACGACATGTTGCGTGCCAATCTTTTTCTTACACAGCTTGAAAGCCGCTTAGCTGAAACGACCGTTGATGGTTCACCGGGTGCGAAATATCTTAGAGATCAAGTGTCCAATCTGGTCGAACTTCGTAAGAGTGGAGGGCCCAAAGCGGTTATTGATGCGCTTTTAAAGCCTGAGGCTTCAACTGGTGCGGCAACGTTAATTCGTGATGTGCTGCGCCTTGGCGTCGAGGACGCAATCAGTGGTGATGGTAGTACCGGGTTTGGTGCAGCTTTAACTCAAACTGAAGAAAGGCTTCGTCGCACTTTAACCCCAGATGGTTTTCAGGGGGTAAAAAATGAAATAGCAGCGTTTCACGAAGCGCGTGCACGTGATCTTACGGCGGTAACCGCAAACCTGGGTCAGGTTCGTGTGGCTTTAGGCGCTGCTAATACTCCTCTCCGCGCAGAGCATCTTCCTCCAAGTGGTGAGATACCAGTTGCTTCACGTGAAGCCCGTACAGAAGTGCGTGCTGTTAGTGGTAATCGAGGAAAACTTGGCTGGGTTGCAGCTGCAGCAGTTGCGGCATATGCCTTAATAAGAGGTGGTGGTGATGATGCTCCTGCTGAAGGTGCTGCTGCGAAATATCAAGCATCTACAGCTGATCACATTGGACAAGATGAAACACGAATGACCCCAGAAGCATTTGCAACGCTTCAGCGTTTACGTGAAATCAGGGTTCAGGCCATAAAAAGATATGGTGAACCGGTAGCTGATCACGATATTGACCAGAGCGCTTCTTTGCAACCACCCCCTGTGCTCGTTTCAGAGACAGGTACAGCAATTCCTGCTGATCCAGATATTAAGGTCATTACCCCTGATGCAGATGGGCGTGTTCATTCAACCTACACGGTTGCTTCTGGTTCAGCTGTAAAACCTCCTCCCGCTGAACCGAAGACAACGACTGTGACCTCTGAGCCCAAGCGCAGGGCTGAAGTCGCCAGAAAAAAACGCGTACCTCGTGATAAGAATCAGGTGGCTGGTACAGCGGCACCTATGGTTGATACGTCCGGGTTAACGTTGCAACTGCGGCCAGATGTAATGACATTTGCGCCTGCTGCTCATCCAACCGGAGAAGGACCGGCAGGCGTTGATCTTTCACGCTTGACAATTGAAAATGGCACGTCGTCTGAACCAGTGCAAGCACCACAGACGCTACCGCCGCGCTCCGCGCTTGATAATGGTTGAGCAATCATTTAAAAAAAATCGGCTCTATCTCAAGATAAGGCCGATTTTTTTTATGTTTGAGCGTATCTTCCAAAGACAGACGCGTTCTGTTTTATTTTTGATGCAAGCATATCGTCAAAGATGGCTTCTACGATTTCATCTTTTCGGGGTTTGCTCTAAATCGCAATCGGCATTTGCTTTGCAAGTCGATCAAAAGCACTTAGAGATGTAAGTAGTTTTTCCAGTTGATCAAGGGGAACCATGTTTGGACCGTCCGATGGCGCTTGATCCGGATTTTCATGTGTTTCAATGAAAACAGCGGCAACCCCGACAGCAATCGCAGCGCGTGCTAAAACAGGTACAAACTCACGTTGCCCACCTGAGGTTGTGCCCTGACCACCGGGTTGCTGAACCGAGTGCGTAGCATCAAACACAACCGGATACCCCGTTTGAGCTAAAATCGGTAGGGCGCGCATGTCACTGACCAAGGTATTATAGCCAAAACTAGCGCCGCGTTCGCACAGCATGATGTTCTCATTGCCAGTACTAGCAATCTTTTGAGCAACATTTTTCATATCCCACGGTGCTAGAAACTGACCTTTTTTGACATTGATCGGCTTGCCTGTTTTTCCTGCTGCTTGCAACAAATCGGTTTGGCGACACAGAAAGGCTGGAATTTGGATGACATCAACCAACGCAGCGGCCTCTGCGCATTGTTCTTCCGTGTGTACATCCGTAAGTACAGGACAGCCATAAGCACGTTTAACTGCGCTTAGAATGCGCAAACCTTCATCAATCCCTACACCCCGAGCTGTTTGGTATGATGAGCGGTTAGCCTTGTCAAAACTGCTTTTATAGATAAAGTTCATACCAATTTTTTTGGTGATTTCACAAATTTTTCCCGCGCAGTCCATTGCGTGCTGCTCGCTTTCAATTTGGCACGGACCAGCGATAAGGCTGAGGGGAAGTGAATTGGCAATTTGAAAAGAACCAACCGTAACGCTTTTCATGGTAACCTCCGGTGTAAAAATCTTTAAGGATGTTACAAGAGCGAAAGAAATTCGTCAGCTTCTTTTACGGCGCGGATCAAAGTGTCGCGACTTTTGGTCATTTCTTCTGGTTCGCCCCAGCGTTCGCTTTGGTAAACTTCTTCTATTAAACTGGCGCTTAATGCTTCTTCAACAGAAATTACGCGTTTGACCAGTGCAAAAGAAAGTACAGCCGAACCAAGTAGTCCCGCGAGTGTTTGTAGTGCTGCAAGATGAAAATCAGAAAGCGCGATCAAAAGTTTTTTGCTTCCATCCATAACATTGTCCGGCTGGGTGATCGGTAAAAGTTCTGTTGTGGTGCGCAACACCTGCCCGCATTGGGTTTCAAACCATTGACGGAGAGGCCCCCATATTTTTTGTTGGCGTGTGGTCAGTTCCGGGGGGGAATCGGCAAGATAACAGGTAATATCAGTGTGTAAAAATCTGCACCATTCTTGCTCAACAGCACAGCGGTCATCGGCAATCAAGTCAATCGCTGTGTTGGAAAATTGGGTGAAGGGTAGGTCTTGTGGCTTTGGTGCGCGTGGCATGTTCTGCCATTCATTTTTAATCGCGTCGGCGAGCGCGGCAGACGGGACAGCAAGGGCCCGTTTTTTTGGCGTAAAAAGAGGTTTTTCATTGATGAAAACAGGGCAGCTCATAACCATGATTTTTCAATTTCAGTGATTAAAAGTGAGGGGTCACGAATAATGTTTACAGAGCCGTCATCGGGTAATCGAACAACATCTCCCCATTGAACACCAATCATTTTTATCCCCGCATTTTGAGCCAGTAAGACATCAGCGATTGTATCGCCAACCAATAAGCAGTTTTCTCGCGCAATGCCTGTTTCATAAAGTGCGTTATCGACCATCTGTGGAGCAGGTTTGGGTGTACTGTTTTGACTATGTTGCAAAGTTGAAAAATAACCTTTTAATTGATTGGATGTCAAAAAATAATCGAGTCCTTGTCGCCCTTTGTTTGTCGCAATTCCTAAAATATATTGACGTTCAATCAGGTTGTCTAACAGCGGGATGATACCGGGATAGGTTGGCTCAAGCTGTGGGCTGTTTGAGCGTTCATGTTCAAGTGTTTCAATGAACGTATCAAAAATCTTTCTGCTTTTTTCAGCACCAATGATGTTTTCAAGCGATCGCATAAAAACTCCTGTGGGCTGAGAAAAAAAGGCCGGTAGATGCTGCTCTAGAATTTTGTCAGCCTGGTGTTGTTCAAAGGCAGAAAAAATTGAGCGGCGCAAAAAATTTTCGCTGTCGCATAGCGTTCCATCACAGTCAAACAATATAAGTTTAAGATCAGATGCCGATGGTGTTTTTTCGGTCATGGTTTGATGTTCTCAAAAGGATTGTCGTCGTTTAGACCCTCAAAACCAAAGTGTGAAAATGTCTGTTTGAAGTGCTCAGGCAGTGGAGCACAAACATCTATCATTTTCTTTTTGTTGCTCGGATGAGGAATGATTAGCCTTCGCGCAAAGAGGTGGAGTTGTGATGATCTTTCGCCCTTGTTTTTGTCGCCGTATTTTCCATCACCAACGATCGGGCAACCCACATGAGCAAGATGTACGCGCAGCTGATGCGTGCGGCCAGTAACAGGCCACAGGGCAACCCATGAGGCAATTTTCCCTGCTGATTGAACGATGTGATAGTAGGTCAGTGCTTCTTGACCGTTGTCATCATCGTGAATCATTTTTTCAAAGTTCCCTTTGCTTTTAGCTATTGATGCGTCGATTATGCCTTCTTGCTGGGGCGGACGGCCAATCGTAACCGCCCAATAGTATTTGCGGGCGTGATGAAGGCGGAAACTTTCAGCAAGTTGACGGGCTGCCTCGGGTGTGCGTGCTAAGATCATTACCCCGGAGGTGTCTTTATCCAGTCGATGAACCAGGCGTGGTTTATGTGGCGCGTTAAAGCGCAAGTGCTCTAAAGCGCCATCGAGGTGGATTTTTGTTCCACTGCCTCCCTGCACAGCCAGTCCCGCAGGCTTGTCGATTACAAGTACAGCATCGTCTTTAAACAAAATGCGCTCTTTTAGTTCTTTGATTAATCGTTCTGGAATGGGTGTTGGTTTTTTTTCGCGCTCTTCGAGGATGGGGGCATCGGGTAGGGGGGGGATTCGGATTATTTGCCCCCCATATACGCGATCAGATGCTTTAGCGCGTTTGCCGTCAACGCGTATCTGCCCTGTTCGGAGAAGTTTTTGCAGCTGAATTTGTGAGAGCTGAGGGTAATGTTGACGAAACCAACGATCAAGGCGCAGCACGCCTTCATCATCAGTAACGGGACGGTTTTCAATGGTACGAGTCATGGCAAAGCTTTTACCAAGGCAATGCCACTAAAAACAGCAAAAAACGACAAGAGCATTGATAGACACGCATATGTTAGTGCTAATCCCCATTGTCCCCGTTCAACGAGTTGTAAAAAATCGAGGGAAAAACTTGAGAAAGTGGTAAAGCCACCCAAAACTCCCACCATAACGAAAAGTTTTACATCCATCGACAAGGCAGGCAGGGTTGTCATACTCCAACCGGCAAGAAGTCCAATTAGACATGATCCAACAACATTCACAAACAGGGTTGCAGAAGGGAAGGCGCTGTTCCATCCATAGTGGGTAAAGAGGATCATGCAAAGGTAGCGCAAGATAGAGCCAAGTGCCCCTCCACAACCCACCAAAACAACTTTCATGAACATCTTTTCTGGTAACCTTTCTTATTAAAGACCTAATCTTTACGATGGATTGGAGCAAAAGTTTATGCTTTTTTAAGCGATAAACACGAATGAAACATGTGCAACATATTTTTTTCGCATTTATCGAAATACCCCCTTGCGGTTTGTAAAGAATGAGGCATATACACACCGGGTAACATTTTTTGCCTTGTTAAAGACTACCTCTCAATCTCGATCAACCTTATAGGGGGACTTGCCCATGGCATCGACCGCGACGAGAAGTGTTTTAATTGAATTTGGTGAGGAAGCCGCAGGTGTTTTGATCGAAAGCGAGCATGGAAAGTTTAAGTTCCATGTCGTTCATCCTCAACTTATGCATTTGCATGGGGTTGAATACCGGTCTGTTCAAGCTGCACAGTCCTCTGTGCGGCTGGCGTTAAAAAGCAAAAACAGCGCCTAAATTAGGGGGCAAAAGTACGCTATATCAATTTTTTGGACGTTCGCAGTTCTGTTAAGCGGTTTTAAACACTCTCTTGCTCAAATGTATAGAGTATGTATCCTATCGACTGTTTGGCCACCCTATAGGATGATCGCAGAACAATGAAGCGTTTCCAGAAGCTTATCGCGTTGATCTCTCGCCATTTTCACGCCTATTGGGCGCTTGGCCTGTTTATTTATTTTTCACTTGTGGCGCTCTCGTTTGAGAATATGTCTCGGCCCATGCTGGCGCAAATTTTGGGCTTGATTTTTATTCTTTGTGGGGCGGTTGCATGGGTTGTGAGTGATTATGTTGCAGATTCTGAAAGAAAAATTAAGACAAAACTAGAAGAAATATCTGATCTGCTTGAGCCGTATGACGGTATGAAACTATCTGAAATGCCCGCTGATGTTCAGATGGAGGTGCGTCGCCGCCTTGGTTGGGCACCCAAAAACCTCCAAACGACTTCCGTGAAGCCTAAAAAGTTGCCAGAAGACAAAGCAGAAATCACGACAACAGACACGACGGACGTTGTGCCGGAAGATTTGCCTAAAGTGCAATAAGCATCCCCCTTTTTTTATAAAAGTCGATATTCTGTTTTTTCATACCAGCTGATATGCGGGGTGAAGCCGGGGTTTTTTGCACCGCACTAAGCAATAATTTAACCGTAATTTATTCCTTTAGTATTAGAGTTAGAAAATACTTTATTTGTTACTGCATATATTTTGGAGATATTGATGACGGATAATGGCCCTGAGCCTGCAGCGGCACCTAGCACATTGACACCCCAAGAGAGAGCAAGATTGTATAACTCTCCCTTGGCCGACATGACCATGACTGAACGTGGTGTTGTGGTTTTTGGTGGTGCACTCGTAAATTCTGCTTATTTTCTCGGCAATTGGATGGGGCTTGTCGATAATAAAGCGTATAAAGAACATTTAGACCAAACCGCGTTGGCCAATTGGCAGCTTAGCCATGTATCAGAGGTGCCGTGGGCCCAACCTAAAATTTCCCCTGATTCACCCGTTAGCGGCATGAGTAATTGGGAACTCGCCGCCGCAGGTTTTTCGGTTGGCATTGCAAGAACGGGATACGCCATTGGGAATGCGATAAATATTGTTGATGATAAGCAATATGCCCAGTTTCTCGAGGAGCGCCAATATGCAGACGCAGAGCTTTCAAGGACAGAAGCGGGATCGTTTGGTCTGCTTGCCGGAACAGTTGGAACAGGCACTGCGGCGGCGGCCAGTGTTGGGGCTGCGGCGAGTGGATTGGCAGGGGCTGCTGCCGAAGTAACACCCGTTGCAATGAAAGCGCTTGAAGCTGGTTTGCAACGGTTTACAACGTCTTATGTTGCTCCGGCGATGGCTTCGGTGGCATCAGGAACAGCGGCATTATGGACGAATCAAGTTCTTCCACGTTTGGGACCAGAGACAACACTTGCTTTAGCACAAGCAGGTGCTTTCGTTACAAGAGGGGTTGATGCGACAATATCACTTGGACAGCAAGCGGCTCCCTATGCGTTAGCTGCCGGCCAAGCCATCAATTCGGGGTGGTCAGCTGTGGCGCCACACGTTTCAACGATCGCGAGTGTTGGCTTTGGAGCGTACAATGTTTATTCGCTGGGTGAAAAGTACTACCAACTCACTCATGATGCGGCCAATGAAGAATCTATACGCACTGCTGCGGGGGTGCTAGCCTGCCAAGGTGTTCAACCAAATGATCAGGAGCGCATTGATTTTTTGAATCAAGTTGAAGGCGTCGATAATAACCATCAACATTTGGTTGCTGCGGGAGCGAATGAACTTACTTCTGTGGGATTAACGCTCGCCGCTGATGTCGCTAAATCCTATCCTCCTCTGCGGGGTTTGTCATGGGCTGGTACAACAGTTGGTCTTGCTTTTGGTCTTGCCGCACAAAAGAATGCGGAGGCATATGTAGACGGCGAGGCGAGGCAAGTGCGAAACGAAACAAAAGTTAACGTAACTGATTTGTGCCGCGCTAATGCTGCAAATTGCCCATTGCCTCCTGAAGCACCGACATGTGACGATGTGAATCGTATCGTCGATGGTGAGCCTCTCAGTAGCACTGTCGACCACCCTCCTGCTGCCCCTCCCTTACCCTCTGCAGAAGCGCAAGATGACGATGCGGTTGATCTGTCTTCTTTGCACGCATCTTTGGATAATCAGGGCAAACCTGCAAATCAGGCGGGCATGCAGCGTAAGCCAAACGAGCCGTCTGCCACAGCAACAGCTTAAATCAAAAGAAAAGGCTTTTTAATCATTTTGGCTGCGCTATAATAAAGAAGTCGCCTTGCTTTTTTAGTATTGAGAGGAAAATTGCGTGCCTGTTGAGTCATCTTCCCCATCATCGCTTTCTCGTGTTGTCGCATCGCCTAAAGCACCTGTTAAAAAAAGCCGCCGTTCTGTTTCCTCTGCGCCTAAAGCGACCCCCGAGGCATTGTTAAAGCTCGTGATCGAGCAGCTTGACGATGACAAGGCGGAGAACCTTGTTTCTTTTGATTTAATGGGGCGTACGGCGTTGATGGATTACATTGTAATTGCGACTGGAAAATCGGCGCGTCATTTAACGTCGATGGCACAGCACCTTTCGCAAAAACTTGAAGATATGGGTTTGCGCCTTAAAATCGAAGGTCTTGATGTGGGAGATTGGGTGCTCGTCGATATTGGTGATGTGGTTGTTCACCTCTTTCGAGAAGAGATTCGTGAATTGTATCAGTTGGAGCGCATCTGGTCTCCCGAAGCGCTGGGGCCGGTTCAATCTTTCTAGATTTTCTCTTTTCTTGGATCAACACGAATGAAAATTCTTGTGCTGGCGATTGGTCGTGCGCGGGGCGCCTGTTTCGATCTTTGGCAGGATTATGCCCGTCGGTTGACGTGGGAATGCACGTTAAAAGAATTTGAGTTGAAACATGCGACCCAAGAGCAAGAAGCTGAAGCGCTTCTGCAAGCTGTTCCTGCTGGTTCGCGCGTGATTGTTTGTGATGAACGCGGAAAAAATATGGGAAGCGAGGTCTTTGCACATCATTTGGGGCGATGGCAGGATGATGGTATAAAACAAGTGGTTTTTTTATTAGGGGGCGCAGACGGGCATACCGATCAACTTCGTGCACGCGCAGACCTGCTTATTTCTTTTGGATGTATGACATGGCCGCATATGTTGGCGCGTGTCATGCTGATTGAGCAAATCTATCGTGCACAGCAGATTTTGGCCCACCATCCCTACCATCGTGCTTAGTTTGGTTGTTGAGTGATAGAAAAATTTGCTACTTAGAGCGCATCACTCGAAGACATGCGCGCTCTGTTTCATTACTTTAACGCAAATACGTCGTCAAAGATGGTCTCTACGAGCCCATCTTTTCGGGATTTGCTCTAATCGGCGCGGGTTTCGGCCAATTTCCAGTTGGGATCGCTTGAGCGGGTATTACGTGAAAATGTCCATATATCAGTGATTTCCTGCACGGCATTCAAGCTTCCGCCGATGACGTCGCCCGCTTCGTTACGTACGGCCTGAATTTGCTCACTGACAAAACGAACCGTAACCTGAGCCGTATTAATTTGGAGCGAAGCGTTTTCAATGCTGGCTTCTTTAATGCGGTTAACGATGGTTTCCATCTTCTCTTTGTTTGCGAGCCGAGAACGTATAGCTTCGGCAAAACTCTCATAAACGTCGTCGGCAAGAAGGGGCCTTAAGGTTGCTGTGTCACCCGCCGCAAAAGATGTGATGATAAGCGTAAATGCTTTTTTGGCACCGCCAAGGAAGCCTTTTTCATTAAAGTTAGGATCAGCTTGCTCAATCGCTGCGAGCCGACCGGCTAGAGAATCGGGTGCGTGCTTGCTGGGTGTGGGGAGCGGAATCGGTGAATCCTGTATGGCTTGCGGCCGATTATTAGGGGAGGGCGGTGCGTTGGGTGCCTGCGGTTGCTGGGGTGTGGTGTCCCGCGTGTCTGGTCGTTCAAAGGGATTGTTGCGCTGACGTTCCTGTCCGTGCCGCTCCCCCAGAACACTCAGCAGGCGACTCCCGAAAAAAAAGGCAATCAAAGCAAAAATAACAATATCAATCCAAATCACGGCTGCACCCTCATTTTCGTTAGTGGGATGATAATGGGATTAAAGCTGACGTCTGTCAATTCTCTTGCCCTTTTTCAGTGCAAACAGTAGTTTGTGCAAATGATAAAAATGTTTTTTCCTTTTTTGCTTGTTGCAGAAGTGATCACGTTGGTTTCATCCATTACGCTGATCGGCTTTTTGTCAACGATTGGGCTGTACGTTCTGACCTTTATGGTGGGTGTGGTGATTTTGCAATGGCAGGGCCTTAAAACCATGGAAAGTTTTATGTCGCAACTAGAGCGCGGGAAGGCGCCGATGCGTGAAAGCTGGGATGGTTTTTGCCTCATTGCCGCTGCGTTTTTATTGATTATCCCCGGTTTTGTGAGCGATATTTTGGCGCTTGTGTTGTTTGTGCCGTTTGTTCGCACAATGCTTTATCGGTTTTTTGAAAAAGAAGGCGATTATCGGTACGATGATAAAGTTCTTGCCTCCTCCCGTGAAACGATTATTGAGGCAGAGTACGAGGATATTACATACAAATGATGCGTGTTGCATTGGGGATTGAAAGCAGTTGTGATGAAACCGCTGCTGCAGTGGTGCGTGAAGATGGCACCATCCTATCGTCGCTTATTTATTCGCAAATCGAGATTCATAAACCTTTTGGGGGGGTCGTGCCTGAGGTTGCTGCTCGAAATCATCTCGAAAAAATTGATGAGCTAGTGAAGCAGGCTTTGCAACAGGCTCAAATGAGCGGAGATCAGCTTGACTTGATCGTGTCAACCGCCGGGCCGGGGTTAATCGGTGGCTTGATGGTGGGGGTAACCTATGGGCGTTTTTTTGCGGCAGGCTTAAAAAAGCCGTGGTATGGCGTCAATCATCTGGAAGGCCATGCCCTAACCGCGCGCTTAACAGATCGCGTGTCATATCCGTATATCTTGCTGCTGGTGTCTGGGGGGCATTCGCAGGTGCTGTGGGTTGAGGGGTTGGGGCAATACAAGCGTCTTGGCACGACGCTTGATGATGCAGCGGGTGAATGTTTTGATAAAAGTGCAAAAATTTTAGGACTAGGCTATCCGGGCGGCCCGGCAATCGAAAATGCGGCCCAAACCGGTGATGCACAGCGCTTTAAGTTTCCTCACCCTTTGGTGGGGCAGAAAAACTGTAATTTTTCTTTTTCGGGGTTAAAAACAGCTGTACGGCAACAAGTATTGGCGATGATGAATCAAAACATGCAGTTTGGCCATACAGAACATAACGAAAATACCGCGCTTTCTTTACAAGATCGCGCTGATGTGGCTGCAAGTTTGCAGTCGGCAATTGCTGCTGTCATGGTTGACCGCACCCGCCAAGCCTTGCAGGAGTATGCTACGCATGCTTCTGCGCTTGTGGTGGCTGGGGGCGTTGCCGCAAACACTCTGATTCGTACAGCTTTAACAAAATTGGCAGGGGAATATTCTTTGCCTCTGATCGCCCCCCCCTTGCGCCTGTGTGGAGACAATGCTGCGATGATTGCATGGGCCGGGTTGGAACGGTTTATAAGCGGCCACGGACCAGAAGATGACGGCGCTCCACGTCCGCGCTGGCCGCTTGATCCCACTGCCAAGCTGCCAAGTGGTTTGTCAGAAAGATATGCAAAATAAATCTATGAATATCGTAAAATTATTTCAATAAAAGCCTCAAAAAAGCCTATCAAAGCTTGTTTCTTCGCTTGACACCGTTCGCAAGCCTAACGGACTCTCAAAAAATAAAGTTAATGAGGAATAGGCGATTTGATACCGACGCTAAAAGCAAAGCAGGGTGAGTATCTAAAACCAGAGGATTATCATAAAGGGGGGGATAATGGTGCCGGCAGAGAGGATCGAACTCCCGACCTTCGGTTTACAAAACCGCTGCACTACCGCTGTGCTATGCCGGCTGATGGCGCTCTTATAACCAAAATGAGGGCCGATTGCTAGCCTATTTTTAACGTTGATGGATATTTTCGTTTTCTGCATAAAAACGATCGGGCTTGACTCTGTTGGATGGGCAGTATATTTCGCCATAATATGAGTTTTATCATCGCCATTGATGGACCTTCAGCCAGCGGCAAAGGCACCATTGCCCGTCACCTAGCGGAACAACTCGATTTTGCGCACCTTGATACGGGCCTTTTGTATCGGGCAACAGGCAATACCATGCAAAAGCAAGGTTTTGATCTAAACGATGCAGAAAAAGCCGCACAGATCGCACGCACGCTGGATGTTGCAGATTTGATGAATGATACCACTTTGAGGGCAGATCATGTCGGCGGATTGGCTTCGAAGGTGGCTGTTCATCAAGAAGTTCGCGCCGCTTTATTTGATTTTCAGCGCCAGTTTGCACTTCATCCACCCGGGGGGAAGGCGGGGGCAATTTTGGATGGTCGTGACATCGGCGTTGTGATTTGTCCCGATGCTCATCTCAAGTTTTACCTCACGGCTTCCACTGAGGTGCGTGCCGAGCGCCGCTATCAGGAAATGCTCAAACGGGGCCTCAACCCTGAGTATGAGATACTCCTTGAGGATCTTAAACAGCGTGATATTCGTGATTCAACGCGTACTGTCTCACCCTTGCGCCCGGCTGAGGATGCGATCATCATCGATTCTACAACGCGCTCGGTCGAGCAGGTTTTTGAGTATATTTATCAAATTGTACAGAATAAGCTGCCCGTTGTTCGCCCTAAGAATTAAGCATTGCTTAAGAGCTTTCTAATTTTTTTGCGATTTTGTTAAATTTCTTGTTTGCAGTATTGCGCAAGCATGGGTAGTTTACAGCCATGTCTGAAGATCTTATTCGCTATGACCGTATGGTTGAGAAAGCATTGCGCAATGTTGTGCGCGAAGCCTTGTCTGTTGTTGCAAAAAACCAGACGTTACCCGGCGATCATCACTTTTTTATCACGTTCCAAACCGATGCCCCCGGCGTCGCAATTCCCAGCTATCTGCAAAAGCAATATCCGGAAGAAATGACGATTGTCTTGCAGTATCAGTTTTCTGAGCTAATGGTCACAGACGAAACCATGGAAGTGACATTAAGCTTCAATAACAAGCCAGAGCGCTTGATTATTCCTCTCAGTGCGATCACCACGTTTGCAGATCCTGCTGTGAGCTTTGCCTTGCAGTTTCAAAGTGTCGATCTTGATGAATTTGAGGAAGGCGCATTCGATGATGATGAGCCTACGCCAAAGCCTCCTTTGCCCGAAGGGGGAGCAAAAGTTGTCACACTGGATGCCTTCAGAAAGAAAAATCAGGAGTAAATGATGGTTCATCAGGAGCACATGCCCCGCCGTCCAGGTTTTACAGCGGGTGTGGAAGAAAGCGTGTGGCAAGGCAGCCCTTCTTTGGTTTCAACAAGCTATTACTGGTTTGTGTCAATTTTGGGCGCCTGGTTTGTCTATTTAATGCTGACAAAAGGTGCCGAGGGCCTTAGTCAGATTGGTTTTTTTGGACAGGGGCCGGGGAGCTTACGCGCAAGCCTTTTTCCAAATGGTGAATTGGTGTGGTGGGTTGCTATATTGCCATGGGTCATTTTTTTGGCACCAGCTGCGTGGTATACCCTCAATGTATCGGTTACAACTTATCAACTAACCACCCAGCGCCTTGTGATTCGTTCTGGTATTTTGGTGCGCATGCACGACCAGATTGAGCTTTTTCGGGTGCGAGACTTTTTGGTCGATACGCCGCTCCACATGGGATTGTTGGGACTGGCGCACGTTCGCATTGTCAGTCGAGATGAGACGTTGCCGGTTGTCACGCTTTTGGCCCAGCCGCGCGCGGTTGAACTGGTTGATACCATCCGCGATTGCGTTCAACACCGCAAGGACGAGGTTGGAATGCGTGAATTCGAGACCAATAACTACGCGATGTAGGTCTGTATTTTTGCTCCAAATCTTACGTATGTTTTAACGTTGCTGCAGCTGTTTAGGTTGCATGCAATTATTTTGCGTTTTTTTAAAAAGTACGCTGCATTTAAGTAAAAAAATTATCGATATAAATCAATATGTTAAAAACATATCATGATATGTTTGCAGTGATTTAACTTTTATCAGGCTTAATAAAGAAGAATGGCTTTTAATAGGTTCTGAAATATGGATGCATTTGGAGGAGCGCGTGTGATGACGACAGCTCCGGTCATACTGGAGCAATCACCGGATGGTCTCGTGACCGTGACGATGAATCGCCCAGACATGCATAATGCGCTTGATGAATCAAGCGTACAGGAAATAACGCGCACGTTTGACATGCTTGGCAGTGACCCGTTTTGTCGCGTCGTGATGCTTAAAGCCAATGGGCAAAGCTTTTGCGCAGGATCAGATATGGATTCGATGCAGCGCACTTTGGATGCTGTTCAGCATTCCCATCTGGCTGAGGGGCATAACCTTGCGCAAATGATGCGTATTCTTTACGATTTTCCAAAACCCATTATCGCTATGGTTCATGGTGTTGCCATGGGAATTGGTGTGGGAATATTGGCGTGTGCGGATATTGTTGTTGCATCCGATGCGGCTAGTTTTCGTTTCTCTGAATCTAAAATTGGTCTTGTTCCCGCAATTATTGCACCATACGTTGTGCAGGTGATGGGGGTGCGTGCAGCGCGTCGTTATTTTTTAACCGCCGAACCTTTTAGTGCAACTGAAGCAAAAATGCTTGGTTTGGTACATGAAATTGTTCCTGATCGTATGATGGCTGCGGCAGCAGCAAAGATGGTGGAACGATTGCTTGCATGTGGACCAAAAGCCCAGAATGCAACAAAAGACCTACTGAGGCGATTGGAGGCGCATCACTCATCAGAAGAATTGGATGAGTTTGCCATCAATCTTTATGCTCGGTTGCGCTCCAGCCCCGAAGGTCGCGAAGGCTTGCTATCCTACATCGAAAAACGCAAACCGAATTGGCCGCGGCGTTAAGTAATCCTTCTTCCTTATTCTGTCTGCTGAAACTCAAATAAGCCATTTAATAAAGTTGTTCCTATGTATCCCATTATGTAAAGCGAAAAAGAATCACGCCGAAAAAGTGGATATATAAAAAAATTCGTCAAGATAAAAATAAAAAAATTGACTACATATATTCAATAAAATTGTTAGTGAAGTTCATCAGTTGTTAGCTGAGAATTGCTAACCTTAGATCATGATGAAACACAATACTTTACGACATATAAGAAATTCAAAAACCCCCTCAGCTAAAGAAGAAGCGCTTGCAGTTTTAAGCGAAATGGAGCGACAGGCCGAGCAACGTTTGATTGATGCCGGTCAAGAGTTTCAGGATATCGCTTATGAAATGGAATGGCGTTTGCGTGACTGGGCGCGCTTAACGGATGAGTCACGTAAGATTGAACAGCAGTTGTCACTGTCAGCGCGGGCAACACCACGATTCAATTTGCGTGCGCGAACCCTTAAAACGCAAACGCAATTGCAAACCCTGCGCAAAGACAAATGGAGCAAGATGCAAGCTTTGTTACAAAACAGACTTGATCGCAATCACCACGCGCGTGAGGAGACTCTTGCCGCCATTATGAGTGGTAATGAAGAAGGCCAGTTATTGCAAAAAGAAATTTTTTCACTTCAAGATAAAGTGAAACGAATTGGTCGCATTCTTGCGCAACATCATCGGGTCGCGCAAAGTGTAATCAATGAAAACGATGCCGCAGCAGCTTTGGCACAACTCAATGTTGTTTTTATGCAGCAGGAAGATTTGCCTGATCCTTCCATACTGATAGCAGCTGCCTGTGTCGTTGGTGAAGAAACGGCATATCTGGCACGAGAAGAAAAATAAAAAACGCAAAAGTTGTGCTCTGCGCGATTGCGAGGGTTGCGTAAAAACGTCCCGGTCGTTCTTGGTTGTTATTATGCCTGAATATGCTATGCCAAAGCATGATTTTCGTGCGGCAAACTGTTCTTTTTTTTCTCCTTGTGATTCTGCTTTTAGCAGGGCCGGTTGTGGCGCCGGCCATTGCGAATGACGTTGCAGTTGTCGATGTGCGTTTGGGATCGAAAACCGATGGCAGTCTGCGGTTTGTTTTGCAGACAGATCAAAAAATTTCCTATAATCTTTTTTTTCTTAAACAGCCCAATCGTGCGGTGCTTGACGTGCCTGCGCTTCATTGGCCACGAACGCTAACACCCTCTGGCAAAGGAATCGTCAAGGGATGGCGCCGTGGTCAGTTTGGTCAAGGAACACGGGTTGTTCTTGATCTTGCAGGACCTGTAACCGTTGTTGCCATTCAAGCGCTACCTGTCGATGGCGGGCGTACGGGACAGCGTCTTGTGATCGATTTAAAACCCGTGGATGATGCAGCTTTTGCATCTTTGCTGGGGCGTGCGTGGGGGGATGCACAGGGGCATTCGCTTCCTTCGCTTGAACAGCGAAAGCAAGAGGCGCAAGGTAATTCGCTTTCGGCACCTGCTTTAGTCGAGCAGAGTTCACAGGATTCTTATCGTGCCGAACAAGATGAGCTTGAACACGTTTTGAGGCTGCCTGAGGTGCACGAAGAAGACATTGTACAAAATTCAGCACGCGGGACAACTGCAGAAGCAGGTGAGGTGCCATCAACCACGCATCGTTATCCCTTGGCTGCCTATACACTGCCATTTCCGCCACCGCCGGACTTGCCCTCTTTTCGACAAACGGCACCTTATCATCCGGTTATTGTGATTGATGCCGGGCATGGCGGGGTTGACCCAGGCGCATTGGCTTTAAACGGCCAGTTTGAGAAAGATCTGACATTACAAATAGCGAAACGATTAGCCGGAGTCTTAATAGCAACAGGCCGCTATGATGTTAAACTGACGCGTTCAACCGATATTTTTATTCCTTTGCGTGAACGCGTGGCCATTGCGCGCGCATATAAGGGCGATCTGTTTATTTCTTTGCATGCTGATAGTCACGCAAAATCAACGATGCATGGCGCAACGGTTTATACCTTGTCGGATCAAGCCTCAGATAAAGAAGCTGCGATGTTGGCAGAAAGTGAGAATCGTGCAGATATTCTGGCGGGCCTTGATGCTGCGGGAAAAGATGATAGTATCGCGAGCATTTTAAGCACAATGAGCTATCGTGCTACCCTCAATCATGGCAAAGATTTTTCACGACTTGTCGTGCAAAATCTTGGGCAGATGATCACCATGAATACGCCTGCCGAGCGCTCAGCCGGTTTTGCTGTGCTAAAATCTCCAGATATCCCCTCTGTTTTGATTGAAATGGGTTATTTAAGCAACGCAAAGGAAAGCAAATCGCTTTACACCGCCTCGTACCAAGCCCGATTAGCGACTCATATTGCCTCAGCCGTAGAAAAGTTTTTCAACCATCGCTGATCTTTTTCTTTTTTGATTGGGTGGGCGACAGCTTATGAAAAAGCTTTTTATCCTTTAAATCCATGATTTAATCACTAGACAAGTTTTTCCCTCATGCTATTCAAATGACGACAGGATAACTTAAGGAGACGTCATGACCGCACGCCAATCTGTTAGCCTCGATGAAATTGATCGCAAAATTCTTCGTGACTTACAGGCCAATGGTCGGATGACGAACGTTGAGTTGGCAAAAAACGCGGGGATTACCGCGCCCCCTTGTCTTCGTCGTGTCAGAGCATTGGAGGATGCAGGGGTTATTAAAGGTTATCATGCCGAATTAAATTCTGCGATGATGGGCTATGGCATTACCGTTTTTGCGAATGTTAGTTTATCCACGCAATCGGAAGCAGATCTGCAGCGTTTTCAAGAACACGTCGATTCATGGCCTGAAGTGCGGGAATGTTACATGCTGGCTGGCGAAACCGATTTTGTTATAAAAATCGTAGCTGCTGACTGGGACGGTTATCAGAAGTTTTTAACCAGCAAGCTTACTGCCGCCCCGGGTGTTGCAAATATTCGTTCGTCTTTGGTTATTCGTGTGTCTAAACAGCAGTTCGGTGTTCCCATCGAGGTTTAGTTGTTTGTTTTCTGTAACGACAATAGCAGAAAATTTGAGCATAAAAAAACGTGAGAGAGTGTATCCCTCACGTTTTGAAGCGTTGGGAAGTCTTACTTCCAGTTGCGCATTTTTTCCCAGCGATCAGACGGTTGCGGGGTGATTTCCATATCCGCACTACCATCGCCATAAATTAAACTGCCGAAATTGTCACCAACCTGCTGATCAAGTTGTTGAATGGCATCATCTACCATTTGGGCGACCAGTCCATCAAGTTGTGCGCGTCGTGCACTTTCGCTCATACTGCTGAGTTCAAGCGAGCGGGTTACGTCCACTTTGGCAAAGCCTGAGCGGCGTGTTTGGTTACCTGCAGCCGTGGCCTCCAGACTGATGTGACCGTCATAACGCGATTCAGGATATTGAGAAAAAGTGCGTTGAACCCAATCTTGCGGAATGGCGAGCGGGCTTTGAACGATGCTGGCATCGGTGATTGTAAAGCGTGCTTCGATTGCATTATTACGCGCAGTCATTAACTGTGGATAGTGTTGCGTGATGGCTTGTTGCAAGGCCTCGGCGGGGGTGGGCGACAATATTTGGTCAACATTTGGGGTTGTATTGGGTGCAAGGTAAGCGTTGTCGACCAGTATCGCTGAAACATTCAAACGTACGGGCGGTAAAGCTGTGTAGTCGTTACCGTGATAAGGAGCGGGGCCATTGGCACAGGCCGCGAGCAGCAACGTTGCGGTAAGAGCGAAAGAAATCTTTTTCATACATAACCTCATCAGTTTGGCAGCCTTGGGTGATTGCGCTGAGCAGTTTACAATATTCGGCCAAAAAGTCAGCGTAAAAATGAGGCCTATGCTTAGGGGGGTATTTATGCCTTTTTGTGGCCCACATGAATGGCGACAATTCCGCCTGTTAGGTTGTGAAAGCTGCACAGCTCAAACCCAGCCTGCTCCATACGGGTTTTTAGTGCGTTTTGCGTGGGAAACTTGCGAATGCTTTCAGCCAGATATTGATAAGATTGTTCATCCTGAGCCACATAACGGCCCAGCTTGGGCAGAATGGAGAATGAATATAGATCGTAAAGCTTTTGAAGCGGCTTAAAGTCAACGTGGCTGAATTCCAGACAATAAAAGCGGCCATTTGGCTTAAGAATGCGATAGGCATCACGTAGTGCTGCGTCAATATCAGTTACGTTTCTTAGGCCAAAAGAGATGGTGTAAATGTCTTGGCTATTATCGGGAACAGGCAAACATTCAGCATTGCCGACCACATAATTAAAATTATGAAGAAACCCTCGATTAATTGCGCGATCGCGCCCCACCCGCAGCATTGATTCGTTGATGTCGCAAAGTGTGATGCGGGAGGTGGGGCTGAGTTTGTGGAGCAGAAAAGCGATATCGCCCGTCCCGCCCGCAACATCAAGAATATCTTGATCGGGCGCCGGGTTGATCATATCAACAAAACGACGTTTCCATAATCTGTGAACCCCGCCAGACATCAAATCGTTCATCAGATCATATTGTGGGGCAACACTATGGAAAACTTTGCGAACACGTGCCGTTTTCTCTTCAGGACTAACAGGCTGAAAACCAAACCAGCCCGATTCTTCTGCCAATTGGGTTGGTTCATGCTTGGCGTGGGAGGGAGATTTTTTTTGGGAAGAGCGTGTCATGTATCTTGTCATACCATTCTCTCGCAATGTATAAAGAAAAAAGTTTACTTTATTATAGGCGGTTCGCTGAATGTTCGATCTTCATCCCGGTAGTATCATAACTTTTTTGCGTAACATCCGTCGTCGCCCTCGCGATACAGGCGCGATATTTCCCAGCGGACGCTATTTGGCAAAAGCTATTGCCGCGCCGATTAACATCAGCCTTCCGGGCAAAATTCTAGAACTCGGGCCGGGAACAGGTGTGTTTACGCAAGCCCTGCTGGATCGCGGCATTTCTCCCGATCGGTTGGTACTCATTGAGTATAATGCTGATTTTGTACGCTACTTACGCCGTCGTTTTAAGGGTGTGACGGTGCTTCATGCCAGCGCTTTCGATGTTGAAAAGATTTGGCAGGCGCGCCAAATGGGGCCGTGTGCAGGCATCATTTCAGGTATGCCATTGTTGAATTTTCCTTATGAAATGCGTGTTTCTTTGCTTAAACAGTGTATGGATTTGCTCCCCCCTGATGGGTGCATGACACAGTTTACATATTCACAAGCACCTTCCGTAAAATCACCCAACATCGCGTCGGTCCGTTTGTCCAAGCGGGTGTGGTTTAATTTGCCTCCTGCTACGGTTTGGCTCTATCGGCCTGAACATGTCGGGGGATCAAATAAAACCGATGATGAAGCATGCCGCGAGAAAGCTTGTGCGTGCGCCGATGCCGGAGTTACCTGAGGTTGAAACGGTGCGACAAGGGCTTTTACCCCTTGTCGGGCACATTGTTCAGTCGGTAGAGGTGCGCCATAAGACACTGCGCACACCCCTTGATCCCGCGCTGGGTCATCTTTTGGCTGGCGCAACCTTAACCGCGCTTGATCGCCGGGCTAAATACCTTTTGTTTCGCTTTGATCATCAAAAGACGTTGCTGGTGCACTTAGGGATGAGCGGGAGAATCAGGTTGTTGGCGCACGATTCGGGCGAGCGCTTGTTACATGATCATGTGGTTGTACATTTTACCGATGGCCGCTGTTTTATTTTTAATGATGCCCGTCGCTTTGGTCTTGTTGAGATTTATGATTCCCTCACAGTTGAATCCATTCTTGCCCTTGGCCCCGAACCGCTGGAAAAAGGGTTTACACCAAAAATTTTTCACGCAGCGTTGAAGAGGAAAAAACAGCCAATTAAGCTTGCCCTTCTTGATCAAAAAATTGTGGCGGGTGTGGGCAATATTTATGCCTGCGAGGCGCTTTATCGCGCCCGAATCAGTCCATTTCGACGTGCAGAAAGTTTGCAATTGGCTGAGGTTTCAGAACTGATTAGCGCATTAAAAAGTGTGCTTAAAGCAGCGTTAGCATCAGGTGGTTCAAGCCTACGCGATCATTTTCAAACCAACGGTGAAAGCGGCTATTTTCAACATCAATTTTTGGTTTATGATCGGGAGGGTGTTTCCTGTTCGCAGTGTCAGTCACGGATCACAGCTGATGTTGTGACCAAATCACGCCGTGCGCAAACTATAGGAACAATCACCCGCACCCCACAGGGGGGTAGATCAACGTTTTGGTGCTCGGTTTGTCAAAAGTAAGGTGAAAACGAAGCATTTATGTTTTTGTCGCGGGTGTTTTTGTGCCTTTGGCGCGCTTTTTAAATCATCAAATAACGCGCGCGTGCGCCACGTTCAATTGCTGCTGCATGCAGACGATCAATATTTAGTTCGTGCCGGAGAAGTTCAAGCAAGCGCATTTCTTCAGGTGAAACCGCGCCGTCCGAGGCGGCCAAATCACATCCCAAGGCATAAGCAGTTTCGTAGAGGTGGGTGGGAAGCGAGTGCTTGATCAGATGCAAGGTGTGATGCATGCCATCAGCAAGGCTCAAATGATGGGTGCAGTCGCGGGCAACATCGGTCAATGTATTGACGTCAAACGAGCGAAATACGGGAAGATGCTTGACGATATCTCCAATTAAGGTCAGCTCAATATCGGTCATTTGACCGTCGGCGGCGGAAAGCATAACCATCACATAGATCAAGGCATCTTGTGCGGGAACCGCGCTTGTGCCAGTCTGGGCGGCGTGAACTGAGGGCATTGACAACTCCTTAAGGAAATATTTTTATTTTCTGAGTCTAGCATTCCACAGTTTGCAGATAGGTCAAGCATAATCGCCTGCGACCGATTAAACTGCGTTCGTAAAGGTTGGGAGAGAATTACAATGGCCGAATTTACATTGCCAGCGCACTCAAAAGTTCAAGACGGAAAGGTGCACCCTGCGCCTTCAGGGGCTCAGCGTACAAAAACTTTTCGTGTGTATCGCTATGATCCCGACGGGAATGAAAATCCACGCTGGGATACCTATACGATTGATCTCGACCAATGCGGCCCGATGGTTCTTGATGCGATTTTGCATATCAAAAACAAAATTGATCCTACGCTTACTTTTCGCCGCTCGTGCCGTGAGGGGATTTGTGGTTCTTGCGCCATGAATATTGATGGCACGAACACATTGGCCTGTACCAAACCAATTGAAGAAATAAACGGCACTGTACGTCTCTCTCCACTGCCGCACATGGCGGTTGTTAAAGACCTGGTGCCTGATCTTAATCAGATTTATCGCCAGTATGCGAGTATTCAGCCATGGCTGCAAAATGATGCGCCGGCCCCTGAGCGCGAGCGTCTTCAGTCTCCCGACGATCGCGCGAAGCTTGATGGTCTGTATGAATGTATTTTGTGCTTTTGTTGCTCGACATCTTGTCCGAGTTATTGGTGGAATGGGGACAAATATCTTGGTCCGGCGGTCTTGCTTCAGGCTTATCGATGGATTGCCGATAGCCGCGATAGCAAAACGCAGGAGCGCTTGGACGCGTTGGAAGATCCATTCAAGCTTTACCGGTGTCATACAATCATGAATTGCACCAGAACGTGTCCAAAAGGCCTCAATCCGGCAAAAGCAATCGCGCAAATCAAGCAGCTTATCGTAAGTCGTGAGGCTCGAACGGCGTAATCGTTATATTTAAAATCATTTTATTCAAAGTGTTATGGCTTTTTTTGCCATCGCACACGGGGTTCTTTTTTCTCAAATATGCTTAAGAACAATTTAACATATGGGCCTTAAACCATTCAAATGATGGATAAACAGCCTTGTTATTGTAAACACAAAATGTTAGGCAATATTGTCGCAGGCTGTGCGACATAATTACGGGGGTCTTTAGATGAATCGGTCTCGCTGCTTTAAAAAAATTCTATCCGCAACATGCGCTTTGATCGTTCTAAATGCAGTTATGCCAGACGTATCTTACGCTGAAATCGTTCCACCTGTTCCGGCTCCCATTGCGACCACGCTCAACAAAGCGGCAGTGCAAGGATCACAAAAGTTTCTTGTTGCTGTGTATAATTCCGTTGCAGCAAACCCGCAGCTAGCTGGCTCGATTCAGGCACAAGCCGTCGCCATGCAGCCTGGCCTTGCTTCTCAAATTTCTCATGTTGTAAATGCCGCACAAACAGCTGCTGCCCAAGGGGCCGTGGCAGGTGCTACGGGCACTTCAGTTGCACTCGCAAGTGCCACACCGATTGGTTGGATCGCAGGTGGCGTTTTGGCGGTCGGCGCTGTTGGGGCAGGTGTTGCAGTTGCGTTATCTGGCAGCAGTGGTGATAGCCTGACGGCAGAAGAGTTGGCTGCGCGCGAGTATGCACGCAACTGGGGGCTTGCTGCCATTCATGCTTCCGATGCGTATGCGCAAGGAGCAACGGGGTCTGGTATTACAGTCGGTGTTTTGGATTCCGGCATTGATTCTGATTTTTCTGAATTTGCTGGTCGTATTGCAGCGGGTGGAGATAACTTTATTTCTTCCAGCCCAAATGGGTCGATTGAAGCAGATTCAAATGGCATCAATTATCATGGTGTGCATGTAAGCGGTATTATTGCTGCGAATAAAGATAATGAGGGTATGCATGGTGTTGCATACCAATCTCAGATTTTGCCCCTTAGATTATTCCAATATTATCAAGGGACCACATATACTGCCAATACTTCTGACACAGCTGCAGCAGTCGCTTATGGTATGGCTCATGGGGTGCAGATTTTTAATGCCAGCTATGGCTATGAAACGGGTAATGTGCCTGTTAATTTGCTGGAGACAGAGTTTGATGCTTATGAAAGTGCCATAAATAGTGGCGCTATTATGGTTTTTGCTGCGGGCAACGATGGCTGGGCTGACCCGGTCTTGCCAGCCGCATTACCCTATGTAAAACCGGCAAATGATGCAGCAGCTGCAACAGCGGGGATTTATATTAACAATACCAACTCGAAAGATTATTCTGCACTGGCCTCACAACTTTTAGCCGTTGTTTCAGTTGATCGTGGGGGAGCAATCTCGAGTTTCAGCAACCGTTGTGGTGTGGCCGCCACATGGTGTCTTGCGGCGCCAGGGGGCTCAATTTATTCAACCGTGCCAAATAATACGTATGACACGATAAGCGGAACATCAATGGCCGCACCGCATGTCTCCGGCGCATTGGCTTTGCTGATGGATTTATACCCATCGTTGACACCTGCGCAGATTGTTACGCGTTTGCTGACCACAGCCGATAATACCGGGATCTATGCCAATAGTGCTGTCTATGGTCGGGGTATGCTGAATCTTTCTGCTGCAACGGCATTTGTGGCTTCGCCACACGTTGCAATGGGCGCGACGGTGGCTGGTCCGTCGATGACATTAAGCTCAAGCCAATTCCATACCAGTGCGGCACTGGGTGACGGGCTAAGCCATTCTTTGTCGAATGAAAAAGTAGTGCTTATCGATAGCTTTGATGGTGCCGGAATTGCTGTTAAAGCTGACGCGCTTACGGTTGCGCCTGAGATGAGCAATCGCATGGATAATGGCTTGCGTCATTTTGGTCGTGAAGCAACCACAATTCATTTGAACAATGACAAAACAGTTTTGACATGGCGCGAGATCCCGGAAGGAAATGACGGTGAGTCCGCAAAAACCGAAGGGCGGATGACGACCGCTTTTACTGATGACACAAAAGTTTCGGTCGGGTTTATGGATGATCCATCTGTGGGGCTGGGCTTAATGGCCGATGGCGCTGTTAACGTGGGTGAAAGCCGTTCGTCCGGTGCGTTTATTTCTCCCTACATGGCTTTTGCCTCTGATGGCATGAGCATCGCAACAGAAACCAAGCTCGGTGCCGTCACCGTGCGTGGGGCTTCATTTACGGGCCATGCAGAGGATGAAAAAGATCAGAAAGCTTTTGGTGCTGTCACTGAACTTTCCTATGCGCCATTTAAAGGAAGCAATGTTGCCCTACAAGCCGGTTTTGTGAGTGAAGATAAAACATTCTTAGGGAGCGTTTCTGATGGGGCCTTTGCTCTGGGTCGCACAGATACAACCTTCGCAGGTCTTTCAGGTCGCTTGAGCTTAACCGACAAAACCGAAATGGTGGGCAGTTACTATATGGGGATGAGCACTGCACAGGCTAGCCAAAGCGCATTGGTTGGCGATATGTCGGGCGTGCAGTCTGATGCCTTCTCCCTCGGTGTTATTCATCATGATGCGGTGACACAGGGCGATCGTTTGGGCTTCTTGGTTAATCAGCCGTTGCGTGTCCGTTCGGGTTCCGCGCAGTTGACGCTGGCCTCTTCTGTTGATGCAAATGCCAATGTTTCGTATCGCACAGTAAATGCTGGCCTCACGCCCACAGGTCGTGAAATGGATCTGGAAATGTTTTATGCTGCGCCCTTGGCCGAAAAAACAAGCCTGAATACCAGTGTGATGTATCGTCACGAGCCTGATCATGTTGCGTCAGCAGATGATGAAGGACAGCTTTTGGTACGCCTCAACCACCAGTATTAATCATTCAATCAATACAATCGTTCCAGCTAAGAGAGCCTCTATATTAGGGGCTCTCTCTATAAATTGTACTGTGACTTTTTACAGGCACAGCAAAGCCATTTCTAATTTTTAATCACATGGGCCTCGTTCAGGCGGTAGAATGTATTGTTTTCCCAATCATTGGGAACCAGCTCCAGCTTGCCTGTTAGCGTGATCGGATCATATCCGAATTTTATCGGTTTTTTGTCGGCATGAACCTCTAAAACCAAGGCCGGGCCAACGTGATAATGGTACGGGCAGCTCATCGGGAAAGGGCCGAAGAGAAAAGTTTTTTGGGTGCTGGTTTCATCGAGCGGAAACATAAACCCCTTAACAGTAATCGTTTGCCCATTCAGTTTTTTAACCGCGTCTGAAAATGCGGGTTTGGTATATTCAAGATCTTGAATATCGCCCTCAACGTTGCGTTTTGTTTTAATGTTGATTTCTTTTGTTTGGCCAAAAACTTTCCAACTGATCGCACCTTGTGGCACATCGACATATTGATTGGCCATGTCTGCGAGGGTGCGTGTTGTCCCATCACTGTTTTCTTCATGCGTAAAGGCGTGGGATGGCTGTGCAAGAAAGAGAAAAATTAACAACAAAAATGCAGTTCGACGGTTCAAGATTATTCTCCCTTTAGGTTCGTCCTTGCGCCAAAAGCCCGGCAAGATCAGACCGCGCCGCCGTGCGGGCAGGTAAGGCAGCACTGAGAATACCAATCAAAATGCTTATGCCAATAAAGCAGATATCCGCTTGTTGCGGGGTGAAGAGTTGCTGCGGCATGATGAAGCCGCTGATCATGGTCTTCGACAGAAAGATCGTTGCGATTAAAATGCGACCGATGATTAAACCGATCACACTACCGATAAGTGTGAGAAGGAGTGCTTCAAAAATAATTGTCAGTGCAATCATTCTGCGGCTTGCCCCTAAAACGCGCAGAACAGCCAAATCATAACGACGGTTAGCCAGATTTGCTGCCATAAAAGCAAAGAGCATTAATCCTGAGAGCGCTAAAAAACAGGCCGATAAACTTATGATCACATTTCTTCCAAAGCCGATGGTATTGGCAAAACGAGCAATTTCATAAGATGGAACGGCTGCCATCATATTGGTTGAACTGTTGAGTTGATGGGGCAAATTAAGGAGAGCTGTTGCCCCTCGCGTTTGCACGAGAACGGCCGTGAGTTGATGACCGAGCGCTCGCTCACTTTCTGCATCCGGATCGTCAACGTCGGGGTGAGCATGCAGTTGCTGTACACTATTTAAGGGTGTAATCAATAATTTGTCTAAAACAGTGTGGGTCGGCTTTAAGCGTCCGACTACTTTATAAAGGTGAAAGTCATGAACATCATCACTGTTCGCAGCATAGCCGTGTCGCGCAGCAAAAGTTGATCCGATCTGAACATCCGTCAGTGCACCGGCAACAACATCATAATCCTGAGCAAATGACTGTCCCTGAGCAATCTCGGCTTTATAGAGCGTGATATAATCCTGGGTTGTTCCCACTATGCGCCATCCGTGAAAATTATCACCGAGCGCGAGGGGAATTGTGTGTTTGATTTGAGCGTAATGTTTTAGTGTCTCATAATCATTCATGTCAATGTTTCCTGTTGGAACATCAGCGTGATAGATCGACGATAAAATGAGCTGAAGCGGGCTTCCTTTTGCCCCGACAATCATATCAATGCCGTGGGCGTTGCGTGAAAATCCATCGGCAATCGCTTGAGAAAACAAAAACGCACTGCTGAGTAGAGCAATGCCTGCCGCAGTTGCGAGAACACAGAGAATCGCGCTTAAGCGATGGCTGACAATTGAATGGAGAGCGAGAGAAAAAGCTTTCATGGGGTATCCTTATGCGATCGTTATTGCAGTTCAATTGTGCGTTCAAGCTTACCCAAAAGGCGCGTATCGTGCGTTGCAACGAGGAGCGCAGAACCACACTCGCTTGCTTGTTTCTTCAACAATTCAATAACCCGTAGAGCATTTGCATCATCCAGAGCAGATGTCGGCTCATCGGCAAAAATAATAGCAGGCTGCAGCAGAACAGCGCGGGCGATGGCCGCACGTTGTTGCTCGCCTTGACTCAACGCCGCGGGTTTGCGCTGTGATTTTTCGTGCAGGTCAAGTGTTTTGAGGAGCGATTCAAACCGTCCTGCTTCTGCCTTTTTCCCCGACATGCTTTGCGCAAGCAAAATATTCTGGCTTAAAGTAAGGGAGGACAGAAGGTGCAGGGTTTGAAAGATAAAACCAAAATTTTGTCCGCGCAGGTGGTCGCGCGCTGCTGACGTGAGTTGATAGATATCATAATCGCGAAAAAATATTCTTCCTTCTGTCGGGGGCAATAATCCCGCCATAATGGAAAGCAGGGTTGTTTTACCAGAACCAGAAGGCCCAAGCAGAAGGATCGATTCTCTTTCCCGAACCTGCAAATCCGGTAGAACAATTGTTGGCCCCGTTGTGCGTTTAAGCTGTACATTTGTTGTCGTGAAAAGCATGGGTTCCTCTTGTCTCAATTGGCGTGGGCAAGAATTAATATTGTTATATTGTAACACTTGATAGGCGACCCATAAAAAGGCGTCAAGGATAAACGCGCGACTTTAAGCTGCGACATTTTGATTGATCATCATGGCGGCTCATGCTTGGATACGGTCTTAAGAAGGCCGGAGATGTTCTTTAATGTCATGTTCCAAGCATGGGGGACTAAATGTTTGATGCCAATATATTGCTTCGACGCAAAATTCCGACTGTGATTGTGGATGACAATCAACTCACCCGTTGCTTGAGTGCATGGGATCTTACGCTATTAGGCGTGGGTGCCATTATCGGTACGGGGATTTTTGTGCTGACAGGCGTTGCGGCGGCGACCCAGTCGGGACCGGCGATTGTTTTATCGTTCGTTATCGCGGGGATTGCCTGCGCATTCGCCGCCCTTGCGTATGCTGAACTGGCGTCAAGCGTGGGCGGATGCGGCAGCGCTTATGGCTATGCTTATGCCGCGTTCGGTGAATTGATTGCATGGATTATCGGCTGGGATTTGATATTAGAATATGCCGTGTCGGTGGCGGCGGTGGCCAATGGCTGGTCGGGTTATTTTAAAGATGCATTGGCCGCGGTGGGATATACACTTCCGCTTGCGTTAAGCAAAGGGCCAGCTGCGGGCGGGGTTGTCAATCTTCCGGCGATGGGGATTGTGCTCGTTTTAACCGCGCTGCTGGTTGTGGGTGTGCGCGAAAGTGCACGGATCAACGCGCTGATGGTGTTTGTCAAACTGTGTGCGATTGCTGTTTTTCTGGCGGTTGGATTGGGGCATCTTCATCCGGAGTACTGGTCACCCTTTATGCCTTTTGGGTGGTTCGAAAAACTACCGGATGGAACAAATACCGGTGTGCTGGCGGGTGCCTCGCTTGTATTTTTTGCGTATGTGGGATTCGACGCCGTTTCGACCGCGGCGGAAGAAGCAAAAAATCCTGCGCGCGATGTTCCCATTGGCATTTTGGGATCCTTGGTGTTTTGCACCATCATCTACATCGTCGTTTCTGCTGTCCTCACCGGCATTGTTCCTTACACACAGTTAAACGTTTCCTCCCCTGTCGCTTACGCCTTAGGGCAAATCGGTATTAATTGGGCCTCTGCGCTGGTGGCAGGCGGTGTGATCGCCGGGCTTACAACGGTGATGTTGGTTTTGTTTTATGGCCTGACGCGCATTATGCTGGCGATGGCGCGGGACGGGCTTATTTCGCGTCACCTTGGCTATATCGATCGCAAGCGCAAGACCCCGGTTCGTGTAACGATAGTTTGTGGTGTGATTATGTCAATTTTTGCTGGGTTTGTGCCGCTCGGGATTTTGGCTGAGTTGGTCAACATTGGTACCTTGGCTGCTTTTGTGCTAGTCTGCGGCGGTGTTATTGCGCTTCGTTTGCGTCACCCCGAGATGCATCGACCCTTTAAAACACCGGGTGGTTTGATCATTCCGATTTTAGGCGTTCTTTCTTGCGGGGCGTTGATTGCCTTTTTGCCCCCCATTACGCATCTGCGTTTTTTGGTGTGGATGGGGTTGGGTATGATTATTTATTTTGCTTACTCGGCGCGTCATAGTCGTATTCAGAGGGCATGTTAGAGCGCATCACCCGAAGATAGACGCACGCCGTTTTATCTTTTGACGCAAATATGGCGTTAGAAAGGGTCTCTGCGATTGCATTTTTCGGGATTTGCTCTAAACGCAAAACCGCACATGCTTGTGCTGAAAATGCTCTATTGATGTAGATAAACGAAGTGAAAAAATCATACTTTAAGTTGTGCGGGGCGTGCCTTCCACAGTTTATAAACAACAAGGCCATTGACGAACGCCATAATGCCTCCGAGGCTTTGGACAACAGGATGCGGGCAGGTGGCTATCATCAATGCACCCAAGGTGGCCATGCCGCAACAGATGTGAGTTATCCCATTAAACGTTTTTGCGCATTGATCGCCACTGGTGGCTTTCATGATTTAAATCCTTTAATAATATGTTGATTTATGACAGTCTACAAAATTGGTTTGCTGATATCAATGATTTTACCATTCCACGAGAAGGTTTCAAGTGATCATCAGGTGGGTAGCGTTAGTGCTGGGGGGCATGCAAAGAGATGAATGGCGCACCCGAAGAGATTCGAACTCCTAACCGCCAGATTCGTAGTCTGATGCTCTATCCAGTTGAGCTACGGGTGCTTCCTGTTCATTTTAACACCCCGAAAGGTGTTTACTGGTTGGCGTCCCCAACGGGATTCGAACCCGTGTTGCCTGCGTGAAAGGCGGGTGTCCTGGGCCTCTAGACGATGGGGACCAAGCCAGTGGTGGGATTGATAACGTTTTAGAGCGGAAAAATCAAGCATTCTCTTACAAAAAAATGATTAAACTTTTCGCAAACATAAAATTGCCGTTTTTTTGCCCGAAACGAGAATGTTTAATTGCTTCTCGCAGTGAAATAAGGCGCTTTGTTTTTTCAGTAGCGCGGGCAAAAGCTCTCGCCGCCCCATTAAAAGAATTAATCGCCCCCCTTTCTCAAGTACCCGATACCATTCGGTCAAGAGTGTGCTATAAAATACCTCCAAATCGCCTTCCACCTGACTGTAAAGTCCCCAAGGTGGGTCAGTAATGATCACAGTCAAAAAATTATCCTCGATTTTATCGAGATGGCGGGCATCGGCTTCGCGCACGATGATAGGGCGGCCTCTCTTTTCCAGGCGCTTATGCGTGGTTTTAAGCGCTTGGCGAATGTTTTTTACGGCTTCACTTTCAAGATCGCTGATAAACATCATGTTAAACGGAAAACGGGCGCGAGCAAAAGCCAAGGCGCCGCTGCCCGCGCAGGGGTCCATGATGCGATCATCCGCTTGGGGTTGAGAAAGAAGACAGAGGGCGTAGGCTAATTCGGGCCGCAGGGTGCCGGGTGCGAGGTCTTTTTCAGTGACGCGTTGATAGGTGAGGCGCCGTGCAAACCAGACTTGCCCATCATCACGACGAAACACCCAATATTCGACATCGGGCTGGCCCTTGGTGTAACGCAGCGATCCCGCGCGTTCAATGCGTGCAATAAGTTGTCCGATAAGTTTTTTGTCAGCACTCACGAGCTTGTTCTCGTCACTCAGATTGAGGCGGAACGTGCGCGCGCCTTGCGAGGCTGGGGTTTGCCATTTTGACGCCGCAAGGCATTGTGTTATTGCTTCATCCATGGTGGCGGCTTTGTCATCCCCTTTGCCCCCGCTTTTCTCGGAACGATAGAGAAACTGATACAGATTGTTGAATTGAGGAAATGCACTGAGATCAAGCTTTTGTGCAGATGAAAAAATTATAGCCCCATCCTCGATACTTAAGACTTTAAGCGCCGATTGGGAGGAGGACAGATGATCAGCGAGAACGTCTTGCAAACCAGAAATACATTGACCAAGATAATCCATCTAAAAACTTTCACGTTAGAGTGTACGAGCGCGAGCAACATCCACAATGTGTAGGCAAGGCGTAAGCCTGCTGCCCCAATGATCCACCTTAAGCGTTCCCATCACGTGCAGCAAGGTGTTCTGGTTACTAAGTAATAACGGGCCAATTGCCGAACTCATAGCGCGAAAGGCAATTGCTTTCAGACGATCCCCTTGTAGGGATAACAATTGGCAATTGATATGTTCCCCCTCGCTGCCGACGGTTTTAGCAAAGCTTACGCGCACATTCTGAAAGATAAAGCGCGGTTCATGATGACCTGCACCATAGGGTCCCAGCCGATCCAGCTGATTGATAAAATCGACCGAGGCTGCTCGCACACTCAGCATGCCGTCGCACAGATGGGTGGGGCGTAAATCTCTTTCATTGAGCATGCTTTGCTGTTGTGCGATACGGTCATTCATAAAGGCATGAAAAGCAGCGAGTTGTGCCGGATCAATGGTTAAGCCCGCCGCCATTTTATGGCCGCCACCTTTGATCAAAAGATCAGCATTTTTAGCAGAAATAACCGCTGCACCTAAATCAATGGCGTGCACCGAGCGACCTGAGCCAATCCACGTTCCGTCATGACAACCAATCACAATCGTGGGTAGATTAAAGCGATCCTTCACGCGGCTGGCCACAATCCCAATGACACCGGGATGCCACTGCTGATGAGCAATGATCACAATGCGCTGGCCATGCTCAACCTGCTTTTGAGCTTCAAAAATTGCTTCATCCACCATGCTTTTTTCAAGCTCACGGCGATCAAGATTGAGACGGTCCAATTCCGCTGCAAGAGAATGTGCTTCTGCATTGTTTTCGCAGGTTAACAAGCGGGTTCCGAGATCCGATTGCCCTACACGTCCCCCCGCATTCACGCGTGGACCTAAAGCAAAGCCCAAGTGCCATGCCTGTGGTTTTTCTTGCAAATGAGCGACATCGAGAAGCGCAGTAATCCCTGCATTTTTGCGTTGTGCCATCACCTCCAGGCCTTGCGTGACAAAAACCCGATTCAGGCCCGTTAAAGGCACCACATCAGCAACGGTGCCCAGAGCCACCAAGTCAAGTAATTCAAGCAGGCTTGGTTCTTGAAAAGAGGCGTTTTTAAAATATTCCTGTTGACGGAGCATACGATTGAGCGCGATGCAAAATAAGTACGTCACGCCCACTGCTGCAAGATTGCTATAGGTTTTGCTTTCATCCAGCCGGTTAGGATTGACAATCGCCACGGCGGTCGGCAATGACAGCTCCGCTGTGTGATGATCAAGAACAATCATGTCAAGTCCGGCTTGTGCAGCCGCTTCGAGAGGGGCAAAGGCGGTGGTACCGCAATCCACTGTCACACACACGCGATAGCCTTTTTGTGCCAAGGCAAGCAGCGCAGGTGCATTCGGGCCGTAACCTTCTTTTAACCGATCCGGGATGTAGGTTAGGGCGCTACAGCCGACCGCTTTGAGGTAGCGCGACAGCAAGGCCGATGACGTAGCACCATCAACATCATAATCGCCGAAAATAGCAATTTTTTCGCCTTTTTGAATGGCTGCCGCGACTCGTTCTGCCGCGCGTGTCATGTCTTTGAAGTCCGCTGGATCCGGTAATTGGTCGCGTAGACGTGGGTTTAAAAATGCTGCTGCGGTTTCTTTGGTAAAGCCGCGCGCGGCCATAATACGCGCAAGCACATCAGGCAAAGAAAATGTTTGTGCGATGGCTTGAGTCGTACGCTCGGGGGCTTCTGCAAGTTGCCATGCCCAACCCGTTTCAGAAGCCTCGATGGTGTAATGCGTCAAACCATCATCTGCAGAAGGGGTAAGGGCAACGGCCGTCATTCTAAGCTAAACCGCTTCGCTTGTGGTTGAGGGTGCTGTGTGAGCCTGTGCTCCTTTAGCAAGAAACGTTTTGATGCTGCGACACGCTTGGCGAATGCGTTTTGGATTTTCAATCAAGGCAATACGCACGTGGTCATCTCCATATTCACCAAAGCCCACGCCCGGCGAAACGGCAACACTGGTTTCTTTCAGCAGAAGCTTGGCAAACTCCAACGACCCCATCGCTTTAAACGGTTGAGGAATGGGGGCCCAAACAAACATTGATGCCTTGGGAACGGGAACGTCCCACCCGGCTTGTTTCAATCCGTGAATCAAAACATCGCGTCGTTCTTTGTACATCTCGCGAATTTCGGCAACGCAATCCTGCGGGCCGTTCAGTGCTGCGGTTGCTGCGACTTGAATGGGGGTAAACGCGCCGTAATCAAGATACGATTTTATCTTCGCCAAGGCGCCGACTAAATAGCGGTTGCCGCAACCAAAGCCGATTCGCCATCCGGGCATGTTGTAGGTCTTGCTCATGGAGGTAAATTCGATGGCGATGTCTTTCGCGCCTTTAATCTGCAAAACAGATGGTGGCGGATTGTTTTCAAAATAAAGCTCAGAATAGGCCAAATCAGAGATAATCCACACACCTTTGCTTGTGCAATATTTGACCAGTTCCTCATAAAAGGGGAGTTCGGCGGTAACACCCGTCGGGTTCGCGGGATAGCTGACAATTAAAGCAATGGGGCGCGGCACACTGTGGCGGATTGCTTTATCCAAAACGCGCATAAATTCTTCACCCGGTTCCACCGGTAAAAATCGCAACGAGGCACCCGCAAGCATGAATCCGAACGGATGAATGGGATAACTGGGATTGGGGCACAGCATAACGTCACCCGGCGCGGTAATTGCTTGCGCGAGATTGGCTAAACCTTCTTTTGAGCCGAGGGTGACAACGGCTTCCGTGTCGAAATCCAACTCCACATTAAAGCGACGTTGATAATAGCCGCAAATGGCTTTTCGCAAACCGGGAATGCCGCGCGATTGAGAATAACGATGGGCTTTAGGGTTGCGGGCTGTCTCTACAAGTTTGTCGATAATGTGCGGTGGGGTCGGTTGATCCGGATTGCCCATGCCGAGGTCAATCACATCGACGCCTGCTGCGCGGGCTTCCATCTTTAAACGGTTTACTTCTGCAAAAACGTAAGGGGGAAGCCGTTTAATGCGGAGAAAATCAGGCGCAGTCATGATGTCTCATCCTTCAAAAGCAAAATAAGGGGAATCGTGTGGCTCATGCTGCCACAAACACAACTAAAGTGACAAGAAGAGATTAACTAAAGTGACAAGAAGAGATTAGAGCAAATCCCGAAAAGATGGAATCGCAGAGACCATCTTTGACGACGTATTTGCGTCAAAAGAATAAAACTACGCGCGTCTTGGAGATGCGCTCTAGTCTTCCTTGTTTTCAATGGTTTCTTTTAAAGTGGTGGCATTTTGCCGGTCTTTTTCAAGCTGTTCCATTTGTATGGCTATTTCCTGTTCGGTCAAGGGAGGGGCGGGACGATCGGGGACCTCACCGAGTTTGGGCCATTTTGCATCGGTTTCACCTGTTGCACGCGGAATCGGATAGTTCGAACCGTCCCGAATCGGGGCGGCGCCGTGGGCGGCAGGGGGAGACCAAAACTCTTTTTCCCAAGGTCCGATGGTACACGCGGTTAAAAAAATGGGGCAAATCAGCAGGAATCGTTTGGCGAATGTGTAAAGATTTGTTAATACGTGAGTCATCATTTCCTCTGCACAGGATCGAAAGGTGGCCCTAGCATGGCGGATAAATCAAAAATGAACAAGAGACAGACGAAAAAACTGAACGCCGACCAACTTTCGTTGCTATTTGCTCCGCAAACAACCCCAGCACCGGATGCTTCGCCTTTTTTGCATCAACCACGTCAATCACAGCGGCTTGTCGCCAAGAAAACGACACCGGCTATGGATGTGCCACGCCAGACTAAAACCAGCGCTTCAGCAGCGCAGAGTGGGGCAAAGCTTTCGCAAAAAACACGATCGACATCAATGCCATCTCCTGCCTCGTCACGGGCATCGTCGACAGTGCCAGCCCCATCTGCAAAATCAACCTCTACAGCAAAACTGCAGAAATCCGCAACCGCAGCACTGCTCAAAGTGGCAAAAACGTCCCTCGTATCCAAAACAAAAAAAAATACAGCCAAATCTGGTGTTTTGGCGAAAACACCGCCTAAACGTGATGTGGCGCCACAGGCCCCACGTATCGCGCAGACGAATGCGGCGCAAAAGCCTTTTATCGCTCATCAAGCATCCTCTCAAGCACACGAAGTTTCCTTTGATGCCAATAAAAATACAATCGATTGGAGCGAAAATTTAGCCCGTATTGCTAAGCGCAGTCAGTCATTACTGAAAGATTTTACTGCTCGTCAAAACAATATGGGAACCCCTTTTGTTGCGACTGACTTATCGCAGTCATTTATGGAAATGATAAGTCGGCTGATGAGCAACCCCATGCATATGTTTGCCGCGCAAGCCAATCTTTGGAAGCAGTACCTTGATCTTTGGCAAACCAGTACCTATCGCTTGCTTGGGGTACAGCACACGGGAAAAACTCCGGTTATTTCTGCTGATAAGCGTTTTAAGGATCCTGTGTGGAATGACAATCCTATTTTTGATTACATCAAACAGTCATATCTTTTGACGGCGCGCTGGCTGCAAGATCAAGTGCAAGAAGTGGAGGGGATTGATCCCCGATCCAAAAAAAAAATTGACTTCTACACACGTCAATTTGTCGATGCCCTCTCGCCGAGCAATTTTGCCCTTACCAATCCACAGGTCATTCGTACCACACTTGAAACGCGCGGTGAAAACCTAGTAAAAGGGCTGGAAAATCTTTTACAGGATATGGAAAAAGGCCGTATCCGCATGACGGATGAAAGCGCCTTTAAAGTGGGTGAAAATATTGCAACCACACCGGGAAAAGTGGTGTTTGAAAATAAGTTGATACAGCTTATTCAATACACGCCTACCACGGACAAGGTCTGCGACGTGCCGTTGTTGATTGTACCGCCGTGGATCAACAAGTTTTATATTCTTGACCTCAAGCCGGAAAATTCCTTCATCAAATGGGCGGTTGATCAAGGGCTGACAGTCTTTTGTGTGTCGTGGGTCAATCCTGATCAAGAGATGGCGGCTCTAAGTTTTGAAGATTACATGGATCTGGGCATTCTCACGGCCATGGATCAGGTGCGGTTGCATAGTGGCTCACGGAATCTGAATGCGATCGGTTATTGTTTGGGGGGTACATTGTTGGCATCAACTCTTGCCTATTTGCATCAAACCAATCCGGCGCTGGCCAAAACCGTTCGCAGTGCGACGTATTTTGTTACGCTTGTCGATTTTAAAGATCCCGGTGAACTGGGTGTTTTCATTGATGACGTTCAGCTTGAAGCCATAGAGCAGCAAATGAGTGAAAAAGGATATCTTGAAGCAACGCGCATGGCCACCACATTTAACATGTTGCGCGCGAATGATTTGATCTGGTCATTTGTGATCAATAATTATCTGTTGGGCCGTGAACCTTTTCCGTTTGACTTGCTGTATTGGAACAGCGATTCAACCCGCATGCCAGCGGCCATGCATAGCTTTTATTTGCGCAATATGTATCAGCATAATCGCCTGATTCAAAAGAATGGGGTTAAGCTGAAAGGCGTTTCAATTGATCTGACAAAAATCAAGACACCAACCTATCTTTTGTCTGCGCGAGAAGATCATATTACACCGTGGGAATCAACCTATAGCGCCATGAATATTTTCAACGGTCCCGTCACATTCACGTTGGCAGGATCAGGCCACATCGCTGGAGTGATTAACCCTCCTGCGGCGAATAAATATAATTATTGGAGCAGCTCTCAAAAAGCAGAAACTCCTCAAGCTTGGTTGCAAACGGCGAAGGAGCAAGAGGGATCGTGGTGGCCGCATTGGCGTGACTGGATTAGCAATTATGCTGGGGGTCTTGTCCCCGCGCGCAACGTCGAGAAGGGGATTGAGCCTGCACCCGGTCGCTATGTTAAGGTTAGGGCTTAAAACCTGTTACGCATGAGTTGAAGCAGTGCGTCGATTGAATCCGCTTCCCCGAATTTGTTTTTGCGCTCAAATCCGCATTTTTGACAACGGTGTAGAAGTGTATAGCCCGTTCCTTTTTTTTCCGAATACAGTGGTTTCATGAGTCCGAGGCAGGTTGCAGCGCGATCACCGGGGTTGACGTCTACGTGCTTGCTATAGAGACATTTCGGGCAATGATTGGTAAAGCCATTGCCTAAAACAGCGGTACCACAATTATCACAAACAAAGTTTTCAATCGTGCGGGTAAACTTTTTGGTCATATCTGCTGATACCTAAAAGTGCGGTAAAAATCTAGCGAACACTTGTATGCTATAGCAAATCCCGAAAAGATGGGCTCGTAGAGACCATCTTTGGCGACGTATTTGCGTTAAGAGAATAAAACAGAGCGCGCCTTGGAGATGCGCTCTAAATTGCAGTAGGGATCGATTTATGTGGGCGGCATCGGGAGCGATGGATTGTGATCCAGAGTATTGTTATCGCATTCATCTTGGCCATGTACCCGCTGGCAATCTTTATCAAGTCGCAAGACTCGATGATAGAGCGAGTGACTGCGATTCAATAAAATCTGCATTGCATGGGGCAGACGGTGGTCGTCGTGACCGTCGGGATCAACACAAATTTTTTCTCCACCCAACGAAAAGCTTCCGTTGCAAGCATCTTTTTTGGAGATTTCGCCATGCTGTACCGCTCGTTGTGCCATTAACCATGCGAGTGCTTGTGTCATGCGGCTGGTAAAACGCATTGCCTGATAGTTTAAAAACATGCGATCTTCGGCTTTGTGTGCCTGTTCTGTCGTTTTTAATGTTTTATTGTAGGCAAAATAGTTGCGTGCCTCAACCAACAAGGCATAGGATTCATGGTAGAGTTTATTAATAAAAAATTTATGGTCGATCATGACCGCTCCTTAAATATTCTCCTATTCTAAACGAGAGCAATTAAAATCTTGTATAAATTGCCAATGATTAGTTGTTTTTATCGTCTGGAGGCTCGGCTAAACTGGCTTCGCGCAGTACGGTTATTTGGCTTTGGATGGCTTTTTCATCGACCTTAAAGTCGCGCAGCACTTGCGCTGAAAGCTGCAGGGCTAATTCAAGATTTTCGGGGACAACCTCAATGCTGCCAAATTTACGCAAATACCGCGCATGACTACGATCTTTTGCACGCACATAAATTGACAGCAATGGCCAGCGCGGGTGGGTTGCCATAATAATTTCTTCTGTCAGTCGCGTCGTGGTTACGGTGACGACCAGTGCTTGTGCATGCTCAACGTGCAAGGCCTCCAGCAAGGCACTTTGACGCGCATCGCCATACCAAACGGGAAGATTTTTTTGGCGCGCCCGTGTGACAGTTTGGATGTCTGTATCCAAAGCAATCCATGGAATTTGTGATGCCTCCATCATCTCTGCCATCACGCGCCCCACGCGCCCAAAACCAGCAATGATGATGTGCCCAGTGCGCTCTAATTGCGTGGGCGGGGGTGCAAGGGCATGAAATTGTGAGCTGATCGTTGTGCTCATTTGGGATGATGCAGGTACATCGTCCAGTTTTCTGGCTGTCCATCGTGCGCCAAAGGCCAGGAATGGTGTGATCAGCATGGAAAGAACTGTTAAAATGATCATGAACTGGCCATTTGCCACTGTGATCAATCCTGTCGTCATGGCGACGCCGATAATGATAAATGCAAATTCACCTGATTGACTGAGGAGAAATCCTGCTTCGATCGAAAAACCTGCTTTAAAGCCGTAAAATCGGCACAGCGCAGCATGAATGCTACCCTTTATTGCGATCATGCCTAGAAGTGAAAGCATGAGCCAGTCAAAATTTCCGATAACCATCCGGATATCCAGTCCCATGCCGATACTCATAAAAAAAATTCCAAGCAAAAGCCCCTTAAACGGCGAAAGATAGGTTTGAATTTGAGCGCTAAATTCTGTTTCTGCCAAAAGCAAGCCAGCCAAAAATGCTCCCAGCGCCATGGAAAGGCCAGAAATTCCTGTTAATGCCGCCGTACCCAAGGCAACCATCAATACAACAGCGAAAAACGCTTCTGAGCCCATTGAAAAACTGGCAAGCCGGAACAGTGGGCGCAAAACCTTACGACCAAAAACAAAAATAAACCCCACTGCAATTAATGCTTTAAATGCAGCTAAAACAATCAGGTAAAAGAGATTCGCATTACTTTCTGTGAGTGCACCTGCCAGCACCAACACCGGTACCACAGCCAAATCCTGAAAGAGTAAGACGGCAAAACTAACCCGACCCAAGGGTGATCCAACGTCGTGTCGATCAGACAAAAGCTGCATTACCACGGCTGTAGACGAGAGAGCGAGAGCACAGCCCAGAATTACAGCGCTGGCAAGCGTGTTGCCAAAAAAGAAAGCGCATAATCCAATAATGGCAGACGTAATCAAAAATTGCAATGAACCCAAGCCAAGCACATAACTGCGTAATGCCCATAAGCGGCTGGGTGAAAGATCTAATCCGATCATGAACATTAAAAAGATGATTCCCAGTTCAGCTAATTCTTTTACCTGTTTCTGGCTTGGAAAAAACACAGAAAAGTTAGACAACCCCGCTTGATGTGCCAAAAGGACCAGCCCAAACGGTCCCACAACAAAACCACTCAGCAAATATGTAATGACAGGACTTAGTTTTATGCGTTGGCACAAGGGCACAACAATGCCCGCCACAACCAGCAACAGCATGCTGGAGGCAAAAAAAGGCACATGGTCTTCGATTGTGGCCATCGGGCAGCAATCTCCACTAGCGGACATCAAAGCAAGTCTATGATGTCACGATTAATGGAGTTTTAATTGCTGTGCTGTTCGCAAAGAAAGAGTAGCACTTGTCTGGGTGAATTCCCAATTTCTGTGCTAAATCTGTTCCAATAGCGCAACACGCGATTCATTGACAGTGGGTTTAGCGGACATGGTTGCAGACATCTGATGCATCCAGATTTCAATTGCGGCCAAAGCCCGTGAACCAGATTTGCGTGTTTCCTCAAGTTTTACAGCGTTTTCTCTGCTGGGATCGCGCTCAAAGCTGAGAATGGCATTGATGATTTCCGCAGAACAATCAAACACACGTTTTGCTAAAGGTGACTTGTTGAGTTCTGCAAAGGTTTCATCAGCTTGTTTTTCAACCGACGGGGCCGCTTCTTGAGCGGGCAAGGTGATTGTCGTTGTCTTGGTAAAATGGCGTTTCCCATCATCGGTTACCGGCATTTGTGATAAGTTTGCTGCACGGCTTTCGATCTCGCGGCGGGGTTTTGCCAGAATTTCTGCTGTGGGGACTTCGCGCGAATATGGAATATTTTTCTGGCGAGCTTGCCGCAAAACATAGTGTACGGCGCTTGGCTCAACACCGAAGCGATCACCTATCTCTTTTAGTGTTTCGCGCTTGTGATCATAGAGGTAAAGGGTATACCCCCAAGCCCCGCGCGGGATACGACCACGGGGGCGCTTGCTGTCATCAAGATATGAAACGTCATCCGTTGGAGTTGGTAAATGATGGGCCAGCCTGCTTTGAGTGTCCTCCGATACATTTGCATCGATAAGAACCGCAATTTTCTCATCGTGTGGAAGGAAGGGGGCACGTGCAGCCGCAGCTTCGTCGTGAATAGGATCAAAATTTTGGATATGCGTGAAGGCATAAGAGTTTATCATGGAGCTTACCCTGTAAAAATTTGTTGTATGACAACCGTAAGCCCCGCGTTGGGCCTTATTGACCTTATTCTTCGTGAGCTACTTTTCTAATCTCTACCCAAACGAAATAAAAGTCCATACAATTTTACGTATTTTTTTCTTAATTTTGACTCAATTTTTTTATAATTCAAATTTTTGAAAGAGTTAGCTGCTAAAAACAGGATACATTTGGCGACCGAGGGACGATTGAGCTATGTCAATAAAGAAATGAGTGTCAACAAAGTTAAGTTAACAAAGTTTTTATTTTCCTCGGCCACCTAACTGTGTATTCTGAAAGAATAAACAAGTGACGATCAACAAAAGGATAGCCGATGGGAGACAAAAATCAAAATCTTCAAGATGTATTTTTAAATCATGTGCGTAAGATTAAAATGCCCGTCACGGTTTTCCTCGTGAATGGTGTAAAGCTGCAGGGGATTATCACTTGGTTTGATAATTTTTCAATGCTTTTGCGTCGGGATTCTCATGTCCAGCTTGTTTACAAGCATGCCATATCCACGGTGATGCCGGGTGGGCCTATCAGCTTGTTTGATGAGAAACCAGAAGAGGATGATGGCACAGCAGTTTAGGGATGTCTGATCCGTTGTTCTTAAAAAAAGAACGTACCCGCGCGGCAGTGTTGCACGTGTGGTCGTCTTATCCGATAAAAAATGCGCCTATGCGCACGCCGGAATCTTCGCTGGAAGAAGCTGTGTCGCTAGCAGGGGCGATAGCCCTCGACATTGTTTACCAAGAAGCGCTTAAATTAAGTCACCCATCTCCTGCAACGTTGATGGGAGGGGGGACAGTTGATCGTCTAAAAGTCCAATGGGAGGCTTCTTCAATCGGATTGGTGGTTGTTGATCATGCGCTGACTCCTGTGCAACAGCGTAATCTTGAAAAAGCATGGCAGTGCAAGGTTATTGATCGCACAGGATTGATTCTGGAAATTTTCGGAGAGCGAGCGCAAACGCGCGAAGGTCAGTTGCAAGTAGAGTTAGCCGCACTTGATTTTCAACGCTCGCGCTTGGTGCGGTCATGGACTCACCTCGAGCGTCAGCGTGGCGGTATGGGGTTTTTGGGCGGGCCGGGTGAATCCCAGTTGGAATTGGATAAGCGCTTAATCGAAGATCGCATGATCCGTATTCGCAAAGACCTAGAGAAAGTTCGGCAAACAAGATCATTGCAGCGTCAGACGCGCAAGCGGAATGAAATTCCTGTTGTTGCCTTGGTTGGATACACAAATGCAGGAAAATCAACGCTTTTTAATACCCTCACCCAAGCGAATGTTTTAGCAAAAGATATGTTGTTTGCCACACTTGATCCTACAATGCGACGTATAAAATTGCCGTCAGGGCGTTTGGCAATCCTCTCAGATACGGTTGGATTTATTTCGAGTTTACCACACCAGCTTGTTTCTGCCTTTCATGCGACCCTTGAGGAGGTTTCTGAAGCGGATGTGATTTTACACGTGCGCGATTGCGTGCATCAAGAAACAGTGATTCAGAAAAGCGATGTTGAGCAAACTTTGAAAGAGCTTGGCGTCGATCCGCACGTCGATCGAAGGATTATTGAGGTTTTGAATAAAGCTGACTTGCTCAGTGCAGAAGAGCGTGCGGCGGCAAAAAAATCCACAGACCGGCAGCAAATGATTTTGTTGTCAGCGCTGACCGGAGAGGGCGTCGGTGACCTTCTTAAGCGCTTGGATGATGTTCTTTTTGCTGCAGGTCGCATATCTGAGCTTGCGGTTGGTGTTGATGATGGTGAGGGACTTGCCTGGCTTTATCGACACGGGCGCGTGCTGCATCGGGAGGACAAGGAGGATCGGATCGAGCTCCACGTCACCCTTTCAGAAGCGGATGAGGAAAAATGGACGCGGCGGTTCAACTCTGCTGCTGGTCGGTGAGCGCACATTGTTTCATAGATGAAATATCGGATTAAGACTGTGTTCCGAGTTGCCGGATGGCAAGAAGCCACTTCGCTCTGGTTTCCTGTGTTGATGTTTTAATTGATGCAATTTCTGTTGTTTTTACAACGTTGATTCCGCAAAAACCAAGCGTAGCGCGTTTCATCTGGTTGTGACCGGGGCTACGATAAATCCATCGATAATACCAAGGCGGCGTGTCCATTGTTACGATCAAATGTGCTGTACGCCCTTTAAGCAGTTTATCCCAAAGATTTGAGTTAGAACGATATTTGAAGGCGAATCCTGGAACAAAAACCCGATCAATAAAACCTTTCATCCGCGCTGGCATCGTTCCCCACCAACTGGGATAGACAAAGACAATGTGTTCTGCCCATTGAATAAGTTCTTGCGACATGATCAAGTCTGGTTCGAGATCTTGTTTTTTACTGTAACCCATCCAGAGTGTCGGGTCAAAATCAAGCGCCCCGACCGCTAATTCTCGTACGTCATGCCCTGCCGCTTTGGCTCCTTCGCAGTAGGCTTTAGCAAGCGCGCTACAAAAACTTTCACCATTGGGATGCCCAAGAATAACGAGTGTTTTTTTCATTTTTACTCCAGAAAGTAAACAGAGAGGCTTGTTAGTCTGTAAATATTTTTCATGGCTGATAATACCGTCATTTTCCATTACAGACAACATTTATATCCATAATTACGCTTGTTTTCCTTGTATGGAATCGGTACACACGCATGTCAGAACATTGATGGGGGGGCATTGGAATGGAAACGATTTACGGTAAACATTCAGCTCGCGCTGTTTTTCTAAATCGGCCGCAAGACATTCTTCGTGTTGTGTTGCTGTCGGGGAAAATGGAGCCGCCAGACGAGTTTATTGCCCTGTGCCAGCCGCTTGGAATTAAGCCTGAAATTTTGGCGTGGGATCAATTTATGCGACGCTGTAAGCTCACGGAAAATGACAATCATCAGGGCGTGTGTCTGTTTACCGAAGATCGTGAAATTTTTAGCGAAAGCGATCTCGAGCAGCTCGGCGATGCCAAACTTGTGCTGGCACTCGACCAAATCAATAATCCGCAAAATCTGGGCACAATATTACGCAATGCTGCTTTTTTCCATGTTGATGCGATCATGATTCTTAAGAATCGTGCAGTGGAGGTTACACCAACAGCGGTCCGTGTGGCTGTGGGTGGTGCAGAGTACGTGAAGGTCTTTCGTGTGACCAACCTTGCGCGTGCGCTGGAAAAGATGAAGAAACAGGGTTTTTGGGTTTACGGCCTTGATGAGCGGGGGCAAAATACCCTTGCTCAAACCAAGTTTGCTGAAAAGACAGTCTTCGTGGTGGGTGCAGAAGGCGAGGGGTTGCGCGAGCGTACGGCAGAGTTTTGTGACGAGCTGGTGCGAATCCCCGGTGGTCGAAAAGGTCTTGAAAGCCTGAACGCTGGTGTTGCCACAGCGGTTGCTCTTGCAGAGTTGACGCGAACCACGCTCACATAATGTTATTCCTGCTCCTGACCAAATGATCGTTTTGTCGATGCGCCTGATTGTCATGCGGTCGTGCACATTGATTGCGGTTTGAACCACATTTTCCTCTGCTCACTCCCGACGTAGGGGGCGGATAAATCGTCGAATTATTGGTGCGATTAACTATGTTATTAATTAAAGCAGATGGCGGTATATAGTGTGCAAAAGGATACAGTGTTATCGCTTTGTACACAGGATTGGTCATGGGGCGGCGCTTTTTTTGGGACGCTTTTGCTGAGCAAGCTGCTGTTTTTGGATTTGCTCTCAATCCAAATAAATATGGTTGAATGCGGCAAAACTTTCTACAAACAACGCTGTAAAATCGAGAACACGTTGAGCCCTTTCACAGACTGGCATTTTATCGCTATGTGCTACAATCGTTACATCCCATACGTTTTTTTCAAGTATCTGTTTGGTTTGTCTCGTCTCTTTTTTCTCGGTTAATCGAGCTCTGAAGTTTGGATGATTTCTTGTGCGCATGCGTGCTAATTATATCGGCGCAGCAAGCCCACCAACAATCCTTGCACTTTTACCTGTTGAGCGGGAAAAATACGGGTTTCGTAATCTGGGTTGCAGGGCTCAAGTGCCACTTTATCGCCGCGCAGGCGCCAGCGCTTAAGGGTCACTTGTTCGTTATCCACAAGGGCGACAACAATTTGCCCATTGTCGGCATGAGAGGTGTTGCGGATAATAACCGTGTCGCCATCCATAATTCCGGCGTCAATCATCGAATCCCCGGCAACCTCAAGTGCGTAATGATCGCCATGGCCAATCATGTCTTGAGGAACGGGCACATAAACCGAGGGGTCCGAAAGCGCCTCGATCGGTAATCCTGCTGCGATCCTCCCATAAAGTGGCAGCTCAACCGATTGTAGCGGTGATGGCGCAACCCCTTTCCCACCTTGAATAATATTGGGCTTGAAGGGTTCAGCCTTAGGAGGGGGGGTGGTTGTTGGAGCGGGTTTGGGCAGGCGTAAAACCTCAAGTGCGCGGGCGCGATGCGGCATGCGGCGGATAAAGCCGCGCTCTTCCAGCCCCGAAATCAGACGATGAACGCCAGATTTGGAGCGTAGCCCCAAAGCCATTTTCATTTCATCAAACGAGGGGGATACCCCATCATCCGTCAAGCGATGGTTGATGAATAAAAGTAATTCATGTTGTTTTTTGGTGAGCATGTGCTTTCCCATTGTTTCGAACATTAAGCGCATTTGTTCTATAAAGGTTCTTGTTTTTTGTCAAGTCGTCTTGAGTTTTGAATATCGATGCGTGTGGCAATTCGTCCACAACCACCTGTTGCAAAAGAAAAAGGCAGCGCTAACATCACATAAGGGCTAGTTTTTTTTAAGCTAAGATGCTACCACAACCTCAATAAAATAGAGAAGGTATCGTGACCATGGCTATTCATTCGACTCGCACACTTGTCCTCGGTTTGTCCGTCTTGTTGTTCAGCACTAGTTTAGCAAACGCTGGGTTCATTTGGTTGGCTCCAGATGGGCAGAATGCGTCGCAAAATCAGGGATTTAGCCGTCAGTCTGAGCCTTCGCGGGGCACGCATGCCGATACGGATGGACGTGAATGGAGTGTTGAGGGGAGTGTTCCTTCTGTTCCTTCCAAAACGGTTGCTAGTCCGACGTTTGGGGCTTTGCCTCAATCCAGCTTTTCTGATGCACAAGCAGCTGTTGCAACAATGCCTGATACGGCCACTCCTGCGCAGCAGCCCGTGCAATCTCAGCCACAAGCGATACTTTCTAGCGGGTTTTATACGCCTCAGGGTGAAACATATCAGCCCTCTGCCGAGATGCCGCCCATGGCCGGGGGTTATCCAGCACCGATCACCGCTGCACCCGTACCGGGCGCTCAGGTTATGTTGAGCACGCAGACCATGACAAGTGAGCCTGTTTATTCCAAGGGTGATCAAAAGGCCTCTTCCTCTCAAGCAGTGGTACCAGCCGTCACATTGCCTGTTGGCACGCCTATTTCAACGCCACCTGTTGCAGCTTCACCAGGTATGACATCAAGTATGCCTTCTTCAAACAGTGTACAACAGTCACCTTATCCGCTTACACAGCAAGTGAAATGGAATGCTTCAGATAAAGAAAATCCTGTTCAGCCTGTCTATGCGCCCGCTCCACCGGCAAGCCCGCCGCAAAGCGCTGAGGCTGTAACACTTTCTCAGGCGCTTGCGCAAAATGAGCCTCAAACCACTTCTGCTGAATCGATGCCTGCACATCGCCGCCCTGTTTCTTTGATTACAGGTAATGTGTACGGTGATGATGCCTCGTCAGCAAGTGTTGCGTCTCCGGCCATCCCCGCTGTCGCACCTGCGCTCACGGTTGCTCCTGCTAATGATACCGTCGTGCAAGGTTTCGGCAAACATGTTCCGCTGGTTATTGCCCTTCGTCAGATTTTGCCAGGCAGTTACACTTTCGCGCATAGTGACGGTGTGAATTTAAGTCAGCCAGTTGATTGGCAGGGCGGAAAGCCTTGGTCACAAGTCTTGCAAACGACCCTGGCCAGTATCAGTCTGCAAGCGGTGATTTCTGCAGATACTGTGATGATTGAACCAGCCCAAGCCGGCGGCGGTGCAGGTGTTCTCTCTTCCGTTGCTTTGCCAGTGACGGTGCAGGGTTCACGAGATGCATCACCACTAGCCGTAAGTGCATTGGCGCCAGTTGTTCAGTTGAGTAACAGCAGTATGGTACAGTCACTTCCCTCTGAAAACTAAACGGTTGTGACACCGCAACGTTCGCGACTTGCCGCACGCAAGCGCAAGGGGATGGGCGCTCGCGGTGCGCGCCGTGGTCGTGGCACGGTCGTCAGCACACTGGTCGTGCGTGGCATGTTGCTTTTTTGTGCTTTTGCTATCGGTTTTGCACTCTTTATTATTGCCGCGCATGACTTTGAAAAACGGCCATTAGCGCTTTTCGTCCATTATAAAGAAAAAAACACACCTGCCTCCGTGAGTGAAGAGGTGCGCACTTCTTCTCACCCTTCAGTTTCAACAGAATCAAGCTTGGCTGAGGCGGGACTTCTCGATCGTGGGCAGAGCACTTTTTCAGGTCAGGCATTTGGCAATAATGATTCAGTGTTACAACCCAACACACAAAGTGATAAAAATGAGATCAATGTTATCTTAAAAAGCGGCACGACCTCATCTGAAAACACGCGTGCAGCGGAAGACGAACTGAAGGCGCTGCCGTATGAAGAAAAGCAAAATTCTCGCGAAGCGCCTTTGCTACAAACTTTACCTGATATGCCTGCAGCAGATTCATTTTCAAAAACCGACGTGCCGGGCAATCACGATAGCGATACAGTGCAGCTTGCATTAAATGCTCCGCCGCTTACCACATTAAATTCTGGTGCGACAACCAGGAAAGAAGCCTGTCGATTAGCTCTTGTTATCGATGATGTGGGGCCGGATCGTGTAGCTGCTTTACGCGCAATTCGTTTGCCCGCTGCGGTGACATTGGCTTTTTTGCCGTATGCCCACGATGTGACAGCTCTTTCGCACCAAGCGTTTTTAAGTGGGCATGATGTGTTGATCCATATGCCGATGGAACCAAATGATATGGCGCATAACAATCCGGGGCCACAAGCGCTTACAATGGCGTTATCCAGTGCGGATATTTATGCACGGGTGCAACAGAGTATGGCTGTTATTCCTGATGCGATCGGATTAAATAACCATATGGGCAGTCGTTTTACACAGTCTGCCGAAGCGCTATCACCGGTGATCAAGGCGCTGGCTGAACATCATCTTTTCTTTTTGGATTCTCGCACTACTCCCAGTAGTGCCGGTAAAATGCTCGCTGCACAATACGGGATTGGTTTTGTTGATCGGCAGGTTTTTCTTGATAATGATATCAAGGCTAATCTCATTTTGAAGCAGTTAAAAGAGGCGCAGCGGTTGGCGTGCAAGCGCGGGTGGGCGGTTGCGATCGGTCATCCTCATACAGTGACATTGAGCGTGCTTGAACAGTGGATCAATGCCGCTGTTGGGCAGGAGGTAAAACTGGTTTCGCTGCATACGCTTGTCACCTATCCTTAAACGGCGCACGTAAAAAAGGTGGGGATGTTAAGTCCCCACCTTTTTTGGCAGTTAAAATAATTCTGCCGCTTATGCTAAACTTAGACTAACTTTTAGACTACACCTGTGAGGGATTATATCGTTCCCTCGTTCTTTAAATTTCTGAGCGATCACATATTGATCGCAAACTGTGCCCGTCTTTTCAAACGACCGTGATTTTGATTCATCTGATGTTCTTTCAGGCGTTCTTGCTCTTCTCTTACAGACCAATTGATGCTGTTTTGAGCAATGCTGCGTTTATAGGCCATCATATCGCGTAATATTCTTCTTTGTTCCATGAGCTGGTAGGCTTTTGTCGGACTGCCAGCGTGATCAATTTTATTTGTTAACTCCTCTAGCACTGACACTTGATCAGAAGGGAATGCCGCATGTAAATCGGGCGTAATTCTCTCCTGCGCGCCAGTAATGGCGAACACTTCCATTGGTATTTTCTCCCCTTAAATATATTTTTATTAGTTTTCGTTATGTTTATTACTTGGTTTTACATCGTTTTTCATTTTTCTTCGTGTCCCTCACTAAAGACATAATGGCCGAAAACAATTAAAACTTTATCTATTCTCACCCAATACATTGTGATATAATGATTTTATGTTTTGCGACGTCGTTGAATTGCGCGAATTTTACACCAGCCCGCTTGGTCGATATGTGCAAGCCATGATGCGGCGCAAAGTTTTGTCATTATGGCCCAATCTAAAAGGGTTAAATGTTGCGGTTATTGGCTATGGAACACCGCTTTTACGCCCTTTTCTTGAAGAAACAGAGCACGCGTTTGCCTTAATGCCGGCACAGCAGGGCGTTATTCATTGGCCAAAAGAAGCAAAAAACCTTACGACGTTGGTCGATGAAACGGCTCTTCCTCTGGCAGACGAATCGCTTGACGGGGTTATTCTTTTTCATGCTTTGGAGGGAACGCGCAATCCCGAGGCTATGCTGCAAGATATTTGGCGAGTTTTAAAAGGGAATGGTCGATTGATTGTTATTGCGCCTAATCGTACGGGGTTGTGGGCGCAGCTTGATCACACACCCTTTGGGCAGGGGGCGGCTTTTTCGTTGAGGCAAATAAAGGGAATGCTCAAGAAACACCTTTTTATTCCTGAGAAAGAACGGGGTGCACTCTATATGCCCCCAACACGCTGGCGATTGATGCACAAAGCGTCAAAACTGTGGGAGGGGATGGGGTCGTTGTTTTTTCACCCTCTGGCGGGTGTTTGGGTGGTTGAGTGTGCTAAGCAGCTTTACGCCCCTTTGGCCGGAAAGACCTATCCCGCCAAAAAGGCATTTGTGCCACTCTCACAACCTTCCTCGATAGGATTAAGGGTAAGTTAAGAGTCTCGCACCAGAATGGCCTCATATATGTTTGTGGAGTTGAGTGCCACAAGCGCATGAGGGGCAGGGTCAGCGCATTATGTTAGCTATTGTTGGTATCCTTGTTGTATTTGTTTGCGTCTTTGGCGTTTATATTGCCACAGGCGGAAGCATTGAAGTCGTTTTAGAAGCCGCGCCACATGAATTAGGCACAATTTTTGGTGCAGCGATTGGGGCTTTTTTAATTTCAAACAGCGGAAAGATTGTTAAGTCGACTCTTAAAGATCTTAAGATGGTTTTTAAAGGTGGTCATTGGCGTAAAGGTGATTATAATGAATTGTTGTGCCTCCTTTTTCAGCTGTGCAAGTTGATCCGCACAAAAGGTATTATCGCAGCCGAATCGCATATTGAAAAACCGGACGAGAGTACGATCTTTAAAAATTATCCCCATATTGCGCACGATCATTTTACCATGGGGCTGATTACCGACACCTTGCGTATGATGACGATGAACTTTGAAGATCCATTACATGTTGAAGATCATATCAACCGCCAGATCGATAAATATCACCATGAGCATACAAAGCCTGGTGATGCCTTGCAGGCCATGGCTGATGGTTTGCCAGCGCTGGGGATTGTGGCGGCTGTGCTGGGTGTTATTAAAACCATGGCGTCGATTAACGAGCCACCATCAGTGCTGGGGATGATGATTGGTTCTGCGCTGGTGGGAACATTTCTTGGTGTTTTTCTTGCGTACGGGCTGGTGGGGCCAGCGGCCTCGCGCCTAAAACAGGTTTATGAAGAAGATCACCAATTTTATTGTATTATTCGTGATGTGCTGGTGGCTCATTTACAGGGATGCGCACCGCAGGTTTCAGTTGAAGTGGGGCGCGGAAATATTCCCTCTGCCTTACAACCGACCTTTGCCCAGCTGGAAGAAGCACTGAATAATATTGCACCAGTATAAGGTGGGTCGTTGCTCTCAGTGTTTCTCACGAGAAGGGGGCGTGTTTTGCATCTCTGCTGTGGGCGCCTCGGCCTGCTTTTGAAATTCGGCTTCAACGTCAACTGTTACGCTGTCACTAATTTGTGGAATAAGCGCTTTCATGCCCCAGGTCGATCGCTTGAAAGTGGCCGTGCCGGAAAAACCCATCTCATAGACGTTGGCGTAAGGGTTGATGCCTTTTTTGTTGAATTTGACATTGAGAACGACAGGTTGCGTTACACCCAGTAGCGTAAGCTGTCCCAAAACTTTTGCTGTGATGGAGGACGTAAAAACAACCTGCTGACTGGTAAAGGTAATCTCTGGAAATTGTTCAACATTGAAAAACTGTTCGCTCTTTAATTCTTTTTCCACATCATCGCTAACCACATCAATGCTTTCGGGGGTAATGGTCACACTGAGCTGGCTTTGTGTTGGTTTAACAGGATCAAGAACCAAGGTTGCATCAAACACATTAAAGCGCCCGACATAGGTTACAAATCCTAAGTGATCAACTTTAAAGGTGAGCGAAGAGTGTGGGCGATCCAGCTTGAAAGTGCCACCCATGTCTGGGCTCATCATCGGGGGGGAGGCGGTATGTGTCTGCGCAGTTTGAGCTTGCGCAAGGTGAGGGGTAAAAGGCTGATTAATTAAAGCGATGCCCAAAAACACTGTGTTCAGGGCGGTTAGCCCCCATCGCCTTTTGTTAAAAAAATGCACCATCCACGATCTCCTTTTGGCGAAAGATGACATACTCCAGACCAATGGGGAAGCAGAGATGCCGCAACAATTTTGAAATTTTGTAAGTTTTTGAGGTCTGAACAAGGACAGAAAAGTGAATTGTTTAAAAATTTACGCTTTTCTGCAACAGGTCTTAACCAAAAAATCAGAAAAATTAACCTTCTGCAAACTCTCTATTTATTAACATACTCCTACAGTGTAAGTCCATATCTGTAGAGTGCATCGGGCAGGACAGGTAGTCTCTCTTTACGAATGGGCATAAAAATTGGCTTTACAAGCCGGTTTTTACAAGGAAACTGCTCAACTGGGCAGATAAAAAGGGGAGGCAGACAAAAAGCGGTATGAACGGCTTTCTGCAAACACTTAAAAATTTAGGGCCCATTCGCTTGGCGGCACTGGGCGGTATAACAGTCGCTTTGTTGCTGGGGTTTGTGCTGATCATGACGCAAGTCGGATCACCTACAATGACCACGCTATATCGCGGCCTTTCTCCGGCTGATGGGGGAGCGATCATTCAACGCTTAGAGCAGTTGAACATTCAATATGAAGCGTCAAGTGATGGTACGCGTATTTCTGTGCCTTCAGAAGAAGCCGGCCGTGTGAAAATGATGCTTGCTGAGGAAGGCTTACCCAACGGCGGTGGCGTAGGGTATGAGATTTTCAATAAACCGGAAGGATTTGGCACCACCTCGTTCTTGCAGAATTTAAACCAGCAACGCGCCCTTGAGGGTGAACTGGCGCGCACGATTCGCACTGTTCAGGGTGTATCCGGCGCGCGCGTTCAATTGGTTTTGCCCCGTCGTGAGTTGTTTTCGCGAGATGCAGCGCAGTCGCGTGCCAGTGTTTTTCTTGAGTTACGGGGTACCTCGCTTGACCGTCAGCAGATTTCAGCCATCCAGCATTTAGTGGCTTCAGCTGTACCGCAGCTTGATCCTGATCGGGTATCGATTGTTGATTCACGGGGAAATTTACTTGCTGCCGGAACGGGTTCAGATACGGCGACCGCTCAACAAACTGCGGTCGAAGAACGTCGCATCTCCATTGAGCAACGCTTGGCCCAGCGCGTGGAAGAGATTTTGGGCCGCACAGTCGGCTTTGATAAAGTGCGTGCTGAAGTGACGGTCGAGTTGGATATGGACAGCAGTACAACGCAATCTGAATCGTATGATCCTGAAGCGCAGGTTGCACGCTCAACCCAATCTGTGACGGAGAAAAAGGAAGATAAAGAACCAACAGCTGCGGATGCGGTTTCCGTGGGCAACAATCTTCCCGGCAGTCAGCAAAATGCGACGCCCGGACCGTCCACGCCCACCTCAACCAGTAATCGGACAGAAGAAACCACCAATTTCGAAATCAGTAAAACGACCAAAAATTCTGTGAAAGAAGCCGGTTCTATTAAACGTATCTCGGTGGCCGTTTTGGTTGATGGGCGCTATGTGAGCGAAGGTGAGGGAAAAGACGCGAAAGAGGTTTACAAACCGCGTGATCAGGCTGAGTTGGATCAATATGCTGCGCTCGTACGTAATGCGGTCGGGTTTGATGCCAATCGCGGCGATAGTGTGGAAGTTGCTAACTTGCAATTTGCCGAACGTGTGGTTGATCAAGCACCTGATATGATGCGTGCTGTGCTGGAAAATCCATGGGTCAAGGATTTGATCAAAATTGCGCTCATTGGGTTGCTGATTATTCTGGGGCTGATGGTCTTGCGCCCGCTTATCAAGAGCTTGATGGAAATAAAGCCTTCGATGGAAGAAAAAATGCTGGCTGAAACCCAGCGCGCTGCCGGTCAATTACCACCTCCCACCAGTGCGCTTGCCCAACAGCTTCAGGATTCTGAAAACGGGGATGATGAGGCAGAAAGCATGATTGACATTAATCGGGTGGATGGTCGTGTCAAAGCCTCTTCATTGAAGAAAATGGGTGAGATTATCGACAAACACCCCGAAGAAGCCGTGGCGATTATCCGCCAGTGGATTTATGCGGAAAGCTGATATAGGAAAAAAAATCGATGGCACAACGCGTACGTGAAGATTATCGATCCCTGACTGGCCCCGAAAAGGCAGCGGTGTTGCTGCTCGCTATCGGTGAAGAGCATGCCCTGAAGGTTTTCAGTCACATGGATGATGAAGAGATCAAAGAAATCTCGCAGGTTATGGCAAATCTTGGCACAGTAAGCTCCGGCATTATCGAGAAATTGTTTGTGGAATTTGCCGATCAACTTTCCTCAACAGGTTCACTCGTGGGAACGTATGAAAGCACCGAACGTTTGCTTAGCCGCGTTTTGGGTAAAGAAAAAGTCGGTGCGATCATGGAAGAAATTCGTGGTCCTGCCGGGCGTACCATGTGGGATAAGCTGGGCAACGTCAACGAAGAGGTCTTGGCGAACTATCTGAAAAATGAGTATCCGCAGACGGTTGCTGTTGTTGTTTCTAAGCTGAAGTCTGACCATGCTGCGCGTGTTTTGTCGCTCTTGCCGGAAAATTTTTCTATGGAAGTGATCATGCGCATGCTGCGTATGGAGGCCGTACAAAAAGATGTGCTTGATGATGTGGAGCGCACGTTGCGTACCGAATTTATGAGCAATTTGGCGCGCTCGCAGCGTCGTGATTCGCATGAAGTGATGGCGGAAATCTTTAATAGTTTGGATCGCAACACAGAAAATCGTTTGATGGCAGCCTTGGAAGAGCGTAACCGCGATTCCGCTGAGAAAATCAAGAATCTGATGTTTACCTTTGAAGATCTGCAGAAAATCGATCCCAGTGGCATTCAGGTGTTGCTGCGTCAGGTTGATAAAGGAAAATTGGGGATTGCGCTCAAGGGGGCGCCCGATGGCATGCGCGATCTTTTCTTCTCCAATATGTCAGAGCGTGCAGCCAAAATTCTCAAAGAAGATATGGAGAGTATGGGGCCTATTCGCTTGCGCGATGTGGAAGAAGCGCAAAGTTACATGGTTCAACTCGCCAAGGATTTGGCATCTAAAGGCGAAATTGTTATTGCCGAAGGTGGCAAAGACGAATTGGTGTACTAATTTCGTGTTATGTTTGTTTTTCCCACACGATGTTTTGAAGGCGCTTAAAAATGGAAAAGTTTCTTTTTGATGTGCGCTTTGATCAGCAAGAGTCGCTCCCTTCCTCCGAGGAAGAGGGGGGGACTCTTGGTCCCGAGATCGTGGAAGAACCGGAAGAACCAGAACCTCCCCCTCCCCCTACTTTTTCGGAAGAAGAATTGGTGGCAGTGCGTAACGCTGCTTTTCAACAGGGCGTTGAGCAAGGCTTGCAACAAGGCCGACTGGAGGCCAATCAAACACAGCAGCAACGTTTTGTTGTGGTTTTAGAAGCGCTTTCGCATCGTTTGACTTTGCTTTTGAGCGAAGAATCAGCACGTGTTGCTCAAAGCCGTGAAATGACGTTGCAGATTGCTTTGGCAATCGCACGTAAGTTACTGCCTCATTATACGGCACATCATGGACTGGATGAGATTATCAACGCTGTGCAGCAGGTGATGCTCGGCATTGGTGAAACGCCTCGCCTGATGGTGCGGTTGCATCCCAATCATGTTGATGCCATTGCTCTGCGCTTGCAAGAGCTGGTGGGGCATCATGGTATCACCAGCAAGGTTGTGGTGGTGCCGGACATGTCGTTAAGTGAAGCAGACTGTTTGATCGAGTGGTCAGACGGTGGATTAGAGCGCGATACCATGCGTATTTGGAGTAGCATCGATAAATTGGCCGCCGAGGTGTTGCAAGGCGCTCATATCGCTCGTCATGCAGGGCAAGACCAGCGCCATGCGGATATGTTGTCTTCTGCCACGGGTCAGGCGGCGCTTGAGACAGAGCAGCAGTTCCCCTCTTCAGAGCGTCCGCTGCAATCGCCAATACCGTCACAAGTGCAGTCCTTTACACCACAAATCGACGCAGAAGTGAAAAATGAGGATAGAAAAACGCATGAGAGTGAGTAAAGTAAGAGTGAGGGAGGGCAAACCATGCCAGTAAACGAAGGAGACGGTCTTAATCTGAGCGATTTAGGCGGCAGCATTGCCTCAGGCGAGACCGGGGTGACACGTGATCTGGAAGCCATCTATGGAATTCCGGTACAGGTGACGGCGGTATTGGGAAAAACAACCATGCCTGTCAACCAGTTGCTGAAGCTTGGTCGCGGTGCGGTTGTGCCGCTGGATCGCAAGGTGGGCGAGGCCATTGATATTTATGTTAATAATCGCTTGGTTGCACGCGGAGAAGTCGTTGTAACCGAAGACCGTCTGGGCGTGACCATGACCGAAATTGTGAAAAGTGATCGCAACAGTTAATGCAATCAACGCGAGGGAAGTGGGCACAAACTTATGCGTCTTTTAATCGTCGGCAAACTTGAAGGATACTTGGCAGAGGCCGGCCGCATCGCGGTTAGCAAGGGGGCTAAGGTATCGCATATTGACGATATCGACGGCGCTCTCAATGCCTTGCGGATGGGCAAGGGCGGCGACTTGATTTTTGTTGATGTGGTTTGCGATGTCGCCCGTTTTCTTACAGCGCTTAAAGATGAACGTTTTACGCAGCCCGTTGTTGCGTGTGGCATCGGTAACGATGCGACTGCTGCTGTTAAAGCCATTCGTGCAGGTGCAAAAGAATATATTCCACTTCCCCCCGATGCCGAATTAATTGGCGCAGTCCTGACGGCGGTTGCTGAAGAATCGACGCAGTTCATTGGAAAAGATCCGGTCATGCAAAGTGTGCTCAAACTTGCGGATCAGATTGCACCGTCTGATGCGTCGGTTTTGATCGTGGGAGAGAGCGGAACCGGTAAAGAAGTTATGGCCCGATACATTCATGCGCGTTCCAAACGGGCACAGGGTACATTTGTGGCTTTAAACTGTGCAGCAATACCCGAAAACTTGCTGGAATCAGAATTGTTTGGTCATGAAAAAGGCGCATTTACAGGTGCTGTTGCTCGCCGTGTCGGCAAGTTTGAAGAAGCCTCAGGTGGAACACTGCTTCTTGATGAAGTGACCGAAATGGATCCGCGCTTGCAGGCCAAACTCTTAAGGGCATTACAGGAAAAAGAAATTGACCGGGTTGGTGGTGCAGCGCCAGTTAAAATTGATGTGCGTATTTTAGCCACCTCAAACCGCAACATGGCAGAAGCCGTCAGGAGCGGACAATTTCGTGAAGATCTTTTCTATCGCCTTAATGTGGTGACGCTTAAGCTACCACCTTTGCGCGATCGCCCCAACGATATTCCTGTTTTGGCCGAGCATTTTACCAAAAAATACACGGAAGAAAATCATACCGGGGGAAAATCGATTTCCAGCGCGGCGCGCGAGCTTTTGGTGCATCATTCTTGGCGGGGAAATGTGCGCGAGTTGGAAAATACCATGCATCGGGCAGTGCTTTTGTCTCCCACCAATGTGATTGAGAAGGATGCGATCATTTTAAGCAATGATCTGTTTTATGAATCCCCCGTGTCGGCACCGGTTGTGGTGGCGCAATCCATGTCTTCAATAGGTGAAGGTAAAAGCGCTGCTGATCCTATGCCGGCGCAAGGACGGCCAGTGGTTGCAAAAGAATCTTTGCCCGTTGTACAACCGCCTGTCCCTGCTGTTGGTCGCACTGTTGCTGAAGTGGAGCGTGGGCTGATTATTGATACCCTCTCTCACTGTTTGGGAAATCGTACCCATGCAGCCACCATTTTGGGAATCTCAATCCGTACCCTGCGCAACAAACTGAAACAATACAGTGATGAAGGGTTCTCTGTGCCGCCACCCGCTGCCGGCGAAACGTCTGAGGCGGTTTAAAAGTCGTTGGCGTAAGTGGAATGAACTTAACCGCCGGGGAGAGTAAAAGGCAATGGTCACGAATTGTCGTCGGAGAATGATGAATGACTGATTCTGCACCCGGCGGGGTTGATGCTTCCGGCGGGGGTATGGGTTCTTTTTTTGGCTCATCCTCAAACGCGCTTAATCAAACAAAAGGAATGTTGCGTCGCGCCGATATTATGATGGCGCTGGCGGTTGTTGTTGTACTTGTCGCTCTCATTCTGCCTATGCCGTCGTGGATGCTGGATATGTTTCTGGCATTGTCGATCACGTTTTCTGTTTTGGTTTTAATGACGTCGCTTTTTATTGCTAAACCGCTTGAGTTTAGCTCGTTTCCTACCATTCTTTTAATGGCCACAATGCTGAGGTTGTCGCTCAATCTGGCTTCAACCCGATTGATTTTAACCCATGGTCATGAGGGCGAGGATGCAGCCGGGCATGTTATTCAGGCTTTTGCCGGATTTGTTATGGGGGGCGACTTCATTATTGGTATTGTCGTTTTCTCAATTCTTGTTCTAGTCAATTTTATCGTTATCACCAAGGGTTCGGGGCGCATTGCGGAAGTATCTGCGCGCTTCACGTTGGATGCAATGCCGGGCAAGCAAATGGCAATAGACGCCGATCTTTCAGCAGGGTTGATCGATGAAAATACCGCGCGCCAACGCCGTAAAGAACTGGAAGAGGAAAGCAGTTTTTTCGGGGCAATGGATGGTGCGGCCAAGTTTGTGCGTGGTGATGCGATTGCCGGCTTGATCATTACATTTATCAACATCGTGATGGGTGTGATTATCGGCACGGTTCGCCACGACATGGATCTGGGCGATGCATTCAACAACTACACGCGTCTGACCGTTGGTGATGGTTTGGTGACACAAATTCCTGCACTTATTGTCTCTGTTGCAGCGGGTTTGTTGGTGTCAAAAGCAGGCGTAGCGGGATCAGCCGAGAAAGCCTTGATCGGACAGCTCTCAAATTATCCCAAGGCACTTGGCCTTTCATCATTTCTGATGACTTGTATGGCGGTATTGCCCGGTATGCCACCGATACCATTTTTGATGTTGGCAGGACTGTCAGGTTATAGCGCATGGACGTTATCGAAACAGCACGTGCGCCGTGAAGAAACAAAGCGTGTCACCGCAGAAGCAGAAAAGAAAAAGCCACCAGTGGCCGAAGAGCCTATCTCGACGGCGTTGGCAATCGATCTTATTCGTCTGGAGCTGGGCTATGGCTTGTTGCCACTGATCAATACCGAACAAGGCCGACGCTTGACCGATCAAATCAAGGGGTTGCGGCGTCAGATTGCTGGCGATATCGGGTTTATCATGCCTTCTGTGCGTATTCAGGATAATCTGCAACTGCCGCCCAACACTTACGTGGTGTGTATTAAAGAGATTGAAGTGGGGCGTGGAGAAATTCGTCCCAACATGTTGTTGGTTATGGATCCGCGTGGCGATAAAATAACGTTGCCGGGTGAAGAAACACGTGAGCCAACATTTGGTTTACCTGCTATGTGGATTGATGTCAGTTTTCGCGATGAGGCTCTGTTTAAAGGGTATACAGTTGTTGATCCGCCGACTGTTATCACCACGCATATTACCGAGATCGTTAAAGATAATATGGCAGAATTGCTGTCTTACGCCGAGACGCAAAAACTGCTGGATGAACTTGATAAATCACAGCAGAAAATTGTGGCTGATGTTATTCCCAGTCAGGTTTCACTCAGCACACTGCAGCGCATACTGCAAAGTCTTTTGTCAGAGCGCATTTCCGTGCGCGATTTGCCGACGATTTTGGAAGGCGTGTCTGAAGCTGCGGCATACACACGCAATGTACTTTCAATTACAGAGCATGTGCGGGCGCGTTTAGCGCGTCAAATCAGTCACCAGTACACCAATGAGGCGGGCTTTATTCCGCTTATCACATTATCGCCGCAATGGGAGCAGGAGTTTGCTCAATCGTTGACGGGTGAAGGTGATGAAAAGCAACTCGCTATGGCACCCAACAAATTACAGGAATTCATCAATGCAGTTCGCAGTGTTTTTGAAAAGCAAGCATTGGCCGGTGAGACACCTGTTTTGCTTACTAGTCCTATTGTGCGACCGTATGTGCGTTCAATTATCGAACGTTTTCGACCCAGCACGGCGGTTCTTTCACAAAATGAAATTCACTCCAAAGCAAAAATTAAAACTTTGGGACAAATCTAATTCTGCAAATCATTGGTTTGAATGATTAGGTATCCTTTTTTTCTGGCTTTTATCAAATTAGAAGGCTAGATTTTTCAACATCATGGCACTTTCTTTTCGGACTCGTTTGTTTGCACCGGTTTCTCTTGAATCTGGAAAAACAATCTCATTAAACCCTGAGCAGCTTCACTATTTGCGCAACGTTTTACGTCTTACGCCAGGCGTTGAAATTGCCGTTTTTAATGGTCAGGACGGAGAATGGCGAAGCCGGATTCAAACCCTTAACAAAAGCGATGGCCAGCTCAAGCTTGAAGAGCAGGTTCGTGCTCAAACCATTGTTGAAGACTTGTGGTTGCTTTTTGCACCCATTAAGCGTGATGCTATTGATTTACTGGTCGAAAAAACCACCGAGTTGGGGGTTGGGACGCTGATGCCGGTTATCACGCGCCATACGGATGTGACCCGCGTCAATCTTGATCGACTGCGCGCCAATGTTGTTGAAGCTGCGCAGCAAAGTGAGCGGTTGTCGGTGCCGGATGTGTGTGAACCACTTGATTTAATGAATATTATCAATCAGTGGCCGTCAGATCGCATTTTGTTTGTTTGTGCTGAAAGTGGCGAAAATCGCTCACCACTTTTGCAAACGTTTGCAGGAACGCCTGTTAATAAGGCGGCTATTTTGATTGGTCCGGAAGGTGGGTTCGCACAATCCGAAATAGATTTTCTTAATAAATTACCGTATGTTAGGCTTGTTCAGATGGGGCCTCGCGTGCTGCGTGCAGAAACGGCGGCACTCGCAGCTGTGGCGTGCTGGCAGGCGCAGCGCGGAGATTGGTAAACATTCGCGTGTTAAAAATGACTCTCTTAACTAAAAATAAGTTTTTATTCGTTGAAATCGCTTCGAGATAACCCTTGGCATGGTAGTTTTTGATTGCAATGATTATTGACCCAACCACTTCGGCCTTTTCTACAGCTGTAACGCATAAAAGACAACTTGTCGCATGGCTTGAGGCGCGTGCAGTTGCTGAAAGCACCCCACAAATTTCTCTAAGTTGTGAGGTTTTCGCCCATGATCGTCACAACTTTTCTCCTGTCCCGTATTCAGGCGAAAACAGCTTAACCACTCTGCTTGATGAGCTTCAAGCCTTTAAGTGGCGGCCTCTTTATGAGGATAACCGTCTTGTTGGTTTACAACGCGGGGCGGCACAAACGGTTCTTGGACCGGGGGGGCAGATTGCACTACAAGGGCCTGCGTGCAGTGATATGCACGACGCAGCGCAAGATTTATATCATCGGTTGGATGAGCTGATGAGTGTCACGCGCGTATTGGATCAACAAATCACGTGTATCGGTTTTCAACCGAAAGCACGGCGTGAGCAAATGCCACGCGTTCCCCGTAAAGGATATGACATTCTTTACAGCCACATGCCTGAAACCGGTTCGTTGGGGCAGGACATGTTGTTGCGCACGGCCTCGCTGACCTCCACCATCAGTTATAGCAGCGAATCGGACATGGTGCGAAAAATGCGTGCTGCCTTAACGCTTCAGCCGCTGGTTGGCAGTCTTTTTGCCAGTTCTCCTTTCCGTGATGGTTGGTTGGCATCCGATTTTAGTTTCCGCAACCGAATCTGGTTACACACTGATCCTACCCGCTGCGCGTACACCGATTTTGTCTTTAAAGATGATTTTGGTTTTGAAAATTATGTCAACTGGGCCTTGCTGGTGCCAATGGCTTTCGTGCGACGTGACGGCGTATACCATGATCTGGCAGGATACACATTTTATGACCTCATGTCAGGCAAGCTTAGTGAAAGCCATGGACTGACAGCAACTTTGCAAGACTGGATTGATCATTTAAGCATGCTATTTCCGCCTGTTCGTCTGAATAATGGGCTCGAATTACGCGGTGCGGATATGGGGCATGCAGAAATGGTTTTGGGTCACGGTGCGCTTTGGCTGGGATTGTTGCAAGACACGCAGTCGCTTGATGCTGTGGAAGAGCTTACGCAGGATTGGAGCTCGTTTGATCGGTCGCAGATGTATGTGGACGGCCCACGACTTGTTCTTACATCCACTGTTGCTGGACACTCTGTTTATGACTTACTGGTTTCGCTGTGTGAAATTGCCCGTGATGCGCTAAAAAGACGAGCAAAATCAGGACTGAACGAAGCCTATACAGATGAAACAAATTACCTTACCCCGCTAGAGGCGTTGCTGAGCTACAACGTTACGCAAGCGCAAGAAATGGTGCGTTATTTTATGGACGATTGGAACACGGATGTGAACGCTATCTTTTCCGTGTGCAAACTAAAATAACGCATTGTTATTTTTGTGATTGCTCTTTTTGTGGTTGAGAGTCTTTCTCTGCGGCAGACACGCCCAACTCACCCATCGGTTGGCCAGTTTGCAAAGAAAACAAAACGATCTTTGCTTGTCCTCGCTGTTCAATTAAGGCCGCGAGGGTGCTTTCGTTCATTGAAAATGAAATTATTTTTTGTGCGTCAATTTGCGTGCGCCATGACGTGTGGATACGATCAGGTGTCATTTGTGCAGCCAAAGGGGCGGGCTTGGGCGACATGTGTTGCAGGCCATAAAATACGCCACCGATCATAAAAATGAGCAAAACTGTCATTATTCCGACAATAATTTGAACGCTTTTTAACGACATTCAATCAATCCTTATTGATAATGTTCACGAAAGATCACTGCATCGTTAACATCATACGAGCAGTTATCATGCTTCAACTTTATCATGAATTGCGACTATAACCAGTTCTTAATAAGGTCAAGTTTAGTATTGTATATTATGAATGAGATAAGAGTACTAACGGATGAATTCAATTATTGGGGAAGTGAGAATTTTCACCCAATGACAACTTTTCGGGTTATGCAAAATGATATTTACGAAAAAGCCGATTCCGCCTCACACTATTCCATTCGCTCTCCTGCGCAGTTGTTAAAAGGTAAAATTGTGCAGTTTGTTGATGTTGTGCGCTCTGCGTTTGATCTCGATGGCGGACGCAGCGGTAACAATGTAAATCGCTTTGCCTGCTTGCTGACGGGTCTTCCGCCAGAGCACCCCGATCATACAGCTGAAAATTATAAAGAAGCACATTTTATGATGGATCGTAACGGCAACTTGATGCGTGATTCTACGATGCGCTCGTTAAAAGAAGATCCGCAGTGTATTGCCGGTATGAACAGCAATTCCATTGCGGTGGCTGTGGTGGGGGATACGGTAAGCGGCGAACAACGCTCTGCGCTGCAGGTCTGTAAACAGCAACTTGAAAACATTGTGTGGCAACCTGTAACAATTACGGGAACGCCAGAATTCGTGAAGCAATTGGCTTTATCTGCTTCTGGTCCGGCGCTCTCGAATGGCCTTGCCGGGTTGCAAAATGCTCCTTCGATGGGGGTACCTGCGTTTTCAAATTATAGTATGCCTAGCCTGGGGGGCGGGAGTGTAAGAGTGCGCAAGCTCAATCCTATCCAACGTTCTTTTCCTGCACAAGAGGATGAACTGATGCCACAAGCCTCAGTTGTTGGGGAGCAAAGCACGTTTCTGCAATCTCTCACTGAAGATGAAAGCGGCTCAGCTTAGGGTGTCGCTTCAGCGCAGTATTTTTTCGGAATTTCATTGCGTTATAAAGCTTTTTTTTGCAACATCTTTTCTATGCCCTCTTATCATCTTGTCATTACGGAAGAATGTGCCAATCAGCGACTGGATAAAGCGCTTACAACGCTTTTGGCTGCACAGGGTATTGCCTGTTCGCGTGCGCGTATACAAAGCGCCATTGAAGAAAATGGGGTGCAGCCCTACAAGGCCGCTGCAGACAAAGTAAAAGCGGGTGAACAGTATCAACTCACGTTAAATGACCCCGTCGCGCTGGAAGCTGTTGCTCAAGACATTCCACTGGAAGTGGTGTTTGAGGATGACGACGTGATTGTCCTGAATAAAGCGGCGGGATTGGTAGTACATCCTGCTGCGGGGAACTGGGAAGGGACGGTCGTCAATGCGCTTTTGCACCATTGTGCCGGACAACTTTCAGGGATAGGTGGCGTGCAACGCCCTGGCATCGTTCATCGTCTTGATAAAGAAACAAGCGGTTTAATGGTGGTTGCAAAAAATGACTTTTCCCATCAGCATTTGAGTCAGCAGTTTTCTGATCGCACATTAAGCAGAACATACCTTGCTCTTGTGTGGGGTGTGCCTAAAGCTCGACACGGCCGTATCGATCAGCCGATTGGTCGCGATCCTGTCCATCGGCAGAAGATGGCGATTGCAAAGCGCGAGGGGCAAGGTAAGGTGGCGATCACAGATTATCAGGTTCAGCACGTTTATGGTGAGGGTGTGGCGAGCCTCATTTCATGTAAATTGTTAACGGGCCGAACACACCAAATTCGCGTTCATTTGGCCTGGTTGGGGCATCCTTTGATTGGCGATCCGGTCTATGGCGGGCAAAAAAAGAATAAATTTCAAGAGTTTAGACGGCAAGCTTTGCACGCGGCTGAATTGCAGTTCGTGCACCCACGCACGCAACAACTGGTCCATTTTAACGCACCATTACCAAAAGATTTCCTTTGGCTAATGGAGCAGCTATAATAGGTGCCACATGGCCAATACATCTAACCTTCCTGTTCTCGCTTCTGAAGACGGATTAACGCGTTACATGGCGGAAATTCGGGCTTTTCCCATGCTCACAGAAGAAGAGGAATATATGCTTGCCCAGCGCTGGCGTGAGCACGGCGACCGCGCCGCTGCCCATCGTTTGGTGACCAGCCATTTGCGTTTGGTGGCCCGCATCGCCATGGGATACCGTGGCTATGGTTTACCGGTTACGGACCTCATTTCTGAGGGGCATATCGGCTTAATGCAGGCTGTGCGCAAGTTTGATCCGGATAAAGGGTTTCGTTTGGCAACCTATGCGATCTGGTGGATTCGTGCAGCGATTCAAGAATACATTTTACACTCATGGTCTTTAGTAAAAATTGGCACGACTGCGGCGCAAAAAAAGTTGTTCTTTAATCTGCGGCGCATGCGTAATCAGCTGGATGCTTTGGATGGTAAGGAAATTTCTTCTGACGAAGCGCGCGACATCGCTGATAAATTAAGAGTCAGTGAGCGCGAAGTGGTCGAGATGAATCGCCGCTTAATCGCACCCGATCATTCCTTAAACGCACCCATCAGTGTGGATGGAGAGGGGGAATGGCAGGATTTTCTGCAAGATGAGCGCGCCAACCAAGAAGTACGCTTAATTGAATCAGATGAGAAAGATAAACGTGTTTTATTGCTTACCCATGCACTTGGACAATTAAATGCGCGCGAAAAGCGTATTATTGAAGCACGTCAATTGCAAGATGAACCGACGACACTGGAAGAGCTGAGTCAAGAGTTTGGTGTTAGCCGTGAGCGCGTGCGCCAGATTGAAAATCGTGCGCTGGAAAAAGTGCAACATGCCGTCCGCTCGGCAGCGATGCGCGACAATGAGCGATCAGAAATAAAGGCACTCGTTGAAGCAGAGTAGGTTTTTAGCAATTTTTCTTTTTATTTGACCTTTGATTAGTGATCAAGGTTTTTGATTAAATCGGCAGTAGCGACCATTGCTAAAGCGGTATTCTGTGCTGCCTGAGCGAGCACGCCCATCCCGCAAGTTTTGGGTTCATGCAAATGCATACATTCTTGGTATGCATTAGATGCGCTTGTCCCGTTATCAGTAAAAGGAAATTGTGTTACCGCGAAAGACATGACAAATCCTGCGACCAAACTTGAAAAAATGGAGGATACGCTTTTCATCATATATTCCTTAGAGCAATTGAAATTGTGTCTGTTATTATACTCAAGACCAATTGATTACAATTGAAAACTTAAAAAATGTCTCTATCGGTTTTAAAAAATCTATTACATTAGGTACAGGCTGTGCCAGGTTTTTTTTCTATTTTACGTTGCTGCTTCACAAAATCGAGAATTTTATTCGATAAATCAACTGTTGTTACGTGTGATTTATCACCTTTGTTCGGTGTAGCTATGACGGCGGCATGGAGAGCTTTTAGTGCGGAATTTCTGGGTGGCTTTTGGCTCACGCGCAGATTAAAAATAACTCTAACATTATGACACAGCGTTTTTCTTGGGGTAAGATGGTTGTTACCAGGGTCTTTAAAAGATGTATTATGAATAAATACCGCTGTTTTGATGCGAGCAATCAAGTCTTCATCATCATGAACAGGTGTCACAAGATCAAGGAAATGAGGAGAGGGGGCGACTGAGGGTGTGGGTGGAGGGCCAGCTGTCGCCGACAATTTTTTTTTTAGTCATCTTTATTACTCTTTTTAATGTCGTTTCTTAGAGTTTAGTAATTTTGAATATTTTAAATCAAGAATAATCATAAAAATTAAGAAAAAATTTTATCTTCTGCATCGCACTCGTCTTTTGCGTTGATGATCATCCGCGCAAGCTGGAGTGAGAACCCGGCGCGGGCAAGTGCAGCCGTATGCTTTTCTCTTAAAGTCTCACGGTCTGTTTTGGTGCAAAAGGGTCCTAGTTTTTTTCGTTTTGCAAAAATAAGGGCTGCCTGGGCATCACTTTGTTCGTCTTCGTTCAACAGATGATCTACTGTCTCACTTTTTACACCTTTTAGCAGAAGTTTTTGTCGGATGTGTTGGCGCGACCGCCCAGCACGACGAAGCGATGACAGCTTAGCTTGCGCAAAGGATTGATCATCAATAATGCAAGATTGGCAGAGACGATCAAGAATTTCATCAATCCAGTGGCTTGTTTCAGAGGGCACAACATTTCCGCGAATTTTATCACGCATCAGGCCGCGTTTTAAAACAGTGGCGACACCATCACGACTGGCAGCATAACGCTCCAGATACTTGAGGGCACGCTCAAAGAGTCGCTCTTTTGTGATGGTAATGGGCTTGTTCGTACAAGGGCGATGTGCAGAGGGCGGTCGATGTGTAGGAGAGAACATTTGTTAATTTTGAATGCGACGATTAACCCCGTCAAGACATTTGCGAAAAAACTCGACTTTATAAACTTAAGCTGCCAAAAGAATGGTCATGAAGCATTTTATTTCTAATGATCTTGTTATGCCTTTTCAATTGGATGTCTCAAACCTGCGCGGTCGTCTCGCGCGCATGGGGCCAGAGCTGGATGCAATTCTTTCACGACACGATTATCCGCATTGCGTTGCCAACCTGCTTGCAGAAACAATTGTTCTAACTGCACTTTTGGCTGGAATGTTAAAGTATCAAGGTGTTTTTACCCTTCAGGTTAAAGCTGATGGTCCCGTCATTATGATGGTTGCAGATGTTGATAGTCAGGGTCATATACGTGCGTATGCGCAATTTGATCACGATCATGAGCTGATGGGAAAAAAAGATGCTCAGGCTGGTGTGTTACTGGGGCAGGGTTATCTGGCTTTTACGGTTGATCAGGGTCCAGACACCGAGCGTTATCAAGGCATGGTTGAGCTGGAAGGTCTGCGCATGGCAGATTTCGCGCAAAACTACTTCCGTCGTTCTGAACAAATCGATACCGGTTTTGCTATCGCCACCCGTTATGATGAAGAGCAAGGATGGCAAGCCGGTGGATTGATGTTGCAAAGATTACCAGAGCAAAAAACCGGTGCCGGTACGTCTGAAGAAGATGATTGGCGACGCATTATGATTTTAACTGCAACGGCTACACCAGAAGAACTTGCCAGCCGTATTTTAAGTGCTGAAGAACTATTGTTCCGGCTTTTTCATGAAGAGCAGGTACGTGTATATGAACCACATTTTTTAAAGGATCAATGTCGCTGCTCGCGTCAACGCGTGGCCTACGTCTTGGGAACTTTAAGTGTGCAGGACAGAGCGGAAATCGAGGAACAAGGCTTGGCTGAAATTACGTGTGAGTTTTGTGGGCGACATTATGAGTTTACTGCCGAAGACGTTGCTAAAAGTTTAGCCGGGAACGATCTTCCTTCTGATACAGACGAGGTCACACGGCATTAGCTTTGCTGCACTGCACAATCAAATGAGCTTAAAATAAAATATATCCGGTCTGGTCAAACAGTCGTGATCGTGCTTTATTCCCTTTCAGAAAAATAAATTTTTGGGAGAGGAGAATTTAGATGTCACGTATCGCTGTTGTTACCGGAGGGACGCGCGGAATTGGTGCTGCGATTGCCAAAGAATTAAAGGCAGCCGGACGCACTGTTGCTGCAACCTATCATGGGAATGAAGAGGCCGCGCACAAGTTTATGGCTGAGACAGGGATTGCATGTTTTAAATTTGATGTCGGAAACGAAAGCAGTGTTGAGGCCGGTGTAAAGCAAATTGTCGAGACATTGGGACCCATTGATATTCTTGTCAATAACGCAGGTGTTACCCGCGATGCATTTCTGCATAAAATGAATTCTGATTCATGGCATCAAGTTATCGAAACAAATTTGACATCATGTTTTTACATGTCGCGTGCTGTGATTCTGGGTATGCGTGAGCGGTTGTGGGGGCGCATTGTCAACATCAGCTCCATCAACGGGCAAAAGGGGCAAATGGGTCAAGCCAATTATGCTGCAGCAAAAGCTGGCATGATCGGCTTCACGAAGGCTCTTGCCCAAGAAAATGCACCAAAAGGGGTTACTGTTAATGCCATTGCGCCGGGCTACATTGCCACTGAAATGGTGGCTGCCATCGAACCCAGCATTTTGGAAAAAATCGTTTCACAAATTCCTGTGGGTCGTTTGGGCAAGCCGGAAGAAATTGCGATGTGTGTTAAATTTTTGACCAGTGATGATGCAGGATGGATGACAGGTTCAACCCTTACGATCAACGGGGGACAATACTACACTTAGCTGGTTTACGCATGCCATGTTGCGCGTAGCAATGTGGCCATGTATAGATTTATTTTTGCGTTTTGCTTAAAGAGAGGAAGATCATGTTGGATGCTCAGTTTGTGCAAACCCTGCAAAAAATTTCCTCTCTCAAGGCAGATTTAGAGCAAGGAAAATTGGTGGATGCGCAGGTTGTAGGGGCAGAGGTTAATGCGCTACTCAGCAGCCTGAAAGAAGTGAGTAAAGCTGAGGCCGAGACCTATCTCCCTCAACTGCAAAAAGTCGTTGACGGCTTGGATCAACTAACGTTGGGGTATGAGGCGATTGCGGGGCAAACAAAAAGCAATCTTGAGCGCTTAAACCAAGTATCGCGTGCCAGTACAGCCTATGCCCAGCGCGGGGCACAGATGGGGCAGCAATATCCCCTTAACCAGCCATTGGAAGAAATTTTGTCCCCTGCACACGTCCATGTCGATAAAAAAGAGACATAATTTCTATAGTTTATTTTTTCGGCATGGTTCTTGCTTTTCATTATTTTAGTGAACGATTTATGTTCAGGACGCCTTTTTAGGGGGGATGGATGCGGAAAAATTTACCGATCTTGCTCTGCACGTTTCTCTTGAGCCTGCTTACGGCTTGCGGTGATCCCATGTTGAATATGGCTACAGCAGGGGGGACATTGGTCAGCTACTCGGTAATTGGGAAAGGCCCCCTCGATTATGGTCTTAGCCGCTATACGAAGCAGGATTGCGATGTACGTAATCCTAAAAAATATAATGGTGCTTATTGTGTTGATCTTGCCCAAGTAAATGCCCTACGACCGGAAGATATGGTTTATTGTTATAGCACATTGGGCACACCGTATTGCTCGCGCATTAAAGACCCATATGGCAATGGTGATCAGCCGCTCGGCTCGACAACAGTTACGGCAAAATCCTATTCGGCACGTCGGAATATTGTTGTGGCAGAAACGGCACCGGTAGCGCCCATAGATAAAGCGTCGGATGTTAATAAACTCAAGCAACCGCAATCGATTTTGCCGCCCACAGCCCAAGATGCAGCGCAGCGAGGAAGCTAGAGCAAATCCCGAAAAGATGGGATCGAAAGAGACCATCTTTGACGACGTATTTGCGTCAAAAGAAATGAAAAGGAGCGCGTCTTGGAGATGCGCTCGAGTTTAAATCCCGAAAAGATGGGCGCGTAGAGACCATCTTTGACGACGTATTTGCGTCAAAAGAAATGAAAAGGAGCGCGTCTTGGAGATGCGCTTTAGGCTTTTTAGTAAAGCGGCTAAGCGTGCGACCAGACAAATTGGTCGACGGTTGTGAACATTCCTGCCAAATCAAAACGCGCTTTTTCATAGAGCGTTGGCTCGTTTAAAGCAACATGGAACGAGCGACCAACCAAGAAATAGGGATGGTCTGCTGGCACCATCACCCACAGCGTTTTATCTATAAAGGCAAAACGTGCTTCAGGATGGGTGTGAATGATGTTGTTGACGCTGTTTAAAAAATTTTGGGTGAAGTGAGGCTCATTGTTTTTTGCCGAAAAGATTTGATGTGTGGTGGAAAGAGGGGTAACGGTCCATTCTTGTTGCGTGGCTTCACCTTGTGGCTTGATAGGGTGGGGAAGAATAATGGCAGTGCCTTCAGGTGGGTTGTTGAGGCGAATGCTGCCTACCCAACCTTCAAAATTTGCTTTTTTTCCGCGATAAATCCGGTATTTTGTTTTGGGCCATGATGAGATTGTGGCCAACTGCATGGGAATACCAAACCGCTCGCCCGTAATGATATTGGCGATGCCGGTTTGATCTGTGGGGTCGAGAAGACCTGTGCGCCGAAACGGTTCGCGTGGAAAATGTATGCCATGCAAGGCATAATTCCAACGCCCATATTCCCTTAGCAGGAATGGCAGAGTCTCATTTTTAAATGTATTGTTAAGCCGAAGAAGCGGCATGTTAAACCAGCCGAACAATATCGGAGTCAAAATAAGCGCCAGAATAAAAAACATGCGCCAAGGGAAGTCGGGCGTCAAAATTGTGCCGAATAAAATAAACATCCCACCAACGAGCACCAAGCGAATATACTCCTGCTCTACGCGTAAAAACTTCCGCGCACGCTCCATTCTCTCCATAAGTGTCATCAAATCAGGAGCAATTGCATCACCTGTTTGTGGAAGGTCAGCTATCGATGCTTTGCTTGAAGATGTGGGAACGCTCATGCCGCAGCTGACTCCTTCAAAGATTCTGCCGATTGCAGGTCAACCGACACAAGTTTCGAAACACCTTTTTCCATCATCGTTACCCCATACAAACGATCCATCCTGCTCATTGTGAGCCGTTGGTGGGTGATAACAAGAAAACGGGTTGTCCCTTCTCGCACCATATGTTCCAACAAAGAACAAAAACGGTCAATATTTGCCTCATCCAAAGGTGCATCAACTTCGTCGAGAACGCAAATGGGCGATGGATTGACCAAGAACACCGCAAAAAGCAAGGCGAGTGATGTTAACGCCTGTTCGCCACCTGAAAGAAGTGTAAGGTTTTGCAGTTTTTTTCCTGGCGGAGATGCAATGATTTCCAATCCTGCATTCAGCGGATCGTCGGCTTCTGTTAAGCGCAGTTCCGCACTTCCTCCACCAAAAAGACTGTGAAAAAGGGTGGTAAAATGCTTTTGCACATCGTCGAAGGCGGCGAGCAGCCGTTCACGGGCTTCTTTATTCAGGCTTGAGATTCCGTGACGCAATTTGGCAATGGCATCAAGCAAGTCTTGCTTTTCAGAAATCATGAGGTCGATTTGCGCTTGTTGCTCTTCTGCTTCTTGCTCGGCACGCAGGTTGACTGGACCCAGAGCTTCACGCTCGCGAAGAATTTTTTCGATGCGCACTTCTACCATTTCGGGTTCCGGCAGCGGACGATCCGCTTGAACTTCGGCAATATTGAGAAGTGCTTCGGGGGTGCAACTGCATTTCTCGTCTATCCGATCGTAAAGATCCGATTGGGCTTGCTGTAACGTGCTGACGTGGGTTTGCAATCGTGCCCGCTCTTCACGAGCGTCGGTCATCTTGCTTTCGGTTTGCCGCATTTCCTGCTCCAAGGAACGGGCTATCGTTTCAGCTTCTGCCAGCGTGTCTGAACTGGTGGTGCAGGCGGCTTGTGCTTCCCTGATTGTTTCAAGCAGTGCGTCACGCTGTTGAGATAATTCGGCGGGCTTACTGTTCAGGGTGCTGATAAGCTCCTCACTATCCCGCTGGCGTTTTTCCAATTCCACCATACGCTCGCTGGCACCGGTTGAGCGACTGAGCCATTTTTCTTTGTCGCTGCGAAGCGCATTCAGGCGCTGCTGACGCTGGGCAATTCCATGATCAAACTGGCGGCGCGAGGCTTCCGCTTCTGCGGCATCATTTTGCTTATGAGCAAGGGTGGTTCTGGCCTCTGCCAGCATGGCGCGTTGTGCCTGTACATCCGGCAAACCGGCTTTGATGCTATTGATTTCATCCAGCTCTTGGGAAAGAATTGCCAATTCTGACTGTACGCGCTCTTGTACTTCGCGAATTGCCGCTAGCTTGGTGGCTTGTGCGGCAAGTGCAGCTTCAGCTTCGGCAGCGGTGCGTTTCGTTTGCGAAACTTTGCTATGCGCCTCATTTACTTTGGTCCGATTGAGTTTTAAAGCCTCGCTTGATTGCGTGGCGTCTTCTTGCGCTTTGGTCAGAACGTGTGCGGCAAACGTCTTGTTTTCTTCGGCGTTTTTATGATCGTTTTCCAATTCGCTCAAGCGATTACGCTGTTGCAGTTTAAGTGCAGCGGCGGTAGGCGCACCTGTTTTAATGCACACACCATCCCATCGCCAAGCTGCACCTTCCTTTGTGACCAAACACTGGCCTGGAGAAAGCGTGGAAAAATATTTTTCTGCCTCTGCTTCGCTGCTTACCACACCAATGTGAGCCAACCGGCGGGTGAGGGCTTGAGGGGCACGTACATGAGATAAAAGCGGATCAATTTCAGCAGCAAAAGTGGCCGGTGCAGAGGGTGAAGACGGAGAAGCGCTGTGCCAATATGCCGGTGCTTCTGAATCAAGCGGGAGCGATAAATCTTCGCCCAAGGCAGCTGCCAAAGCTTGTTCATAACCCTTATCTGCTTCAATCTGGTCAAGGGCAGGCGCAAAGTCATTTTGACCGGCGGCGAGAATACGCTGAATGGCTTTGATCTCAGCATTAATGCCGCTGAGGGCTGCATCCGCTTCGTTAAGCTTAATGCGCGCGGCTTGAACGGTGTTTTCAGTTTGTGTGCGCTTTTGTTCGTCAGCGTCAACTTGAGCTTGCGCTGTTTTCAAAGCCTGTTCTGCCTGCTCAACTGCTTCTTGGGCGCTATGCACAAAAAGGTCTGTCAGTTGTTGCGCTTCAATTTTTGTGCGTTCAGCAGTATTTTGGTCACGCTTTTGTTCGGCGCGTATTTTGCGGTTTTGATGGTCGTTCAGGCGACGTTCAACTGCCAGCACATCGGCTTCGGTCAGTGCCAACTCTTTTTGCAAATGGGCGACGATACCTTCAGCTTCTTCACGGGCATGCAGGGCTGCCTCAACCGTTTTCAACAATTGTGCCTTTTGGGCTTCAACTGAATCATCATGCTGTTCCAGAGCCGCAATTTCGTTTTGAATATCATGAATGGCTTTTTGTGCATCCTCGGCCAGACCTGCTTCGCGGACGCGATCATTTTCCACTTGAAGCCGTTGACCGCGGGCATTTTCCAGTGCAGTTGAAACGCGAACGCTTTCAGCTTCAATTTGTTCACGGGCAACAACCAGTCGCTGAAGGGCTGCGGCTTTGCGTGCCTCTTCTTGCCGTAATGCCGGCAAAACGTCGGCGGCTTCCAGACGTGCAGTTTCAATTTTTGCCACGTCCAGCATAAGGGTGGCGACATGCTGATCTGCCAGTTTATACGCTTCATGTGCATCGGCAAGCTGACGGTGCAGGTGACTCCACTTCAGGTGCAACAACATAGCTTCTTGACGTCGCAGTTCGGCATTGATGTTGCGATAACGCGACGCTTGGCGAGCTTGTTTCTTTAAAAGATTGAGCTGGGCATCCATTGTGCCCATCACATCTTCAACACGTGTCAGATTTGTCTCGGCTTGTTTTAAACGCAACTCTGCTTCGTGGCGGCGGGAATGCAATCCCGTGATGCCAGCTGCCTCTTCCAACAGCAAACGTCGCTCCGTTGGTTTGGCGGCAATAAGTGCGCCGATTCGTCCTTGGCTGACAATTGAGGCCGAATGTGGACCAGTGCCATTATCTTGAAAAAGGAGAGCGACATCTTTTGCGCGCACGCTCTTTCCGTTTACACGATATTCCGAGCCTTCGCCGCGCTCAATACGGCGCATAACTTCCAGTTGTGCGGCGCTTGAAAAAGGAGGGGGGAGTGCTGTGTTTAAGCCCTCACTATCCACCACCAGCGACACTTGCGCCAAATTGCGGGCAGGGCGTTTATCCGAGCCGCCGAAAATAACATCATCCATCCCGTCGCCGCGCATGCGTTTAGCCGAGGATTCGCCCATGACCCAGCGCAGGGCCTCCACAAGATTGGACTTGCCGCAGCCATTGGGGCCGACAATGCCTGTCAAACCTTGGGCAATTTCAAGCTCGGTGGGTTCAAGAAAAGATTTAAATCCGGATAGTTTTAATGATGAAAATTGCACGGATACCCTCAATATTTTTTATGGGAAACAATACGGGGGGGGGACCCCCCTCGAATCGGACTATTTTGCTGTCGCTTTCTCAGGATTGAGGTGCTTCTCAATCATTTGTGCAAATGCTGAATAGGTTTGATCACCCACGAGACGTTCCAACCCGCCTTCAAAAAGGAAAGTGGGTGTGGCGTTAACTTTTAGGTCGTTTGTGGCGTGCAAGCGATCACGAACAAGCTTGTTTTCAAGCGGTTTGCTGGCTGTGCAAGCGGCATATTGATCGGGAGAAAGTCCGGCAAAGCTGGCCATTTGGCGGATATGGTTTTCGCCATTGTTGCTCCCAATCCAGCTTCCTTGGGTCTTGTACAACCCTTCAGTAAAACCTTGATACGAATCAATCGGGAGGCATAATGCAGCCATCGCGGCGTGTAAGCCGACGAGATTAAAAGGGAACTCATGAATAACAAATCGTACTTTACCAGTATCGACATAATTCTTCTTAATTTCTGGCATTGTCTGCAGGTAAAAGTTTGCACAGTGGCTGCAGGTAAGGGAAGAATAAACATTGATGGTCAGTGGCGCGGAATCGCTGCCGATTGTGCGGTCGGTAAACGCTTGAGGGAAGGCCGGATCAATTTGGTCAGGGCTATTTAATGCTTGCTGTTGAATCTGCATTTCTGCGGCTTGTGAATTGTCTGATGACTGGATAGGAGCGCTTGCCAGCGCACTGGCCGATGTTAAAAAAGCGGCTGTGCTTAGCACGCATAGGGAAGAAATAATAACACGGCAAAAGCCTTTCAGCATAGTAAAACTCCTCATAAGACACACGCGCCATCGTATGACACTCGCGATGATGAACATTCACGTGTACACTATAGAGCAAGTCACCGATTCGCACCTAATAAAATGTTTTAATTCTCTTTAAATGCGAAAAGAGTCTTACGCCATCCCGCATCCGGTCATTAACGGTCTGGGGGGTGATTTGAGGATATTGCAAGCGTTTTACGAAGGATTTATCATGGAGTGTGAGCTTGGGATGCCGTCTTCACAGGCATCGAAGGTGTTCTTGGCTGTTCTTGCGGTTGTACAGCAAAGTAGCATAATGCATTGAATATAACGATAACGCCAGCCATCCATACAATCGGATGCCCCCTAACAAGTGTCACGCCCTTGGGATCTTTTGTTACAAGAGGCAGTATTGGCATTCTTTGCATCATCATCTCCTCGTTAAAATAAAAGGGTATTAGAACTTCAACATTTTTTGCCAGGCTGATTTTAAAATTAGGTTGATTATGGCGCTTTTAAAAAATTGTCAATAGAGGTTGTTGTTTTTTAGGCCTTTCCTTTAAGGCTTGCACCGAGTTTTCCTAACGCCAAGGAAAGACCATTATCCTCAATTCCTTCAACAAAAATTGGAGGGGCTTCAACGGAGCGTCGATTTTTTTTCACGCTTTGAAGTGCATCGACTCGCTTGATGAAGAGCTTTTCAACCGCGCGATGACCCAAAAAACCATTGATGCGTTGCAAAAGTCGTTCGCATTCGTGCTGTACGATCAAGAGGTCGCCGGGTGCAACAGCTAGCGTCAGGGTGGCTGAGGCAGAATTTTTTTGTCTCGGCATGGTCCATTGCGTGGGGGTTGCGCGCGCTGCCCATTCTGGTCCAACAACTTCTGGCCAGGCATGAATTAGTCCAACCAGATCAGGCTGGTTTTTGCCAACGGCTTGGGCGATCAACCGTTGAACAGAGCGAGTAAACGGGGAAAAGCTGGACATTTGACAGCGAGTATTCCATGACAGAAGGATGATTGCCAAGCAAAAACGAAAAAAGATTTTAACACCTCAGGGTTTCACACATGAAGACGTGGCGCCTGTGCTTTTGCGATGGTACGATGAGCATAAACGTGATTTGCCTTGGCGTGCGCGTGAGCCTGATGCCTCGCTAACAGCATATCATGTCTGGTTATCAGAAATTATGCTGCAACAGACAACAGTTGGCACAGTTCAGTCTTATTATGCCAATTTTTTAGCGCGCTGGCCGACAGTTTTTAATTTGGCTCAAGCTTCGCGAGAGGATGTCTTGAGTGCTTGGGCGGGGCTTGGGTACTATGCGCGTGCGCGCAACCTTCACAAAACGGCAAAAATTATAGCTGATCAAGGTGGGGTTTTCCCCTCAACTGAACGGGATCTTAAAAACCTTCCCGGTATTGGTGATTATACAGCGGCGGCGATCGCTGCGATTGCTTTTCAAAAGCCTGCTAATGTTGTCGATGGAAACGTCGAGCGGGTGATGGCCCGTTATAACGCTTGTGACAGCGACAAAAAGGCACTTAAAAATCTTGCAGCGACCTATGTTCCTGAAACACGGGCAGGAGATTATGCGCAAGCCTTGATGGATTTAGGTGCCACTGTTTGCACGCCCCGTAACCCGCAATGCCGAACCTGCCCGCTTGAGGCCGCGTGTTCGGGAAAAGCCGATCCATCGCGCTACCCAACCGTTAGAAAAAAAACCAAAATTCCTCTTAAAAAAACATATGCATTTTGTGTTTATGATAAAGAGGGGCGTTTTTTGCTGCGGTATCGCCCTCAATCAGGTTTATTGGCGGGCATGCTTGAATTCCCTTCATCCCCTTGGACAGAAGGGGCTTTGCCAGTTCTGGAGGATGCTGTTGCCGCATATTTTCCGCAAATGAAAAAGGCAAAAATGAGTATTTTAAAGGAGGGTACCCAACATATTTTTACGCACTTGAAGCTAGAAGTAACGATTGTTTTGGTTACATTTTCGCGTGCGATGTTGTTTCCTGATGCTTTTTTTTTAACGGCAGAGCAGGCCCGGCAAAAAGCCTTGCCAACCCTGATGAAAAAAATACTATCAAAAGCTGTTGATGCATTGCCGACTGGCGGATTCTAATGATTTTGCGCAAAGCAGAAAATATGCTAGGATCATATCCGTTTGAGGAGGTTGCCTGATGCGTCGTCGTCTTTATGTTTCTATGGTGATTGCCGTCGCGTTGAGCATGATGGCTAGCATGCCGTCTTACGCACGCGAGCACGATTTTAAACCGTCGTTGATCCAGCTTGTTTCGTCCAAATCGTATGATGATGAAGAGGCTGCTACTGCCCCTTCTCAGTCTAATGATGACTCGTCGTCCTCTTCTCCGAACGAACCACCGTTACCCCCTCAAGATGATCAGGTTGTCCATGAGGGGGGAAGCGTAACCTTGCGGCTTGGCCCAGCGAATATTCAAACCTTTTATCCCCCGGATCTTAAAAACTTTTCGCGCGCGTATGTCAAATTGGCTGGCGTGGATATGAATAATGAGCGCCTGGTCGATGAATTTGCAGCGATTAATTACTGTAAAGCGTTTAAAGAAAATTTTCAGAATGAATTTACATGGCGTTACGCTCGCAAGGCTATTCGCAAGATCATAGAGCGTGACCTTGAAACATATGGCGAGTACTTTTTGATTGATGGCCGTATTAAAATTGGTCGCTATGATTTTACGCAATCGGCTTTTTTGCTTGATGAGGCGAATGCTTTTAAAAACGTCGGTCTTTTCATGCTCAAGCTGACATCAGAAGATGGGTGCATTGTCGATAAAGGCTTTAACTACATCCCGACGGATTATGTTGTACGGCTTGATAACCCTGTTTTTCTTGAGCGTATTCCCATTCAGGAAAAAATTGCCCGTGAGTTATTGGAATTGATTAGTACGCGGGATCCTCTACTTCGTCAAATATATGTGACTTTTTTCTTTCGTATTAATGACTTTAGTGTTGTTCAGAAATCGTCTTCACAGCAAGCTGTGGTGCGTGCGACGCTTCTCGCTTTAAGATTTTACGCTAGCGATTATCACCAGTTTCTTCTTTACAACTATCGATCTCCAGGTCGTCAAGAATGACATTGCATAAGACTGCGCTTAGAAAATCCAGATCTTTCCCTACGCTTGTTGGATTGCTTTATCGTATTGCAAGTAAGATTTTTTCACCATTTGCGCCCCGTTACTTGCGAAAACGTTTAAGATTAGGGAAGGAGGATTCTTCGCGCTTGCAGGAGCGGGAAGGATTTGCAACGCTGGCGGCGCCCCAAGGGGCGTTGTTATGGATTCATGGGGCGAGCGTAGGTGAGACTTTATCCGTTCTTCCGCTTGTTCACGCGCTCCTTGAAAAGTATAAGGGGCTGAACATACTTGTCACATCCGGAACGGTGACATCGGCCGGGTTGTTGCATAAAAGACTTCCAGTCGGGGTTATTCACCAATACATACCTTTGGATGTTCCTCTTTATGCACAACGTTTTTTAGATTATTGGCGACCAGATGCGGTTTTATGGCTCGAGTCTGAGCTTTGGCCCAACCTTCTTGCAGAGGTTAAAAAGCGATCCATTCCTGCGGCGCTCATCAATGCGCGTTTGTCACCTCGGGCTGCCAAGAGATGGCGTTGGGCCAAGCGCTATGTGCGCGCGATTCTCTCAACCTTTGATATCGTACTTGCGCAAAGTGAGAGTGATGCAACACGGCTGCGTGGGCTTGCCCCGTCAATACCGATAATTTTGGCAGGTAATTTAAAGTTCACAGCGCCTGCATTGATGGGTGAGCCAAACGCACTTTGCGAATTGTTGGCGGTTGTGGGTGTTCGCCCACGCTGGGTTATGGCGAGCACACATGCGGGTGAAGAGGTAATCGCGGTAGGTGTTCATCAAATACTCAAGCAGCGTTGGCCGGATTTGCTCACGATCATTGTGCCGCGTCATCCATCGCGTGCAGCTGAGATTCTGCCTGAAATGAACGACCTTGCCGTCATTCAACGCTCGCAAGGATTGCTGCCTGCGCCAAACACGGATATTTATCTGGCTGACACGCTTGGTGAGCTCGGCACACTCTATTCGGCTTCGCCAATTGCTTGCGTGGGCGGTAGCTTCATTCCCAAAGGAGGGCATAACCCGATTGAGCCAGCGCAATGCGGTTGTGCTGTGATCAGTGGGGGTGATATGAGCAATTTTACCGATGTCGCGGCTCAAATGGCTGCTGATGGTGCCTTGGTGACCGTCAATACACCAGAAGAATTAGCTCAAGAAGTTTCAAACCTACTTTCTCAACCCAGCTATCTTTTGCTACGGCAGGAAGCAGCGCGCCAAACAACTTTGCAGCAAGAGCACATTTTGCATTCTGTTCTTGCCGCGCTTGAGCCGGTTTTGGCCCCTTTGCGTGAGGGATAGTCGACCAATGGTTTGTGCAACCCCCGGTTTTTGGTTTCGTAAAAAGGGTATTTTGTCGATGGCACTGGCCCCGCTGGGTGCGCTTTATTATCGCGTGGGCGTGCTGCGGCGGGGCTTGATCTCACCAAGATCATCTGTCGTTCCGCTGGTTGTGGTGGGAAACATCCTGGCGGGTGGTGCGGGCAAGACGCCTGTTGTTCAATCATTGTGCGAAGCACTTCGTCAAGCTGGAATCAATGTTCATATCATTGCGAAAGGTTATGGTGGAACACTCTTGGGGCCGGCCATGGTCGATCCTACGCACCATTCTGCTGCACAGGTGGGAGACGAGGCTTTGATGCTCTCAAGCTTTGGTCCCACATGGATTGCAAAATCTCGCTTCCTTGCGCTGCAAGCCGCACAAGCCGCCGGAGCACAGATTGTTATCAGTGATGATGGATTGCAAAATCCACATTTGAAAGCGGACATCGGATTTTTAGTGATGGATGGGGTAGTGGGTATTGGGAATGGCGCTTTACTTCCTGCAGGCCCTTTGCGTGAGCCACTGAACGAAGCTTTAAAGCGGGTTCATTTTGTTATTCAGATTGGGGGGAGTGAACAGTCAAATCATTATAGCCATCCAACAATTTATGCTGACTTTGTTCTAAATGACTATCCCTGGCTGCGTGATGCGAAAGTTTTTGCTTTTGCAGGAATTGGTCGGCCTGAAAAATTCTTTGCATCACTCACAACCAGTGGTGCGGATGTTGTCGGAATGCATTCTTATCCGGATCATTATGCATATAACGAGAAAGACATTCTTTCATTGATTGAAAAAGCTGATCAAAGCGAAGCAATTCTTGTAACGACAGCAAAAGATGCGATTAAAATTCCGCACTCTTGTCGTGCACAGGTTCGCATAATTGAAGGCCATTTAGAGTGGCGTGATCACACTGCTTTTAAAAAATTGTGTGAGCGATTAATCAATCTTGCCTCTCACCCTAAAAATATTTCTCTATCATGACACAAAATCGACGACGTACCCGGCGCCAAAAACAGATGCAAAAATGGATTTTTTATCCACTTCAAGCTGTAGGTGTTTATCTGATCTATTTATTCTTTCGGTGTTTTTCAATTGATCGTGCATCATGGATCGGCGCGGCGATCGGACGTTTTTTGGGGCGAACACTGGCAATCTCACGTAAGGCACGTCGTAATATCGAACTCGCTTTTCCTGAAAAAACAGCGCAAGAGCATCAGGAAATACTGACAGGAATGTGGGACAATTTAGGGCGGGTTATGGCAGAGTATGCCCACCTGCAGCGTTGTGATTTAAACCGCTTTGAGGTCGTGAATCTTCACCATCTGGATCAATTTATAGAACATGAGCAAAGCGTTTTTTTTATTTCCGGTCATTTTGCAAATTGGGAAATGTTTCCTGTAATAACAGCTTTGATTGGATTAAAAGCACATTTCATTTATCGTCATGCTAACAATCCCTACACCGAAAACTTGATGATGCGTATTCGCAAGCGTAGCGGAGTTGAATTCACGCGCAAAGGCGTTGATGGAGCGCGCCAAGTTGTTCGCGCAATCAAAGAGAAAATTTTTATTGGGTTGCTTGTTGATCAAAAAGACAATCGAGGGATTTCTGTTCCATTTATGGGACGTGATGCGATGACAGGTCCTGCGGTCGCTGCTTTGGCTTTGCATTATCATGTGCCAATCATTATGACGCATGTCGAGCGCATTCCTGAAAGCGCACGTTTTAAAGTTACTGTTGAAGAACCTTTTTATGTTGAGCTGGATGGGCAATCAAAAGATCAGGCAATTATGAAAACAATGACGCGCATTAACGCACGTCTTGAAGATTGGATCCGCCTTAATCCCGCGCAATGGTTGTGGCTTCATCGGCGTTGGGGACATCTCAAAGACACATAGCTTTTCAGTATTATCTGTATTTTTTGCCAAGCAGCAAGCCGGTTGAAAGTGCGATAACAAGAGCCATGTAAGGGTTTTCTTTAATCGGTAATTCCATTTCATTCATCAGCGCATGAGCAATATCAGCCGCATCATCGGCCATTGCCGTGGCCGGACTTTTTGTGCTTTTGTTCTTTTGTATGTTTGCGATAAAATATGTCATCAAACCGAAGACAAGTGCAGATAAAATGATGGCCACGCCAGTAAAAAGAAGAGCAATGTCGGGTGTCGTTCTATAGGTCAAAAAAACATAGAATCCATAAACCAACAATCCCCATCCTAATGCAAAAACGATGGATAAGAAGGTATAGATGCTACGCGTTGCAACCCATGTGCTTCCAACAGAGGGGAGGGCGGAATCCATTAGTCGCAACAGCGTAGCATACTCTCTCATTTTAAAAGTCCTTTTCACATAGGTAGTGAAAATTAATGGGCACATCACGTTTTGATGTTCGCGTGATGCTTTATGAGCGGCGTGAAAATGCACTCAAAAAGAATCCTGCCAAACCGGCAATCGCCACAGCTTTTAAAGGATTACTTCTTACATAGTCTTCAACATGGCTTGTTGTACTGCATCCGGCAGATTTGATTTGCTCGTATTTATTGGACGCAAAGTCTGAAGCCTTTTCTGCAATTTCGCCGACTTTAGCACGACCCTCCTCAGCTGCTGCACGGCCTGCATCAATCGCGGATCGTCCAACCTGTGCGGCGTCATTACCCAGAGTCCTTAAGTCTGTTCTTAATTCTTGAATTTTATCTGATGTGTTGGGTGATGTTGTGTTGGTTTGCATAGTGTCCTCCTTAGTCGGTCAGTATGCCTCTCTAACGCTTGTCGGGAGAAATAAGTTCCGGGCGTTTATGCGCACGAATGTCGCATGCTGGCTATAAATGCGCTTAAGAGTGTTTTACAAAGAATGAATGAAATAATCATACGACTTATTCATGTTCGCGAGTTGAGCCTGCAAGTATGAAAGTGAGTCTGCCAAGCCCTTGGCGAGGTTTGGCTGATTTTCAATTTCGCGGAGTTTGCGATAGATTGGAATGATTTTTTCTACTGCGTCGGGGCGCGGTGAGCGACGGCATGAGTGATATCCAATCAATTCGTTAGAGTTTGAGTAGATAGGCGTTACTGTTGCCAATACCCAGTAATGATCCCCGTTTTTACACCGATTCACAACATAGGCAAAAATTTCATTACCGGAGCTAATCTTATCCCATAACAATTTAAAAACAGCACGTGGCATGTCAGGATGTCGAATAATCGAGTGAGGTTTGCCGATCAATTCAGTTTCTTTATAGCCGCTTATTTCAATAAAAGTTTGATTGGCATAGAGAATTCTACCGTGAAGGTCGGTTTTGCTAACAATGATATCATTTTGGGAGAGATGGCGCGCATTGTTGGTTAATCCTGTATAATGAGCCGTTTCGAGGAAGGTTCTTTTTTTGAAGTTGAGCATGATGATACCTTTGTAATGACTGATTATCGACGTACACCCATAAGTTAAACAAATGGTTACCTGTGCGTAACTTTTTATTGCGAAGTTGAGGGCGTTTTAGCAATAAAAATTTCAACACTAGCGATAGATCCCATTGAATCGATGACTGAAATTCGCGAAAATCCTGCTTCAGGGCGTGTCCACACTGCCTCACTGGAAAGAGGATCGTTAGGGATAAGCTTGCCGTTTACGTACCATCTGAGGGGTCGTTTTCCTCCCGTGGCTTTTAGAGGTAGGCCACTCATATCGTCTTGCGAAAAAATGAGCCGCGCCCCCTCATAAGGATAGCGTAGCGCCAGCGAATATGTTTGTTTTGCACTGGTAGAATGAAGGGCAGAGTGTATGTTTAAAGTGCGGTGGCCTGTATAAAAACGCTGTAAAGCCAAGGGTAAATCTGCAGTTGTTCGTGCCGAAATGATATTAGTGTTAGGGGGCAGGAGAATTTTTTGTTGGTTTGCTTGAGGCAGAAGGGGAAGGATTTGCCAGAGAATTGGGGCCGCCGTTTGTATGCCAACGCATTCGCTACAAGGTTGCCCATCGGCACGCCCCACCCAAACGCCGATGGTGTAGTGTTCGGTGACACCAAATGCCCACGCATCACGCTGTCCATACGATGTTCCTGTTTTAAATGCGACGGGAGGCATTGCCTGCGACGAGGAAAGTAATCCTGCCGGTTTTGGGCTATTATAGAGAATATGCCAAATTTGATAAGCACTTTCGGCTTTTAAAAAAATGTGCTGCTGGATCGGTTGAGAGGGGGCGTTTTTAGGAGTGAAGTAAACCAAGCGAGAGGCAACATGCCCGTTTTGCGCAAGTGCAGCGTAAAGGCGAACCATATCTTCAAGCGTGATGCCAACACCCCCAAGCGCAAGCGGAAGTGAGGCAGGCCCTTCGTTTCGATTAAAGTGAAGCAAAATGTTTGCGTTTTGCACTGCGGTATCAAAAAATTGTGGTCCCAAACGATTAAGCACTGCAACCGCTGGCAGATTGCGAGAACGCTGTAAGGCATCAGCAATGGTAATTTCGCCGGAAAATTTTTGGTCAAAATTATGCGGACTGTATCCTTGATACGTGCTGCTTTGGTCTTGAATAAGCGTGAGCGGTTGAGCCATCCGTTGATCAAACGCCAAACCATAAATAAATGGTTTTAGTGTTGACCCAGGTGAACGTACGGCCGGGATCATGTCAATCATCCCGAGTTTGTTTCGGTTAAAATAGTCAGCGTTTCCCACATATGCACGAACGAAAGATGTTTGATTTTCAGCAATTAAAACACTTATCGTCACGGCCGGACTAAGCCGTTGTGCTGACTTAAACAACATCGTGCTTAAATCTTTCATCAACTGCGCATCAAGTGATGTTTCAAGATAATCAGATTTTTTATCTTTGTTGAAGCGTTCGAGCAAATGCCGCGCATAATGAGGGAAAGTGTAGTGCGTTTGCGTAACTGGCATATCTTGCGCATTTTTTAAATCTTGAGCAGTTATTACTTTATTATTGAAGAGGCGCAATAAAACATTATCACGAGCTATTTGTGCGCGATGAGGAAACCGGTCAGGCCGACGCTTTTCGGGGCTTTGCGGTAATGTAATGAGCAATGCAGCTTCTGCCGGAGAGAGAATTTTTGGATTATGGCCAAAGAGGAGCATACTGGCAGCTTCAATTCCCTCAATGCGCCCTCCGTACGGCGCGAGAGTCAAATATATTTGAAGAATTTGGTTTTTGCTGAAACGTGCTTCAAGCTGAAAGGCACGAAAAATTTCAATCATTTTTGCATAAATTGTGCGCGGACGTGGCTCGAGTAAGCGTGCCGTTTGCATTGTCAACGTCGACGCACCAGAAACAACGCGCCCCTGCATCAGGAGTTGGCCCATCGCACGCAGGAGTGAAAAAAAATCAACGCCGTGATGCTGATAAAATCGTTTGTCCTCAACATCAATCAGCATGCGAATAAAACGAGGATCAAGCTTATCGATGTCTGCTTTAAATCGCCAGCGTGTGTCTGCCGCAGGCAGTGCAGACAAAATCGTACCTTTTTCTGATAAAAGTTGTGTGCCGGTTGATAAAAAACGATCAAGCTTTGGTGGGGACAGTCGATCTGTTAAAAGCACGCTGCCGATGATCAATATGCATGCGACAGGTAAAAAAAAATTTCTCATTTTACCGGGGAGGTGGGGGGGCTTTGATCTGGGGTTTGCAGCGGAACGTTTTCAGTTGATGCGGATGGTGTGTCGCTCGAGACAGGTGACATTTGAGTCGATGCGCCCGGTGCCGTGTCAGCAGACGAGCCTGTCGTAGGCTGGGACAGAGGTGCTTCTTCCCCTGCACCTAGAACGGTAATGATTGAGCTTTGTAAACGTGTGTAGTGACTGGGAATGTACATATCTTCGATGTAGCTTCCCGGAAGCACAAACGTGCCTGGTGTTACCGCTCGCACCAAATACACGACTTTAAACGGTGACGAGGTGTCGCTATAACTTTTGTGCAATGTTAGTGCAGCGAGATAACGATCGGCACGCATTTCAACAGAGTCAGGGTCAGTGATATTATCACCCAACCATGTCATACCTTCTTCTAAATCATTTTGAAAGAGGCGAACGTTTTCGATTTCAAAACCTGCGGGAAGCATATCAACCAGCATAAGATTTTCTCGCGTGTCAGCTTGAGAATTTCCTTCAATCACGACAACGAGCAAATCATTTTGATGTACGTATGAAAGGGACGATATCTCTTCACCATTTGGATGATAAAATTTGCGTGTTAGGCCAAAATCCTTTGTTGATGAGGCCGACGATAAATCTTTGCTAACACTGGAAGTTGTTGTCGATGCGTAAATCGACGTGTCACCTTTATTTTCAACAGTTAAAGTTGTGTTTTGCGTAAACGTGCGAGCAAACTGTTTAATCCCATTAAAAGGTTGTGAATCGACGTTTATCGTGAAGGGTTTGTTGTTATCTCCAAAGGCATGTTTTGCCATTATCAGCCATATTTTTTCTTGTGTACTATAGTAAAAATAGTCATCTGATTGAGATAGTTTTGTGGCTAAATCGTTCAGTCGCAGGGCAAGGGTTGAGGGATCAACGATATTTTCTTCTTTTTCAATGGTAATGGTTGCAGCTTCATCACGGAGAAGCGAGCCATAGGTATAATGGCGCCGCATATTTTCGGTTGAAGCTGATGCTAACGGTTGGTCAAGCAGAGGTAAAATTTTGTTGTAGCGATCTTGATCACCAATCATTTTAAGCGCAGCCAAAACGTGTACCTGTGCAAGGCGGCTTGTTAGTTTTTCTCCATATGTGTCAGCAAAATACTGTAAGTCGGGAGCCGTGATGGCTTGATTTTTTGCCAAGACATAAAAGGCATAGGCAAGGGACGGTGTAAAGTATTCGTCCTGATTAACGCGTTCCGTGGCGAGGCCAAGATAGCTCAAGAGATTGTTCATCAAGGGGGCAGGAACATCGCCATTTTCTTTACGCAGGCGTGTTAAAAAATCCCCTATATAAGCGCTGAGCCATAAATCTTCAGAACTTCGTGTATCCCAAAGACCAATTGCACCATTGCTCTGTTGTCTATCAGCCAATTTAGAAACGGCCACGTTCATCCAATGTTTTATATCCATGCTATCGGCATCCAGACCAATGGTCGGGCCATACAAAAGCGCCAAAGCCGTGCTGGTGGTTTGTTCGGAACAGCCATAAGGATAATGAAGCAGATTTTTAAAGAGGCTTAGGGTGTCAATTTCCAGCGCAGGTGTGATGTGTAAGGCCCCCTCAAATGTTCCGGCCACAAACGGCGCATTGTTGCCAATTGAAAGAGTTTGTGAGGCATGGGGTGCGATAATCGTTATTTGCTGATGTGCCGTTGTGGGATTGGGTGTGCGCACAGACAGGTTGAATTCTCTCGTTAATGAAAAATCTCCTTTATTGTTACCTGCTTCGCCATTGATTGAAATTTGCAGCGCGCCATCGCCTACTTCTGTGGCAGAAATCGTCATCGGGATGGCAGCTTGCTGTCCGGGCTTGAGGTTGATTTTTTGTTCAGAGTTTTCGTTGAGCTGAAGGGGCGTGGTTGCTTTTACGCTGATGGTAAATTGCTGCTCGGGAAGATCAAGATTATTGAGACTTAATGTTAACTTCGCTTTATCGTTTGGCGCTAAAAACCGTGGCATCATCAAATCTGCAACCAGCGGTGAGCGGACGGTCATGTCTTGCTGTGTTTGTCCGGTTTGTGATTTTGTCCACGCCATTGCCATCAATCGCAAGCGACCGTTAAAGTCGGGGATGGTGAGCGGAATTTGTGCCACACCATCTACAACATCAACAATGCCAGAGAAAAGCGAAACAACTTCTGTGGTTTGTTTAGGAAGGTTTTTAAGTTGACTGTTTTCATCAATGTCATCAGCACCTTCGCGCAGACGTCCCAACTTGCCAATAGAAGCATCAATCAACGCATCATAAACGTCATAAAGTTTGACCGCTAATTGCTTCTGTGAAAGAAACCACTCCGACGGATTGGGGCTTTGATAGTCTGTTAATTGCAAAATGCCGTCGTCAACAGCAGAAAGCGTAACATAAGCTGAACCCGTTTTAATGCCGTCTACATGTACTTTGGCAAGCACTGTTTGTGATGGAGTGATTTGTGTTGGCGCTTCAATTGAAACGGCGAGTTGCTTATCACTGGTATCTAAGGGAATCCATTTCACGCCCAGGGCGCGACGCAGAGGGGATTTGTTTTTATCGGGGGTTGAATCCGTTTTACCAGGCTGTTGAACGGCACTTACCAGAACATAAAATCCTGACACTGCATTCGCTGGTACAGCCAGTGTGATATCCTGACCCGTGGGTGAAAGGGTTTTATAAAGCGGTTCGCTTAATGTGCCTGTTGCAGCGAGAATGGTCGCATCGGCAAGATAGGGTGAGTTGATGTGGACGGTCACATTGCCGTTAGGGCGGGCGGGTCTTTTGGCATCACTCGTAATTGTTACTGCATCGGGTTCATTATTTTTCTGCGGCGCGTTCCACCAACCCGTATAGAAGCGGTAGGAACTGGCAATCTTTGAATTGTCTAAATCTCGCACTTCCAAGCGGTAAGAGGCGTCTTTTAATGTGACATTCAACGGGGTTGGTGTTTGTGCGTTAAGGGCGATGTGTCCGCTGCTGACTTCGGTCGAGATCGTGCGCGGCTCATAAAACCAGCGTGAACCATGGGTTGACCAGATGTAATCGGTGTCTTCACGATAAAGCGTCCATTGTACATGGGGGCGCTCTTGCAGTGTTTCTTTCTCATCAAGGGCGATAATTTTAAATTGAGCCTGTGTATTTTCAGCAAAAGATTTTCCTGAGGAAGAAATTCCCAAATACAAATCTTGTGCAAAAATAGTCTGCTTGAACTGGGCATTTATTGGTCGCCCGCCGATATCATAGAGATTGACGACAACTCGGCCTAAAAGCGGTGCACTCGAGTCAGGTGACAGTTCAGCCGGGATGGTAACCTCGGCCTTTCCATGTTCATCAGTTTCGAATGTCTCCAGTGAAGTTTGCGTGTTTTCAACCTGTTCTTGCTCTAAACCGAATTGATAGTCGGCATATTTTTCAAATGGTGTAACCGCTTTACTAAAAAAAAGAGTGCCGTCACCTTGAAGGTTTTGGGCCGGTGCACCATAAAGAAAATTCGCTGCAATGTTTATCTTGTTTTGTTCGTTTGGTGAGAAGTAAGGTTGGCTTGGCGTAATCGTCATTTCGAGACGGGGTGGTTGAAAATCTTCAACCTGAAAAGTCGCATGGCCGATGGCATTTAACTTAGGGTCTGTTTTGATGTCGATCGACCACGTTCCGCCCGGCGAGGCATTCGACGTCGGATAATCAAACGTATATCCGCCTTGTTTGGGGGCATCAAGTTGCAGCGTTTGTGCCAATGCACCATTCGGACGATAAATTTCAGCAATTATGGGCTGAGAGAGGGGCGCTTGCAAAATGAGATCTCTTAATAAGACGGTAGCGTGGATGGTTTCTCCAGGACGATAAACACCACGTTCTGTCACGATATATGCATCAAGATCTTCAGGCTGTGTGCGACCGGTACTTCCACGATCGTTCAATGCAATTGTTTTAGAGTCGGACAAATCAAGGTAGGAAAAACTTGCTCCATTCTTGTCTTGCGCAACCAGCAAACGCGGTGCATTGCTCTCTTCACCACGGAGCAGGCCGTTGGCAAAATGAGCAATACCACGATCGTCGGTTTTGGCTTGCCCAAGAAGTTCATTGTTAATGGCATAAAGTTGGATATCGAGGTTGGGGAGCAGCTTATTCGTGATCAAATCGCGTGCAGTTACAAGCAGGCCGTCGCCACTTTTAAATGCTGAAAGGCCAATATTTGTCAACACAAACCACTGTGTCGGCACATCATTATAACCTGAGTCTTCAGTGTCTTCTGAGACAGGCTGGCTATCCGTATCAGATGAATCCTTAAGGCTCACAAAGGACGTTATCGTGACTGCATAGATACCCGGTTTTGGTTTTTTAAGAATATCTTTGACGGGGATAAGTGTCGTTGTAACTGTGTTTTTTTGGCTTTCAATATCAAGGGATCCTTCGTACACTTTTTCGGCAATGCTGGACTGTAAACGGTCCAAACGATATCCATAAAGTGTTCGTCCTACGTCGTTATCTACCAATGCATTGACTAAACTGCGATCATTAATGCGAATGACTTTAATTTTTGCCGAACGAACGTTTGTTGTCAACAAAGGCAGGCCGCTCAATGGTTGGTTGGCGAGAATGGTACCGTCGCCTTTAAAATTCACAACGGGTTCGTGATCGGGGAGCGTGATGGACTGTGTTACATCTTCTGCAAGAGCCGAGCCATCAGCGCCACTTAAGCCTTTTAGAAATGTAAAGTTGTAGGTTTCGCCGTTTTTCAGCCCGCTGATGCAGATTTTTCCGTCATTTGCAGCCCACCCATAATCACCTTGCGGGGTAACACTGACGTAGGTTTTAAGGTCATAGTCGTTGAGCATAATTGACGACGAAAAGGTAAAGCATGGTTGTGGCATGCCATTAACCGTATCGACATCGCTCTCGGTAAAATTAAGAGGTTGAGGCTGCTCATTATTAGGTGCAGCTTGCGGCACGGCTTGTGTCGGTATTTCGGCGGAAGACTTGTCAGAGGATTCAGCTGGTGCTTCAACAGAGGATGACGCGTTGCTTGAAAGGATCGCTTGCGTTGTTGCAAAAGCGAAAGTTGCCAAAAAAAGCATAGACCGAAAGTGCATTGCGCTGTTCCCCTGAAAGATCTTGTTTTTTGCCTCTCGGAGCATAGGCGTTGTTGTGCTTTATGGATAGAGCGAAAGAAGAGACGAAAAGATTAATTTTTTATGGAGAAGCGTGCGAAGCCATGCGTTCTGCGCGTACTCTCTCAATAACTTGAGTGTATTGAGCTCGCGGCAAATTATTTATATGAGGTAATTCAATGCCAAAATGTGTCATTGCGGCTAACAATTCAGGCCATTTAAAATCTGTTGATTCTGGTTTGTCAAAAGGAGAGCATTGTTGTTGAACGATTTGTTCAAATAGATGCTTTGCGCGAATAAAAGGAACGAGATCCTCAGGGCGGGTTGTCTGAGGATTAAGTCCAAATTCCGCACATAATGCTCGAAGCTGGGCTTCACTCGAGCGGTAGTATCGATTGCGGCGCTCCCTAAAGTCAAGCTTTAAGCAAACGAGCGCCTGAAATTCCTTTGAAGGACCTTCTTGTTTTCGTATACGACGTTTCATGCGTTTGAACCTAAAAATTGTTAAAAAACTACTTTGTCAAGACAGCCTTGATGCGACGCACACCTTGCGCGGAGCTCTCTTCTTTTTGAATAACAAATGTGCCATAGGGTTTTAAAACAGCCGTCGACTCAATATGCGGACCACCGCATAATTCACGACTCCAGATTGTGCCATGCGCGTCAGAGAACTCATAAACTTTCACAATATCGGGGTATTTTTCCCAAAAGCTACCTTCAACACCTTCATCTTTAGCTTGTTGTTTTGGCATTTCGACCATGCGCATTGAAGCTTCAGCTTCAATGGCGGCATTCACGTAATTTTCGACAGCTTTTTTCTGTTCATCTGTCATTTTTTCATGATGACTGAAGTCAAACCGTGCGCGCTCAGCCGTGATGTTGCTCCCTTTTTGATGGACATGATCACCCAAAACTTTTCGCAGTCCAGCCAGCATCAAGTGCGTTACGGAGTGTAGTGCAGTTGTGACTTCGCTGTGGTCAGCCAATCCGCCTTTAAATTTGCCCGCTGCTGCGGTGCGACTTTTTTCCGTATGGGCTTGGGCCGCGCGGGCAAAACCGTTGGGATCGGAAAGAGCGCTGTTGTTTTCTGCTAAGAATTCTTCTGTCAGTTCACGCGGAAAACCGAATGTCTCGTAAAAATAAAAGGCTGTTTCACCATCAACCTGCCCTTTTTGTGCCAGATGTTGTCGTAATTCTTTTTCACCGCTTTGGAGCGTTTTTTGAAAAAGGTTTTCTTCGTTGAGAATAATAGTGAGAATTTCATTTTTGCGCGCGGTAAGGTTGGGATATGCCGTCGCTTCATCAATATAAATGGCCGCAATTTCTGTCATAAACGGAGCCTGCAAACCAAGCTTGCGGCCCACACGAATGGCACGGCGCATCAACCGTCGGGTCACATAACCCGCATCCACATTTGAGGGCACGGCACCATCGCCGATTAAAAACGTGGCTGCACGAGTATGATCAAGGATAATGCGAAAGTTTTTCTGCGCCGCTTCATATGATGTTCCCGTTAAGGCCGAAAGTTTTTTAATTGGATTGGTAAAAAAAGCGCTCAAATAAATGTCTGGGTTGCCGTTCATCGCGGCGGCGATGCGCTCAAGGCCACCGCCGTAGTCAATGTTAGGGCGCGGGAGGGTCTCAAATCCATTGGCCACGCGCTTGTGGGACATAAACACGTTGTTCCCGATTTCAAGAAAGCGAGGCGTATCTGTCGCTGGATGATCTTTTGGATCACCTGCGGGGTCAAAATCGAAGAACATTTCGCTGTCTGGACCACCAGGTTCTCCTAAAGGCATTTTTTCGGGACGCCCTGATCGACTCCACCAGTTTTCACCTTCATCATAAAGGAAAATACGTCCGCCGCGTGAGACACCATATGACCATGGCTCTTTTTCAACCGTTGGATCGATGCCAACGCTCTTAAACAATTCTGCCCATATGGTGATGGCCTCTTGGTCCGCCTCAATGTTGAGTGCTGGATTGCCTTGGTAAACACTAACATATAAACGCTGCGGATCAATCTTCAGGACCTCGATTTGCCACCGCCACATAAAGGTAATCTGTTGTTTTTTAAAGACAGTCGGGTCAGCGCCAAATGCCCATCGTCCGATCATTTCAAAGAACGTAAGGTGCGAGTTATCGCCAACTTCATTAATATCGCCGGTACGTACACATTTTTGTACGTTAGAGATATCGTTCCCTGCAGGATGTTTTTCACCTAAGAGAAAGGGGATCATCGGCTGCATGCCGCTGCCGGTGAAGAGTGTGGTCGGGTCATTTTCCGGCAACAAGCTGGCCGATGGCACATTGACCGACCCTTGTGCGCGCATGAAATCCAAGAAAGATTGGCGTAATTCATTGGGATTTGTTTTTAAAGAAGAAGTCATATCAAATACTCCATAACGCGGCATCATCTCTATCGTTGTGTCTATAGAGGATTCGCAAAAACTTTTCAACTCAATAGGTCAACGAAAAAGTTAAAAGAGATGCTTGCTAAACCGTAAGAATCGCCATACATACGGCGGAAGTCGTTTTGACATGACAAATGCTTGAAAGGTCTTTCCATGATGTTTTCGGTGGTTACGCGAGGCTTAGGTGCGGCTGTTTTTTTGGTCGGGGCGCTTTCCAGCGCACAGGCTGACACAACGATTGCCACGACGCCACTGGTAAGCTTTGGCGTTGGTTATTTTGACGTGCTTGAAAATATTGAGCAAAATGAAGCAACTGATTTTCGTTTCGAGTATCGCGCCGGAAAACCGCTCGCTTGGGTCCTTAAGCCAATGTTCGGCGTGGATGTAACAACTGATAAGGCTGGTGGGGCCTTCGGCGGTGTCGTTGCTGATTGGGTGATTAATGATCATTGGGTAGTGTCTCCCAGCTTTGCTGCGGGTTTATGGGCAAACGGAGATGGTAAGGATATGGGGTCAGCCATTGAGTTTCGTTCTCAAATGGAACTCGGATATCGTTTCGATAACGACTGGCGCATAACCGGGGCTTTTAGCCACATGTCCAATGCTGATATCGGGGACGAAAATCCCGGTGTCGAACAAGTGACACTCTATCTGCATATGCCTGCAGATAAGTTGTTTCCTTAATTCTCTGCTATGTCACGCTTGAGGGCTGTCTGAAAGAAATCGCAAAATGTCTTCATCTCCACTTGTTTCTATTGTGGTTCCGGTTTTTAACGAAGAAGAGAACGTGACGCCATTACTGCTTGAGATTGAAGCTGCATTGGACGGTCGTTTTGATTATGAAATGATTTTTGTTGATGATCAAAGCAATGATCGTACAGCGGTGATTCTGGGCGAATTACGCGAAACGCATCCTCTTTTGCGGGTTTTGCAGCATGCAAATAGAAGCGGCCAAAGCGCAGCAGTGCGATCAGGTGTCAAGGCAGCACGCGGTCAATGGATTGCAACACTTGATGGTGATGGTCAGAATGATCCGGCAGATATTCCCTCACTTTTACAACATGCTATCGCGGGGGATGCGTCATTGGGTCTGGTCGGGGGCTTGCGTTTAAAACGGCAGGATACTCTTTCTAAAAAAATTGCGACGAAAATTGGCAACGGTGTGCGGCAGTTTTTATTGCGCGATGGATGTCGCGATACTGGATGCGGGTTGAAAGTTTTTCGGCGTGAGGCTTTCCTTGATATGCCTGCATTTGCTGCGCTGCATCGTTTTTTGCCCGCACTTTTTCAGTCACGTGGTTGGAAGACCGCATTTTTACCCGTAAATCATCGGCATCGTTTGCGCGGTGTTTCAAAGTATGGCAACCTGCAGCGTGGGCTGATTGGTATTGTTGATATTATGGGTGTGATTTGGCTGAAGACGCGCGCAAGAAATACTGATGTTTCTGAAATGTTCTAAAAATATGATGTTGTTGCTCTGAGAAATTTAAATTTTTTTCGAGTCTTTTCATTTGACGGTTGACGTTTTCTGTCTTGCCTGCCTACGATGGTATGTGGAGAGGATAAACGTGCCAGATGTCGAATTAAGGGTTCTTGCTGTTGATTATTACGGCAATAATCGTGTGAATTACCCAAATGGCCAGTGGGCCAAAATTGATCTTGAGGTCTTTCAGATTTACTCTGGGGTAGGAACAGGCATCGAAAATGCTGGCGCAAGCCTCTATGCACTACCAAATGCATCAAGCTCGCGAGGAAAACTATTTCATACCGACGTGCTTCGTTTGGTTGTACAAGAGACACCCGAAGAGCTTTTGATGCGCGCAATCAAAGCGAGACTTAAGATTTTGGATTTTGAGAATTTTTTTCCAATCTTTCAGGGCGAAACATCGAGTGCCACTTCGGCGTATTAAAGCAAATCCCGAAAAGATGGGCTCGCAGAGACCATCTTTGACGACGTATTTGCGTCAAAAGAAATGAAACAGAGCGCGTCTTGGAGATGCGCTCGAGTTTAAATCCCGAAAAGATGAGCTCGCAGAGACCATCTTTGACGACGTATTTGCGTCAAAAGAAATGAAACAGAGCGCGTCTTGGAGATGCGCTCGAGCCTCTTTTGGGGTGAGCTTTATTCTGGCTCTTCCATCAATGTCATCTCTATCCCTTAATGTGGGGAAATCGTGATCTTGGCTAAAACAGGACGATGTGACGATGTTGAAAGGGATGGCCCTAGCCATAAATTCTTAATTTTTAAATAGCTGTGATACTCAAAGGGGATAGTAAGCAATATATGGTCAACGGGAATTCCAAAAGCGCCAAGCATAACAGGCCACGTGGCGGGAGGTTGCCAAAGTTGTGGTTGAAGATTCGGTAATGTTCTTAAGGGATCAAACCCGGTTGACCAAGGGGTGGCATTAATATTCCCCATAAGCAAACAGGGAATCGCACGGGTGCGTATAATTGTGCTGGCCTGATCAATATAAAGATTGCGGGTGAGCGTATCATCTGCACCTAATGGGGGGTTTGGGTGAATGGCTGTGACGCACATCCGACCCAAGGGTGTTTCAACTTCAGCGGATAAAAGGGGAAGATTAAGGGGGCCAGCGGTGTCATTTTTAATGTTATCGAGCGGAAGTCTGCTCAAAATAGCCATTCCATAGTCGGCTGAGCTGTTCATGATGCTTTGATAAGGAAAAATTTTGACCAATCGATCAAAAACAGGCATCCATTGGCGGTTAACACCAATCAAAACGATCAGATCAGGCTTATCCTTGCTCAGCCAGTCTACAACAACTTGGGGCCGAGATGTTTGGGTATCAACATTGTAGGTTGCCACAACAAATGCGCTGTTGGGCAAGCCAGTAAAGGGAACACGGTCTTCTAGATACGTATTAGAGGCGGTTACCATAAAAATAGCGACTAAATTGATTGTGGATGCAAGGGTGGCAAAAAGAAAGTGTCGTATATCCCGAATCAACAAAAAGTATGCACCCATTAAAGCAAAAACAAAAAAGTAGTGAAGACGCAAGTGTGCTAATAAATCGCCCCACCAAAAAGCCCGACCGGTGAAGCTGAAGGCTGTGCAGAGGACAAGAAAGAGCATCAAGCTCCGCAAAATGATGTTTAAAGTCTGTATTCGTGCCTTTTCTTGTGCAGGTTGAGGGGGGAGCGGGGTCTGACGGGTTCCCAGCGTGATAATTTTTTTCGCGTCCGAATCTGCCATTATCACCCCATGCATACTTTTGTCAGATCTTTTTTTAATAGTGGTCGATTCTCTCATAACTCCGTTAAAATACTCTTCGCAGGAACACGATTAAAAATTTTGATGACGATGACGTTTATAAGAAATGATTTGTTAACCTGCGGCACTTTAGAAGCGTAAGAGGTCTGCTATGAAAGGATGGTTGATCATTGAGAAAACTTCACTATTCTGGCACACAAAGTAACAATTCATCAATCAGGAGACAAAAATGACTGCTCAAGCTCAATCGGGATATGATCTCATCGTGATTGGGGCTGGTCCCGGCGGATATGTTGCAGCCATTCGTGCAGCGCAATTAGGGTTGAAAGTTGCGTGTGCGGATAAGCGCGATACCTTGGGTGGTACCTGTCTCAATGTGGGCTGTATTCCTTCAAAAGCATTGTTGAATACCTCTCACAAATTTGCTGAAGCAGGCCATGCGTTGGCAGCGCAGGGGGTCGTGATAAAGGGTGAAGTCTCGTATGACTTATCCACCATGATGGCGCACAAAAACAAGGTCGTGAGCGACAACACGAAGGGTATTGAATTTCTGTTTAAGAAAAACAAAGTCGATTGGCTAAAGGGGGAAGCAACCCTTCATTCCGCCTCCAGTGTGTCCGTGGCGGGGACAACATATTCGACCAAATCCGTTGTGATTGCCACAGGTTCAGAAAGTATGCCGTTGGCGGGTATTGAGGTTGATGAAAAGCAAATCGTAACCTCAACCGGAGCCTTATCGCTCGAAAAAGCACCAAAATCGTTGGTTGTTATCGGTGCCGGTGTGATCGGACTGGAGCTTGGCTCAGTTTGGCAGCGTCTGGGTAGTACGGTTACCGTCGTCGAATATCTTGATCGTATATTGCCTGGCATGGATTTGGAAGTTGCAAAACAAACGCAACGCATTCTTGAAAAACAGGGATTTTCTTTCAAACTGGGTAGCAAAGTTACAGCTGCTAAAAAATCAAGTGCAGGGGTAAGCTTGACCGTTGTACCGGCTCAGGGCGGGACAGAGGAAACAATTTCAGCCGAAGTGGTTTTATTGGCCATTGGCCGCCGTCCCTTTACTGCGGGGCTGGGGCTAGAGAAAGCCGGGGTCGAGTTGGATGAGCGTGGTCGCGTAAAGACCGACGATCATTTTCAAACCAATGTAAAGGGAATTTACGCGATTGGCGATGTGGTGGCTGGCCCCATGCTCGCGCATAAAGCTGAGGATGAAGGTGTCGCGGTGGCCGAGATCATTGCAGGCCAAAAAGGGCATGTGAACTATGACGTTATTCCTGGCGTGATTTATACATGGCCGGAAGTGGCCTCCATCGGTCAGACCGAAGAGCAGCTTAAAGCGACTGAGGTGGCTTATAAGGTTGGTAAGTTTCCTTATACTGCGAATGGTCGCGCTCGCGCAATGAACGAGACAGAAGGGTTCGTCAAAATTCTGGCGGATGCCAAAACGGATCGCTTGCTCGGTGCGCACATTGTGGGTGCAGAGGCAGGCACGCTAATTGCTGAAGTTGCTGTGGTGATGGAGTTTGGCGGCTCTGCAGAAGATCTGGCGCGCACCTGCCATGCTCACCCCACTTTAAGCGAAATTGTAAAAGAAGCCGCACTTGCCGTCGACCAGCGTCCGATCCATATTTAGGGGGTTATTCTGACGAGAAATGAGGGAGTGGATAATGGCAACGCTACATTTAATGCATGGCTTTATCGGTGCGGGAAAAACGACGTATGCGAAAAAACTTGAAAAAGAGCTTAAGGCGCTTCGCTTAAACAGTGATGAGTGGATGCTCGCCTTGTATGGTAATAACCCTCCTGCTTCGTCCTTTACCGCGTGTGAAGAAAAGGTGAGGGCCCTGCAGTGGGAGGTTGCCATGCGGGTCTTGGCGCAGGGGGGAGATGTCATTCTCGATTGGGGTTTTTGGAAGCTTGCTACCCGCAACGAGATTCGCCACAAGCTCGCCGCGCAGGGTGTTTCTTACCGCTTTTATGCCATGCAGACCGATAAAGAGGTGATGCGCGAGCGGTGCCGCAAGCGTACGGAAGAGGGGGGCAATAAAGAACTCTTCATTGATAATAATGCCTTTGATGAATTCTGGCCCCGGTTTGAGCCCATGAGCGAGGAAGAAGTTTGTGAGCGTATAAAGAGCGCCTAAGCGTCCTTTTCCGATTCGCCCCAACAAAAGCTTTATAACACGCGCAAATTACGCTACCCCCTAAGGCAATCATAAGATGAGGGAGCGGGTGATGAAGCGCGAGCAGGATGGAACACACACTTTTTCAACAAAGGTTTATCTTGAAGATGTCGATCAAGGCGGCATCGTGTACCATGCTAACTACTTGAAATATGCTGAGCGAGCGCGGACCGAAATGCTGGCAGAGGGTGGTGTGCGCCATGCTGATATGCTCGCGCAAGGCGTTGGGATTGTCGTTTCTAAGCTTTCAGTTCGTTACCTGCGACCTTTACGCCTTGAGGAAACACTTGTAGTTTCAACCAGAATCAACAATATTGCCTCTGCAAGCGCGCAGCTGGAGCAGAGAATATTCTGTAACGATGTGCTGATGGCCGTGTTGATGGTTGAGCTGGTCAATTTAGGACCGCTCGGGCGTCCTACGCGCTGGACGGACGCGCTTAAACAGGCACTTTCAGGAACCCCTTCGGCTTCTGGACTTTTAGATCAAGAGGATTGTTAAGATGACTTCTGCTGCTCCCGTTCCCGCTACTACGATTATCGATTCAGCACAGATTGGCACAAATGTTGCCGCTCATGATGTGAGTGCCCTGGGTCTCTTTCTTCAGGCAGACATTATTGTGCAAACGGTGATGGTGCTTTTGTTGCTGGCTTCGGTGTGTAGCTGGTGGGCAATTTTTGAGAAGCTATGGATTATGCGCCGTCTTAACGCTCAAGCTGACCAGTTTGAGGATTCATTCTGGCGTGAGTCTTCGCTTGATGTGCTGTATGATCGCGTTGGTAACACCCCGCCAGATCCGATGTCGGCGGTGTTCGTCTCGGGTATGAAAGAATGGCGCACATCAACCGCTCACCCACGTGCGGCTGTCCTGAGTTTGAAAGAGCGGGTTGATCGCGTCATGGCGATTACCCTGGGGCGTGAAATGCAGGATGTTAATCGCGACATGACATATCTTGCAACGCTTGGTTCTTCTGCGCCGTTTATTGGATTGTTTGGCACCGTGTGGGGCATCATGAACAGCTTTACTGCGATTGCCGGCTCTCAAAATACCAGTTTGGCTGTGGTTGCTCCCGGGATCGCTGAAGCCCTTTTTGCTACCGCCATGGGGCTTGTCGCCGCAATTCCAGCGGTTATTTTCTATAACAAATTTTCAGCCCAAATCGAATCATATGAGCAACGGTTGCAGGATTTTGCTGACCAGTTTTCAACCATACTTTCGCGCCGCCTTGATGAACGGGCAATCGCGGCCTAAGGGCATTAAAGGGGAGGTTTATCATGGCTGCATCCTTAATGCGCAAGGGAAAAAACGGTCGCTATACGCGCAATGCCGAGATTAATGTCACACCAATGGTGGACGTGATGCTGGTGCTGCTCGTCATCTTTATGGTCACTGCGCCAATGCTGACGGTGGGCGTTCCTGTGGATTTACCGCAAGCCAGTGCGCCCGCAATCCCGGATGAAAAAACCCCGGTCGAAGTTACTGTGCAAAAAGATGGCAGCATTTACGTGCAAGAAAATAAAGTCGATCTTGATAAGCTTATGCCGCTCCTGATGGCCGTTACGGACAGCAACCCAGACGCACGCATTTATGTGCGCGGCGATGCAAGTATTTCTTATGGTCAGATCATGCAGGTGATGGGCGAGATTACCTCGGCAGGATTCAAAAAAGTAGCCTTGGTGGCGCTTCCTCAACAATCCTCATCCACACGTAAATAATAAAAGGTAAGAGTGGGTTTATGCGTAGCGGGCTTAATAAATCGTTGGCACTTCATGCGGTCGTTATATTGATCGCAATTTTTGGTCTGCCTCATTTAACCAAAGATGACGTGATGACAGCAATGCCCATTGCCGTGGAAGTTGTCTCGCCTGACCAGGTTGCATCTGCGCCACAAAAAGCCAATCATCCCAAGCCTGCGCCTGCAAAACCTACACCAGAGCCGCCTAAACCGCCCACGCCCCCCGCTCTTCCGCAACCTGTTGCGCCAACACCTCCCCCCGTACCGGATAAGACGGCTGTGCCGCCCCCGCCTTCAGAACAGCCCAAAGAAAAACCCCCTGAAAAGCCGCCTGAAAATCAGGAAGAGGTCAAACCGCCGCCGGTTCCAAAAGTGCGTCCACAACCACCAAAAACGCCACAAAAACCCGCGCCAGCAAAGACGGATACCAAGCCCCAGAAGCCAGAAAAAAATGCGCAATTCGACAGCTTGCTTGATGTACTCGCCAACAATGACGAAACCAAACCAGTGCGCGACGGAGTTGAAGACAGCCCGGTTGACGAATCACCCAATATTTCAAGCCTTCTTAATGGTGGAGAGATGGACGCTGTTCGTCAGCAGGTGATGGGATGCTGGCTTGAACCCACGGGTTTGAAAGAAGGCGAAAATTATATGGTTGAAATTAAAGTTGAGGTTAACCCTGATCGCACCATACGATCAGCACGCGTGGTTGATTCACCTAAAATGCACACCGACCCCTTTTATCGGACTTTGGGTGAGAGTGCTGTTCGTGCACTTTATAATCCGCGTTGCAGTCCGCTAAAGCTCCCTGAAAGTAAGTACAATTCGTGGCGTACAATCACATTCCGTTTCAGCCCCGGTGGAATGATGTAACGCTAGAGCGCATCTCTCGAAGATAGGTGCGCTCTAGCCAAGATTTGTGTTGCGCTGTCGTTGAAAGATCGAACGAACCGCTGTACATGCCATAATTTTAACAATTACGGCCTTTCCATTATGGCAATCACACAGCCCTTTGTGCCGCCCACGATTAAGAAAAAAGTCAAAATTCCCTTAGAGGTTTGCGAAATTGTATGCCGCCGCGTGTTTCGGACGCTTCCACACGTCCAACATGGTGTGATCTTCGCAGAATGTTAAAGTCTCAATAAAACATGGTTTATTATAATGAGTCTTGGTGCTGTGTTAATTTGAGAATTTCCTGCTTGTTATAAGCAAGGGTTTTTTTGTATATAATCAAAGCATCTAACATTTTTAGAAATTTTTTGATCATTTTGACGTTGGGTAAGAGTATGCCGCCATTCAATTTAATCCCTGATAGTGTTGATCCTTATTACTTTTCGAGGGTGGTGCTGAGGCTTCCGGATTCGGAATTTATTGCGCATGCTCCCAGAATTTTTGAGTATGCAAAACAGCAATTTCCCCATTGGTTTAAACGTACTCCTGCTAGAGCAGTACATATTACAAAAAAATTGTTAGAAAAGCAGTGTGACGAATCGGGAAAACGTGAGCGCGAGTATTTTTTGCTTTGTGTCAGCGAAAATTTATTAGTTTATGCCGAGCGTATAAAGTCTGTAAAAATAGATAATACTAACTCTAGGAAACTTTCTCATGCGATAGATTTACTGGAGGAGTTAATTAAGCAGTGGGGTAAAAAAGGTATTTCATCTGCCTCTATGGGGCCAATTCTGACCAGAGGAGTGCTTATTCTTGGTGTCAAAAAAGATCAAATTTCTGAGCACTCTGAAAAAAATGCGGCCCATTTTTTTAATAGTCTGGTGCATGCGTCGAACCAGTCTGGTGACTTTTGCAAAAGTGTTAAAGATATTATTCGACAAGCTTATGCGGAAAATTACAAAAACGATCCAGCATATTGGTTATCTTTGATTCAAAAGATTATTTGTTCCGAAAAGACTTTGACACAAATCAAAAAATACTGTGATGGAATTTTCAGTGCTTCAATTTGTGGAAATCAAGATCAAGTTTTTGTTACGCGGGCTGCTCAAGTGCTGTTAAATATACTTAACAGACATAATTTGAAAGATAAAATTTTTTCAGTCGCTACGTCAGAAGCCTTTTCACCTTTTATAATCGCTGCTGGACCTCACCCTGGCTATGTCGCTGAGCGGATGGGGCTTATATCAATGTATATGTCTGTTTCGCATGGCAAAGAGCCGATCATGTGCCGTGAAGGTCTGGTCTTACGTCCTGATGACGCTCATTCGTCTCACACAGTTATTTGGGGCCCAAAAAAAGCTGCAATTAATGAACTTTCCGTATGTCATGGAGGGATAATTTTAAACGGTGGCGATTATTTTATGCACCCGGTTCAGAAGAGTGATAGATGCGTGGTCGAGGAATGGATGGAGCGTCGACATACCATGACGAACTATAAAACAAACTTAAGAAAAATATGCGGTGTTAAATAGCCTTTGTTTCATGTTCGTTATTTGGTCGGATTGTCATGGTTCAAAAGTTGTGCCAATAGTGTGGGCATGCTTCGCTCTATCATGAAATCGACGTTATTATTTCTGTCTATCTTTGTATCGCATGCGGCTTATGCCGAGCAGGGGTTTGATCTTTGGCTTGAATCTTTTCAGTTGCGTGCCGAACAGGAAGGGTTAACTTCACAATTGGTGCAAAATGCATTGTCTGGCATTGAGTTTTTGCCGAACGTAATTGCATTGGATCAAAAGCAACCCGAAAAATCTGTCACATTCGTGCGTTATGCAAGTAATATCCTGAATTCTGCACGTGTTCAGACGGGCCGTCGTCTTTACACCATGCATCGGGCGCACCTGGAAAGAATTGCTGAAGAGTATGGGGTTCAGGCGAAATATATTGTAGCGCTATGGGGCATTGAAACAAGCTTTGGTGCCAACATAGGCTCCACATCGACCCTTTCCGCTCTTGCTACGCTGGCGTATGAAGGGCGGCGAGCAGAATTTTTTCAAAATGAATTGGAGCAAGCCCTTCGGATTATTGATCAAGGGCATATCACGCCTGATGCAATGATCGGTTCATGGGCAGGGGCGATGGGGCAGTGTCAATTTATGCCCTCCTCTTTTATGAAGTTTGCGATCGATGGGGATGGTGATGGTCGTAAAGATATTTGGAACGACCTTGATGACGTTTTTGCGTCTATCGCTAACTATCTTTCCGAGTCGGGGTGGAAATCTGGGGAGCTTTGGGGGCGTGAGGTTATTCGTCCTGTAAAAGTTTATGAAGCCTGGATCGGTCTGGATCGTACCCGCACATTGACGGAATGGGGTTCTTTAGGCTTTCGGATGAAGGGTGGCGGTGCTTTACCTAAACGGAATGACATAAAAGCATCGCTTATCATGCCAGACGGGCTTGGAGGGCGCGCATTTCTGGTCTATGACAACTACCGGGTTTTGATGGATTGGAATCGATCAACCTACTTCGCGACCACAGTTGGCCTTCTGGCAGACCAAATAGGAATGTAAGAGCGTATGAAGATCAAATTTGCTCTGGCAATGTTGCTTATAATTTTAGCCGGATGTACGTCGTCTCGCGATACTGATGGATCGGGACGTTCAGGCAATTTGGGGGCTTTTAAAGTGGGGAAGCCCTATCAGATTTCGGGAAATTGGTACTATCCTCAAGAAAGTTATACATATGATGAAACCGGTATCGCTTCGTGGTATGGTCCCGGATTTCATGGCCAAAAAACGGCGAATGGTGAGATTTATCACCAGGGCCAACTGACTGCTGCACACCGCACACTACAAATGCCAAGTTTTGTTCGCGTTACCAATCTAAGTAATGGAAAGTCTGTGGTTTTACGGGTAAATGATCGTGGCCCGTTTGCGCGCGGTCGAATTATTGATGTGTCCGAGCAAGCGGCAATTCTCTTGGGATTTAAAAACAACGGAACAGCACGCGTGCGCGTACAGGTTTTGCCTGAGGCCAGCCGACAAATTGCAGCCATGGCTCAGGCCGGTAAAACATGGGATGGTGTGATGCCGACAGAGGATGGTCAGGCGGCTATCCCAGGATCGCCAACCGCTGTGGCTGCCGCAACCTTGCCCGCGCCCGGTGTTTCAGAATCTGCGCCGCGGCCCTATGAGGTAAATGGGCAGCCTGTGCCCGCGCATATCATCAATGGTGAATTTTACCCTGATCCCATTGTTGAGCAAAAGCCTGTGCCAGCGACGAGCGCAATTTATATTCAGGCTGGTGCCTTTAGCCAGCGCGATAATGCTCAGCATCTTGCCGACAGTATCAGCCAATTAAATGGCATGACTGTTTCAGCTTTTGTTGTTGATAAAGATGTTAACGGAACGACGTTCCACCGTGTGCGGGTGGGGCCCATCTCTTCAGTAAGTGAAGCGGATAAATTGATTGCGAAGGTTGCCAAAGTTGCACCCGAAGCACGCACCATTGTTGAATAAAGCTGCTTAAGTAAGAGGAAGAAAAAGCATGAGTACAGTTTGTTGTTGGGTAAATCGTATTGTCTTTGCAATTGTGATGAGCTGCAGTGCAACAATACCTTTGGCGCATGCAGAGATTGCCGAGAGTCCGGCGCGCGAAGCGATTCTAATTGATGAGAGCACAGGCACTGTTCTTTATGAGAAAAATGCCGATCAGCGTATGCCAACGGCTTCAATGAGCAAAACCATTACAGCATATATGGTCTTTGATGCGTTGAAAAACGGCAAGCTGACGCTCGACCAAAAAATTCCTATTAGCGAACGCGCTTGGCGCATGCAAGGCTCAAAAAGTTTTGTCGAGCTTGGCAATCAGATTGCTGTGGAAGACCTTATTCGGGGCATGCTGATTCAATCTGGTAACGATGCGACTGTTGCTCTTGCCGAAGCACTCGGCGGGACAGAGGAGGGCTTTGCCGCAATGGCCACGGCGAAGGCAAAAGAACTCGGGATGGTGCACACAAACTTTGCGAATGCAACGGGGTGGCCTGATCCCAATCACTATTCTACTGCGCGTGATTTATCAATTTTAGCCGAGCATTTGATTCATGATTTTCCAGAGTACTATCATTATTTTTCGGAATCAGAGTATACTTATCATGGTATCCGGCAACAAAATCGCGACCCGTTGCTGAAAATGAATATCGGTGCAGATGGTTTAAAGACGGGCCACACAGAGGAAAGTGGTTATGGCCTGATGGGCTCAGCCGTTAAAAATAATCGCCGTTTGATTCTTATTATTAATGGGCTTGATAGCGTGACAGCACGGGCTGACGAAGCGGCTCGACTGATGACGTGGGGATTCACGGCAACCGATGTTTATCGTCTGCTTAAAGCTGGTACAACGGTAGATACGGCTTCTGTATGGATGGGACGTGAAGCGCACGTACCGCTTGTTCTCAAAGATGACGTAACTGTAACGCTTTCAAAAGAAGCCCATGCAGGCTTGAAAGTGGATGTAATCACTGATGAACCGTTGATTGCTCCTTTAACAGAGGGTCAGAATGTGGGCGTGGTGCGTGTAACTGCGCCGGGTATGACTGAACAAACCTATCCGCTCTATACGGGTCATGCTGTGGTCAAGCTTGGTTTTGTTCGGCGGTTGGGGGCTAAGTTTTCATACTTTATAAAAGGGAGTGAGTCAGAACATGAATAAGGCACGTTTTATCACATTTGAAGGGGGCGAAGGTGTTGGTAAGTCGACCCAGATTGCCCGCCTGTGTGAAACCCTGCGTAATGGAGGAGGTCGCGTGCTGCAAACGCGCGAGCCGGGTGGAACCGTGGGGGCTGAACAGATTCGTCAGATTTTAAAAAGTGGCGATCCCGATAAGTTCGACGGTTTAACGGAAACGCTTTTATTTTACGCCGCCCGCCACGATCATATGGTGAAGCTTATTCGTCCGGCATTGGAGGAGGGTAAGTGGGTGGTTTGTGACCGTTTTTCGGATAGTAGCTATGTTCATCAGCTCTGCTCCGGGCATGTCGATTTAGATACCTACCAAACGATCCGAAAGCTGACAATTGGCGATTTTTCTCCAGAACTAACGCTTATTCTGGACATGGATCCGGTTGAAGGGCTTTCGCGCTCGAAGGTTCGCTCAATGTCTTCTGAAAATGAAGCCATTGATACGTTGAGATTCGACCGTAAAGGCTTAGCCTACCATCAACGTGTGCGCGAGGGTTATTTGCAGTTGGTAAAAGATGAGCCAGAGCGCTGTGTGCTGATCGATGCCAGTGGTTCGCCCGAAGACGTGCAGCATCGAATCTGGAAGGTTGTGGCAGAGCGATTTACGCTTTCTGAATAAGGCTGACATTTATGCTGAGTGATGCCATGTTGCTGATGATTGCGAATGCGATGTTGCATGCCGTGCATACCATCATTTTTTCTGTCAACTTAGTGGGGTGGACTTGGGTACGTACACGCTTGCTTGGATTTTATAGCTTGCTTTTGACGTTCTTTAGCTGGTTTGGGATGGGTGTTGTCTATGGTTATGGCTATTGCCCGCTTACGGCCCTTCATTGGCATGTTAAAAAATTAATGGGGGAAGGCGATTTAAGTGAATCATATGCAGCTTATGTTGCTCAGCATTATTTACCGCTGCATGTGTCGGTCCCCATGGTTGATGGTTGGCTTTATGGTGCAACGATGATCGCTTTTTGTGCATCAATCTATACGTTATTGCGTTTGCGGTGGATTTAACGCTATAAAGTGCTGTCCAGAGTAAAGAGGGGTAAATGAAGATGAAAAAAATTACGGTTGCAGTGTTGGCTTTGAGCGTATTATCGGGTTGTGGAATGGACCCGACAGATCGCATGATTTCAGGCGCGGGATTTGGTGCTGGTTTAGGTGCTTTAACTGCGGTTGCAACCAGCGTCAGCCCCGTGGCCGGATTGGCTGTTGGCGGCCTCTTGGGAGGCACTGTTGCTTACACGAGCGACCCAACGGATATCAACTTCGGCAAGCCCATTTGGCGCAAGCGTTATTAAAACGCGATCAACCCCTGAGCAAATTTAGAGCAAATCCCGAAAAGATGGGATTGAAAGAGAGCATCTTTGACGGCGTATTTGCGTCAAAAGAATTGAGCAGAGTGCGTCAATCTTTGGGAGATGCGCTCTCAAGGCTGATTAACGCCGTTGAACCGCCTGAGCGTGCAACTCAGAATTTGTGCAGTTATCACAGAGGCCGACCACCTCAACCACACTTTTGTGTAAAGTAAAATTATGGCTGCGGGCTGCAGAAGATAATGCACGGCTGATCGTTTGATCAGAAATTTCTGTCACCAATTTACACTTTTCGCAAACGAGAAACTGTAAAGCATGGTGCTCATGTGGGTGTGGACAGCCGATATATGCATTTAAGCTCTCAACCCGATGGGCAAGTCCCTGCTCGACCAAAAACTCAAGTGCGCGATAGACCGAAAGCGGCGCAAGTTTGCGTTTTTTTGTATCGACATCATGCGCATTTAAATCTTCAAGAATATCATATGCGCCCCGCGCGCAGTGGGATTGCCATAAAGACGTCAAAACTTCTTCACGAAGGGGGGTTAAACGCTGATTTCGGCGATGACACAGCTCTTGCGCAATGGCAACGGCGGCTAAAATACATCCGCGGTGGTCGTGTGTGCTTAGCATTTTTACCTCTTAAACCAGCTTTACTTCCCTTTATAGGCAGAAATAGTTAATAAGTACAGATTATTGCATTGTGGGTATGAGATAGCATGAGAAAAAAGCTTAAAAATGGCTTTTTAAAGACAGTTATATTTTCAAAAGTTAGTTTTGATTGCAATAAGGCACACACTTTGATAGATAGGACCTATTTTAGGTCTAAATGCATAGTTTCTAACTGAAAGTTTAAAAAATGATAGCAATCCCAGCTTCTTTCGACGGTGCAACGTTTGATAAACTCGAATCATTGCGTCGACACACGCCGACTTCCGAACAGTTTAGAGGTGGCATGTGCGGTTATTGGTCTGACATGATGACTGCTTTTTATTTTTGTTTGTGCTGTGATGTTTCAATGAAAGCCTTACTGAATCAGCATGTTGGCGATTCTTGTCATTCTATGCTTTCTCATCACATTCGGCAGCAAACGATGTGGCAGATGATGGCGCAGGCAGAAGTACACTACAATGAAACAAAGACCCTTCCGAGAAATAGAGAAATAGATCGTATGCTAGAAGTTAATGATGTTCAAGGGAGAATACATAGATTTCATCATGACAAAGTGGCTGAGGTGAAAACGTTTTTGGGGGGTATTTTTAATGAAATTATGGAGTCAATCAGCCGCGATCGTTCAAACGTATCTACTGAGCTTTTTAAAATAGAAGGCGGTAAAAAAATAGCGAGAGACCTGTATGAAATGCATACAAATCAAGTTATAACGATTATGGATGAAACTTATAACGGAAATCATTGTTTACTCTTTAAAAATGGGCAACATCATCAGGTCGCTGATTTAATTCATCGTAATTTCCTCCAATTGGCTGAAGCGGTGGATGATAAAAGTAGTTTTTTATGCGGAGCAGTCTATCAAATGCTGAAATTTCTGGCTTTCCGCACAAGAGCTGAAGACCCTTCGCGCCCCATTTTCATAGGGGCATTGTTTAGGGATGTTCCTTTTGTCATGCCCATCGCAGTTCCTGATGATTTGATGATAAAAAATCACACAACTCCAGAAGAATATGCGCTTACTGTTACAATGGGTGCTGCTCTTACTATCATAAATTGGCTGCAGGAAGTTGCCCCGCACCAGTGTTTAGATGCTGGTCCTTCCAATCAATTGTTGACTAGAGGCTTGATGCACGCTCTATACCAAAACTCTGCTGTTCAAGCCACGCAAAAGTTGTGTAATGCCGTTGGAAGTCTGCCTGTTGCTGATGTAAAACCAAAGCACCCGTTGTATAGTCCACCCATTCAGGTTCACTAGGGCGCATCACCTAAAGTCAGCCGCGCTCGTTTTATTCTTTTGACGCAAATACGTCGTCAAAGATGGTCTCTACGAGCCCATCTTTTCGGGATTTAAACTTGAGCGCATCTCCAAGACGCGCTCTGTTTTATTCTTTTGACGCAAATACGTCGTCAAAGATGGTCTCTACGCGCCCATCTTTTCGGGATTTGCGCTAGCTTTTAAGTAATGGTTTGATGTTTGTTTTGATGTAAAAGCAAAGCGTGAAGTGTTGGGTTGAAAAGCGCTTGTGCTTCGGCAGATGTGAAGCTTGCAACATGGGTTCGACCAAGCCGAATAGCTGTCGGTGGTTGCTCACCCCGATAAAGCGGGCGGGATAAGAGCGGTGCGATCAAATTTTGACGGACAAAATTAAAGTCTATCGCGAGGCCAGTTTCTCGCCCCAATTGAACGAGGCTGCGTGCAGAATACGCGTTGCCAAGACCGACAAATGGAACATAAATCGCATCGTTGAGCCGCGTGCATAGCGTGCACAAAGCAGGATCACCAAGCAATCGGACCAATGATTCACATCCTGCAGGCACATCGGGCCGTGAGCCTAATCCGACATGATAACTATACGCTTGACGCGAGAAGGCATAGGGGTCGCGTGCATCGGTTGTACGAACGATGATTTCAAGCGATTGGCGCAACTCTTTAGAGAGATCTTGCAAAAACGGTTCAGCAGCAAGCAGCGCACGATTCTGCAGATGGAAGATTTTATATTCTCCGTCAACCCTATTGCCTTTACCAGTATGATGCCAATGGCAAATCAGGGCACCGAGCAAAATTAGTCCGCGTGCAAGCGGGCTGGATGCTGTTGCCTTGCGCGATGTCGCTCTAATTCCCAGAAAATCGGTAATCAGCACGAGATCGAGAATATGATGGCGATTGTGATATGGGTTACGGTCGTTATGGGGAAGGTCGTCCAGCGTGCCACTGCCGACGCCTTCGTCAATTTGTTTTGCAATATTTATTGCCGCTTGGGCAACAGCGTGTTCGGGATCAATTGTGATGGCCTCGAGCAAATATGTTGTAACGGCAGAGATAAGCGGGCCTGTGACATTGTGGAGGCGAATAATCGTTTCGACACACTGTTCGACAAGTGTTAGGCGAGAGGCAAACTCTGACGAGATGCCGGGCATTATTTTTTCCAGGCTACGCGTTTTCATCGTAAAAGGTGGATCATCAAAATAGCCTGATTGTTCCAGTGTGTCTTTGAGTGCAAGAATTGATTCGTCGGTAATGGTTGATTCTGATTTTTCTGCTGCCTTACCAAGTGCGGTCGCTTCTTCCTTAACCTCACTAAAAACAGAAAGATCGATAGAGTTTGTAATACCATCTGCTGATGCTGTTTCTTGGGTATCTTCCCCCATTTCCTTCAAAAGCTCGGCATGTCCCAGAACAATGTCGACCAAATTCGGATTAAAAAATTGTCCGGGAATAGAATGAAAGCCTATGTAAAATCCCTGCTTCTCGAATGAAAGTGGTGCACGCACATCTGAGGGGCGACGCGCGCGCCCCAGAACATGATGCATTTGGGCGATAAAGTCTTTTTGCCCGATGGGGCGTGCCCACTCGTCCTGCAGCGCTCGACTTTTAAGGGCAGCGTAATCGGTTGTTAAGCCAAACAGCGGCAATGCTTCAGCATCGCAAAGCATGCTAGCAAGATTAACTGTCAGAGCATGCTCTGGGTCACTTAGTTTTTCGATCGCTTCCATTCCCGCGGGCAATATCGGTGCAGGGCCTTTTTTTTCAGATCGATACCATTGAGACAGTGCGCGGGTAAAATTATGTGGCCCTGATATATCACTGCCAAGTAGAATTAATTCTAATTGGCTGCGCTGCACCGGAGTGAGATTTTTCAGATAAGGATCTGACATGGTCAGAATATGTTTTTCTATCTGAAAGTGTTCATCCATGTTGCGTGTGCCGGGGTGGTGCCATTGTTGAATCAGGGCAGACAACATTAACAGCAATCGTGCTTCAGGAAAAAGCGCATGGTCAAGGCGGCGTTCCAGCAGGGCCAGTGTGTGTGCGCACATCATTGTTTCAAAGGCGTGCTGGGCGGTATGATAGCTGTTATGCGGATTATCCCCCACACCTTGATCGAAGGCGATGGCAATCTGCTCTCCAGCCTCACGTATTTCTTTAAGGTCTTGTATTGGTTGGGCAAAGGCGCTGATCAATCGCCATGTAAGCGATAAAAGCGGGCCGCTCGTTTGGCCCATTTTATAAAATGTATAAGTTAAGGCTCCGGCAACACTTTCCGGGGTGAGGTGGTCCGGTAAGACAAAGGGTGGATTACCGAACTGCACGCCAGCTTTAAGCAGCGTGTGGGCGTAGGCATCAACTGAAGCACGAAATTGATCAAGTTCCTGCCCTTCCAACAACCGAACAGTGGGAAGTGGATCTGAAAGAGCTGAAAGTTCAATACCGTCGTCGCGCATCATTTGGTCAGGAATATTAACACATTGGCAAGGATTTGCTATGTGTCCTTTAACAGTATCAGACGATAGGGTTAAAAAGGTCGTAAGGATGACTTATTTAAAGTGCTGAAAAGCATTAATTTTGGTCTGTATTGTCCCCCACAAGACCATTGATCACGCCATCAAAGCTTTGATCGTTGGTTGGACGCTGAACGTTGTCGAGTGAAGAGTCGGGATTTTCATGATCTGCTGACGGTTCAGGCAATACATCAGGGGTATTTAGAGTGTCAGAAACAGCAGCATTGTTCGTTTCTTCGTTTTGGTTGGCAGGGGTGGTGGGATTCATTTCATCCTGATATGATTCATCTGCGGGCATAAGTCCGGCTTCCACAAGGGGGTTGATACCTTCATCCATTTTTGTGCGGCTGCTTTCGCTTACGTTCCACGTAATTGAATCTGTGGCAAGGGGGCGCGCGGGTTGAGAAGATTCGACCACTTGCATCATATTTTTCCACGCATGGGCGGGTAGGCTGCCGCCCGTCACCTTTTTCATGGGGGAGTTATCATCATTTCCCATCCAGACGCCCGCGATGTAATCAGCTGTAAACCCCATAAACCATGCATCGCGAAAGGATTGGCTGGTCCCGGTTTTTCCCGCTACAACATAGCCGGGCAGGGCTGCGGCTGTTCCCGTTCCATAATTGACCACACCTTTCATCATGTCGACCAACATAGCTACTGCTTGAGGGGGGGCAACCTGACCTAAGCCTGAGGTTTGTCTTTTCCAAAGCAGACGGCCATTTTCTGCCCGAATCATGATGATGCCATACGGTTCAACTGCCATTCCTCCGTTTGCAAAGCTGGCGTAAGCACTGGTCAATTGCAGCAGAGTTACTTCAGAGGTTCCCAATGCATAGGAAAGCCCGGCATTTTTGGGAGTGGGGAGGCCAAGTTTTTTGGCAACGGCTTGCGTGGCAGGGATGCCTGTTTCGTGCAGCAAACGCACGGCGACGGTGTTCAATGATTTTGCCAGAGCCTCGCGCATGGGCACCCAGCCTTCATACTGAGTGGTGTAATTGTCAGGGGCATAATTACCAATTGAAATGGGCGCATCTTCTACCAGTGTTTCTGGCGTAAATCCGGCATTTTCAATTGCGCTCAAGTAGATAACGGGTTTGAATGATGAACCTGGTTGGCGTTTGGCTTGTACCGCTCGATTGAATTGGCTGCTGTTCCAGTCTTTTCCTCCCACCATGGCACGAATGGCTCCATCGGGCGAAAGAATAATTGCTGCACCTTGTGTGACGTGTTTTGCTGCGCCATCTCGAACGCCGTTGTTGATGGCGGATTCAGCCGCTTTTTGGAAAGAAGAACGCAACGTGGTTTGAATAATAATATCACCATGATCCGGGCCAATATAATCGGTCACCTGATCCATAACCCAGTCGGCAAAGTAACGGCCATAGCTGTTCATGCCCCCTGCGGTGCGCCGTGGAGGCAAAACTGTATCCTTAAGTGACTGTGCTTCATCTTCTTTCAAAAAGCCTGCATCAATCATCGCTTGAATAACGGTCTTCGCGCGCTCGGCGGCAAGACCGGGATTGTTGGCAGGAGAGTAGCGGGTGGGGGCTTTCAACAGTCCGGCGATGGTTGCGGATTCGCGCAAGGTTAACTGGCTTGCGCCTTTGTTGTAATAAACTTTAGCTGCAGCATCGACACCATACGCACCACCGCCCAAGTACACGCGGTTGAGGTATGATGTTAGAATTTCATCTTTCGTAAATTTTGCCTCAAGCCAGATTGCGAGCATGGCTTCTTGAATTTTGCGTTTCAGGCTTTTCTCAGGTGTAAGAAAAAGGTTTTTCGCTAATTGCTGGGTAATCGTAGAGCCACCCTGCACTGCGCGTCCTGACACTAAATTAATGGTTATTGCTCGAATCAAACCGATGGGATCAATACCAAAGTGATAATAAAAACGCCGATCCTCTACCGCCAGCACGGCATGAACAAGATGAGGGGGAAGGTCTTCAAGCTTAACCATTGTGCCGGTAATTTCACCATACCGCGCAATCAGTGAACCATCTTCAGCCAGCACCGTCACAGACGGCTGTCGGGAAATCGACGCCGTATCAATAATCCCGGGAAGCTCGCTGCCATACCACGCGAGGACTGAAATAACAAAAATACCCACCCAGATTCCGACTAAAAGCGCAATGCGAACAAGGCGATGTGAAAAAAAAGAGCGGAGGCGTTGAGACATGTTAAGTGACCTGATCAATAAGAAAGTTTTGTAAGCTTCTATGCTGATAACAGATTGTTTGGTCAAAAACGAGTTTTTTACCTGTAGGAAATCAGGGCATTTTGTCTCTTTGTGCAGAAAAATTTGATTTTGACGCTGGATTAATAGAAAAACCGGCCTACTCTTCCTAGAGCGGGGGATTGTACAGGGTTCACGCAGAAGGAGCCTTTCCCGTCAGTTTTTGTAAACTGTTAAAATTAAAATCTCTAAACCCACGGGAGGGCATTATGGCCAAATATCACCTTCACGCAGCACACCCGTTTTACAAGCGATTGATATCGCTCATCGATCTTACGCGGCTTGGGCTTCCCTGCTCAGACGAAGAAGTTTCTGCTGTTTGTGCGCATGGGGCAAAACGGCAGGTTGCGGCGATTTGTTTACCTTGGGAGAAGGTGGAAGCAGCCCGATCCGTGTTAACCCAGCGAAATTCACCAAAAATCAGTGCTTTTTACACACTTCCCGAGGCAGGTGAGCTGCCTGAATTGCCTGACGCTGCTGACGAGCTTGAAGTCTTGGTCTCATGGAAAGCCTATGAAAAGCATGACGCCCGTTCACTTTTGGCCCAATTATCTGAAATTCGCTCGTTATGGTGCGATAAGACCATGAAAGTCGTGATTGATGCCACCATGGCGCCCTCGTTAAGAATTTTGCGCGAACTCTGTGATCGCTCGATTGATGTGGGGGCTGATTTTATTGTTGCTGCAACCAGCAAAAGGGAGCGGCCACACGCGAAAGAATCTTTAGAAGTTTTTTGCTCGGCCAGTCAATCTGTTGGTAAGCAAATTGGGATTAAGATTTCCGGGGGATTGCAGTGTATCGAGGATGCCAGACAGTTTGTAAACCTGATTGAAAGCCGAATGGGGTTGGGTTGGGTAGAATCGCAGCATTTTCGCTTGGGATGCAGTCAATTGCTCGATGATTTGGAGGGTTTTCGTGATACTTTTACCGCAGGAACTGATTCGCCTCAAGAGAGATGGAAAAATACTCTCGCCGCAGCACATTGAGGACTTTGTTAAAGGAGTCAGTACCGGGCGCGTGAATGTGGCGCAAATTTCAGCTTTCTGTATGGCCGTTCTTTGGCGCGGTTTAAATTTAGCCGAGCGTGTTGCTCTAACCAACGCCATGGCACATTCAGGGTCAATGTTGCAGTGGTCGGTCAATGGGCCGGTGATTGATAAGCACTCAACCGGTGGGGTAGGGGATAAGACAAGTTTAATTTTAGCTCCATTGCTGGCTTCATGCGGTGTGTACGTGCCGATGATTGCCGGACGCGGGTTAGGGCACACGGGGGGTACATGGGACAAGCTTGAAAGTATTCCTGGATATCGTGTGCAGCCAGGCAAAGAGCGTTTTCAGGAAATTGTCAGTACATTGGGGTGTGCGATTATTGGCCAGTCCAGCGAATTGGCGCCCGCCGACCGTCGTATGTATGCAGTACGTGACGTTACGGCGACGGTCGAATCTCTTGATCTTATTACAGCATCCATTCTCTCCAAAAAAATTGCGGCTGGTCTTGAGGGGCTGGTTATGGATGTAAAATTCGGGTCTGGAGCATTTATTAAAGATCCGCTTGAATCGCAAGCGCTCGCTAATAGCTTGGAATCTGTTGGGCGGGGGGCTGGGCTTAAAATGACGTGTCGCTTGACCGACATGAATCAAGTGTTGGGGGATACAGCCGGTAATGCGCTGGAGGTCTTCGAATGTGTTGAATGGTTGCGAACGGGCAAAGCCAAAAACAAGCGCTTAGAATCGATCACACTTGATTTGGCCAGCGATATGCTTCTTTTGTCTGGTCTCTACACTCAACGTGATGAAGCGTTGAAAAAATGTCGTGTCCAATTAGAAAATGGCCACGCGGCAGAAAAATTCTCCCAGATGGTGGCTGCGCAAGCAGGGCCAACGGATTTTCTTGAAAATGCGGAAAGCTATCTTCCCGCAGCGCCGATCATCCAGCCGCTTTTTGCTAAAAAGAACGATAAAACGGTGCATAAAATGAATGTTTATGAGATTGGCATGGCCATTGTGGCGCTGGGAGGGGGGCGAACCAGTCAGGGACAAAAAATCGATCATGCTGTGGGTCTTTCGCATGTTTGTGATCTTGGGGCGTCAACCGATGCACCCCTTGCCTTTATCCATGCGCGCAGCAAAAAAGATGCTGCAGCAGCTGCTGAACGGTTGCTGGGGGCGATTGAGGTTGTCTGATCAGGCCCTCACAATCTTTCATTAGTCCCGTATGATCTGCGGATACGCACTTAAGAAGTGGACTGATTTTCTCCCGTCTGATCCGATCTATGGGTTGCGGCAAAAGTATCCTTGCTCTAGGTTCATTAATCAGAGAAAAGAAGCAATGAACCGGATGGAGGGCAAAATGCGTATTGGTTTTCGGATGATGGGTCTTGCAGCTTTGGGGATGTCTGCTTTTTTTTGTGCTCCTTTTTCTGCGGCTCATGCTGCGGATGATGTAAAAAATCTTGGCGCTTTCAAAGACTGGAGCGCGTATCTTTATTCCGATGCAGATAGCAAAGTTTGCTTTGTTGCAGCTAAACCTGATAAAAGTTTGCCAGCAGGTTTGCGCCGCGGCGATGTTTATGCCCAAGTTACCCATCGTACCAAAGAAAAAACATACGGCGTTTTTAGCGTGATAGCAGGCTATACATTTAAACCGAATAGCGAGGCCAAATTGACCATTGGTAATCAAAGCTTTCCCCTTGTAACGCAAGGCGATAGTGCTTGGGCGCGGGATGAAGAAACAGATCGAGCGATTGCGGCCGCGATTCGAGGGGGTAGCAAAATGACCATTGAAGGTGTGTCGTCACGGGGAACAAAAACTACCGATACGTACTCACTTTCTGGTTCATCGGCAGCAATGGCCGCGATCAACAAAGCTTGCGGCGCACCTTAAAATCTCTTTCATAATTTTTCTTCCAAGCGGTGCTTGTGAGAAAAGCGTGACAAAGGCCTCTCTTTTTGTGTAAAGAAAGGGATAGATTACTCTTCCATCAGGAGCACGTTATGGGCGCCGACTATCACGCGCGAGCTTTTGCCACCCCGACACTTTTGCCCGACGGTAAAAGAGGCTTGGTGGGCCTTGATCGCGCCGAGCTTATTGCGTTGTTTAAGGAAATTGGCCTCGAATCATTTCGGGCAAAGCAGGTGTGGCACTGGATTTATCATCGCGGGATCACAGATTTTTCTCAAATGACGAATCTTGCAAAGCCCGTACGTGAAAAAATGGCCGAGCATTTTGTTGTCGATCGTCCCATTGTGCAAACAGCCCAACTCTCGGAAGACGGGACGCGCAAATGGTTGCTCAAATGGCCTGATGGCAACATGATTGAGACAGTACACATCCCTGAAGAAGATCGTGGAACCTTGTGCGTCTCTTCACAAGTGGGTTGTACGCTGACCTGTCGGTTTTGCCATACGGGTACGCAAATGCTGGTCCGCAATCTGGGTGCGAATGAAATTGTGGGGCAATTAATGCTTGCGCGGGATGTGTTGGACGAATGGAATAAGCCCATCGAAAATCGTATGGTTTCCAACATCGTGATGATGGGAATGGGTGAACCGCTCTATAATTACGAAAACGTAGCCAAAGCCTTGAAAATTGTTATGGATGGTGAAGGTATTGCTATTTCAAAACGAAAAATAACGCTCTCAACCTCTGGTGTTGTGCCTTTAATTAAACAATGCGGGGCTGATTTAGGGGTTAATCTGGCCATCAGCCTTCACGCTGTGACGGATGAGGTGCGTAGCAAAATCGTGCCCATTAATCGTAAATATCCAATCAAAGAACTGATGCAAGCATGCCGTGATTACCCATCAGCAGGCAATACACGGCGCATAACTTTTGAATATGTGATGTTGAAAGATGTTAATGACAGTGATGCTGATGCGCGCGCGCTGGTCAAATTGCTTCATGGATTGCCAGCCAAGGTCAATCTTATTCCCTTCAATCCATGGCCAGGCTCGCCATTTGAATGCTCGAGCTGGAATCGTATTGAAGCCTTTGGTGCGATCATTAATGATGCCGGTTACGCCAGCCCCGTTCGGCGTCCCCGCGGTCGTGATATTCTTGCCGCGTGTGGTCAATTGAAATCCGAATCGATGCGACTATCTGCCAGCGAGCGGGCCGCAATGGATCAGCGCATAGCATTAAAAGAAGCCGAGCAGGGTTTGTGCTAAACTTTTCATTTGGGGATGGAAAAACGAGTTGCATTTTGGGGCTTAAATCTTTTAGGGTGCGCGTTCTTAAGGGCATAATGCCAAAAATGATTTAAATTTATTGTGCAAATACGGCCAATTTTTGTAAGTCGTGTGTGCATGGATAAGTCTTATTTACATCCCAGGAGGACATATTGTGCTAAGAATCAATAATCATTTGAAAATGTTTCTTTTTTTGAAGTTGGTCGCTACAGCTGAGAGGGACAAAAATCATTGGGGTCAAAAGATTGTAGCTTGGAATGAAAATGCGCCCAAAGCTAAAAAAGATTTAGGATATCGTTTTTGTGAAGCTAGTTTAAACATAGCACTGTTAGAATTGAAGCTAATAGAAAATGTTATGACTGACCAGTATTTTATGTCGCCAGAGCAAGAAAGCGTGCGCATGGGAACCTTGGTTTCCTTGTTTAATAATGATGAAAAGTGGCGTGAGGAAGCCTGTTATTTCTTAATAGCACCTGTTTGTTCATGTAAAAAAATTATTGTCGATGGAGTTTTTGTTAATGTGGTTACGCCTGAATCAGAGTTGGGAGCAAGGTTGATGGGAAAAGCAATACAAGATGTAATTCTTCTCCCCGCTTCAAAAAGACAGGGAATGCAAAAATATACCATTTCCTATATTGGTTAGCATTTGTTTAGAAAGCTTAGGATTGCGTGTTACCGCTCTGCGCTTTTTTGTTTTATGAGCGAAAAAATCTTTTCTCGGAGGCATTTTTCTCTGCTATATCCCGTAAGGGAGGGAAAAATGATTGTCGATTCAAATGTTTTTCATGGTTTTACAGCGCTCGTAAAGCAGGCTATCGCGCAGGCAGGCTATCCGGAATGTTCACCCGTGATCGAGTTGCCGCGCGACGAAAATCATGGCAATTGGACGACCCCCGTTGCCATGATGATTGCTAAATCGCAAAGCATGGCCCCGCGCGTGGTGGCAGAAAAGATCATTCCTTTTCTGGCGCGCCACGACGACATTCTGAAAGCTGACGTGGCCGGGCCGGGCTTCATTAATGTGACAATGAAACCCGCCTTCTGGCAAGCGCAGATTGCTAAAATTCTTAATGCCGGACTTTCTTACGGCGAAAGTAATCTGGGCGGAAATATTGGCGTTAATATTGAATATTGCTCTGCCAACCCCACCGGGCCAATGCACACAGCGCATGCCCGTGGCACATGTCTTGGCGATGCGTTGGCGAATCTTTTATCTAAAGTTGGATACAAGGTTACGCGTGAATATTACATCAATGATGCCGGAAATCAGATTGATGTTTTAGCGCGCTCGACTTTTCTGCGGTATCGCGAGGCTCTGGGGCAGGATATTGGCGAGATTCCGGCAGGTCTTTATCCCGGAGAATACTTAAAAGATGTAGCACAATCCTTGGTCGCGCGTGACGGTGATCGTTGGTTGAGCGCTGATGAGGCCGAACGTACGGCTGCAATCAAAGACTTTGCGATGAATTTTCTGCTTGATAAAATAAAACAGGATTTGGCTGATCTGCATGTCGCGATGGATGTTTTCACATCCGAAAAGAAGCTGCGTGAAAGTGGCGCAGTTGAAGCGTGTTTGCACATGATGACCGAGCAAGGCTTAGTATACCGCGGTGTGCTTGAGCCGCCAAAAGGGAAAGCAGCCCCAGAAGATTGGGAACCAAAAGAACAGACACTTTTTCGTGCGACCGAGTTTGGTGATGACATTGATCGTGTGTTGGTTAAGGCTGATGGCGGATATGCTTACCGATTGCCGGATATTGCTTACCACCTTGATAAATTCAAGCGCTCAGGTCCAATCATGATTACTGTGGTGGGGGCTGATCATTCCGGATGGGTAAAATCTATTCTTGCCGCTGTAGCCGCCGTAACGGATCGCAAGGCCCAGTTTAGCGTTAAAATGGTAGCCATGGTCAATACGCTTGATAATGGCAAGCCTGTACGCATGAGTAAGAGGGCAGGCACTTTTGTCACCCTTAATGATATTGTTGAACGGGTAGGCGGGGATGTCATGCGGTTTGTCATGCTTTCTCGCAGCCCCGATCAAGTGATCGATTTCGATTTTGCTAAAGTGGTTGAGCAATCAAAAGAAAATCCGGTTTTCTATGTTCAATATGCGCATGCACGTTGTTACTCTGTCATGCGCCAAGCCAAAGAAAGCGATTTTGACTTATCTCACCTTGAATCGGCTGATACCAGCCTTTTAAACGATGACGATGAGCTTCGTCTTATCCGCAAAATTGCCGGATGGGGAAGATTGATCGAGCAAGCCGCTCAAGCCCAAGAACCCCACCGGATTGTTTATTATCTGCAAGATGTTGCTGCGACATTTCACGCGCTGTGGAACAAAGGGAGTGAGTGTACAACGCTACGGTTTATTCGTGAGGACGCGCCCGCGGTATCATTGGCGCGCCTTGCAATGGTGAAGGCTGTGGCGACAACGATTGCATCAGGGTTAAAAGTTCTCGGTATCGAAGCAGTGAAGGAGATGCGTTCATGACCACGATTATGCCACCCGACCCCCTAAATTCGATGGGGGGATATGCCGTTGATCCGTTGCGCTCAACTTCTGCCCATTCGTCGGGGCGTCAGTCCTCGCGGATGATTCGTTTGAGTGCAATGGCCTTGGCATTCGTTTCTGTTATCGCTTTGGCTGTCATCTTGTTTAGTTCAACTAAACAGCCTGTAGATTCTGCAAGCGTACCCGTTGTCGCTGCCGAAACAGATGTCTTTCGTAAAAAACCAGAAGATGCGGGCGGTATGGCAGTAGCTAACCGGGATTCTACAGTGTTTGATGCACAGCAAAATCAGCCTGCACACTCTGGGCAAATTGAGCAACTTATCCCCGAACCAGAGCAACCGATTCTTGATGCCCATAACGATAACGCCGACTTGCCCGCGCCGCGTCGTATGGACGGACACCCGGCCCTGACCGCTGAGGAAATTCGCCAGATGCACATTGCGCGTCGTCAGAACAGTGATGCGGCAGCTCAGGCGCTTGAGCAACTGGACACATCTTCTTCTGCGTCTGTTCAAAGCAACGCTTCTACATCTGTTGCGCCCCCTGCGGATGAAGGCAATCAGCATCAAAATGATCAGTCTCTGGCGATGAATGATGAAGGAACCGGCGAATCTGTTGAGGATGAGGCTCCTGCGGCTTCAACTCAGGAAGATGAAGCGATGCCCACAAAAGTTTCTGAATCCGTACCATCACCTGTTACTGCGCAAAAGAGTGCAGAATCTGCTGCAAAATCGGTATCGAATGCAACCTTAAAGGCTGGTGCAAGCGCAGCTGTTCCCTCCAGCAACACTTCTGTAAAGTCTTCTGCTGTAAAACCCGCCCCCGCAAAATCTGCTTCGACAACATCGGCACCGGCCGTGTCATCATCAAGCACAGGCATGAAGATGGTGCAGTTAGGGGCGGTACGCACAGAAGATGCTGCGCATGCTGAATTATCAAAACTCAAAGGCAAATATGCATCACAGCTTGGTTCGTTGGGCAGTTCTGTTCAAAAAGCCGACTTGGGAAGTCGTGGCGTTTTTTGGCGTATGCGCGCTGGTCCGCTCAATGAATCTGATGCCAAAAAGGTTTGTGCATCACTTACTGCGTCGGGTCAGAGCTGTATGGTGGTAAGCCGATAATGCCTTCAGTCTCACCTGTTATCTTCGGTTGTGCGGGAGAAAAACTTACCCCGCAAGAACGGGATTTATTTAAACAGGTGAGACCTTTTGGCCTGATTCTTTTTGATCGCAATATTCGTCATCCCCTGCAACTCGCTGAGCTTACTGCCGAGTTTCGTGCCTGTGTGCGTGTTGCTGATGCACCCATTCTGGTCGATCAAGAAGGCGGGCGTATTGCCCGGCTTGATGCCTTGCAATGGCGCATGTTTCCTTCCGCGCGCAAAGTGGGGTGGGTGTATGATCGCAATCCTGAAAAGGGCTTGCGCGTTGCCTACCTCCATGGATTGCGCATGGGGCATATGGCGCGGGCGGTGGGGATTAATGTATTATGCAGCCCCGTTTGCGATCTGTATGTTGAGGGCGCAGATGGCATTATTGGGGACCGCGCGTATTCATCGTCACCTCACACGGTTAAAGTATTGGCGCATGCCTATAGTCAGGGATTAATGGCCGCAGGTGTTTTTCCGGTAATGAAGCATATTCCGGGACACGGTCGTGCTCAGGCAGACAGTCATAAAATGCTTCCGGTGGTTACCACCTCGCTTGAAGAATTGCAAAATACGGATTTTGTTCCTTTTGCACATCTTAAACATATCCCCTTTGCGATGAGTGCGCATGTGCTGTATTCGGCACTTGATGCCAAGCGGTGCGCCTCTCTTTCGCGTAAAGTAACACGTCAGATTATTCGTAAACATATGGGCTTTCAGGGGCTGCTTATGAGCGATGATATCGGTATGCAGGCGCTGACCGGTGACATGCCCACCCGCGCGCGCAATGTTTTGCGCGGGGGATGCGATCTTGCATTATATTGTCGTGCAGATATTGAGGAAATGCGTGCCATTGCTGCAGCACTTCCCTCCTTTCCTCTCATCACACAACTGCGCTGGCGTATGGCCAAAAAAAGATTGGTTCCCCAACCTTTTTATGATCCTGCCGACACGCTTCGTGAATTTGAGAGCCTGGTCACCTCGCTTGCTAGCAACATGGATGATTTACCGCTTTTAGCGCATAAAACGGGCGTTTGAAATGTCTACCGCTGAGTCTTAAAAATTGATAAGGCTGCCCTCAATCCTTATCATTCGCCGTTTTTTATTGTGACCATGGATATTTTCATTATGTCAGCATGTTTACCTGTTATCGTTCGCGTCAAAGGACCAAAACTAGACTCAAACACTAAAGCCTTTCTCCGCAAAAATCTGCCTTATGGTGTTATTTTTTCAGCGATAATGGGGTCCATCCACGCCAAATAAAAGGTTGGGTTCATCAAATACAGGATCAAACCAAGGAAGACACCCGATTTAGTGTAGATTGCGAGGGGGGACGGGTTCAGCGTTTCAAAAATGTGCCGGGCATTTACACTTATCCAAGTGCTGAAGCGCTAGGGCGGATGTACGAGGTCGATAAGCTTCGCGCAATTCAAGCAACAGAATTGGTCGGTTATTGCATTGGCCGCCAGATGGCGCAATTGGGGATACATACGGTTTTTGCTGCTGTGCGCGATGTGCGACGTCCTGGGGCGCACGCGATCATTGGCGATCGATCGTTTGGTTATACAGCGGAACAGGTTTCCGTCCTTGGATCTGCCATGGAGAAGGGATTGCTTCAGGCCGGTGTGGAGCCAGAGCTGATAGCCGTGTGCAGGCTGTTTTGGTCGCCGGGAGCGATATTGCCCTTGTGGATGGGTACGATTTGGAGAGGTTACGGAAAGTTTCAGAGCATAGTCCCGCCATGTCCCCAGCCACCAAAGCGCGCCTGCACGCGATGCAAGATTATGTCAAGCGCTGCAATACGCCTAAAATAGATGTTCGAGAGGCACGCCATCGGGCAAACCGTCTTTATAAACAGTGCGGTATCAGTGGTATGCTGATTAAATAGGTTTGGAAAGATTGAAATTCCTCTTTCTTTATACTAAGCATGAGGAATGACGATGCCTGAGAGCTCTTCCGCCACGATTGAAGCGGTAAACCCTGACACACCTTCTTCAGAGGGCGAGGCGCTGTTTGTCTTGTCGCTGGATGGGTTTGAAGGTCCTATCGATCTATTGCTTCATCTGGCCAAAGATCAAAAACTTGATTTGACAAAAATCTCTATTTTAAAGCTGGCAGAACAATATCTAATTTTTATTGAAGAAATGCATTCTTTGCGCCTTGAAGTGGCCGCTGACTATCTCGTAATGGCGGCATGGCTCGCCTATCTTAAATCACGCCTGCTGCTTCCCAAGCAAGAGCGTACCAGTGATGAAGAACCGTCGGGCGAAGAACTGGCTGCCGCACTTGCTCTGCAGATGCAGCGGCTTGAGGCGATTCAAAAGGCGGCAGCGCAATTACTACTATTGCCTCGAATGGGGTATGACGTGTTTGCGCGGGGAAGCGATGATGATGCGTTGGAGGTTGTGGTAAATCACCAGCCTACGGCAACCATTTATGATCTTTTAAGCGCTTATGCTCATGTAAAAAAACGCACCGACAAACCCGCGCCGTTGCGATTCGTTCCATTTGAACTATATTCAATCGATGAGGCAATTGAGCGGTTGCGCCATATTGTAAAAAACTTGCCGGAATGGACAACAATATCCAGCTTCTTGCCGCGGGGTTTGCAGCCTGGCGTAGTGGGGCGTTCAGCGATTGCTGCCAACTTGATCGCGAGTTTGGAGTTGGCCAAACAAGGTCTGCTTGAAGTACGGCAAGACCGTACATTTGCACCCATTTGGGTGCGGCAGGTGCGGACGGCCGATGGTGACGATCAACATCGTGTTATAGAAGAGGAAAAAGAATCCTATGACGCTTGAAAATGAAGTCCTTCATAACATAGAGAACGATACATCTGAAAACAGCTCTGAAAGTGTTGAGGAAATGAATGCTGATTCATTTGACCCCAGCACTGACGAAGAGATTGAGCTGGTTGAAGAAATTTCTGACTTCTCGCCTCCACTGAACGCAGAGGAAACGGCAATGTTACGTCTGCGTGTCGTTGAGGCTTTATTGTTTGCAAGCAAAACGCCTTTGGATGAGGAAACTATTTTAAAGCATTTGCAGCGTGGCCCGATTGGGGATGGAGCAAATGTGGCCGGTATTTTAAGCGACTTGCAGCAGATGTATCAAAACCGCGGCTTAACATTGGTTAATGCACAAGGGCGATGGTCATTGCGTACTGCAGTTGATTTGGGTGTTTATCTGCGGCTTGAAAGCACAAAGCCGGTTAAACTAAGCCGTTCGGTGAGTGAAACGCTGGCTGTTATCGCTTATCATCAGCCCATCACTCGCGCTGAGATCGAGACTATTCGCGGTGTTGCTACCAGCAAAGGCGTGTTGGATTATCTGATGCAGTTGGGATGGGTGCGACCCGGCCAACGTCGAGAAACCCCAGGCCGTCCGCTAACGTGGGTCACAACGTCAGCTTTTCTTGATCACTTCGGTTTGGTATCTCTGCAAGATCTGCCCGGTGTAGAAGAGCTGCGTGCTGCAGGTCTTTTAGAGACTCAAGCCAGTATGATGTATGGCGTGATCAAACCGGATCAACAGGATGATTTGCCAACAGCACTTGAGGATCAGACTGAAGAAGAGTTGCCGGATTTCGTCCCTTCCGCGCAGTCTGCTGAAGAAGAAGAAGATGATGATGCGGCAGCGAAGGAAGAAGCGTTCGTTTAGTGTGTTGCATGACGCAACAGAAAGAGGTTCTCCATGGGAATAGGTTTTCGTGAACTGCTTGTGATCCTCGCGATCGTGATTTTTGTTTGGGGCACCAAGCGTCTTCCCAATATTATGGAAGATGTGGCCAAAGGCATAAAAAGCTTTAAACAAGGGCTGCGTGATGATGATGGGGCAAGTGCACAGAGCTCGCCCGAAAAACCCAATAAGCAACCGTCGTCGCAAGACGGACCGCCTTCTTCACTCTAAGCGGCTTTCAGCTCTAAGGGAGTGGCCATGTTTGATTTCGGCTGGCAGGAAATTGCACTCACAGGCGTGGTGGCCCTAATTGTTCTGGGGCCGAAAGAGTTGCCGGGATTGATGCGCACAGCCGGAAAAATGGTGCGTAAAGCGCGTCTGATTGCCCATGAATTTCGTGTAAGTTTTGATGAAATCGCCGAGGAAGTAGAAATTGACGAAGTGCAGCGTAAAGCACAAGCACAGGCTGCACAGATTGAGCCTTTGTGTCCTCCCTCTGAAACGAAAAGTACAAACTTAAAACCCGTAACGAATGTTCAAAAAGCTGATCTGCCCCCCGTGTTCGAACCCTTACCCGAGAAGGGAGGCGGAAAATGAGCGCGAACGATCAAACCTCTTCAATTTTATCTGAAGTAAAATCAATTGCTGAAGACGAGTATTTTTCTGCCCCTCCTTTTATTCATGATAACGATCATCACGCGCGCGAGCCGTTGGGGGCGCAGGGAATGTCAATGTTGGATCACTTGGTCGAATTGCGGCGGCGTTTGATTTGGTCAATTGTTGCTTTCATGGTAGCTTTTATTATTTGCTACACCTACTCAGAAAATATTTTTTCTTTTCTTGCTCAACCGCTTGCAGATGCCATGGGAACCGCACATCGCAGCCTGATTTATACCGGGCTGGGTGAGGCTTTCTTTACCTATCTAAAAGTGGCAGCGTTTGCTGCATTCTTTCTATCGTTTCCCATCATCGCAGTGCAGGTATGGATGTTTGTGGCGCCGGCACTTTATAAAAACGAAAAACGTGCTTTCCTGCCTTTTATGATTGCAACGCCTGTGCTCTTTCTTGCGGGGGCGGCATTGCTTTATTATGCAGTGATGCCGTTGCTGGTACAATTTTTTCTTGGCTTTGAAACAACGTCTACCGTTGGGTCTGTGTCAATTGAGGCTACCCCGCGGATCAGTGAGTATTTCAGTCTTGTAATGCAACTTGTTTTGGCGTTTGGCATAGCTTTTCAATTGCCGGTGTTGCTTACCCTTTTGGCCAAAGTGGGACTTATTACATCAAAAGCACTTGTTGATAAACGTCGCTATGCAATTGTCATTATTTTTATTGTAGCTGCAATTTTAACCCCACCCGACGCTATTTCGCAATGCATGTTGGCTTTTCCTTTACTGCTCCTTTACGAGGTTTCAATCTGGTCATGTAGATGGGTTGAGCGTAAACGGTTAATGCCATAACCCCAAACAATTCTGACTTGCATTGCAAAATGCAAAAACTGCTGATTTTTTGCATTTTGCAGTGCCTGGCTCTGCTGTAGTTAATTGATATTGTTGATAAAAATTTTCGATTTGGGTGGCATTCTTCTTGCCTTTATTCAGACAGGGAGAAAGCATTATGCCAAAAGATATTAAGGAAAACCCATATAGCATTGCTCTTGGTGAAGCCTTACAGGCTGTCGCTGATATTGGTCATCCTGATTATATTCGGATTCCTATTTTCCCCTCCACTTATATGTGCAAAGTGGGGGCTGAGAAGGCCAACATTACAGTGGACCAAGCGCGTACCGCCTATCAATCTATGATTGAGGCATGGGCCCATGCGCCGGAGATTGAACCTTAATGTTGTTCCATCCAATCAATGATGATGAGACCATCTTTGACGACGTATTTGCGTTAATGTGCGCGTGCTATTTGGGCAATACGCAACATCGTACGCGCACATAAAAGCATATCAGGGGCGCCAGTTTTTTTGCATTCGGCTTCAGTGGTGACCAACTGAGTTAAAACACTTTCAATCTCTGCGCGGCGCCAGCGTTGTGCTTGTTGGCGAAAGCGGGTTGTATCTTTCCAAAAAACGGGGGGCTGAAGCTTTTTTATGCTGATATCCAGTGGTGCGTTACTGCTCACGACCTCGTAAAGGCGCAGGAAATGTCTTTGTGTGGCTCGCAAAATTGCGATCGAGGACTGTCCATCGGCATATAATCTTTCTAATGCCTTATCCACGTTAACCGTTTGGCCTTGTGCGGCCGCCCACACGGGTGTGTCGAGCGAAAGGCTTGCGCTATCCATCAAAGCGGCCATCACATCGTCTTCTTCGATGCGTTGTTCTGGTCCGGCGTATAAAATCAGTTTCTCAACCTCATTACGGGCGAGTGCGCGATCATTATCGATAAGATGCGTGGTGAGAGCCAATGCTTCACTGCTGATCTTGACATCGGCTTGTTGAAAAAGACGGCGGATGAAGCTTAAAAATTCCTCGCCTTCTAGTGGATAACAGGCAAGTGCCGCCAGATGTTGTTCATCTTCTTCAAATAATTTTCGCAACTTTGCACTTTTGCCAAGTTCACCAGCCTCTATAATCAAAAAAGAATCTTCATCGCCGATTTGGTTTCTCCATTCCTGAACCGCCAAGGCAAGTGAATCTGCGCCATCGCGAATGCGAACCAATCGACGGCCTCCCATCAAACTTTGTGCGTTCATCTCTTCACTCAAACGGGTAGGGTCTTCCGTTACACGTGCGCACACAATCTCACTTACATTGAAGGGATCGTGGATATCGGGGACAATTTTTTGTGCTAGTTCCTGCGCGCGTTCGCGAACCTGACCTTCGTCAGGACCGTATAACAATACGCCCCTCAATTCTTTTGGTGGAGTATCAAGAAATCGATCAATAGATTTTGGTTTCATGAGGCGCGCCTAAAATACTGTTGTTAGGGCTGAGATGACATTGATGGCTGTGTCCTATTGTTTTGGTTTGTCAAATACAAAGCAACACGATTTTCAATCAATTCAGCGAGCTGGTGAAGATTGCGATCGGTGGCGTCCTGTTCGGCAGCGTAGGTGGCATATTGGTCAGCCAGCACGTTGTAACTGGCAACACTGCGTTCTGTCGTGGTAAAGGTTGCCTTGCTATCACCGGTTTTTTTGAGGTTGATGGTAGCCTTTATAATCATGCGAATACGGGTGGCATTATCATTTTCAGTAAGGCCGAGCTGTTGCGTTGTGGTGTGTAGCTCAACACTCATATCCCACAGTGCGGGGTGTATCGCCGGATGAAGACTATAAAACCGATCCTCCAGCAAAAGGTGGAGTTTTTGTCCATCTTCATTGACGATTCTTTGAATATTGACAGCGGCAAGGTGTTCCGGAGTCTTGTTTTTAATCGCATAAAGCGGCTGAAAACCGCATGCCGACAGGCCAATGCCGAGCAAAAGGATTGCCAAAAACAAGCGAAAAAAGGAAAAAAAGCGTCTCATGCCGACACTTTAGAGGGTTTTGCACAGTGTGGGAATAACAAGAATACGCCTGGCATCATTTTTTTCGCTGGAAACAGGCGTCAGAGTGCGGTAAACAGCCAAGAAGTTTTTGTTCTTGAAGGGTTGTTTAACCATGCAGCACATTGTTCTCGTTATTCATCTGATTTTGGCCGTTGCTTTGGTAGCTATCGTGTTGCTTCAGCGCTCTGAAGGCGCGGGTTTGTCTGGTCCAAGCGCAGCGGGTATGATGCCTATTCGCGGAACAGCTAATATTTTAACCCGTACAACAGCAGTTCTCGCAGGTGGATTTATGCTGACTTCTTTAATTCTCGCTATCCTCGCTAACCATCAATCTCCCCGCATGTCGCTTGCAGAAGCAATCGCACAAGAACAGCAACAACAGCTTGATGCCAATTCTGTGCCCGTTTCGGATGCGCCAGCAAAGCCCACCTCACTGAAAGACGGGGCCGCTCCTTCTTCTGAGAATGTGCCTGCACCAGCAGTTGCGCCAAAATCTGATAAAAAATAATATCAATGATTATTGGCTTTTTTGGCTGATTAAAGCCGCCGCTTAAGACGTTTTTTAGGTTTTTGTGGCTTCTTAGTATGAGTGACTAAGAGGTTGTGATGCTGGTTGATGATGTAAATCCGTGGCAGCAAGGCGAGCTGGACGGCCTGTGCGGGCTGTATGCCATTATCAACGCCATGAAGCTTTTAGCTCTTTCTCAAAAAATTGAATTTACCGATGCGTCAGGTGCAGTTCTGTTTAGGCGGCTCGCGCGTTATCTTGATACGCGTAACAAGATGCCTGATGCGCTATGGGATGGCACAACCTATACTCACGTAAAAGACTTTCTTGCAGTGGCACGCGTTTTCATGAAGCGTCAATACGGTCTGGATTTGGTTTACCGCCAACTGGCACGAAAAGGCCAGGTGGTGCGCAAGGATGTTTTTTGGCGTTTTCTGGACAGTGCGCTAAAAGGTGATGGCGTGTATCATTTTCCTTTGGAAAGCTCGAAAAATCGCGTTGCCTTGGTGGGATTGGGTCACCCATTGCCCCATTGGACTGTTGCGTATCGCGTGACTCAACGATCGCTAAAGTTGATTGACAGTGGCCGTCGTTTTACGCTCAAATACGTCGATTGCACGCTCGGCGAAAAACAGCCCAATCGGTGGGCGATAGAGCCAGAGCACACGTTTGTGATTGCAACCCTGTAGGGAGGGTATGAGCATGCGCGCTGGTTCTGTGGCTCGGATGATGATTGTTTTGATGGGGGCGATTCTGGTTGGTACGGGCAGCGTGTCCTCCAGTTATGCTCAAACATCGCAAGATAAAAAAATTGAAGAAAAGGGTGAGGAACTCAGTGATTTGACGAGCATGGCCGGTCGTTATGTCATCGGTCCGTGGGTGGGAGCGTTACAGGGAAATATTTGCACCCTCGGGAATGACGAACCGTTGGTCGGAGCTAGCCTGGCCCTTAAAGCGCCACAGGGCGGCGGGGTTGAGCCTTTGTTTGTTGACGGAATTCATGTTGATCCGGACGTGCTCTCAAAAGAAGAAGAACTGAAAGTTGGTCAATTTACTTTTGTGATGCATGGTTTTGACAAAGCGTATGCTCTTTTTAATGCGTGTAGGAAAAAAGAACTTCCGGCTGAACTCCCTAATGAGCCATTAGCAGAAAGCGAGCCAGAGCCACTTGGCAAAACAGGGTGGTCGATTGTGAGCTTAAAAATGGTGGACGGATTTTCTTATGCGAAGCTTGCGCTTGCTCCAGATAAAAACCCCATCTCCCTCGGGGTTTGGTTGTATGGTAAAACGCAAATTCTTCTTTCACTTTCTTCTTATCAACCTATTAATTTGGGTCCTCGTGCTGAGGGCGTGATGATCATAGACAAAGGGGCAGAGCTAAAGGTTACAACTCTTCCTCAAGAGAATGGCACGCTTATCCCCCTCAATGCAGAGCAACTGAGCGCATTGCAAAAGGGGTCATCTCTGGAGATAAAGGTGGGGTCTATTGATCAAACGTACTCACTTGAAAACTGGAATAAGGTCATTGAGTTTCTTAATCAGAAAAAATGATTTTAGGGCTTTTTGTATGTTTTTTTGAGTGCAAAAAGGAACAAAGTCATCTAAAACATATCCTTACTATGTCTAAATTCGTTCGTATTGCTCCCAGCCCAACAGGGAGACTTCATGTTGGCAACCTCCGCAGCGCTGTTTTTAATTGGCTTGAAGCCAAAAAAAATGGCGGAACTTTTTTGCTTCGTATCGATGATACTGATCTAGCGCGTTCGACCAAAGAAAACGATCAGGGAATACAGGATGATCTGACATGGTTGGGCGTAACCTGGGATCGCCTTGAGCGTCAATCCGAGCGTTTTGCACGCTATGAAATTGCTGCCGAAAAACTGAAGGCAGATGGGCGGCTTTATCCCTGTTATGAAAGCGAAGAAGAACTAAGCTTGAAGCGCAAATCTCTTCTTTCTCGGGGAAAGTCTCCCGTCTATGATCGGGCTTCTTTAAAGCTCACTGATGAAGAGAAGAAAGCGCTTGAAGCAAAAGGAATCAAGCCTTATTGGCGCTTTTTGCTCAATCATGAAATGGTCAACTGGGAAGACGGTATTCGTGGGCCGGTCAGTATTTCTGCCGCTGAAATTTCGGACCCTGTTCTCATCCGTGCCGATGGCTCATGGCTTTATACCTTTACCAGTTGCGTTGACGATATTGAGTTGGGCATTACCGACATTATTCGTGGTGAAGACCACGTGACCAATGCAGCAGCGCAAATTCAGATTTTTGAAGCGTTAGGGGGACCTGTCCCTACTTTTACACACTTTCCCCTGATCGTTGGCAAAGAAGGCGACAAACTTTCAAAACGGATTGGCAGTTTAAGTGTGCCGAACCTGCGCGATGAGTTTCATCTTGAGCCGATGACGCTTTGGTCTTACCTCGCCCATTTGGGCACTTCTGATCCTATTGAACCGCAGCTAAATGTCGATGTGCTTATCAAAGGGTTTGACCTTAAAAAGGTTTCTCGTACCCCGCCAAAATTCGACACCGACGAACTAATGCGACTCAACGCGCGCATTTTGCATATGACGCCATGGTCAAGCATCGCCAAGCGTGTTCATGAAGATTTGAGCTTGCCGCAGGCAGATGAAGCGTTTTGGAAAAGCGTGCAGGCTAACATCGTGGTTTTGCCGGACGTTAAAGACTGGTGGCACATCACCCGCGAGGCTATAGGTGGAATCATTGCAGAAAATGATCGCGATTTTATAACACTAGCCGCCGATGTTTTGCCCCCTGAGCCGTGGACGACTGCGACATGGGATGCATGGATCAATGCATTAAAAGCAAAGACAGATCGCAAAGGCAAAGATCTTTTTATGCCACTGCGGCTTGCGTTGACTGCCCGTGAGCATGGTCCTGAGCTCAAAACACTGTTGCCGCTTATCGGGCGTAACCGTGTGCTTGCACGCTTGAAAGGAGAGGAAGCTTGATGACTGTTTTTCTGTACAATACGTTGACGCGCCAAAAAGAGGAATTCAAACCGATTGATCCTAAAAATGTGCGGCTGTATTGTTGCGGGCCAACCGTCTATAGCTATGCACACATCGGCAATATGCGAACAAATGTTTTCGGGGACGTTTTACGTCGTACGTTAAAACATGCGGGATACCCTCTCACCCATTGTATGAATATCACCGATGTGGGGCATTTGCAGTCTGATGCCGATGAGGGTGAAGACAAAATGATGATTGCTTCTGCGCGCGAGAAAAAATCTCCGTGGGATATCGCAAAATTTTATGAGCAAGAATTTTTTCGTCACGAAGAAATGTTGAATATTCAACGTCCTGAGATTGTTTGTCGCGCGACCGATCATATTCCTGAAATGATCGAGATGGTTAAAACGCTCGTCGATAAAGGCTATGGCTATGTCAGCGAGGGAAATGTCTATTTTGATATTTCAAAATTTGCTGAATACAAAGATTTTGCCCGTCTTGTGATGGATGAACAGGAGATGACGGATCGTGTAGAGCATGATGCGCGCAAGCGGAATCAGGCTGATTTTGTCCTGTGGTTTTCCGAATCAAAGTATCCTAACCAGATTATGAAGTGGGACTCACCATGGGGTGTCGGTTGGCCAGGGTGGCATATTGAATGCTCTGCAATGGCCAGCAAGTATTTGGGGGATCACTTCGATATTCACTGCGGGGGTATTGATCACATCCCTGTGCATCACACCAACGAGATTGCGCAGTCCGATTGCTGTCATGGCCACCGTTGGGTGAATGTGTGGATGCACGGCGCCTTTTTGACGATTGAATCGGGCAAAATGTCCAAATCAAAAGGTGACATCTATACCGTTGACAGTCTGATTAAAGACGGCTTTGAGCCGATGGATTATCGCTATCTTCTTTACACAGCGCACTACCGCAGCGAGCTTAAATTTACGCCCGAAGCGATGAAAGCGGCGCATGCGGGCTTGCAGAGCTTGCGTGATAAAGTGCTAGAGTGGAAAGCTGTTGCCTCGCCGGTTAACAAAATTTCCAGTGCTGCGGCCATTGAGGTGCAGAAAAAGTTTTGGGAAGCTGTTTACGATGATCTTCATATGCCGATTGCACTTTCCATCCTGTGGGGGATGGTGAAGTCTGCTGATATTCAGCCTGCGGAAAAACTGGCCCTGGTTGTTGATTTCGAGCAGGTGTTAGGTTTGCAGTTGATGGCCTATGTCAAGCCTGAGGTTGTGCTCAGCGATGAACAGAAACACATGATTGAGGCCCGTAATAGCGCTAAAAAAGAAAAGAACTTTGCTGAGGCCGATCGGCTGCGGCAGGTGCTGTTAGCGCAAGGCATCGCTCTTGAAGATACGCCCTCGGGAACACTCGCGCGGCATGTCGACTGAGACTTTTTCACGTCCTGAGCAGGCGCAAGCGGAGCCGATTATTATTCTGGTTCGTCCACAGATGGGCGAAAATATTGGTGCCGCTGCGCGCGCCATGCTGAATTGTGGCTTGTCACGCTTGCGTCTGGTGGCTCCGCGTGATGGTTGGCCGAATGAAAAAGCAATCGCTAATTCAGCGGGTGCACAAGATGTTATTGATCACGCGCAAGTTTTTGGTACCGTGGCTGAAGCGGTGGCTGATTTGCAGATCGTTTACGCAACCACAGGCCGGTCTCACGATATTAATCTTCCTGTTGAATCGGTTGAAGACGCGACACCCTTTATCGAAGCTGCACACCGCGAAAACATGCGTATCGGTATTTTGTTTGGTCCTGAGCGTACGGGGCTTGAAGGCGACGATATAAAATATGCCAATCGTCTTATGACAATTCCGCTTAATCCGACCTTTAAATCTCTTAATCTTGCGCAAGCCGTTTTGTTGGTGAGCTATCTGCTAACACACCAACAGCGTTTGCAGCTCGTTGCGCAAAACAGCGTGCCTAAAGTTCGCCCTATGGCAACGAAGGAGGCGCTTGATGGCTTGATGAGGCAACTCGAAACGGCTTTAGACGAGAGCGGTTTTTTTACAAGTGCAGAGAAAAAACCATCCATGCTCAAAAATCTGCGTGCGGCCTTTACGCGAATGGATCTGTCTGAGCAGGATGTGCAAACGTTTCGCGGTATCATCAAGGCGCTGAGCTTGCGGCGTTAGGCTATCATCGGCAAAAGCGTGTGCGGTTTGCATGGGGCAAGCCTTGTTTGTTCTTAACGTATTAAAATTATTTATATTTATGATCATCCCCTGGTTTGTGTTCCGTGCGACTGATTTGAGATAGCACTGCGCCGATGGGGGAGACCTGCCATTCAGCTTTATCACGTAACATCTCCCTAATCTTCTTGGGGAGAAATTTTTGTTGGCTGTTTGTCAGTATTTCAAGATATGTCGGCTTGTTATCTCGGCCATATGAAGCCATATAATTATAACCTTGACGTACAAAAGTGGGTTGATCAGGGTCATCCAAATTGTTTTGTGATACGGCTCTATTCCCATGAATAACGAGCATCATATTCTGCGGGTCCCAGCCTACTTCCACTGAATTAAAAGCAGGATACTGCTTCAGGTTTGGCAAGACAGAGGCATTTAACACCGTAGTGCCCTCTTTTAAAAAACCATTTTTTGCAAGGGTACACATCAACCTTACATGCTGGGTGGTATAATGATTACGATCAATTTTGTTACAAATGGGCATGTTTGCAATTGTTTCTGACAAATCTGTCAAAAATCGAGCATTTTGTGCTTTTTCCACATGGGGCAGGGTATTAAAATGTTTAATGAGAAGGCTTGAGTACGCATATGAATAATCACGACCATTAAATGGTCTGATGGAAACTTCCGTATCGCGGCCCTGTTCAATCCTATTGATATTTGGTAAAACAAACCGAGCGATACGGGTGATGATTTCGCACGATTTATTATAAGATTGATTAGAGCTACGATAAGCTAATTCCTCCATGGCACAAGCGACTTTATAATAATCTTTCGGTTCAGTTGCCAGACTTGCTGCAGATTCAAGCAGGCGACATGTCCTTAGATGATCACTGTCATTTGCTTTGATGCTGTCTATATACCCAATAGTTGCATTAATAAACTCATGATTTGTGCTGAAGTGATGTAGAGTATCAACCCCTTGCTCCTCTAAGGCGATCCTAAGGGAGAGTTTTTGGTATGCTTTTTTTCCCATACCAACTACGTGATTAAAGTTCATCTTTTAACTCCTGCACATGTTTATCACATAATTAAATTAGCGACCAATATAGCCTCAGTGTAACCAAAGAAGCTTATGAAAACAAGATTAACGGAAATTCGTCATTTTGAAGTGTACGGAAAGCTTCGACGAACTGGCATTAATTAAGATTAATGTGGTGTATTAGCACTACTTCTTTTTACCCGATTATTTAAGTTTGCTGCGAAGTAAGCCAAGGCTGCTTCACCGATACAAGGAAAAGTGTTCGGTTGCCTTATGAGACTTAGAAATTGCATTAGTGGTGCATTCTCGGCCGCAAGATAACGCGGGTGGAATTCCCTGAAAAGAGTGCAAGAACGCCTACTAACTTGTCCATATAGGGGGGGATTCGAATCCGTCATGAAGGCGATCAGAGCCTGTTTTTGGGGACGAGGATTAAGGCAACTCCAGATGAGGGACAGGTGTTGTGGGGAAAAGGGCACAAAGTGGCGTTCTTCATTACTGGTAACACCATCGGTTTTAACCGGGAAAATAACAAGAGTATTTGAGATCAAGGGTCTGCTGAGGTCTACTTTCGGTAGAATAGACCGATTGAGAATCTCCTTCGTTGCGGTTAATTCGTTACGTTGGGCTAGCATAGCGCACAGGCGTACCTGTGCTTCAAAAAAGGCTGATTCAAGACCCGGAAAACGGGTTGAATCTTCATCAAGCATACTTGAAAATTCGACCATTTTATCCGCAAGCCTCGTGAAATCAAGAGCAGTGAGATTGTGCTCTGGATTATAGAGACCTATCATCATATCGGTCCGTGATTTGATAACGTCTGCTGCTCGGAAGGGGACATCATCGGAAGATATTGATGATAGCAATTTTTGAGTGGTGGCGATAATCTGATCGGGAGTACGTGCCACATCAAATTCTTGCGTATCAATTGTCTTTATAACCAGATTGAAATCGCTTTGTGCATGTTCTTTTTCTTCTGGGTTGTGTGCGAGCTGAACAGCAGCAGTAGCAACGTCCAGCGCGCCTAGAAGGTCTTGTTTATCGAGTAGTCGCGGCAGTATGGATTGGTGGGCAAGGTCAAGAAGAATCTTTGTCCTTTCCCTCATTGTGGTGGCCAGCTCAAGGGGCATTCTTTCATCCGTAGTGCATGCTGAAAGAATAGGGCTGAGACTACTCCGTTTACAGATGGCATCGGCAAAGCTTAATAAGCAACGATAAAAGGCAAGCGTCATGATATCATTCTCCTGCTAAAAATAGATTGACTGAAATAATAAACCCGCCCACTTAAAATACTGTGGTTTGTATAACTACTTAAGCCCATACCTTGCAGACGTTACTATGGTAATTTTTCGAGGGCAAGAGGTAAGTTTTTCTGGTCGATTACTTTTCGATCATGGCAAAGGATTCACTTAAAAGTTAATATTTTGTCCTGAGCGTTCCTGATAAATGTAACCAATACAGGTGGAAGCTGTCTTGTTAAGCGAGACGTGTGCAAGATAAGATAAATACGATTAAAGCGCATCTCCCGAAGATAGATGCGCTCTCTTTTATTCTTTTGATCAAATACGTTGTCAAAGATAGTCTCATTCGATTCCATCTTTTCTATTTTGGCGCTGATCCTGGGGCTCCGGTAACGGAATGACTTTTAAAAAGCTTCTGAAGAGTAAATTCAAGCTCATATACACGAGCATTATTCCGCTCTTCCGCGAGCCGTCGACCGGATGGTGTGAGTTCATTGAATGAATAAAACTCTATCAAATACATCTGTTTATCTACAGAGTCTCTCACTGAACTGAAACCAAATCTTTGATGATTCGTACAGTTATCATCCACGCTTGCACCATGGGGTGTATTGTTAGCATCGTAAATAATCAGTATGCTTTCTTCGCGGTCGTAGCTCAACTCAAGAGAATTAACTTGTGTCACGTTGTTTAAGAGCGGAAGAACAGTCTGATTCAAAATAATTTCGGCTTCATTAATGCAATTATGCTGCGCAAGTGCGCACATTATTTTTGTTTGATAGGCAATGTAATAATCACAAAACTTACGGTTCTGAGGGAGTGGCATCTGTTCGAGGGTTTTCGAAAATGCAAGTAAATGCAGAGCATTCGCCGAGCGAAGTTCAGGTTTTTGTGATTCAAAATGCCCCAGAAGTTCCATAAGAAAAAGCGTTGAGATATTATAAGGTTCATATAATTTTTGGGGTTTGTTGGTTGATGCCGTGTCGCCGATAATATTCTGATTATTTGGTAAAATAAATGCAGCGCAGCGCGCTAAAATTTCGCAGGCAATGTCTGCACTCATATCTTGCGGGTCGGTCGTGTCAAACATTGCTGAAGCAATATCGCAATAATCTTGATGATTTGTTGCAAGTCTGGCTGCTGTTTCAAGCAGGGTGCAGACCACTCGACGATCCATGCCATATTTCAGGCTGCGTCTCGCAAATGTGGTGGTCGCAGAAATGAAGTCTTTATCTGGACTCATCGGTGTAATGTGTTGGCCAAAATTGTGTGACTCAAAAAAACTGATCAGATCAAGCCGGGCCAAAAACCGACGGGTGCCCGAGTTGGCTATTCCAGCTAAAACGTTGAACATATTTTTTCTCCACTAAAAGATTCCCAAAATTATGGATGGACCTTATTGCGTTGGTTTTTAGTTGGCAAGTCTTTATAAACACATCTAGAAAAACATTTTTTATTACTCGAGCACGCAGCCTTTAAAGCAAATCTCGAAAAGATAGGATCGAAAGTAAGCACCTTTGACGACGTATTGACGCTAAAAGAATAAAAGAGAGCGCATCTCTTTTCGGGAGATGCGCTCTAAAGTGATTGATTAAATATTTTAATCAATGTTTTAGGTAACCTTTTCTAGCGTCAATGTGATCTGTTGATCGCCGATTTCTTCTGAAAAATTTGGATTGCTGTTAAGTGGCGTCTCTTGAAAAACGATATTTTGCGCCAAGGTCTCGCGTTGAATGTAATCAAGGTGAGGGGTCAGAGCTGTGCTCATCGCTGGCGGCATTTGCAAGGTTGCGTGAATACGATCAGAGATGTGCAGGCCCTTGTCTTTACGGGTTTGCTGGATAAAGCGTACCAAATCGCGCGACCAACCCTGTACCTCAAGTTCAGGATAAATCGTGATATCAAGCGTAACAAGGCCTTTCCAAGAGTCGAAGGACTCTGCCGGAGAATCTCCTTCAACCACATAGCGTAACTCAAAATCACCAGACTGTAATGTGGCGCCAGCAATCGAAAGGGTGCCATCATTATTGAGCGTCCAGTTATCTGAACGTTGAGCTGTCATGATCTCTTTAAACTGTGACCCAAATGTTGCTCCCAATTTCGGGTTTACCTTCACGGCTTGTTTGCCGAACTGAGCAGGAGTGTGAGATCGTTCAATCTCCACGATATTGACCGCCTCTTGAATCAGTCCGACGTAGGGCTCCAGTATGCTGATGTTGGGGTGCGCAATGATTGCTTTTTTGAGTGGCAGACGAACGCGGCGGCGATGCTGTTCGCGCAATTTTAAAATTGCAGAACAGGCTTCACGGGCCAGATCCATGCCCACGACAATATCCTGCGCCGTTGGCAACGTTTTTGCGATCGGCCAGTCGGTCAAGTGCACGCTTTCCTCGCCTGTTAGTGCGCGGTGCATGTATTCACTCAAGAAGGGCATGAGCGGGGCAAGCGCTTTGGTTGCATACACAAGTGTTGTGTAAAGCGTATCATAGGCAGCTTGTTTGTCCGCGCTCATCTCTTCAGCCCAGAAGGCATTGCGACGGTTGCGGATAAACCAGTTATTGAGCGCTTCAATATACGGTACTGCAGCGTTGAAAGCTGCCGGGATATTCATCTGATCCAGGTTTGTTTCAATGTCTTCAATCAAGCGCCTGGTTTTACCCAGAATGAACAAATCGAGCGGATGGGTTGAGCTTGTGTTGATATGCCCCTCGACATTATCAGCGTTAGCGTACAACGTGAAAAAATAAAACGCATTCCACAGCCGCATAATCACCAAGCGCATAGACTTGATGATATCGCTATCATCTTCCGCGAAGGAAAGATCTCCCCCCACTGTAAGCGGAGAAGAAAGCAAGTACCAGCGCAAGGCATCCGAACCTAATGTGTTCATGACCTCAGCCGGATCGGGATAGTTACGCAGACGCTTTGAAATCTTCTGATTGTTTACGTCAAGCACAACACCATGACAGATGCAGTTTTTGAACGGAGCGCGGTCGAATAGTGCAGTTGAAAGCACCATAAGAAGATAGAACCAGCCGCGCGTTTGCGAGATGTACTCAACAATAAAATCGCCGGGGAAGTTTTGTTCAAATTTCTCCTGATTTTCAAAAGGATAATGGACCTGTGCGAACGGCATTGATCCTGATTCAAACCAGCAATCAAGAATCTCTGGGACACGCCGCATCATTGACTTGCCGGTCGGGTCGTCGGGATTGGGTCGTACAAGATCATCGATGTAAGGTCGATGGAGATTCTCTACTTTCACACCAAAGTCTTTTTCCAGCTCTTCAATCGAACCGTAAACATCCACGCGAGGATAATTGTCATCATCGCTTTTCCAAACCGGAATGGGGGCACCCCAGAAGCGATTACGTGAGATGTTCCAGTCACGCGCATTGGCTAACCAATTGCCAAAGGTGCCATCCTTGATGTGTCCGGGGACCCACGTAATTCCTTGGTTTAGCTCTACCATGCGGTCTTTAAATCGGCTCACTTCCAGATACCACGAGCTGATTGCCTTATAGATCAAGGGTTGATCGGTTCGCCAGCAATGCGGATAGCTGTGCAAGATTTGATCGTGCTTCAGTACTACGCCGGGTTGTTTTTTAAGGTCACGGATGATGGCGTCATTCGCTTCAAGAATAACGTTCATGCCTGCATAGTCGCTGACCTCGTCGGTAAATTTTCCGGCATCATCGACCGGCACAACTGTGGGAACACCAAATGCTTTCCCAACAACCATGTCATCTTCACCGAAACCAGGCGCTATATGCACAACCCCCGTTCCACTTTCAGCATCAACAAAGTCAGCTTGAATAACCTTGAAAGCGCCGTTCAGTTGCGAAAAATACGGGAACAAAGGTGTGTATGACAACCCCACCAGATCGGTGCCTTTCACCTCTTTCACGACGGTGTAGCCTTCAAGTTCACGGGCATAACGCTCGCGGGCATTCTCGGCAATGATGACTCCTTCACCATTTTTTTCCAGTAACTGGTATGTAAATTCCGGATTAACACACAAAGCCATGTTTGATGGCAGCGTCCATGGTGTGGTGGTCCAAGCTAGAACGCGAACGGGGAGATCAAAAAGTGGCGTCTCTTTAAGCTTGAATCCAACTGTTAGCGTGGGGTCTGTGCGTTCACGATAGGCATTATCCATACGGGTTTCAAAGTTTGAAACCGGGCTTTGCGCTGCCCAAGAGTACGCTACCACACGATAGCCTTCATAGATCAGGCCTTTGTTGTAGAGTGTTTTAAAGGCCCAGATAACGCTTTCCATGTAATTGCGATCCATGGTGCGATACTGCTCTTTGAAAGAGACCCATCGACCTTGGCGGGTAACGTATTTAACCCATTCTTCCGTATACCGGGTAACATCGGCCTCGCAGGCGGCATTAAATTTTTCAATGCCGTAGTCTTGAATTGCTTTTGCGCCACTGATACCGAGTTGCGGTTCAACAGACAATTCTGCCGGCAGTCCGTGGCAATCCCACCCGAAGCGACGGCTAACATGATGGCCTTTCATCGTTTGATATCGGGGCACGAGATCCTTGACGTATCCTGTCAGCAAATGGCCGTAGTGAGGCAGTCCATTGGCAAAAGGGGGGCCATCATAAAAGACAAACTCATTCGATTTGCCGTTAATTCTTTGCGGGCGAAAATCAACAGATTTTTCAAAAACAGCATTATCCTGCCAAAATTTCAGAATTTCTTTCTCCATCGCGACAAAATTTGGCGCGGCGGGGAGGTCAGGATAACGGCTCATTTTCTTAACTCCGGCAAAATCTTAATTATTAAATGCAGTTAACATCACCGCGCCTTTTTTTTCAATGAATTTATTAAGCGAGCGCGTAAGTTCAATTAAATAAAGTGTGGGCGGGTTCGGAACAATTTTTAATTATGGACGCGCGTCACTAAAAGTGTTTGGTTGCGTGAATCTTTCTTGAAGTGGGTCTCCGTGATGCGTACTATGCGGCAATTTTTCATTTTTAAAGGAATGTGAAAAATGGATCAAAGAAGTTTGGATCTGGCTTATACGCTGGTTTTATCTATCCCTGTCGATAAATCTTTGCAAGCAATGCGTGCGGCTCATGATCAATTCGTTCTTGCGAACCCTAGATATAGATATGGCGAACATGAATTGGCGGCGTATTTCGATCGTTCATTAAGAACCATCTGTCGAGGCTTTTGTTCATGTACTGCTTTCAAATTTAATGTTGAGCAAGACGGCCAAACCCCCTGTGTGGATATTTCCTATCGTGGTGGGGGCAATACATGGGTTTTAAATACCATGAAAAGAGCACTTGGCATTAAAGTGGACTCTTTTAGAGGCCCTTATCGTGAGCATCCGCTTGATTGCAGTAATGTTGATAATAAGCTGATCACGACCCATGTCGTCGGCCATGACAGTGTCGCCCGTCTTATCGCTTTAGCAGATTTTTCTAAAAAACAAGGTCATTTAAGCGATAATCCTCATGCAATGCAAAATATGGCTAAACTGTTGGCATTAAGGGATGGGAAACTTCCGCGCCTCGAGGATCAAGAAACGCAGGTCATGGATCACCCCTATGATTTGGGTGCTGCCGAAATGGTTAATGTTGGAGTTGTTGATGTTTGTGGGCAGGCGTTCAATTTGTTGGCAGCTATTAGAGATGTAACGAATTTTTGCGGTCAGAAGGTCTCCCCCCCCCATGATGCAGCACTTGTTCGATCGGCACCCTGATTGTATAGGCGTGGGCGAAGATGAGCTTTATGACTTGATTAGAAGCGGGCAGTATAATGGCGAATTATTTGTTCCTACTTTCCAAATGATGCAAATGATTGCAGCCTCTCCTTGGGCAATTTATCACGATTCTCTTCGTGACCCAGAATATGCGACATGCAGCGAGGTCTCTAAGCCGAATAACTTTTTTCATCCCAATGATTTTGTTACGACATGGAGCCACAATAGGGAAAAAGGGCTTGTATTTAGGACAGCAGATATTGCCCACCGTCTGGTTCGGCTTACCCCCGCACATCAGTAAGAACGGACGACTGCAATAAACCCAAAAAAGAAAAGGCTATCGAAAGATAGCCTTTTCCACCGGGAGAAAATGTATTTTTTTAGTGTGCTGCGGCTGCGAGAGCGTCTCGATCATAGGGGCTGAACATGCCGCCAGCTTGGCGATATAATGCAATAATTTCAGGATCTTTGCATCGTGCAACATAGAAGCCTGCTGAGCGTCCCTCGGTGTCTTTCGCATTGCTAAAGTGAAGGCCGGCTCCTAACGCTGCTTTAAACAGTGCATGGCCTAGTGGTGAGTGGTTGTAATAACGAACAGGCTCAACCTGAGAAATATTTCCCACCCGCGCCACATCCCCCAGAGCGATAAAATCATAATTCAGGCAAAGCCTGGCGATATAGTATCCCGCATCAAGTCCGAATGAATCACGCATGGATGTAAAACTTCCACCTAGCGCGATAAAACTGGCAATCGACTCTTGCCCTTCGCGTGCCGCTTTTGTGCCAGCATCAAGTCCGCGTTCATTGATCCATTGACGTATGTCATTGACCGCTGAATAAAGCAGATCAAAAACGGTTTCTGAAGATGTTCGCTCCCGCTGTGTGTGAAAATCGGCTGCTGCGCAAAGATATTCACATCCCTGTCCACTGCGAATAATGGCCTGTGTAAAGGCTAATTGAAGGTCTGATGTCATTATTCCCGCCCTGTTTAGAGTCTGCCCTGTTGTTTATTAACTTTTGTGATTATTTTTCTTAAGATTATTCTATCTGCATATGGTTGAAAACGGATTAACAGTGAATTTTTCCCACGCCTAATTTTGATATTAATGTGTGTTAATAAAACATGGAGAGCTGTTAGGTATTGTAAATACCCACAACCTACGCCACTTAAAAATTTTGGGTCTGAAGTAGCTAAGAGTTAGTGGGTAGTGTTTTTATACAAGTATTCTCTCTGCTTGAGAGGCTGTTGATGGTCTCCTCCATTGAAGCGCCATTCACACTCCTTTAAAAAACCAATAGAAATGGTCTTCTTTGATCCCATTAAACTTCCGCATATGACGCTTGGTTTGGTCTCATAAATTCACAATTTTTCTTGAATGATAGGCAAGAGTGTCTCTTTTTTTACATTAAGGATAAGAGGGTAGTGGTTAATTACCTTCATCTTGAACTCAAATAATCTTTTAGATAATACTATTTGCGTTGTACTGCTTTAAAGAAGAGGTCCTTTGTGAACAGCCCTGCAAATTTTCATACCCTGATTGAAATGCTTAAGTCCTATAAGAGAATTCTGGTTGTAGGCGCGTCAGGCTCCGGCAAGTCATATCTTTCGAAGAAAATTGCCGGTCAGCTTGATCTCCCGCTTTATCATCTTGATAAGATCTTCTGGAAGCCGGGCTGGAAAGCCTCCAGTGTTGAAGAGTTTGACCAGAATTTGGCATCGATTCTGACTTCCGAAACCTTTATAATGGAGGGTACTTACATATCGAATTTCATGCATCGCGCCAAGTATGCGGATGCTGTTCTTTTTGTTGAAATCGGTTTCTTTAGGCGGCTCTGGCGGATTCTCTCGCGTTCATTCAGCACAGCAGGAATGGTGAGAGATGATATGGCTGATGGATGTGTGGAAACCATATCCTGGTCATATTTCAAATTTCTCAAATGGGCGCTGAAGTTTGAAGAAACAAAAAAGCGACTTCTTGCCGAAAGCAGCCAAGCGAACATTCCCGTAATTTTTTATCAAAACAGGTAATGAATGGATAGGGCCGCTTTAAAACAGAGAAACGACGAACTCGCTCAGAAAATAATAAGCGAGATAGAACACGAAAATCGGGTGCTCAACATCGTCTTTTCAGCATCCGGTATAAGCGTCTCTGTTCTGGAGCTGAAGCCGGATGTCATTTTTTATCAGCAGCCTTGGTACATTAATCCGAAATCCGCTATTGAGTTAACCTCGCCACACGCCCTGACGGCATATATGCGGGGCATGGGGGTGGATTGTACAAAGAGAACTTGGGATTGATCCGGAACAGTTAAGCAGTGTTTTCTTCAAACTGCGTTTTGGTGATCTCTTGACTAGGCGCGTTGATCTGAAGGTTGAGCCTATCTTTGGGCTTGCCTGATAATGAAACAATGACATTTTATAAATACGGGGAATCTTTATAAGATTAAGTGCACCTTATTGGATACTCTCCAGATTAAATAGAACATTCAAAATACTCTTTCAATTGACCGCATGCAGGGCTGAGATTATCTTCAATCTGCGCAAAATATGATTTTTTTGCACAGAGGGGAGGATTTGAATGATACACCAAGAAAAAATCTTTTCCCTTTGTTTCAATGGATTAGATAAAATCGCCTGTGATCAAAAATTAGATCAGCTGAAAGCGCTTATTCGAAATAACCATCATAGGAATGTGGTCGAAGGCGCAAGAAATGAGATTCAAGATATTGAAGAAATCTTGTTTATGCTCGTTAGAACTGTCTTTAAACATAGCGTCTATCGGCTGATTGCTAAAAACCAGACACCCGGAATTCAATTTGCTTTTGAAAGCATGTCCACACGTGATCTATGTTCACGACAATTGCAAGAATACCTGGGATTTTCTGAAGGGGTTAATCAATTAGAGAGTAATTCGCCTAAGACGAATGCACTTGCATCTCGTCATGCCCCAGAGTTTTTGTATTATTTTGGGAAAGATGCAATATTAAAGCTGATGTGCTTGGCACGCATTGCTCAATTATGTTCATTTTGGCGTCAACACCCTTATGTTCAGAAGTCCATACTTCCGCTTATCGAGTTATATGAAGGCATCCCACCAAATGTCGTAACTGAGTATAGTCGCGATTTGAGTATGTCTTTGGACTATGGAATTGCCTCTGAGGTCACGATTGGTTCTTTTGCATATCCAGGAGTTGGTGTTTTTAACATGATTGCGGCAGGGCACCCTATTACGCGATTTAATCATATGCCACTATCATTGGTTGATATTCGGGCTAGAGGAGGAAACTCAAAATTTTGTTTGCTTGATGAAGCGCAACTCGCACTTATGATACTTAGAAATCAATACAAGAATCAATGGGTTATACCAACATACCCCATGCTTCTCTTTCTGATGAATAATAGAGAAATAGCTTTTCCTCAAACCAATCCTGAGCAGGTTAATCGAAGTGGTGTTTACGGTTCATGCTCCCCAGCGAGCTTGAATAATTTTGGTATGTTCAAAGGATATGCTATGAATGGTGGCGCTGTCCGTATCAACCATATGACGCCTGCAAATTTTCAACTTTGTCGATTTGATCATATGTGATTTGCGTTAAAAGAATGAAACTGAGCGCGTCTATCTTTGGGAGATGCGCTCTAACGTGGCATGCTTGAGAATCCGTTGCGGTTTTAATGTGTTACGGAAATGAATTGACATTCCCGTCAAAAAAAATAGAGTTACGCTGTCTATAGTGTTTTACAAAAAGGATTATTTTAATGGGACGTGATAATAGTGGTACTGCAGATATAACCCGCATTGTTACCCCCGAAATGATTGGTACCTCTATTCAGGCCATGTTGGAGAGAATGGATCATGACGAACTCGTGGCATTGACAGCGGCATTCTTTCTTGTGTGTGGTAAATTTTCAGTGCGACTTCGCGGAAACGAATCTGTCTTGCAATGCGGGGTAAGAGGGTTCTCTGATTTTCGTAGTATGTCTAGAGATTTAAATCAAATTTTTGTTTATCCCGTGGTTCAAGAATCTTCTTGGCGAGATAGACAGAGACGTATTTTGAAAGAAAATTCAAAATATGACCCAACGGGAAAGTTATTTGGCCCGTTTTTAGTGAATTTTCATGGAGCTGATCAATTTTCTCGCTTATGCGCAATGGCAGATATTCTTAATCATGCTCTCGTGGCAACTCGAGGCCGTCACTTTATTGAGGAACCAGCTCGAGAGTGTTTGATGAGAGTTACAGAACGGTTTATGCTTTTATCAAAAAATAATGATCCGAATTTTGAAAGTCCTTTACGTCATGCAGTGTCTATGCCCTATAATCTTGGCACACGCCAGACGATAAACTTGGGTGCGAGTAGTCTCTCTGGATACGATTTGGTTATGGCCGGTGATGACATGCGTAGCCATATCGGTGAAAGGCTTCAAAGTATCCGCGAAATATGGCATGCACTTACTTTGACTAAAAGAGCTTTGCTTGCAACGACGGCGCAAATTGGTGAAATGGTTGATTCAGGTCGTTATAACGGACAATGGTTTTTACCAGACGTGGCTACTGCCCAGCGCATTGTGGATTACAAAGGTAAGGGTGAGTTCGGACGCGGTTTCTATGGATTGCTTACATGTCCTGAAGATTCAGCATGCCGCGGCACGGATCTTCCTGCGTTGACGGATACAGGAATATATGTGGATTGTGAGGGTAGGGCTGCTTCTCATCATCATCAGCAAGTGAGCTTAGTGCGGGCACGCCTTGTTCGATTAAAAAAAATCTGCCCAGAATCTGTGTGAATAATATTTGCTTAAATAAAAATGCGCCCGATGGAGACGGTCGATATTGAGAGGATGTGACGTTAGCTTTTAATTGACGATGTAAAATTTTCTAAGCCTTACTGATTTATTGGAAAGGTATAATTGATGAAAGAATCACACCGCTACTTTGCTAACGCATTTACTCCTTGCGTTGGAGTGAACCCCGGTCCTCATATAAAAAGAATTATGGGAAGTTGCATGCATACTCATCAGGATGATTATGATGCAGCATATTTCCGCTTACTCAGGCTAGCATACCTTCTCTTTAATGAGAGCAGAATGCGATTTGATGTAACAACTGCAGGCGATCCCGCAGTTGATATTGTTTTTTCTGACATCCCATTTGCGCAATCTTTAATGAATGATCTTAGCTCATGCACTGGTTTGTCTTTCCACCAAACCCCGATAAACGATTTAGATGAATTGTCTTTAAAACCAAACATGAATATTGCTTATAGAGGGCAATTTGCTGGCAAAGAAAACATTTTAACGCTCACGGCAATCGCAAGTTTTTTAGACGAAAAATTTCCTGCAAAAAACCCTTACCTCGTTCAAGCTTTAAAACCATTCTTAAGGTTGAAAAGCGGTTTCGTACCATCTGCACATGTCCAACATGCCAATAATTTAAGCTTAGCTTATTGTTATAATACTGCAGATGCGATAGAAATTTCGCGCGTAAGGCTGTGTGGTCATATGTTTAATTTAGTTGTGGCAGGAGGTGATTTGGTCGCGTTTAATGGAAGCCTTGTCTCTACCTTGGAAGCGATGCGTGCACTCACTTTAATGGAGGGGAACCAGCTCGGGCTTGCTCTCTATGAAGACGATCTTTTTGAGACAATTGGTCAGAATAACTATAATGGACAGTGGTTTATTCCACCCCATCGCTGGATGTGTCAGATTTATAATCAACAGCCGCATATGCTTTTCAGTGCTAAGTCAATATTTGCTAATCCGGATTATGGAACGTGTACCTTATTTAATGGTCATTGTGGACGTGATGCGTCCGGTTCAACCAAGAGGTGTGTGAGAGTTTGGGGTAGCTCTCATCTCGGGCAGGATGTGAACCACAGTCTGAATTTTCGGCTTTGCAGCCTCGTATCAGTAAATTGAAAAAATTTCGGATGTCGATCAAAAAGAGCGCTCGTCATTCGGCGAGCGCTCTTTTAATGTTCAATGATTGTTGACGTTAAGCGGCGCTGCTTAACTTCATTTGGGCTTGCAGATTTTCGGCAAGTTTGTCGAGGAATGCATCAGTCGTCAGCCATTTTTGATCGGGGCCAATGAGGAGTGCAAGGTCTTTGGTCATAAAGCCCGATTCAACGGTATCGACGCACACTTTTTCCAGCATGTCGGCAAAGGCTTCAACATCGGGCGTATTGTCAAACTGGCCACGATATTTAAGCCCTTGGGTCCAGGCAAAAATGCTTGCAATAGGGTTTGTGGATGTGGGGCGGCCCGCTTGATGTTCACGATAGTGGCGGGTGACTGTTCCGTGGGCGGCCTCGGCTTCAACAGTTTTCCCATCGGCGGTTAAAAGCACAGACGTCATCAGACCCAGCGAGCCAAAACCTTGCGCCACGCTGTCTGACTGCACGTCGCCATCATAGTTTTTGCAGGCCCACATAAAGCCACCTTCCCATTTCATGGAGGTTGCAACCATGTCGTCGATCAGGCGGTGTTCATAGGTGAGGCCGGCTGCCTTGTACTTCTCGGCAAACTCTTCTTCATACACCTTGGCAAACAGGTCTTTAAAGCGACCGTCGTAGGCCTTGAGAATGGTGTTCTTGGTTGATAGATAAACCGGATAGTTTCGCGAGAGGCCATAATTCAAGCAAGCCCGGGCAAAATCAATGATGCTGGCATCAAGGTTGAACATGCCCATGGCCACGCCGCTGCCCGGATAGTTGAAAACTTCCTGCGTGATGGGTGCGCTGCCATCCTTGGGCGTGAAGGTCATGGTTAGTGTGCCTTCCGACGGAATCAGAAAATCGGTGGCTTTATACTGATCACCAAAGCCATGACGACCGATGATAATCGGCTTGGTCCACGTGGTGACAAGGCGCGGAACATTTTGGCAGATAATTGGCTCGCGGAAGATTGTGCCTCCAAGAATGTTGCGGATGGTGCCGTTGGGCGACTTCCACATTTTCTTGAGGTTAAATTCTTTAACGCGCGCTTCGTCAGGGGTGATGGTGGCGCATTTGACGCCTACGCCATATTTTTTAATGGCTTCGGCTGATTCGACTGTGACGCGGTCTTCTGTGGCGTCGCGATGCTCGATGCCAAGGTCAAAGTATTTTAAGTCGATATCAAGAAAGGGCAGAATGAGCTTTTCTTTGATCTTTGCCCAGATGATGCGGGTCATTTCGTCGCCATCCAGCTCAACGACGGGGGTTTTTACTTTTATTTTACTCATCTTTTCCTCCGGTGATAAAACGCTGCAATCAGGTTTACGGCTTGATCTAGCGTGTAAAAAATCCGTGCCCAGAGCGTAGCGGTATTTTGTCAAGTAATCCTTAAAATCCAAAACGTCGAGGCCGATTCTTTTGCCCTGCGACACAAGGGGGCGTGCGATTTCTGAGGAGAGAGGGCATAGTGTGAGACTAAGTCTATAGGAGTACTACAAAGTTTTGATCTCCTGTGCTTTTGGAATTGATGGAGGAACCAATGAAATATTCTTTACTGATTCAGAAGAGCTTACTGGCAAGTGTTCTTTTTGCGGCGCTAATAATGCCCACAGGGGCTAACGCGCGTGCGAACGGGCACGGATATGGCCATGGTCATGACAACGGTAATGTCGGTTGGTCGCACGATGATGATGGTGACGAGGATCATCATCGTGACAACGATAAAGGCGGTGATCGTCGTCATTTCGCATCCGATGAAGTGACCCTTATTCTGAATTGGTATGGCACCCATCCGCGCGATGAGGGCGGGCGTTTACCCCCAGGTCTTGAAAAACAATTGCGGGAACGCGGCCATTTGCCCCCCGGGTTGCAAGGACGGGAATTACCCCCCAGTCTTTTGCAGCGCATTGGGCCGCCGCCGCGTGGGTGCGAGCGCATTATTGTTGGCAGTGATCTCTTATTGGTTGAAGTCGCCACAGGGGTTCTGCTAGACATCATTCATAATGTCTTCTGAAAATTCGAGTTGCCCGATTTTTGATCCCGGACCGTCCCTGTCATCACTGGTCGGGATGAGCAAACCCAAAGACCGCACCCGCGTGGTTGTCGCCATGTCGGGTGGGGTGGATTCCGCTGTCACGGCGGCGCTGCTTAAAGAAGAAGGGTACGACGTGATCGGCCTTACCATGCAGCTCTACGATCATGGGGCCATGGTAGGTAAAGCGGGTGCATGCTGTGCCGGGCGGGATATTCACGATGCGCGCACCGTTGCCGCGCAGATTGGCGTTCCGCATTATGTCGTGGATTACGAGGGGAGCTTTCGCGAAAGCGTGATGGAGCCGTTTGCCGATTCATATTTGGCTGGCGAGACACCTATTCCCTGTATTCTTTGCAATCAGACAGTCAAATTTCGCGATCTGATTCAGGCCGCCAAAGACTTGGAGGCCGATTGTCTGGCCACAGGCCACTATGTGCGGCGCGTGATGGGCGCGAACGGGCCCGAGCTTCATCGTGCAGCGGACCATAAACGCGATCAGAGCTATTTTCTTTTTACCATGACACCAGACCAGCTTGATTTTCTGCGTTTCCCGCTTGGGGACGTTCTGGATAAAACGGAAACCCGCGCCCATGCGGCGCGGTTGGGGCTAAAAATTGCCAGTAAGCCCGATAGTCAGGATATTTGCTTTGTGCCGGATGGTGATTATGCGGCAGTGGTGGCTAAAATTCGCCCTAATATGGTGCAGGGTGGCGAGATCGTGCACTGTGAGACACAGCAGGTTTTGGGTCAGCACGAGGGTATTATTCATTATACGGTCGGTCAACGCAAAGGGCTGGATTTGGGCGGTCTAAAAGAGCCGTTATATGTGGTGCGGGTCGAACCGTTCACGCGGCGGGTGTATGTGGGGCCACGCTCGGCTTTAATGCAGATGACTGTTTATCTTTCAGGAATAAATTGGTTGGGAACGAGCGAAGAATCAACGCAGCCGCTGATGGTAAAACTGCGTTCGGCCCAACAGCCGGTTGAGGCGATGCTGGATCTGGCCACCTCCTGCGCAACGCTTTTATCTCCCCAGTTTGCGGTAGCACCCGGGCAAGCGGCCGTGTTTTATCAGGGAGATCGCCTGATGGGCGGGGGCTGGATTACGCGCAGTGGCGAAGAACACAAAAAAAGCGCTTCATTATAATGTGAAGCGCTTTTTCGTCTTTTTTATTTTATTTTTTGCTTATTTCCGCTTGTTCACGGGGACAAAATCCCGAATTTCGTGGCCAAGATAAAGCTGACGCGGGCGGCTGATTTTTTGTGATGGTTCTTCCATCATTTCAGCCCACTGCGATACCCATCCCACGGTACGTGCAACGGCAAACAACACTGTAAACATGTTGAGCGGAATGCCCATCGCTTTCAAGATAATGCCGGAGTAGAAATCAACGTTGGGATAAAGTTTGCGCTTGATGAAATACTCGTCACTCAACGCAATCTTTTCAAGCTCCATCGCAATATCCAACAGAGGTTCATCTTTAATTCCCAGTTCAGCCAGCACCTCATCACAGGTTTGCTTCATCACTTTGGCGCGCGGGTCATAGTTCTTATACACGCGGTGGCCAAAACCCATCAAACGTACCGTGCTGTTAGGGTCTTTCACCTTGGTAATAAAGTCAGGAATGTTTTCCTTTGTGCCAATCTCATGCAGCATATGCAAAACTGCTTCATTGGCGCCGCCATGCGCTGGTCCCCATAGAGAGGCAATGCCTGAAGCAATACAGGCAAAAGGGTTTGCCGCTGATGAACCGGCTGTACGTACGGTTGATGTCGAAGCGTTCTGTTCGTGATCAGCGTGGAGGATCAAAATGCGATCCATCGCCTTTGCCAATACAGGGTTGATCACATACGGTTCGGCGGGTACAGCGAACATCATGTTCAGCAAGTTCTCCGAATACTTCAAATCATTGCGGGGATAGACAAACGGCTGGCCAACTGAATATTTATATGCCATTGCCGCAATGGTTGGCAGCTTGGAAATCAAGCGGTGTGCCGAGATTTCGCGCTGGCGCGGATCATTGATATCAAGGCTGTCATGATAGAAGGCAGAAAGCGCCCCCACCATGCCGACCATAATCGCCATGGGGTGTGAGTCACGTCTGAATCCGCGAAAGAAAGCAATCATCTGTTCATGCAGCATCGTGTGATGGCTGATGTCGTGAACAAACTTTTCTTTCTCTGCTGCAGTTGGCAATTCGCCGTACAACAACAGGTGGCAAACTTCCATATAGTCGCTGTGTTCAGCCAGTTGATCAATCGGATATCCGCGGTGAGTGAGGATACCTTTGTCGCCATCAATAAACGTAATGCTGCTTTCGCACGCTGCTGTCGAGGTGAAACCCGGATCAAATGTAAAGCGGCCGGTTGCACCATAAAGCTTACGAATATCAACCACATCGGGTCCTTCCGTTCCTGCAAGAACGGGAAATTCAAAACTCTCGCCAGAATTTTTAAACGTCAGTGTGACAGTATCCACTTGTTCAGCCGGGGCGCGGGGCGGGGCGGGCTCGCCGTTGGCTCTTCTCAACACCATGATTTTTCTCCTTGCTGGTCATCGTTGATTATAGCGTGACTAACCATTGGTTGTAGGCCACTTTGGTTAAAATTTACTAACTTAAAAGTGAATAGATATTAACCATACGGTAGATGAGGTGCTTGACTTTGCATCCCCTTGTTCTTCATGATGAATGCATTATTAAAGCTCAGTGCTGGGCTTTTTGTTTAAGGAGTTGTTTTATGATTAGACATGCGAATTTTTCGACTGCTTTAATCGCCATGGCGGCTTTGAGTGGTTGCGTCAGCCCTCCTACAGAACAAGGGGATCATTCACCCCCAGAGCCCACAGCACGGGTCATTGCTCCCGCGCCTTCCCCTACACCAGCTGAAAAATTTTATACAAATGGTGTTCTTAATTTTCCAGCAGCGCATAAATTAGCTCAATGGCCGCAAACGATTGGCACTGCTTCGCAAGCAAGTACGGGTGATTGTTTGGTGAATCTTGTTGTTGCAGCCACAAATAAAATGGCAGAAAGAGGATCTTCTCAAGCAGAATTATTAGGGTCGTGCACGCCTGAAAAACCTTTGGATGATTGGCATTTGCACCCATCTGAACATTATAACCCCGTTCAGATGGGGGGAATCACATTTGATTGTGAGCTGGCAACACCCAATGCTGAAACAGCGCGCATTTTTAGCAAGGTTGCTTATGATCCGTCCACGTTGACAACCATTGATATGCGGGTAGCACTCGCTTATGCAAGGCAATATTGCAGTATTCGCGGAAAAGGTTTTGATTAGAGGTTAGAATGCAAGATGGTAAAAACGGCTGCAAAAACAGCCGTTTTCTATCTTTTATGATTACATAGCTTTTATGCAACGCTTATTCGAGGACAGTTTTCTGTTCCAGACAGCATCGGCGCAGGCAAATGTTGCGCAGCCTGCAAGTGTAAATCGAGACTAGACCATTCTAGATAAGTGGGATGATGAGAAATGGCATAATAGGCTGCGCGGGCAACCATATAAGCACTTCGATACTGCCCATGATTTAAGTAGGTGGCAACCCTGTCAAAAGCACTTGCTGCAGAGAATGTATTTTTCTTTGTACTCACCAAGAAAATATTTTGTATCTCGTTCCTACAAGGACCATTTGTTGCAAAAAGAGCCGTCATTGCAGCAGCGTCAGTGTTTTCGTGATTAAGGATGTGGCAAGCAATGCCATGGAATGTGCGTGCCACAATCCCCAAGCGCATTCCGTCATGACTTGCTGTGGGCAACACTCTCTCACCGTCTGTCTGCGCTAAACCAAAATAACTTGAGTGGCAGTGAGTGCCTGTGCTGTCAGAGGGAGCTAAACTAAAATTTGCTGTAAGCATACCGACATCCCGTAACTTTCGTCAGGGCTCTTTCAAAAAAGTTCAAACTTTTTTAGCGAGGTAATCACATTTCCCTAATGAGAGAGGCTGTTATGCGACTCACTGTATAAAATGTCGCAGGTTGATGCAAGTGAAATTGTTAAGTATGCCGTAAAGAAACATCAGGTATTGATGATATATGTGTCAAAAAAAGCACAAATTTTTAATCATAATTAAAATAAACTTATTAAAGTAATAAAAACAAGTAAAGAGGATTCACGCATTCATTACTTATAATTAACATAATAAAACCGGGCAAACGCATTATACGTGCCCGGTTTTATTGTGCGTGTACTTAAGCTTTACTGTTCGCCATTATCCGAGTCCATCGAGTCATCGGAATTCTTGGAAGAGGTCTCAGCTTCATTTTTCTGCTTTTTGTCATCTTTTGAAACAGTTTTTTCTTCCAACGAAAGAGCAGCAAAGCGTAGATCACCTTGATGTTGAATAAGCAAGAAAAGCGACTTGCGGCCTGACTGTTTCACTTTGGCAGCAATCTCTTTAAAAGCCTCAGGGGTTTTGACTTCGGTTTGGTCGGCTTCAACAATGACGTCGCCTTCTTCAATCCCAAGATCCACGGCTTTGCTCTCTTGATCGATACCCACAATTACGACACCCTGCGTTTTGTCATCAACGCTATACTTCTCCCGCAATTGCTTGGTCAGCGTGCTGACAGATAGCCCACCAACAGAGGCTTGGGCTTTAGGGGTAGCTGCGTCTGTTGTTTTTTGTGAGCCATTGTCGACAAGACCTTCTTGTTCGGCCACTTCAAGCTCCGCCACTTTGATTTTGATATCCATCGTCTTGCCTTCACGCCATACCTGAACATCCACATCACGACCCACAGGCGTGTCGGCTACAATACGCGGCAGGGTGCGCATGGTGTCGACAGTTTTTCCATCAAAGCTGACGATGATATCGCCGGTTTTAAGGCCTGCTTTGGCAGCGGGGCTGTCAGGTGAAACGCTGGCCACGAGTGCACCATGGGCTTGCCCCAAATTTAGACTCTCAGCAATTTCCGGTGTAACGGCTTGAATGCGAACCCCCAACCATCCGCGCTTGGTGCGCCCGAACTCGATAATTTGATCAACAACGTTTTTGGCAATGGTTGAGGGAATGGCAAAACCAATCCCGATTGAGCCACCCGAGGGTGAAAAGATTGCGGTGTTAATACCGATCACTTCGCCACTCAAGTTAAACATGGGGCCGCCAGAATTACCTCGGTTGATGGAGGCATCGGTTTGCAAATAATCATCATACGGGCCGGAATTAATGTTACGCGCACGTGCCGAAATGATGCCTTGAGTGACGGTTCCCCCTAAACCATAAGGATTGCCAATCGCCAAAACCCAATCGCCAACGCGGATTGATTCTGAGTTGCCCCATGATGCGGCCGTCAATTTGTGACCCTTGGGGTCAACCTGAAGGAGGGCCAAGTCAGTTTTTTCATCACGGCCAACCAGTTTTGCAGTCAAATTAGTGTCATCTTGCAAGATAACCGTAATTTCTTCCGCATCTTGTATCACGTGATTATTGGTGACGATATAGCCCTTGGCTGCGTCAATAATAAATCCCGAACCCAAAGCAGCGGCATGGCGTTTGTTTGTTTGTCCTTGCTGTTGTTTTTCCATAAAATCTTTGAAGAAGTCTTCAAACGGTGATCCAGGCGGAAATTGAGGCATATCCATATTGGGGGCACCCACATCAACCAGCTGTACCGTTGAAATATTAACAACTGACGGCAAAAGCTTTTCTGCGAGATCAGCAAAGCTGCCCGGATAATCTCCTTTAGGAGGGGGCACTGTCGCTGCAGCCTCGGCTGTTGTCGGTGGAAGCTGTGTTTCGGCAGCCACTACCGGTGCCGAATATGCTAAAATGCTTGCAAAAATAAATGAAGCAATTCCGTGTTTGAAAGAAAAATTTAAGCGATTGTGTGCCACACTCATTGGTTACCTCCGGTAAAAAGCGAGATAGACGGACATTAGCAGTCCTTAACAATCTGCCAAGATTAAAACTGTCGCACCGGAAAAATCGTACGTGGGTTAGTCCGGTTTTTCTTGAAAGTTGTTTAAAGGTTGACCATATTAGTGATACGGGATTTCAATCCTTCAAAAATGAAAGGTAAGGTACTGACATGAATTCTCAATATCCCAATAACAGCAGCTTTAGCTATGACGGTGTGCAGACCCGTGCAGTGAGCATGGATGCTGGCTTGCGCGCTTACATGCTGCAGATTTACAACCTGATGGCGATCGGGTTGGTATTGACGGGGCTAACATCTTGGGTCGTGGCCAGTGTTCCAGCGCTTACAATGATCTTTTTCGGGTATAATGCTCAAGGTCATCTACAGCCTAACATTTTGGGCATGATTGCGATTTTTGCGCCGCTTGGATTTTCACTGCTCTTTGGCTTTGGTCTACAATCCATGAAAGCGACAACGGCGCGTGGTTTGTTCATCGCTTTTAGCGTGGTGATGGGTATTTCGCTTTCTACCATCTTTATCGCTTATACCGCAGAGTCCATTGCGCGCACATTTTTTGTCACCGCTGGCACGTTCTTGGGTGTTAGCTTGTGGGGATACACAACCAAACGCGATTTAACCGGGTTTGGTAACTTCATGATGATGGGGCTGATTGGCATTGTGCTGGCCAGTATTGTGGGGATTTTCTTTCAATCCTCGGCGTTGCAGTTTGCTATCTCAGTGCTCGGTGTGGTGATTTTTACAGGTCTGACCGCCTGGGATACCCAAAAACTGAAAGAAATGTATGCGACCAGCAACAGCAATGAAGCGAGTGCAAAGCTGGCTGTTTTGGGTGCATTAAATCTCTACATGGATTTTATCAACCTGTTCCTCTTCCTGCTGCGCTTTCTGGGGCGTCGTGAATAAAAAGATAGGTTAAGCGATAACGTTTTTGTGCAACAGGCCCAAGGGCGATGGTCCTTGGGCCTGTTTGTCTGTTGACGCAAGAGGCTGGGTCTTTCACAGTAAAGAACGATGTTGAACCAAGCCCCACCCGTTGCTTCTATCCTTTTAATCGAACCTGATGATGCACAGGCCGAGCTGTTGTCAGTTTCTTTAAAAAAGGCGGGACATACCGTTGCATGGGTCCGAGCCATGGACGATGCCTTGGCAGCATTGAAAGTTGATATCTTTCAATTGGTCATTATGGACCTAAGTCGAGAAGAGCAGTGCTATGGAGATGATCAAAAAGGAATGTTGGCAGGATTAAGCCAGCTTAAAACCTCTACTGCGCATCCTGATCGGGCGCCCACGCATGTTCCTGATGTGATTGTCATTACATGGCAAGGGTCGATTGCGACAGCCGTTGAGGCGATGCGGCGCGGGGCGTATGATTTTCTTATCAAGCCGATTCCTGCTGAAAAGCTTTTAATCACAGTTCGCAACGCGCTTGAGCGCCAAACGCTTTCATCTACTGTTGCGGCCTATCAACATGCAACACACCGTGATTCTTTTCATGGGTTTATTGGCTCTTCACCGGCAATGCAAAGTGTTTATCGCATGATCGAAAGTGCGGCGGCAAGCAAAGCTACCGTTTTTGTTATGGGAGAAAGCGGTACGGGGAAGGAGATTTGTGCGCAATCCATTCATGATCTAAGTGCCCGAGCACGTGGACCGTTTGTGGCGCTTAACTGTGCTGCTATTCCGCGCGATTTGATGGAGAGCGAGGTTTTTGGGCATGTTAAAGGCGCTTTTACCGGGGCTACAGCCGATCGAGAGGGCGCTGCCAAACGTGCAAACGGCGGGACACTCTTTCTGGATGAAATTTGTGAAATGGATCTCAATTTACAAGGTAAATTGTTGCGTTTTTTGCAAATGGGAAGCTTTCAGCGCGTAGGCGGATCGCGGGTTGAAGAGGTGGATGTCCGTATTGTTTGTGCGACCAACCGCGACCCGTGGCACGAAGTTGAAGCGGGACGTTTTCGTGAAGACCTATACTTTCGCCTGCATGTTATTCCTATTACCTTGCCCCCGTTACGCGATCGTGAGAACGATGTTCTTGAGATTGCCCGCTCTTTGCTGGCGCTTTACAGCCAAGAAGAGAAAAAAAGTTTTGTTACCTTTACGCCGGAAAGTGAACGGATTCTGTTAAACTATGATTGGCCTGGAAATGTACGCCAACTGCAAAACATCGTTCGCAACCTCGTGGTTTTAAATCAAGGGACTCATGTGATTCCGGAAATGATGCCGCCTCCGGTGGGGGGGCGGTGGGCGCGTCCGCAAGGATTTCAGCGCGTTGCGACACTTCCGCTATCGATTCATGGGCGCGAGTCCTTGTCGGGTGATATTTCGCGTATTCGCCCACTTATAGAGGTTGAGCGTGAAGCAATTGAGAAAGCCATTACGCTTTGTGATGGTAATGTGCCCAAAGCGGCGGCTTTGTTGGGTGTTAACCCTTCGACACTCTATCGCAAGCGGCAATCATGGGGCGTTAAAGACTAAAAGGCGTCTGTAGCATTTGTTTATAAGAATCGGTATGCTGCATCACACGTTGTTTGAAAAAAAGGATGTTTGAAACGGTGTCAGGGCAAGAAAATAAAACGCTGGAGCTGATCCATTTGAAAATTGCTAAAGCTGGGCGATACAGCTGTTTTGTGCGCTGGATGCGGCAAGCTTTGCCTGTTGCTGCTGCGGTGCTGGCTGTGCTGTTGTTAACGTGGCCGAGCGTTCATACCAGTGAAGTCAAAACATTGCCGCCGACAACCATGGGCTTGCGGGAAATGACAAATCTACATTACATCGGTTTAAATAAAAACAATGAGCCGCTTGATGTGTGGGCTCAAAAAGCCGTACAAGCCGGGGCGCTTGAAGATGCGATTGATTTAATTACGCTTCGCGCTGTTCTTGAGCGCGTATCGGGTCAAAAGGTTAAAATTTCGTCGGATATGGGGCACTTTGATCAAAAAACAAATCACATTTTTTTAAGCGGGAATGTTCATCTCGTCGATGAAAGCGGCTACGATTTGCGCACCCCCACAGCCGAGATTGATCTCAATACCCCGGCTCAAGTTTGGGGAAATGATGCTGTTGCAGGTGTAGGGCCGCAAGGGAGCTTAGAAGGCAACGGTTTCAAAATCACGGATGAAGGGAAAACCATCGTTGTGAATGGGCGGCCGTCGATGCAGTTCCGCACGAAAGAAATAAACACAATCGGGCCGGGGAGCCAATGATGACGAAACATTTTATATTCATCCCTCTTGCTGCGTTTGCTTTGATGACCGCGACTTTCGTCGGTTATCAAAATGGCAGAGCATGGGCGCAAACTTCTGAAGCCGCTGTTGGAGAGCCTCAAGCCTCAGAAGCCGAAAAAGTTTCAACAATCGAAAAAAATGCGACGTCATCAGCGCCAGACGTTTCTCAAACGCCTATTGCTGAGCCCTCTAAAAATTCTGCAGCGGCCAAAGGCGAATCCATTAGCGTAACCGCCGATCAGCTTGAGTACCACGAAAAAGAACTCAACTACCGCGCTATCGGAAATGCCTTAATCACGCGCGGCACCACCCGTTTGTCAGCAGATGAAACAATTGCACATTTCACTCAATCTGAAACGGATGGACCACAAATTACAACAGCCGAAGCGCTGGGCCATGTCGTGATTGTATCGGGAGAAAAGAGCGATACGCGTTTGGTGGGTGATAAAGGTATTTATAATGTGCAGGAACAGCATGCGGTTTTAACGGGTCACGAACTGTTATTAACGACCCCGCAGGAGACGGTTTCTGCCTCCAAATCCATGGAGTATTTTGAAAAAGAACAAAAAGCCATTGCGCGGGGTGAGGCCATTGCGCGTAAGAATGATCAAACTATCGTTGCAGATGAGCTTGTCGCCTATCTGGAAAAAGATAAAACAGGGTCACTGGCGCTGAAGCGGGTTGAAGCGACTGGCCATATTATTATTACGACAGACCAGGAAATTGCTCAAGCAGAGCGAGGGGTTTATGATGTTATCGGTCAAAAGGCTGATCTCGACGGAAATGTAAAAATAACGCGCGGGCAAAACCAGCTGAACGGTGACCATGCCGTGATGGACCTTGCGAGCGGTGTAAGCAGGCTTCTTTCTTCACCCGATAAAAAACCGCGGGTTAGTGGCTTGTTGATACCCTCAGAAGACCAACAGCTTCTGGATAAAAAATCTCAACCGAATGAGAAAGATGTGCAATGAACCATTTCATTTGCAGTCAATAGTGCATCTATGGCACAAGGGATGAAGGAACTCTGATGCAATGAAACGCTCGCTTATGCTCGTGCTTGCGCATTTTTCACTGGTTAAATCAGGAAGCTTGAAATGAAGCCGATTAATCAAAAGACCTCTCATCACGCTGTGCCGCTTTCGCTTGTGGGGCAAGGTGTTGGGGCCGCATCGTCGCTTGTCTCGTCCGAGGGATTATCAGCGGTCGGTTTGGGTAAGCAGTATAAAGGACGTCCGGTTTTAAGGGATGTAAGCTTAAACGTTCAGCGGGGTGAAGCCATCGGCTTGCTCGGGCCGAACGGCGCGGGAAAGACCACAAGTTTTTATATCATCACAGGTTTGATCAAGCCTGATGCGGGGAGCATTTACCTTGATGGTCACGATATTACGGCGCTTCCGATGTACCGTCGGGCACGATTGGGCATCGGCTATCTTCCTCAAGAGCCGTCTATCTTTCGGGGTTTAACGGTTGAAAATAATATTCGCGCGATTTTGGAGTTGGTGGAAAATGATGGCGTGCGGCGAGAGCAGATGCTGGATAATTTGCTTGGCGAATTTTCAATTACGCATCTGCGCCGTTCTCAGGCTCTTGCACTTTCGGGCGGTGAGCGACGTCGTGTGGAAATCGCTCGCGCGCTTGCGATGCAGCCCCACTTCATTCTTCTTGATGAACCATTGGCCGGGATTGATCCGATTGCTGTTTCTGAAATTCGTGACCTCGTTTCACAGCTTAAAGAGCGTGGTATTGGCGTCTTGATTACCGATCACAATGTGCGAGAAACACTCGAAATTGTTGATCGCGCTTATATTATTCACGAGGGGCGGGTGCTACGTTCTGGCCCGCCGGAAGAAATTGTGGAAGATGATGATGTGCGCCGTGTATATTTGGGTGAGGGCTTTCGTCTCTAGAGCAAATCCCGAAAAGATGGGATCGCAGAGACGATCTTTGACAATGTATTCGCGTTAAAAAAATAAATCTGATCGTGTCTTATAAAGACAATTAGCCTTGTTTTCTCCCAGAGGAGGATTGATTGAGTCTGGCCAACAGCGATATTTTGCGATGTGCTGTTTATCTTTATGTATGCTCAATGATATCTGAAAATTCTTCAAAAATCTTGATATAGGTATTGCGTTTAAAGCGGACTACCATTTTTAAAAGCTGCTCGCTTGTCACCCATCGCCAATTACCAAACTCAGGATCATCTGTATCGGTTGAAATATCCTGATCACGTCCAAGAAAACGGGCAATTACCCAATGCTGCTCTTGTCCGCAGTAAGGGCTGTCAGGTTGGCGTCTTATAACATGGGGGGGGAAGTCATAACGCAAAATTTGTCGCGAAACAGCGATGATCTCAACTTTCTCACGCGTAATGCCAATCTCCTCGAATGTTTCGCGGAAAAAAGCTTCGGAGATCGTCTCATTCGGATCAATGCCCCCTTGTGGCATTTGCCAAGCGCCCGGCAAATCAATGCGCTCACCCACCCAAATCAAATTATAAGTATTTAGAAGAAGGATACCCACATTAGGCCGGTAAAGCCTTTTTTTAAAATGGAAGTTTGATTTACCGGTTAATTCCATACTTTTTTACTCGTGAGCGTTTGGAACAGCAGGAGAGTGTTTCTCCTTTTCATGATGGTTCTTGTTTTCGGCGGGGGGAGAGGCCTCTTCTTCTTTGTGATTTGTTTTTGCGGTGTGATCTGGGTTTGTTTCGACGGCAGCGGTTGTGACAGGAATAAACGATGAAGGAGGTGCTAAAGCCAATCCTTTTGCCGCTAATTGAGGCAACCATTCTTGCAAGCGTCGCAGCGTTGTCGGATAAACAGGCACAAAGATGAGCGCACTGCCAAGGTTTTTGGCTTGTAGTTCAACTTCTTGCAGATTTTCCAGCATTCCTTCTGAAGATTTGAAAGGATCAAGTGTTCGCACCGCCTGAGCCGTCAATCCACCAATGGAATTGCCATGCTCAATCAAGCCTGAATCCATTGTAAGTACGCCTAATCCACGATGTCGCGTTTCATCAATAAAGCCTTCAGCAAGCTGTGGGTTGTTAAAAACAGTTGTGTTGGGATCAATCACAAAACCAACATAGCCTGAAGCCTTGCCCATCATCACTTTTAGACGATGGAGATTTTCCTCCAATGACAGGTCTTTGCGGAGCGCTCCCGGCCCGGCATCCCATACTGCGGAATCCACGCGCTCCGCCGGAAGGGTCAACCACGCTTCATGCCCTTCACTGCGGGCTTTGGCGAGCGTTTGAGCAAGAGATGGTGTGAACAGGCTGAATCCAAACGCAACAGATCCCGGCAAGGTGAGCAAAGCCTGTGATAACTCTTGTGATTCAAGGCCTACACTCAGCAAAACAACCCCTATTTTTGGGCGATTATCAGACTTATCGAAGGGGTAGGCGTATGCTGTTAGCGGCATTTGCCCGTTTACGCCGATGCGGGGTAGCTTGCCATCCTCTGTTTGCTCTTCCAGATCGACGATGGGAGCGGTAACCAGCGGTTGGTCAGCTGGATTAACGCCCTCCACCCAAGGAAGTGGGGTGGGGCCAATTGAAAAAGTGGCCAGTGGATGCAGCTCGGTAGCAGCGTTATCATGCGCTTCATACCAAATATCTGCGCCCACTAGACCACCAAGAAAAGCGATCCACAAGGCGACGAAAACGGCAATGGGTTTTTTTCGTCGTTGATCGGGTCGTACAAATCCCTCATGCGTAAGGGCAAAATCAACATTGGCCACGCGCTTGCTCCTTTTAGGGACACGTTCTAGGCGTCCCGCTTTTAATCATTACGGCTCATGACGAGGTTGAACATCAGCCGGCGCTGCAGAAGATGGGGGGGCAGGTGTTGTTGTCTCTGCGTTTTCATCCACGGCTGCTGCTGGCTTGGTTTGCTGTGTTGTCGGTACTGATGTGCGGCTGTAGACATTGATCCCGCGGATTAAATCTATGGCACGATCCAGCTGATAATCAGGTTCGTCCGGTTTATCATCCGTCTTGGTGCCGTCCTTTTTGCCATCCCCTTTCACAGGTGTGGAAAGAGGAGTCTTTTTGTCTTCTGCGGCTGGAATGGGTGCAGCTGGTGCTGGCGTTTGTGCGGCTACTTGCGGGGGGGCGTCATTATTCAGAGCGCCACGCAAGTTGGCCTCGCGCAGTGTCAGGCCTTTTTGGTCCAGCACCTCGACTTTCGCTTGCTTGACTTCAATATCCGGCACGATACCTTCTGCTTGAATAGAGCGGCCTGATGGTGTGTAGTAACGCGCCGTTGTCAACTTCATTGCGCCATGGTCTTCAAGTGGGATTACGCTTTGCACCGAACCTTTGCCGAAGCTCTTGACACCCATAATGACAGCCCGATGGTTGTCTTGCAAAGCGCCTGAAACAATCTCAGAAGCCGAGGCCGAGCCTTCATTAATCAGCACGACAATCGGTTTACCTTCTGCTTGATCACCCGGGGTTGCTTTGAACTCCTGAAAATCAAGAGGATTGCGTGCACGTGTGGAAACGATTTGTCCGTCATTTAAAAATGTGTCAGAGACGGAAATGGCTTGTTCCAGCAACCCACCCGGATTATTGCGCAAGTCTAAAACCCAACCCTGCAGATCTTTGCCCAATTGTTTCTTGATATCTACAATCGCGCGATTCACACCATCTTGGGTGCGGTCAGTAAAGCTGGAAATGCGGATGTATCCAATCTTGTTTTGTACGCGCCATTTAACCGATTCAACTTTAATGATGGCACGCGTGAGGGTGATGGGCAAAGGCTCACCTTGGCCTTCACGCACAACCATCAGCTTGATCGTTGTGCCGGGTGTGCCGCGCATTTTGTTTACCGCTTCTTGCAGCGTCAATCCCATGACAGGCTGATCGTCCAGTTCAACAATCAGATCACCTGCCTTGATGCCGGCGCGGCTGGCAGGGGTATCGTCAATCGGCGAAATGACCTTAATCGCACCATTTTCCAGTGTTACCTCAATCCCCAACCCACCGAAAATCCCGCGCGTTTGCACTTGCATGTCATTCCATTCTTGCTTGTTCATATAATTGGAATGTGGATCAAGATGGGTAAGCATGCCGTTGATGGCCGCTTCAATCAGCTCTTCATCATTGACAGGTTCAACATACTGCGCGCGTGTGCGTTCAAAAACTGCCGTGAACAGTTTGAGCAGTTTATATGTTTCAGAATTTTCGCCATTATCGGCCGTCGACTTGGTTATGGGCGTTGTGGTTTTTTCACCAGCAGGCATGGCTGTTGATGATGCGAGCGCGTCATGAAGGGTGCCTTTTTCACTCGCGCATGCCGGTGTAACCAGCAGCAGCGATAGGCCAAACAGACAATGTGCAATTTTATATGAAGCCACTCTCATCCCCATTATTCTAAAACATCGTGAACAAGCAAAAAACCTTCCTAGTCGTATCACGGACTTGCCGTTATGAGGAAGGCCCTTTTTCCAAGTGGATCGATGGATACACCATTTTCTCTGATTTCGTAATAAAGTTCAGGGGGGGGAGAGGCTGCATCGGACATTTTTCCCACCGGTTCGCCCGCTGCTACCTTTTGACCCAAGGTAACATTGAGCGACTCCATACCTGCCATGATGGAATGAAACCCCTGTTCATGTTCCAAAATCAGCAGCCGTCCATACCCCCGAAACGGTCCGGCAAAAGCCACTTTACCCCCCATTAAAGCGCGCACGGGCATACCCTGGCGTGCAGTAATGGTAATTCCCTTACTCACAATGCCTGTTGCATCTTTTTGGCCGAAGACAACTGCTATTGTACCGCGAACGGGAAGCGGTTGCTTGGGGTCAATCGATGGTGAAGGGGGCGCGCGATGGTTAAGGCGATCAATCACGTTTTTATTCGCCAAGGCAATTTTTGATTGGGTTACAGCGGCTGCTTTTTGCTCGGCCTCGAGTTTTTCGATCAAATCTTGCAACGTGGATGCTTTTTGGGCGATTAGGTTCAACCGTTGTGCTTCAGCGAGGTTGGCTTGATGCGTTTGCCTTTGATCATTGCTGCGTTGTGTAATGAGTCGATCCAGTTCTTTTTGCTGCGTAGCCATTATTGCGTTTTGTGCCCGCGCTTCTTTTTCACGTGTTTTGAGAGTTTTTTGTAACAGTGTCATATCGGCGATCATGTGTGCGAGTTCATCGCTTTTCTGTTTTAATTGTGGCAGAAGTGCGCGAAGTTGCAAGCGGACATGCAAACGGTCCAGTGGGGGCGTTGGCGCAAGCATCTGCAAGGCCGGTGGCTCAAGCGCTAAACGCTGAAGTAAAAAAAATGTTTTTCCCAATTCTTGTCGTCGCTGTGTCAGCTCTTGTGATTTACGTTGAGCGGTTCCACGCAAATCTGTCAGACTTTTTTGAATGTCGTTCAGTTTATCACTGCCTTCATCATACGCTTTTGTTGCTTTAATAAGTTTTGTTTGCAGCTTGGTGATTTCCGTTTGCAAATCATTTTCGGTTTGCTGCAATTCGGCGCGTTTGCTCTGACTCTCTTTTAGCGATTTTTGTAATTGCTGAAAACTTTCTTGTGATGTCGTTAGCGCATTTTCATCACCGTAAGAGGGTGGCGCACACAAAACAAAAAGGGCGAAAATTCCAATTTTCAGGCCACAAAAAAACCGCACGCGATCGCCCGAACGGGAAGATGGAGGCGTGCGGTTCATGAGCATCAACCCGAGATCACGCCGCTTTAAGAAGCTTGTGCCCCGTCATGCTGGCTGGGACAGGAATATTCATCAGCTCAAGCAATGTCGGTGCCACATCGGCCAACGATCCATCTTGCAACATCGCACCCTTTTGGCCGCCAAACAGTACGACGGGAACAGGATTGAGGCTATGAGCGGTGTGAGGGCTTTCTGTTTCGGCATCCCACAATTCCTCACAGTTTCCGTGATCGGCCGTAATCAGCATGGTGCCCCCTACTGCTTCAAGCGCATCACAAATTTTGCCGAGCCCTTGATCAACAGCTTCGATCGCTTTGATGGCAGCGGTCATAATTCCGGTGTGGCCGACCATATCGGGATTGGCAAAATTGAGAATAATCAGGTCAAATGTGCAAGAGCGAATGGCTTCTGCGCATTTATCGGCAACATCCTGCGCCGACATCTCTGGTTGCAGATCGTATGTGGCAACTTTAGGCGAAGGAATCAGCAGGCGTTCTTCCCCGTCATAAACTTTTTCTTCTCCACCATTAAAAAAGAATGTGACGTGGGCATATTTTTCTGTCTCGGCCAAGCGCAACTGCTTTTTGCCTGCGCGACTGACTACTTCACCCAAAACATCGGTGAGTTGCTTGGGTGGAAAAATGGCGCGAAGCCAAGCCGTGTGTTGGCTGGAGTATTCTACCATTCCAACAGCCGTAGCAATGGAAAGTGCAGGGCGTGAAAATGCCGTAAAATCTGGGTTTAAAATAGCCTCAAGAATTTCACGTGCACGATCAGAACGGAAGTTGGCAAACAAAATTCCGTCACCTGATGTCATGCCCTTGTAGCCGGTTATAACTGTAGGCTTGATAAACTCATCGGTGATATCCGCTTGGTATGACTGTGCGATTACCGCTGCCGCGTTCTCACCTTTTTCTCCTTCAGCTTGCACAATGGCGCGATACGCCAGTTCAACGCGTTCCCACCGTTTGTCACGATCCATCGCATAATAACGACCCGAAAGTGTGGCCAGTGTGGCACCATCTGGCAACATCGATTGAAACGCATTGATCTGTGAATCCGCACTCTTTGGCGCAACGTCACGGCCATCCGTAAACGCATGCACGGCGACTGGCACACCTGCTTGGGTTACAATCTTGGCCAGTGCTGTCATGTGGTCCATGTGGGCATGTACTCCGCCCGGTGAGCAAAGCCCCATCAAATGACAGGTGCCACCTGATTTTTTCAGGGCTTCGATATGCGCATTGAGGGTTGGGTTTTGCGCGAGCTCCCCTGATTCAATCGCATGATCAATTTTCGGCAAATCTTGCATTAGCACGCGGCCTGCGCCCAATGTGATATGCCCTACTTCCGAGTTCCCCATCTGGCCTTGGGGCAAACCCACAGATAAGCCATCTGTACGCAAAAGCGCGTGGGGACATGTTGTCCATAATGTATCCCAGACCGGTGTGTTGGCTTGAGCAATGGCGTTATACGCGGTTTCGTCCCGATAGCCCCAGCCATCAAGAATGCATAATACGACAGGTTTTGTGGTCGACATGGAATCCTCTTTCAAAAAATATGTCTCTCTTCTTTATCGCTTTTTTCGTGATTGTAAAAGGGGTTAGCCAAATTTTACTCCCTCTTAAGGTGACTATGGCATACTCAAGATCAATAATAGGCCGAAAAGAGTGACTAACTCTTTGATGCTGTTACAAAAGATTAAATTTTTTTAAAACATTTTCAGGAGGCAGTTATGAATGATTTTTCCCATTGGGGTTTCTGTGATGTGGATGATGATGGCGAATGTTATTGCGTTCCGTCTTTGCCGACAGAGTTGCAGCACGATTCTCCCTCGGTTATTTTGACGTCCTCGGGCGAACTACTGGTTCAGAGTCGCGTTGTTTCTCCCGCACATTGTGTTGTTGCGATTGTTATCGGCCGCAATCACGGTGCGTTAAGCGACGAACAAATTCAGAATATCTTGAGGGCTTGGGATGTTGCCGTTGAGTTGGTTAATGGTTCAAGTGATAATGTCACGCTTTTGCCCGTTCCCCAGACTTGGGAATATGTTGCCAGCAACTACTATCCTGCTGCGATGGAGTGTGCCAACATCTGCCCTTCATCTAAACGCGCATAAATCAGGAGTTTTCATTACCATATTTATCACTTGGGTTGTTTCCAAGCGGGTTTTTTGGGGTGATCATGGTGTGCACTGCTTCCAGTGCTTTAAGCAAACTTGTTGAAGGGGCCTTTTCTTCTCTTGTCATTGAGTTGTTTTCTCGGTCCGTTTCTTTTTTGCCTGAAGATGGGGGTGATTTCTTTTTATCATATCTCATAGCGATGATCATAGAGATTAAGTTGAAACTATCAACATTTAAGATGAAAAATATGCAATTTGTACCCATCAGTACAGGCGCGTCTTTTTGCCTCAAGGCATCAAAATTATTAGGTACAGCGATGGTTTTTAAGGAAAAGTCATAAAACATTGATCTTGTTGTCGGAAATCGTTAGGGTGGCCCATCTAAAAAATTGAGATGGGTTGAATGGTTATTCCAAAAATTTTTAACGCATGGCAAGCGTTCTCCGGCATGGGGGCGCGCATGACCACGATGCCAAGTGATGTGATTGCTCCCTTAAGCCTAGCTAGTACGGGGCAGATTGCCGGGGCTGTTATAAGTGCTCTGCCTTTTGTGATGCGCAGTCTAAACCAGCCCTCACGCCAACCTGTTGTTCAACCTATTTTGAGGCTTTTTAATTACTGCGCCGCCCATCATCCACAACGCACGTCGGGAGTGGTAATGCTAGCGGGTACACTTTTTCAAACAATCGGCGGGACCGGGGATCATACTAGGCTCAGGACTCATTAACTAAGATAGAAGATAACAGTTGCGGCAATGCAGATGCTTGAGAAGAAAGTGTGAGCACATCGGTCATAGCGGGTTGCGATGCGGCGCCAGTCTTTGAGACGCCCAAACATGTTTTCAACTTTATGGCGTTTTTTGTAGAGCATTTTATCGTACGGGATGTTGGTTTTACGATTTTTCTTCGGCGGGATGCATGGCTCAATCCCACGTTCGCTTAGAGCTTCGCGGAACCAATCCGCATCATAGCCACGATCTGCCAACATGTAGCCCGCACGCGGCAGGGCTTGCACAATGTGCTGCGCCCCTTTGTAGTCGCTCATTTGACCTTCGGATAACAGCAAGATCAAAGGTTTGCCGTCCTGATCGCATACGGCGTGCAGCTTTGAGTTCAGGCCGCCTTTCGTCCGACCGATACGGCGGGGAACATCCCTTTTTTAAGCAGGGAACAAGCCGTGCGGTGCGCCTTGAGATGTGTGGCATCAATCATGAGGCCATCGGGCTTACCGCCTTTGGCCGACAGTTCAGCAAATATTTGGTTGAACACACCCATCCTGCTCCAACGGATAAAACGATTATACAGCGTCTTGTGAGGCCCGTAAACTTTCGGGGCGTCACGCCATTGAAGGCCGCGCCTGAGTACATGGATAATCCCGCTGATCACACGCAAATCATCCACGCGTGCCACACCTCTAGACGGCGGAAAATAAGGCTTGATCTTGTTTAATTGTGATTTTGTTAACCAAAATAAATCGCTCATGATGAAATCTACTTCATTATAAGTGAATCATAAATCACACCGCTAGGGAATCCTGTTTATAGGTCCTGAGCCTAGCTTATGGATGGCTGCATCTGGTGCTTTTGGCACCTTTATTCCTCTTACCTTGGTGGCTTTTGATGATCGTCGCACACGGGCTGAAAATACCTTAAGTGCGCAAGATGATACCTCTCCGCCTATTTTCATGCGTCCTTTCTTACCCCATCGATTCCCCATGGAATCAATTGTTTTATGGGGAGGGCTTGAAGGGGCCTCAATGTTGATGGGGGCGCGTGCTACGATGCAAATGCACGATGTTATAATGACGATGGGTTTAGTTGGAGGGTTAGGACTTCTATTGACTCCTGATCGTTCCGCACATAATGCGCCTCATCACGGTGACACAGCGGGGTTGACGGCAAAAAGTGTCTTTGGCCGTTATCTGAAAAAACCTGTCGATTGGGTGCGCGAAAGTCCAACACGTGCGAGTGCAATTGTGATGACACTTGGTAGTGCTTTACCCATGACAGTTGGATATTTGAACCCCGAAAGTTATAACCCGTTTATGGTTATGGCAGGGGTGGCCTACTGTTGCGGGAATTATTTCTTGGGTGTATCCAGTAAGAGAGAAACAGCGCCGCTACCATTGCGAAAAACGCGCCTCTTGGATGCCGGAAAACCCGAATAGAGACTACCTAATAACGTTACTCAGATCACAACGATTTGAATTCAAGCTGCATTGGCCTTGAGCTGTTCAAAATTGGGTGGGCAATCAAAGGTGATACGGGGTAAGCGATTAAAGACGGATTCAGGCAATCCTGTCTCTAACATGTAAACAATGCCCGCGCCACCTGCAATGCCTTGAGATGGGTTAAATCCCAGTTCCATGGCGATGCATTTTACCGCTTCCGCTGTGGTTGCTTCAATTTCAACGAAAGGGTTGAGGCCTGGCCAATGATCAATTGATATTTCAACCGTATGGCGGTCTGGGTGCTGCCAGCACTCCCGCATTGTTTCTTGATATGCGGATGACTTGAATTCTTGTGCTGTCACCCATGCAACGCCATCCTGCCACTGAGAAACTACAATTTCTCGCTCGTGTACAGTTGATATGGTAATGTTTTGTGAGTTATCATACCATTTCACAGAAGCTGTTATTTTGTCGCCTTCATCACGCACCCGTGCCCATTTGGTGTGATGCTCACGATGTTCTTCAGCTAAATGAAACACGGCGCGACGCATAAGAGTTTGCGGCTTTTTTTGCTTATAGCCATGCCTCATCAGCAACGCTCGCATGCGATCACAATCAATGTTTAAAAACTTTAGTTCGTATTCGTTGGTCATGATCACCTGCCCATTGTTGTCTCTATTTCTATGATGAGGTTGTCTCTATTTCTATGATGAGAGTGCCGCACATGCCTTCCGAATGCGCTCGCAGGCATCTGTCAATGTGTTAACAGAGGCTGCATATGAAATTCGGAAAAAGGGCGATAACCCAAAAGCTGCCCCATGTACCGCAGCTATCCCCTCGCTTTCGAGGAAGTACGACACCACATCTTCATCGGTATGTAGCGTTTTACCTTGCGGTGTCTTTTTGCCGATTAACCCTGCACAGCTGGGGTAAACATAAAAGGCGCCTTCTGGTGTATTGCAGCGAATGCCGGGGATAGCATTCAGCTTTTCCACTACTAAATTGCGGCGCTCAACGAAGCTTTGACGCCAAGAATTCAGAAAATCTTGCGACCCTTCCAGTGCAGCAAGCGCACCTGCCTGAGAAAATGATACAGGATTGGAGGTGCTATGGCCCTGTAAAGAATTCATGGCTTTGATCAGGTTTTTAGGGCCGCCCGCAAAGCCGATCCGCCAGCCTGTCATCGAGAAAGCTTTAGAACAACCATTCATCGTGAGGGTACGGTCAAAGAGTTTTGGTTCGACTTGAGCAATCGTTGCAAACGTAAAACCATCATAAACCAGATGCTCGTAAATATCGTCGGCCAGCACCCAAACATGCGGGTGACGCAACAGCACGTCAGCGAGTGCTTTGAGCTGTTCAGCCGTGTAAGCTGCGCCTGTTGGATTGCTGGGCGAGTTCAAAATGAGCCATTTGGTTTTATCCGTTATTGCGGCTTCTAACGCAGCAGGGGAAAGTCGGAACCCATCCTCAACTTTTGTTTCAACAATGATGGGCTTTCCTTCAGTAATTGCCACAATATCGGGATAACTTACCCAGTAGGGTGCGGGAATGATGACCTCGTCGCCGGGATTAACGGTGGCCAGTAACGCATTAAAAAGAACTTGTTTTCCCCCAGTTGAAACAATGATTTGATCCAATGCGTAGTCCAAACCATTCTCGCGTTTGAACTTGGCTGCAATCGCTTTGCGCAAGGCAGGGGTTCCACCGACATCGGTATATTTTGTGTCACCTTTTTTTAAGGCAGTGATAGCGGCCTCTTTGATGTGGTCAGGCGTATCAAAATCAGGTTCGCCAACGCTCAAGCTGATCACGTTTTTTCCCTCAGCCATCATCTCTTTTGCTTTTGCATTGATGCCGAGTGTGGGAGAAGGTTGAACGCGTGAAAGACGATCTGCCAGAAAAGCCATGTTAAAAGCCTCATTCTATGTGTTCGAAAGTGTGAGCGAGGCTAAGCTTATCATCTCTCGAGTGCAAGATTTTTCTTTTATGTTTTTTTCTTTTAATGCTAACAGAGTTAAGGATTTCGGGTTTGCGTGGTTACTTATGTTTTTAACACTTTCACCGCCTTCAACAAAAAATATTACGCCTTTGCTTGAACGGGCAAAATGGTTGGCTGTCTTCGCGATGATTGTGGATCATGTGGGATGCATTCTTTTTCCTGAATTTCTTTTTTTGCGTTGGATCGGACGCCTTTCATTTCCGCTCTTCTGCTTCGTGATCGCTCAACGGCTGGTAGAAAAACCTCAACGCTTAAAAGGATATATGGCCCGCTTTTTGATTTGGGGGATTATTAGCCAATATTTTTATGGGCAAGCATTTTTCAGTAATTATTTGGGGTTTGTTGATACTGCTTCTTTGCACGCAAAGGGGCCAGCATTTCTCCTGAACATTTTTTTCACATTATTTCAGGGGCTTTTTGTGTTGGTGATTGTACAGGAGCTCTCTAAATTACCAACTTTTAGGCGGTTTTTCTTAGGACTCGGTCTTTTGCTGCCAATGCTTGCTCTTGGCTATTGGATGGATTATGGCATCATCGGTGTCGTCATGATTCCAATGATTGTTTTTGCTGCGCGTTGTTCTTTTGACGTATCAATTCATGTTACAGTGGTGATGGCAATCGGTATTAACTTTTACATCGTTTTGCACATGCTCGCTCAGTCGCTGCTCTACATCATGATGCCGTTATCATGTCTGATGCTTTATCCCGCTTTCGCATTGATTGCAAAGTTTGGCAATAAGCCGATGGTCAGGATGCCAGGATTGTTTTTTTATGCATTTTATCCTTTGCATCTTTATATTATTGCGTGGATACGCGATCTGGTGATGGAGAACTTTTTTCGTTAAAACGCTTGCCTTACGCCAGATAAATTCAGTTTAAGCTTTATTCACTTCAATGGCTGCGCGCGCAAGTGCATCTGCTCGTTCGTTTTCCGGGTGACCATCATGGCCCTTTACCCATTGCCATTGAACACGATGAATTTTTAAGAGGGCATCCAAACGTTGCCAGAGGGTGTGATTCTTGACCGGATCACGGCTGGCTGTGCGCCAGTCGCGCTTTTTCCAGCCTGCTAACCATTGGGTTGCGCCATCCATCACATAGCGACTATCTGTGTAAAGCATAACAGCACAAGGCTTTTTAAGCGTTTCAAGCGCCCGAATGACGGCCATTAGTTCCATTTTATTGTTGGTTGTATCTGGGTCATAGCCGTTGATTTCTTTTTCAGTTTCGCCAAAGCGCAAAATAGCACCCCAGCCACCCGGGCCGGGATTGCCGCTGCAGGCCCCGTCACTGTAAATCTCTACGGAAGGATAGTGTTGTTCTGTCATGTCTTCTTTTAGCGTATAAGAGCAGGGGTGTGAAAATAAATCGGTGCTCTAGAGCAGATCTCCCGAAGATAAACGCGCTCTGTTTCATTTATTTAACGCAAATACGTTGTCAAAGATGGTCTCTTTTGATCCCATCTTTTCGGAATCTGCTCCAATCAATAAATTGGATCAATAAAAAAGCGGGGAAAAGATCCCCGCTTTTGATTGCTAACAGATATGCGTTACTTCGAACCGCAGCTGACACCATTGCTATGGAGTTTTTCACAGGCGGCGGCTGCATCAGCAGGGGAAGAGGCGCCAATTGCATAAAGGCTAACACGCCCACTATTCGGCTCCATGCTTGCTGCCATATTGCTCAAAGCAGTACTGTTGTTAACCCAAACTTTGATCCAGGCTTCGCGTGCTGCGGCTTCCGTATCATAGTCACCCAAGTAGACCTTGTTGTTACCAAACCCGGTAGAGGTTGGGCCACTTGAAGCGGGTGAGGCTAACTCAGTTGCTGGAACATGGGTTGGAGCAACCGCTTTGACAGTCTGATCTTTAGGCCCAACAGATACCTTGCCCAAGATGACCGAGCCAGAATCGATACGCGCGGTGTTTGCGCCCTTTGATTGGGTTTGATTCGCATCCGACTCATCACTATCGCCCGGCGTTGGGGCGAGGGTCATAGGGGCGGAAATGCCATCGTTGGTTGGTGCTGCAGCAAGTGCCTCATCGCTTGCAGCTTCGGCTGAGTTGGGTGCGGACTGGGTTGCGGCCGCAGGCACTTTTTCAGCTGCTTCTTTGTTGAGCTTCGCTGTTAATCCGCCGCTTTCAAATGTGGGGCGACCAATGCTTCTCAGCGTATCGGTCTGGCTGGTTTCCACGCGAAGGTGATTGTAGACAATAATATTCTTTTCGATTTCAGCCGGGGTGAGGTCTACCGACGAAACGCGCTTAACATCATCCACTTTACCTAACAAGCCATAAGCAAGGGCGAGATTTTGGCGTTGGCGCGGGGTTGCGTCCGGCTTGTTTACAATCGGCACAAGCACATCGATGGCCTCTGAATATTTCTGCGAAGAAATAAGCGAGTAAGCGAGATTGTTTGCCAAATCAGCATTTTGGGCCTCAATTTGTAAGCCCTTGCGGAATGTTTTTTGCGCTGTCGCATGGTCGCCATCAATATCGTAAGCAATACCAAGCCCGTTGAGCGTTTTTGTATCCTGCGGATCAAGAGTAAGGGCAGCAGAGTATGCTTTTTGCGCATTTCCAGCTTGATTAAGAGCAATATAGGCACGGCCCAAGTTGCGCATGACCAACACGTTACCCGGGTTGACTTTAGCTGCTTGCTCAAGAACCTTTGCCGATTCTGTCGGGTTTTTCATTTCCCATAATGTATCGCCAAGCTGCAAAAGCGGCCAGGATTCATTGGGCATCCATCGTGCCGCACGGGCATAGTGCGCTGCAGCTTCTTCCAACTTGCCATCGGCACGCGCTTTATCGCCCATTTCGAGCGAACTTTGATAGTTTTCATTCGCTGTGGCTTCTGCCGTAACAGGTTTTGAATGAAAAAGCTTGCCCGCTAATGGGTTGGAAACAGAACACCCAGACAGCACAATCGTCATGGCAATCACGCTCGCGGTGGTGCTGAAAGAGGGAAACTTATTAAAGGCCATGGCAAACTCCTGACAAATCTCTTTAAATGGTCTAGCAGATTTATAGCAGAAGAAAATGAGTAATCTGTATTAATTCTGAAAATGCGGACTGTAAGAGTTTGAGAGTGTTGCCAATCAACACTACTCTTATAATAAAATATTAATGCAGGCCGTGATTTGACGTTAAAAATTAACCACCTCTTTAGGAATTATTAAATTTTTTGGAGGATAACTTTCTTAACGTAAGCTTTATGCGTGCGATGAGTATTGTTCAGGTTATTAACTAATGCTTGGCATCTGTGATTCCATACTAAAATAGTACGGTATCAATTTGAGGGAGGACAGAATGAAGCCATATTCGCAAAAACTCAGCGTACATGACGTTGAACGGCTGTTAGCAAACCCTTCTCCTCAGAACAAAATTGAAACTGTGTCGCGCATTGTCGCGGAGCTTCCTCATTTTAGGCAAGATCCACATGAATTGGCATTAGCGCGAGATATTATTGAACGGCTCGCCGGAGATGTCGAGGTTGCTGTTCGGCAAGCCATTTCGTGGCAGATTTCACAAAGCCCGCTTCTGAGCGATAAAACGGCAAAAAAACTAGCTTCTGATGTCGCTTCCGTTGCTTTTCCAATCCTGCGTTACGCTCAATTGCCCGATGAAAGCTTGTTGCAAGCGCTTGAAAGCAAGGATGCGCGAAAAGCGATGGCGATTGCAGGGCGTGAAGGGGTAAGCAGCAGGGTAAGTGAAGCCTTGATCGCCAGCCAAAATGTGAAGGCCATCATTCTTTTAATGGAAAACAAGTCTGCATCAATTGGAGAAGCGTCGATGGTGCAGGTAATGGAAAAGTATTCCATTATTCCCGCAGTTACGTCTGCGATTGCTAAACGGCCCAATTTGGGACCTGAGATTGTTCTGAAGCTAATTTCTCAGGTAACAATCGGGATTCGTGACTATTTGATCGAAGCCTATGGCATTGATTCGCAAACAGTGCAGGGCATTTTGGCAGAAGCACGAGAGACAGCCCTGGTTGTTACACTGCATCCGCTTGCCGATAAAGTTGAAAATCTTGAGCCGTTCCTGCGACAGTTGGATGACGTCAACGAGTTGACTGCAGGCTTTTTGTTTCGGGCGTTGTGCGCCGGTGAAATTCAAATGTTCCGCTTGGGTTTGGCTATAAAAGGTGAGCTGCCCTTGTTGGCGGTAGACGAGCTACTGAGTGATCGGGGGCTGTTAGGGTTGCCGGCCTTAATGCGGCGCTGTGATATTGCGCTTTCGCTTCTCCCTGCTTTTAAAGCAGCCGTTGTGGTTTGGCGCGATCTTGAATATCAGGGGCAAAGCGAACAGCGCGCAACCTATCAGGCTAAAATTCTCGCGGCTGTTTTCGAGACTTGTATGCAGATTGAAGACGGTGACATCGACGAGCTGCTGCAACATGTTTTTACGCCTTCGACGAGCAAAACAAGATTGTCTCTACAGGCGTAATGATTGCGCCTGTGGCGAAAAAACATTGCTTTCTGTGAAGATGTCGCACAGTGCTTTTTACTGTGGCTATTTGTGCAAATTGTTTTAACCTTGAGTTATGCCTACAAGAAAAAAAAGCACTCCGTCCCCTGTTCTCCCTTCTTCAATCATGTCGTGCGTGGGGGGGGCAGCCTCCTCCAATCATCGCACACACTCACGTTCTCGTGAGGGGAAACATATTAATCTCGCTGTTCAAGGGGGTGGTTCGCATGGTGCCTTCACGTGGGGGGTGATGCATCGTCTCCTCGAAGATTCGCGTATCTACATTGATGGACTCAGCGGTGCTTCTTCTGGTGCGATCAATGGCGTGGTTGCAGCTAATGGCTTTTTGAAAGACAGGCGGCAAGGTGCCATCAAAAGCATGGAAGAATTTTGGAAAAGGATTTCACAATCATATTACAATCCGCTGTTGCATACATTTATGAAAACAGTGGAAACACCTTTTGGTCACCTGAATATGGATGACTTTCCCCTCTATCAAGCAATTGATATGGGGAGTCATCTTTTTTCTCCCTACCAACTTAACCCCATGAATGTTAATCCGTTGCGCTCAGTGCTGCTGGAAATCGTCGATTTTGAACTCTTGCGCCAGCATCCTGAAATTCGGCTTTACGTTGCTGCTTCCAATGTCAAGCGTTGTCGTGCCCGCGTTTTTAGAACCCACGAGATGAGCGTAGAGGCTGTTTTGGCGTCTACCTGTCTACCGATGCTTTATCAGGCCGTCAAAATTGATGACGAATATTATTGGGATGGGGGCTATCTCGGCAATCCGGCGCTTTATCCTTTGGTACGCGAATGTGGGAGTAACGACGTGCTGGTGGTGATGGTCAATCCCTTGCAGCGCGATACTGTTCCCGATACCGCGCGAGAAATTACCAACCGCATTACCGAACTAAACTTTAATGGGTCATTGATTGGAGAAATGCGGAGTATCGCCTTGATCAATAAGCTGTTGGATGAAGGGGCACTCAGCAAAAGCTCGTACCACTCGGTCAACTTTCATATGATTGAAGCGCCTGCTGAATTGGCGGATTACAGCGCATCATCCAAAATCAATACCGATTGGGATTTCTTGCGCTATTTACATGAGCTTGGATGGAAGGCAGCGGATCGATTCCTGAAAGATCATTATGATGATTTGGAAGTTCGGCCAACACTTGATGTGCCCAAGCAATTTATGGATCGCAGCTAAAAAAGAGAAAAATGATGCCAAACTTAGACCCTGTCGTCGCGCGGCTGAATGTGCCGGTGGAAGCCCTGGAATTTTATGGGCGTGATAAAGCCAAATTCGATCTTTTTCATCCTTTTTTTCGCGAACTTTTGCAAAATAATAAGACCGATTCTAAAGGAAAGTTGATTCTTGTGACGGCGATTAATCCCACTCCCGCAGGTGAAGGCAAGACCACGACCAGCATCGGCTTGGGAGATGCGCTTAACCGCCTGGGAAAATCGGTGGCGATTTGTTTGAGAGAGCCGAGCCTAGGACCTTGTTTTGGTGTTAAAGGCGGAGCCATTGGGGGGGGGCGTGCACGACTTTATCCGGCAGCTGAGATAAATCTCCATTTTACGGGAGATTTTCATGCGATTACAACCGCGCACAATCTTATTGCTGCAGTGCTTGACAATGCGCTTCATCATCAAACCCTAGGACGTGTTAATCCCAAAAAAATAACGTGGCGACGCGTGATGGACATGAACGATCGGGCCTTGCGCCATATTGCAATCGGTCTTGGTGGTGCAGGCGAAGGGGTGATGCGCGAGAGCGGTTTTGATATTACAGCCGCTTCCGAAATTATGGCTTTGCTGTGTTTGGCACACGATCAGAACGATTTGCGCCAGCGCTTGGATCGCATTGTTTTGGGTTGGCAAGAAGATCACCCGCTGACCGTAAAAGATTTAAATGTGACAGGGGCTTTAATGGCGCTTCTCAAAGATGCGCTTAAACCGAACCTTGTGCAAACAGAAGAGGGCACCCCGGTCATTATTCATGGGGGGCCATTTGGCAACATCGCTCACGGTTGCAACAGTTTAATGGCGACTAAAACGGCTTTATCTTTGGCTGATTGGGTGGTCACAGAAGCCGGATTTGGTGCTGATTTGGGGGCCGAAAAATTCTTCAATATCAAATGCCGCACGGGTGCACTGCAGCCTGCCTGCGCCGTGGTCGTGGCTACAGTGCGCGCCTTAAAATACAACGGTGGTGTGTCAGCTGATCAATTAGGCGTGGAAAATGTACCTGCACTTGAGTATGGTATGGCCAATCTAATCCGCCACTGCACAAATATTGAGCAGTTTGGCGTGCCCGTTGTTGTGGCACTGAACCGTTTTGACACGGATACGGATACAGAAATCGAAACGCTGCAGGCCTGGTGTCGACGCAATCGGGTGTCCGCAGTCGTCTGCCGTCACTTCACACTCGGTGGAGAAGGGGCGCTGGATTTGGCTGAAAAGGTCATGGCGAAAGTGGACGAAGGTGGTTTCTTTAAACCGCTCTATCCTGATTCGCTTTCGCTTTTAGACAAGATTGAGGTGGTTTGTAAACGGATCTATCATGCTGATGAGGTTGAGTTTAGTGCAAATGTGCGCGATTCTGCTGCGCGGTTTGAAAAAGCAGGCTATGGCGCGCTACCCGTTTGTATTGCAAAAACGCAGTATAGTTTTAGTGATGACCCGAAAAAACTAGGCGCCCCAAAAGGGTTTACCATGCGCATTCAAGAGCTTCGCCTTTCCGCAGGTGCGGGCTTTGTTGTGGCAATTATGCAAAATATTGCTCTTATGCCCGGTCTCCCCATTGTTCCTGCAAGCGGAAGCATTGATCTTGATCCAGAGGGAAACATCACGGGCATTCGCTAAAATTATTACTGAAACTTCTCTTGTGTTCATAATCGGTTAAGAGTCCCTGACGCAAACTAATAGGTATCCTGACGGAAAACAGTATTAGGGGTTTTCACAATCATTAAGCTGTGGCACAAACGGATCGGATAGAAAAAAAGAGGGTGAAATGTCAAAGGCACCAAGTGGCGATAATAAAAATACATTGTACTGTTCTTTCTGTGGTAAGAGCCAGCATGAAGTGCGGAAGCTCATTGCCGGACCAACGGTCTTCATCTGTGATGAGTGCGTTGAGTTGTGCATGGATATTATCCGTGAAGAAAGCAAGACATCGCTTGTTAAAAGCCGGGACGGCATTCCTACCCCGAGGGAAATTAAAGCAATTCTTGATGATTATGTAATCGGTCAACAGCGAGCGAAACGTGTGCTCTCCGTTGCGGTTCACAATCACTACAAGCGTTTGTCACTGGGCAATAAACCGGATGAAATTGAACTGGCCAAATCGAACATTTTGCTGATCGGGCCCACAGGGTCGGGTAAGACATTGCTTGCGCAAACATTGGCTCGTATTTTGGATGTACCTTTCACCATGGCCGATGCGACAACGCTGACGGAAGCCGGCTATGTCGGTGAAGACGTTGAGAACATCATCCTCAAGTTGCTGCAGGCTTCTGACTACAATGTTGAAAAAGCACAGCGCGGTATTGTTTACATCGATGAAATCGATAAAATCAGTCGCAAATCAGATAATCCGTCCATTACCCGCGACGTGTCGGGCGAGGGCGTGCAGCAGGCGTTGCTCAAGATCATGGAAGGTACGGTTGCTTCAGTTCCTCCGCAAGGTGGACGCAAGCATCCCCAGCAAGAGTTCTTACAGGTGGATACGACCAATATTCTTTTTATTTGTGGTGGTGCTTTCGCGGGTATCGAAAAGATTATTGCCCAGCGGAGCAAAGGTACAGCCATTGGTTTTGGTGCTGATGTGCGTGATCCTGATATGAACCGTCGTGCAGGCGAAATGCTCAAAATGTTAGAGACGGAAGATCTGCTCAAATATGGGTTAATCCCCGAATTTGTTGGCCGCCTGCCGGTTGTGGCAACGCTGGAAGATTTGGATGAGGCCGCTTTGATCTCTATCCTCACTGAGCCGAAGAATGCGCTGGTTAAACAGTATCAACGCTTGTTTGAAATGGAAAATATTCAGCTCGATATTACACCCGAGGCACTGAAATCCGTTTCATCAAAAGCGATTGAACGCAAGACCGGTGCACGTGGGTTGCGCTCTATTCTTGAGCAGTTGCTTCTGGATTCAATGTATGACTTGCCCGGTATGGAAACAGTGGAAAAAGTTGTGATCAACGCCGACGTCGTTGCCGGTAAGAGTGACCCGATTTTGATCCATTCTGAAAAAAAGGCGAAGGCCTCTAAAGAAAAATCAGAAACCCTGAAAGATGCCAGCAAAGAAGAACCGAAAACCGCAAGCGGTGAAGGCTAATCCCTAAGGGATCGTTTTTTACCCTGATTTTTAAAAAAACCACTTGTTTAGGCAGGTGGTTTTTTGTTGAGAAAATTACATCGACATTCTACATCTTTCATCGTGCGTAAAATCATGGGAAATGGGTGGAATTGTTTTAGCCGCAGCGATCTGACAGATGGAAAAAAGGTATAGGGGTTCAATGGCCAAAGATCAAACCGCAGAATTGGATCGGTTTAAGCAGGCGACCATCAACACGTTGCGTGCGGTGAGTGGTCGTTCTGATGCGGCTGTGGGATTTCATGAAGGCGCATCTTCTCCATCTTTTGCTATTGTCGATGGACCTCATGCGATGGTCCCTGCGCCTGCCGCAATACTTCAGGCAGAGGATCGTTTAAAAGTGCGGACGGGCGCTGATATGGCTGCGCTAAAAATGCGTTATCACGACAAGGCGATCTTGGCTTGCTTTGTCGATCAATATCCGAAAAATGCTGAGCGTCATCGTTTTTTTGAAGATTTGCGCTATCAAATTTTAGGCGCACGAGAATTTTTGGGAATGCAAACCAACCTCACACCGGCTTGGGATCAGGCTGCTCAAGAGGGGCCCGCAAGATTAAAAGATGAAAGCGAAAGCAGAGGCAACAGCGCGCGTGATAATGAGCGTGATGGCGCATTGCATGCCTATCTTCGCAAAAAAATCTTAGGTCCTCAAACATTGAGTTCTTTAGATGTTCAAAGGCTTGAACCGATTGAGAAAATTTTTGAAGGAGAGCTTAACACGCTATGGACCGATCTTTTGGCCCATCTCAATCATCAACAACGTTTTGCAGAAGATATACAGGCAGCACTAACATTATTGGATGCACTGACAAACGGTACGAAAGAGGGTGAAACGCAAATTTCACCACCAGATGAGACGAAGGTGCCAGACCAACAGGAGGGGGAGGCTGAACAAAACAGCGACGATCTAGATCAAGAAGAGGGAGATGAGAATGCTTCCGATGAGGAGACAGAAGAAGAAACCGACTCCTCAGAGAGTGTTACTGCCGGTGATTTTGTTGATGTTGAATCAACCGATCAAAAGGACGATACGCTGGAAGAAGACGGAATCTCGTTTGCGCCTCAAGCAAGCAATGATGCGCTCACCTTATTGAACTGTCCGGATTATCGGATTTATACGCGTGCCTTTGATGAAGTTGTTGCAGCTCAAGATTTAGCCGAGCGCGCTGATTTACTACTGCTGCGCGAACGCCTTGATAAACAGCTGGCCACATTGTCGCAAACGGTTTTGCGGTTGGCGCGACGGTTGCAACGTAAATTGCAGGCCCGGCAACTGCGTCGGTGGGATTTCGATTTAGAAGAAGGGTTAATCGACAGCGCTCGGTTGGCGCGCGTGGTGATAGATCCGCTTCAGCCGCTCTCGTTTAAACAAGAGCAGGAAACAGAGTTTCGCAATACAGTTGTGACCTTAATGATTGATAACTCTGGCTCGATGCGTGGTCGCCCAATTGCAACAGCTGCACTTTGTGCCGATATTTTGGCCCGCACATTAGAGCGATGCGGTGTAAAAGTTGAGATTTTGGGGTTTACCACCCGCACATGGAATGGCGGACGGGCACGGCTTGAATGGCAAAAGGATAAAAAACCGCCTCAGCCGGGTCGCTTGAATGAGGTGCGGCATATTATTTATAAAGCCGCCGATGAACCCATGCGCCGCGCCCGTTTGTCACTGGCTTTAATGCTGCGCGAAGGGTTGCTGAAAGAAAATATTGATGGTGAGGCCCTCATCTGGGCCTACCAGCGGCTGATGGCGCGGCGCGAACAACGTAAGCATCTTATTGTCATTTCTGACGGGGCGCCGGTTGACGATTCTACACACGCATGTAACCATGCGTTGTACCTTGAGCGACATTTGCACTATGTTATCGATTGGATTGAGCGGCGCTCGCCCATCAAATTACGGGCTATTGGCATTGGTCATGACGTTACGCGATATTATTCCCGTGCTGTGACAATTGTGGATGCCGCTCAACTTGGCGATACATTATTGGAAGAAATTTCTGCACTTTTGGACGAGAACTAAATCACTCAGCATGATTGCTGCATCTGTGCCACACTTTTTCGCCCTGCGACATTACGACAAACGCAAGAAGTCCGCGAAAGCATTTTAACTGTTGCTTAACAGGGGTAGTTTAGGTGTAGAACACTGCCCCACTGTAATTTTGATTGCCCTTTTCATTCTGAAATGACGGGCTTGGAGTTGTAACTATGGTAGAGTCTGTAATTGATCCCCTTGATAATCCTGCTTACGCATCCATGTTGTTCGGGAGCAATGCCGATTGGTTGGCCGAGCAATATTTGCGTTATCAGCAAAACCCTGCCTCTGTAGACCCTTCATGGCAGTCGTTTTTTGCGGGACTAAAAGATGACGCACATGCTCTTGAAAGCGATGTGAAGGGACCGAGCTGGACGCCTGTTCCGCCTGTTGAAAAACCGGCCAGCAAAGCTGTCAAAGGCGAGAAAACTGCGTCCGCCGCACCTGATCAAGACGCCGTGCGACGTGCGACGCTCGATTCTTTACGCGCTCTTATGCTTATTCGTGCTTATCGTGTGCGCGGTCACATGCTGGCGAATCTTGATCCATTAGCGTTGCACCCGCCAGCGCTGCATCCTGAGCTTGATCCCGGCCATTATGGTTTCGGCGAAGAAGATATGGATCGTCCGATTTTTATTGATAACGTATTGGGATTGGAAACAGCGTCACTGCGACAGATCGTCGGAATTTTACACGCCACTTATTGTGGTTCAATTGGGGTTGAGTTCCTTCATATTCAGGACCCGGCACAAAAAGCGTGGGTGCAGGAACGTATTGAAGGCATTCACAACCACACTGATTTTACCGACAAAGGGCGCCATGCGATTCTTGAGCGTCTAACCGCAGCAGAAGGGCTGGAGCAATTCCTTCACACCAAATTCCCCGGCACCAAACGCTTTGGACTTGATGGTGGGGAGGCCATGATCCCTGCGCTTGAGCAAATCATTAAACGTGGTGGCCAAATGGGCGTAAAAGAGGTGGTGATCGGCATGTCTCACCGCGGACGACTAAACGTTTTGACCAATGTTATGCTCAAACGATTTGCTGCGCTGTTTTCCGAGTTTCAGGGCGGTGTGGTCCAGCCCGATGGGATTCAAGGGTCAGGAGACGTGAAATACCATCTGGGGACATCCGCAGATCGCGAGTTTGACGGCAATTTGGTGCACTTGTCTTTAACCGCCAATCCTTCTCACCTTGAAGCGGTTGATCCGGTTGTTATCGGAAAAGTGCGTGCCAAGCAAATGCAGCGGAAAGATGAATATCGTACAGAAGTCATGCCGTTACTTATTCATGGGGATGCTGCGTTTGCAGGACAAGGGTTAGTTGCAGAAACACTCTCCATGTCGCAACTTTTTGGTTATCGCGTCGGCGGCACGATCCATGTGATTGTCAATAATCAGATCGGTTTTACCACCATCCCGGCGCACTCGCGTTCAGGGCACTATGCAACCGACATGGCGCTGATGATTCATGCACCAATTTTCCACGTAAACGGAGATGATGCCGAGGCTGTTGTGCACGTCGCCCGCATTGCCACCGAGTATCGTCAAACCTTCGGACGCGATGTGGTGATTGATATGTATTGCTATCGTCGTTATGGTCATAACGAAGGCGATGAACCTGCTTTCACGCAGCCGCGCATGTATCGTGCGATTAAAGATCATCCCTCTACCCGCGAGATTTATTCGCGCAAGCTGATTCATGCGGGCGTTGTGAGCGAAGCGGAATCACAAAAAATGATCAAAGAGTTTCATGCCTATCTTGAAACAGAATTTGAGGCAGCCTCGTCATACAAACCCAACAAGGCCGAATGGTTGGAGGGCCAATGGCAGGGGCTGGAAACAGCCGGAAAAAATTATGAAGCCTGGATGGGAGAGACGGGGGTTGATGAAAAAATATTGGAGGAAGTGGGTCGTTCTCTTTGCAGCACACCTTCAACCTTCAATTTAAACACCAAAATTGCTCGCCAGTTTGAAGCAAAAGCAGACATGTTTAAGACTGGTCAGGGTTTTGATTGGGCCACTGCTGAGGCCATGGCTTTCGGGACCTTGTTGCTTGAGGGAAATCCAGTGCGGTTGTCCGGTCAGGATTGTGGTCGCGGAACCTTTTCACAGCGTCATGCCAAATTATACGATCAGGAAACTGAAGAAAAATACATGCCGCTCAATAATATTCGCCGTACAGAAGATAAGATCAATCAGGCGCAGATTGTTGTATTGGACAGCCCCTTGAATGAGGCTGGTGTTCTGGGTTTTGAATATGGCTTCAGCTTGGCTGAGCCAAACGCGCTTGTGCTGTGGGAGGCACAGTTTGGTGATTTTGCCAATGGTGCGCAAGTCTTGGTTGATCAGTTTATTTCCTCAGCGGAGAGTAAGTGGTTGCGCTTATCCGGTCTTGTGATGCTGCTGCCTCACGGTTACGAAGGGCAGGGACCCGAGCATTCATCGGCGCGTATTGAGCGTTATTTGCAACTGTGTGCCGAAGATAATATGCAGGTGGTCAACGCGACAACACCTGCCAATTACTATCATGTCTTGCGTCGGCAGCTTCGCCGTAAATTCCGCAAACCATTGATCGTCTTTACACCCAAGAGTTTGCTGCGTCATAAGTTATGTACGTCGTCTATGGCTGATTTCGTGACAGGTACGACGTTCTTGCCTGTCATCGGTGACACACTGGAAGGAAAAGGTGTTAAACGCATCGTGATTTGCTCGGGCAAAGTTTACTATGACCTGTGGCAGGCGCGCGAAGATGCGGGACGTAAGGATGTGGCGATTATTCGCCTCGAGCAGATCTATCCATTCCCTGAAAAAGAATTGGCAGCCGAGCTCAATCGCTATCTGTCCGCAACTGAACTCGTCTGGTGTCAGGAAGAGCCAGAGAATATGGGGGCGTGGTCTTTTGTTGATCGCCGCCTCGAAAATCTGCTCATCCAAATGGGCGGTAAGATCAAGCGCCCTGTCTATGCCGGTCGTGTGGAGGCCTCGTCGCCGGCAACAGGATCGCTCAAGCGTCATAACATTGAGCAGGCTGCGCTTGTCAAAAGCGCCTTGGGAGCTTAAATTCATGTCAAGGTCTATGCCAAAAGGCGATGTCGCTGCACGCTGCTTTTTGCGTCGGTATTTGTTTTGTAATGGTTCAATCAGCCCCAGCGGCCAAGAGAGGAAAAAATGACAACTGAAATTAAAGTGCCTGTTTTGGGTGAATCCGTCAGTGAAGCAACAGTTGCGCGCTGGCTTAAAAAAGCAGGAGACGCTGTTGCTGCCGACGAAGCGTTGGTTGAACTGGAGACGGACAAAGTTACGCTGGAAGTCAACGCACCTAGTGCTGGTGTGTTGAGTGAAATTGTGGCTGATAAAGGTGCAACCGTACAAGTGGGTGCTTTGTTGGGCCGGTTGAGCGAGGGCGCAAGTGGTGCCGTGGGAACATCGGCTCCTAAAGGGGCACCTGCTTCAGCACACACTGCACCAGCGCCGACCGCTGCATCTGCACCCGTGCCTTCAATTGCTACGCCCATCGCTGCTGCATCTTCTTCTGTGCCGCAGCCGGGTCCAGCTGCGCGAAAAGCGCTTGATGAAGCAGGATTGCAAGCCGCTAATGTGCCTGGTACTGGCAAAGACGGTCGGGTGACCAAGGCGGATGTTGCCATAGCGCAAACACCATCAGCTTCAATCTCTTCTGTCGCATCTCCTTCGGCGGTCTCAGCACCTGTTGCATCCAGTGGCAAACGTGAAGAACGCGTGGCAATGAGCCGCTTGCGTCAACGTATTGCGCAACGCTTAAAAGATGCCCAGAACACCGCTGCCATTCTAACCACCTTCAATGAAGTGGATATGAGTAACCTGATTGCCTTGCGCAACAGCTATAAAGAAACCTTTGAGAAAAAGCATGGCGTGAAGCTTGGCTTTATGAGTTTTTTTGCCAAAGCAGCCGTCGTAGCGTTGAAAGAGTTTCCTGCCGTTAATGCCGAGATCAATGGCAGTGAAATCATCTATAAAAATTATTATGACATGGGGATTGCAGTCGGCACACCCAATGGTCTTGTGGTGCCGGTTGTGCGTGATGTGGACATGCTCAGCCTTGCTGGGATTGAGAAAAAGATTGCCGAGTATGGCGTTAAAGCCCGCGATGGTAAATTGACCATGGAAGAAATGATGGGCGGAACCTTTACCATTTCCAATGGTGGTGTGTATGGATCGTTGATGTCAACACCCATCATCAATCCGCCGCAGTCGGGTATTCTGGGAATGCATAAAACCCAAGATCGTCCGGTTGCGATCAACGGCAAAGTGGAAATTCGCCCAATGATGTATCTTGCTTTATCGTATGATCACCGCATCATTGATGGGCGTGAAGCTGTATCTTTTCTTGTGCGGGTAAAAGAATGCATTGAGGACCCACAACGATTGATTTTAGACGTGTAAGACGTTTCTCGTTTAGAGCGCATCCCAAAAAAAGGTGCGCTCTCTTTTATTCTTTTGACGCAAAAGTGTTGCTAAAGATGGTCTCTTTTGATCCCATCTTTTTGGGATGTGCGCTTGTGTTTCTTATAAAATAACGATTTGGCCGGATGTAACGATAGGGTTACTTTCGGCCAAAAAGTTTTTCGAGATCGTTCAGGGCTAGGTGAATATGCGTGGGGCGCCCGTGGTTACACTGACCTGAAAAAGGTGTTGCTTCCATTTCCCGTAAAAGGGCATTCATTTCAGGGATGGTCAAGGTGCGATGTGCGCGTACCGAACCGTGGCAGGCCATACGTGAAAGAACATCATCCATCCGTGCTTGCAGGCGGGTGCTGTTTTCAGCTTCAGTGAGTTCTGAAGCCATATCCTTAAGCAGGGCTGGAAAATTTGTTCCCGATGACAGCAAAGCAGGAACTTCGCGGATAATGATCGCCCCTTGTCCAAAACGCTCAAGGGTGAGGCCTAGTTTCCTTAAATCATTGACAGCGTTAAGAAGGCGGTCGATATCGCGTTCTCCCATTTCAATCACTTCGGGTAATAAGAGTGGTTGAGTTTGTACTCCATTTTCATGAAATTGCGCGCGCAGCTTTTGCCACGTGAGCCGCTCGTGTGCGGCATGTTGATCGACAACTACCAACCCTTGTTTGGTTTGTGCAAGGATATATGTGCCATGAATTTGTGCCACCGCCGCACCAAGAGGATGATCAAGACTATCGGTCGCCACCTCATTATGCGGTATGTGAGGCGAATAATTTTCTGCGCCATTATCATTAATGAGTGAACGCTCATCGCGGGCTTGTGGCGGCATATAAAGGGCCTGCATGAGCGAAGAAGGGGCCGACTGGTATGCAATACGTTGATCTGATGCTCCGAATCGTGGAGAGTGTGATGCTGAGGAAGGTAAAGAGCGAGCAGGCTCAAAGCGTTGTAAAAGATTGTTTCCAACATGTGTAGAAGAGGTTTGCGAGCCCGATGCCAACGCGTGACGTAATGCGCTTACGATTAAGCCTCGCACGAGGGCCGCATCTTGAAAGCGTACTTCTGCTTTGGCGGGATGAACATTGACATCTACTTCGTCGCTGGGGATACTTAAAAAAAGCGCGACCGAGGGGTGTCGGTCATGGGCGAGCACATCACTATAGGCGCCGCGAATGGCCCCAAGCAGCAAACGATCACGAACCGGGCGGCCATTTACAAAAAGGTATTGGTGACGTTGTGTAGCTTCATTAAATGTGGGTAAACTGATGCGACCCGTCAGACGAAGTGTTCCGCGCTCCATATCAACGGGCAGCGAGTTTTCGCCAAACGAAGTGCCTAAAACATCAGCCAACCGTTCCGAGAGACTGCGTGGGCCATTCCAGCGTAAAGGGGTGCGTTGATCAATCGTTAAACTAAAAGCAATATCAGGGCGTGCCATGGCCAAACGCTCGATCACGTCGCGAGCATAATCGCCTTCGGTGCGTGCTGTTTTGAGAAATTTCAGGCGGGCGGGCGTCGCATAAAAAAGGTCACGCACATCAATGCGGGTGCCGACACTTAATGAAGCTGGAGCAATCTCGCTTTTTTTCCCACCTTCCACAGTAATTTGATAGGCGTCGCGTTGATCTTTTTGGCGGCTGGTTATGCTCATACGACTGATGGCGCCGATAGATGGCAAAGCTTCGCCGCGAAAACCGAGACTGTGGATATCGTCTAAGGTATCATGCGGGAGTTTCGACGTGGCATGTCGTTCAAGTGCGAGTGCAAGCTCTTCAGGGCTCATCCCTTTACCATTGTCTGTAATCTGCATGAGGCTGCATCCGCCATCACGCAAAACAACGTCAATCCTTGTGGCTTCAGCATCAATCGCATTTTCAACCAGTTCGCGCACCACAGCAGCTGGGCGCTCAATCACTTCTCCTGCCGCGATTTGATTGACAAGATTTTCAGGCAGACGACGAATTGTAGGCGGCGACATCATTCGGTTAGATCGCCAAACTGTGCGCCTTCAATACGCGCCCCGTCCCAGTTGGCACCCTCAAGGGTTGCACCACGCAGATCTGCATCACGTAGATCTGCATCACGCAAGTTTGCACCCGTAAAGTCTGCCTCGCGCAAATCAGCGCCGACAAAACTTGCTTTTTCAAGCTGGGCATGGCAAAAGCGCGCAAGGGCAAAGCGTGCTTTTACCACACGATCATTGACGCGAAGCGTTGAAAGGTTGGCCCCCATCAAACTCGCGCTGGAAAAATCCGCCAATGGCGCTTTTACACCGCGAAGGTCGGCATGATCCATGGTGCAACCACGAAAATCCGCTCCTGAAATGTCTGCTGCCTGCAACTCAATCGCGCCCAAGTAAAGTCCGGCAAAAATTGTTTTATCGGCTTTTAATGCGCTTAACTGCGCATGCATAAGTTTTTTGAAAGGTCGTAAATCAATCCCGCTCAAGATGGCTTGAGATCCATGTTGCCCTTGTGATGTTGCCCAAAGTTGGTGATCACGCAACATGAATTCAAGCGGTCGGGGCAGAGAAGAGGATGAATCTGCCGTTGTGTTTTCTGTCAATGTGTCGGTTAAAATCGTGTCGTCCAAATGGGCGCCATTCATGACCGTTTTTAACATGATCGCGCCGGTTAAATCAGCCCCGCGCAAATCACAATCGCTAAAATCGGCCCCGCTTAAATCAGCGCGATTAAATTTTGCACCACGCATATTTGCACGCGCAAGCTTGGCATTTTTTAGCGAAGCACCACTAAAATCTGTTTGGAGGGCCATCATGCCGCCAAGCTTTGCACCATCCAGTTTGACTGTTTGAAAACTGGCTTGGGTGGCATCTGTAGGGGCTGAATCAAAGCTGATATTTCTAATTTCACCCCCCATATCTTTTTCAGCGCGGCGACCATCGCGCAAATCGGCATCGCTTAAATCGGCGCCATCCAAACGCGCTCCACGCAAGAGTGCTCCGCGCAAATCCGCCTTATTGAGTTTTGCGTTTCTTAAATTGATATAACGCAAATCAGCCCCAAAAAGGATAGCACTTTTCAGCGAGGTTTGGCTTAAATCTGCCCTGTGGAGGCAGGCGCCATAAAATTCAGCTTGATCAAGCATTGCATCCTTGAGAACAAGTTCATTCAGATTACAATGGGAAAAATTAGCGCGCGCGCCACCCGGTACTGCATGAAGAAACATTTTGTGCTTCTCCAGCATCCCGTTGACCTCTTGCTGTGTCAGATCTTTTAACTTGTATGTTTGCGTCATGCTGCCCGTGAAAGGTGATCCAATTGAGAAAAGAGGGCGAGGGTTGATGAATCAAAGTCGGTTGCTGTGTTATTCAGTAAAGCGTTCGCCAGTTCTTTCCCTAGCTCTACACCAAACTGATCAAACGAGTTGACTTCCCAAATCCAACCCTGCACAGCAACTTTATGCTCATAAAGCGCAACAAGTCGACCTAGATTGCGTGGGGTAAGTGCTTCCATCACAATCATTGTGCTGGGGCGATTGCCGGGAAAAGAGCGCTCGGGCTGAGCATGTTGACGGCCCGACATCAAGGCGGCCGCTTGGGCTAATGCATTGGCAACCAGTTGGCGATGTTGTCCTGGCGCACGTTCCTCATCTTGCGGGTGAGCCGTAAGAGCGATGATGATGTCACAGGGCACCACTTCGGGGCCTTGATGAAGCTGCTGGTGAAACGCGTGCTGACCGTTGGTACCGGGCTGACCAAAAACAACGGGGCATGTGGGGTAGGTGATTTCTTGTCCTTCCCGATTAATGCTCTTGCCGTTACTCTCCATTTCAAGTTGTTGGAGAAAAAGTGGTAAGCGTTGTAAGTCTTCACTGTAGGGGAGAATGGCAAGCGATGAGCGGTTGAGAAAGTTACGATTCCAGATACCGAACAGAGCCATGAGCACAGGCAGGTTTTGCGCTGGTGAAGCTGTGCGAAAATGCACATCCATGTCACGCGCACCATCTAAAAACGCCAGAAAATTTTCAGGGCCGACCGCCAAAATCACAGATAGTCCAACACTTGCCCATACACTGAACCGACCGCCCACCCAGTCCCAGTAGGGGAACATGTTTTGTGATTTAATCCCGAAAGCTTCGACTTCTGCCTGATTGGTTGACGCTGCAACAAAATGTTGGCCCACCGCTTCTTTTCCTAGCGCGGCAATCAACCAGCGTCGCGCCGCCTTGGCATTTGTCATTGTTTCTTGCGTGGTAAATGTTTTAGACGCAATGATAAAAAGTGTGGTGGCGGGATCAAGCTGTGCAAGTGTGTGTGATAAATCAGCAGGATCAATATTGGCCAGAAAGCGCACGTCTGGTCCATCTTGAAAGGCACGCAAACTTCTTACAACCAATTCTGGACCCAATGCCGAACCACCTATTCCAATATTGATTACAGTTTTGATTCTTTGTCCGGTTGCACCACGCCAATGCCCTTCTCGCACACGTGTGGCAAAGTCTATTATGCGTTCTCGTATGGCTAAAACATCCGACATTACCGGTTTACCCTGCACGCTGTAATCATCGTCGCTTTGGCCGCGTAACGCAACATGAAGAACCGCGCGGTTTTCAGTAAAATTAATGGCATCGCCCGCAAACATCGCATCGCGCCATTTCTCAACATCCTGTTGTTGCGCCAAATGAATAAGCTGATCCAAAGTCGCGCTATCTATCTGTTGTTTAGAAAAATCGATGAAAAATTCATCATTTAATGCAAATGTCAAATTTTTTGCACGAGACTCATTGTGCGCAAAAAGATTTTGCAGTTTCGAAACATTTTGCGCTTTATTTGATAGGGCGCGCCAAACAGGGCTATTTGTTAAATCACTATTCATTTAATTCTCCACAATAAACCATCCTTATGGTGTGATGGTAAGCGTCGAAGTTGGTTGTAAACCGGTTGGTTTGCCAACCGCAACAATAGTAAGTTGATCAGGTTTTAGCATAGTTGCGCTTAAACGTGAAATATCAAAAGTTGTTACGGCATTGATTTGCTTTGCGCGATCATAAATATAACTGGTTGGAAGTCCAAGCCTTTGAATCTCAAGCAAAGTGTCTGCAATTTCATCACTGGAGCCGAAGTGCAGAGCGAAGGATCCCGTCATATATTTTTTTGCTTCCTTCAGTTCATCATCTGTCACGCCATTCTTTTGCATTTTGACGAATTGCTCGCGCACATTCTCAAGCAATTCTTTTGTTTTGCTATTGTCAGTTGATGCGAGCGTGTAAAAAACACCACCCGCGGAATATGGAATAAGAGCGCTGCTAATCCCATAGGTCAGCCCTTTTTTGATGCGAATCTCGCTCATCAAACGGGACTGAAAGTCTCCTCCCAAAACATACGTCATAAGGGCGCCAGCAAACCAATCTTTGTCTGTTCTTTTCAGGCCTGGCAGAGCAGCAAGCACAACCGTTTGTGGCTGATCGCGTTCGACAAGGGTTAAGGTTCCGCTATTTTTCATCTCGAGCGGCGGAAGATTGGGTGCTGCTGCAGCCTCGGGCAGGTCATAAAAAACCTGATCAAGCACAGTTGATAAAGCACTGGGCGATATATCACCCACAACGACGATTTTAAGATGATTTTTAACGAAATGGAGGCTTGCGGCTTTGACAAGATCATCATGCGTTAGGCCTCGTAATGAAGTAAGTGTGCCGTTGGCTGCGCGGCCATAAGGGTGGTCGGCCATGGCGACATGCTCAAGTGCTTGGCTCGCCAGCCAATTTGGGTTTGAAAAACCTGACTGGCGTTCTGCAATTAATGCGTCACGCATACGGTCAATTGCTTCTTGGTCAAAACGGGGTTCATGCAGGGCCAGACGAAGCAGGGCAAATGCATTGGCCGATTCTCTCGTCAACATTTGTACTTTGCCATAGAGCGCATCTTCATTCGCGGCAAACCCTAGTTTTATGCTACGATCTTCCAGTGCGCTTTGAAAGGCTTTGCTGTCTAATTTTCCGGCGCCCTCATTCATCAGCGAAGCAAGCAGACTCGACAACCCTTCTTTACCTTCTGCATCAAGAGCTGCTCCCCCATCAAACGCCATGTTCATTGTGATTAACGGTAGCGTTCGGTCTTCAACCAACCATGCTTTAATTCCGCCTTGACTTGTCACTTCTTTAATGTCGGCGTGTGCCGTGCTTGTGGTCCATGGCAAAATCATGACGGCACACAGGGTTGCCATCATCATTAAGCGGGAAAACCGGGTTGGGCGGAGTAGCATCTTAACGTTCTCCTGAGTTTTTCATATGGGTGAGACTGCTGGCAGAGAGGGAAGCGTTCGTCGATGGTTGGGCGCTCTTTTGTTTATCTGCCTCAGTCTTCAGTTGGTTTGGGGCGGCGGCAGGTAACAAAATTCCTGTCACGGTATCAGGCTGCTCAAACGTCTTTTGCGCAACCTGTTGCACTTGCTCTTGTGTCACTGCCAAAATGCGTTGCGGCCATTCCTCAATATCTGAAATGTCGCCGCCGGTTGACAGTGTTTGGCCAAACAAATAGGCTGGTGCTTCGACGGAATCCCTTGCGAAGGTAGCGCTATCAATGAGACGGCTTTGTGCGCGATTGAGTTCTGCCGCTGTTAAACCGTTCTTGAGTAAATCTTGCACAACGGCATTATAGGCTTCTTCAATCAAGGTAAGATCACGGTTTGGAGCTGGCACGATGCTTACGTTCACCTCCGATTGGTCAATCGCCATCGGATCATAAGAAAGGCTGACATCTGTGGCCAAGTGAAGATCAACAACAAGACGTTGGTATAGCCTGCTGGTGCTGCCGCCACCTAAAATTTCTGCCATCACTTCAAGCGGGAGAATATCGGCATGATCACCATACTTCCATGAGGGAGCACGGTAGGTTCGCATGAAAACGGGTTGGTTAACGTCTTCATCACGCAGGGTGATTCTTTTTTCTGCGATCTGTTCTGGTTCCTTCAAACGCTTACGCAGTGGTACGGCCTTTGCAGGCAAAGCCCCATAAGTTTTTTCAGCAAGTGCTTTTACGTCGTCCAGATCAACATCGCCTGAAACCACGACAATTGCGTTAGACGGCGAATACCAGGTTTTATAAAATGCCAAAGCATCTTCGCGGCTTAGGGCTTCTACTTCATTGGGCCAGCCTGTAATCGGTCGCATATAGGGATGATTAACGAACTCAGCCGAACGCATGGCCTCCATCAGCTTTTGTGCAGGGTTGTTTTCCGTGGTTTGTTGACGTTCTGCCAGCACAACTTTTTTCTCACGCGCGACTTGCTCTTCAGTTAGAGTTAAGTTGGTCATGCGATCAGCTTCCATCTTCATCACCATCTCGAGGCGGTCCTTGGCAATGTTTTGGAAGTAAGCCGTGTAATCCCATGAAGTAAAAGCATTATCTTGTCCACCATTCGCGGCAATCGCATGCGAAAAAGCGCCATCAGGCACTGTGGGTGTTCCCTTAAACATTAGATGCTCAAGCAAATGCGCTAACCCTGTTTTTCCGACTGGCTCATCAGCGGCCCCTACCTGATACCAAATCATGTGTGAGATGATCGGGGCACGATGATTGGCGATGACAATCACTGCCAAGCCATTCGGTAACGTGAATGTTTCAGGGTGAAATATTCCCTTATTGCTGATGTCGGGCGCTACAGGCAAAGTCAGCTGAAATGCAGGCGGGGTTGGCGGTTGGGGGGCAGTTTGCGTTGGCATGCGACCCATGGCAGCAGAAGGTTTATCTGAATCTTCCGGCTTGATTCCCACGTCAGGCGAGACAGCCCATGTTTGTTGAGGGTAGGCGGTTATCGCCAGTGCAAGGCTTGCCCCTAAAACAAAGGATAAAAGCTTGTTTGCTTTAAATGCAGGTGCTTTTGAACGACAGAGGCAGATCAGAGCCGACATTACTCAATCTCCTTGGGCGCAGTGAGGCTGGTGGGATTTTTAATGACCGGTGTTGCACCATCTGTAGCGGGTTTACCCTTTGCAACGTTCTCTTTTAACCTGTTGGCTTCTGCTACAGCATCAACAGCAACACCCGGTTCAGGAGCTTTGCGCCAGAAAATCAGAAACTCCAAGGGTGCACTGGTGTTTTTCGCATCTTTGTCCGCTTCTTTGTTAACGACAGTGCGGATATCAGGGTTTGCTTTTTCGGCCCCCGTTTTGTTTAAAATGAATTGTTCTGCGGCACTGGTTTGTGTGGCAACCGGGGTCGTGTTGTCAAAAACAACGGCCTGTGCCGTTTGTGTTGGCGACACTTCTTGCGGGCGACGCATACCCGGCTGCGGCCGTGGCAGGGCCTCTGTATAATCGCTGGGGAGGGCAAGAGGCGCTTGTGGCGAGACAGAAAAAGCATCTGGTGCCGAACGGTCAAAGCCAAAAAGCTCTCTTGCTGTTTCTTTGTGGCCGCAGGCGGTTAGGAACAAAAGACCAAGCATAAACGGAATTGTATAAGCACGCATGGAACACCTTTTCTTATCTTCTCATCGGGACGGATGACGCTGAACAAAGCTTTCTAACAACAAAAAACCAACACCGACAACAATTGCCGAATCAGCTAGATTGAACGACGGCCAATAATATCCTGCAAGATGAAATTGCAAAAAATCAAAAACCGCGCCATGAGCCAGTCGGTCGCAGATGTTTCCCAAAGCGCCGCCCAGAATAAGGCCCAGCCCTATCCCTTGTAAACGCGTGGTTGCTTTATACAGCCAATACACGACCCCAGCACTGATAACCAACATGGTCGCGACAAGAAACCAGCGACGCATCTCACCTTCTGCATAAAACAAGCTGAAACTGACACCGTAGTTCCAAGTATGGACAATGTTAAAAACTGGAAGGATTTCAAGCGCTGACCATTCATTGGGAACAATAAAGCGATACATAGCAATTTTGGAAAACTGATCAAACACAAACACGAAAACAGCAAGAATCAGCCCAATTACAAAAAAGTGGCGATTGGTTTGGGCCGGAACAGGCGGTGAGTCGTTTGTGCTTTCGTTTGTTTTTTCAGGCATTTCTTACATTCTTAATGTTGCTGTAGATTTTTACAGCCTTTCTTTTATCATGCTTTCATGCAGAAGAAAGAATATCTTATTGAAATGTGTCAGGTCGGCACCAGCATGCGCGTGACAGCTCTTGATCCGGTGACGGGGCAGGAAGCTGTTATCCTCGGCCCCCCAGCCGCTGGTCAGTCTGCTCTCAAATCGCTGGCCGTAAGAAAATTAGAGAGAAAACTCAACAAGCGTAACAGTGAAGACGCTTAAGATACCATGATAAGGTAATAAAACAGCATAATCGCTATAGCGCGTGGCGAGGGAATAGTTTCGATTTTATGAATCAATTTGTGGTTGTATTTTTTTGATACCATCAGGTTTATCTCTCATCACCCAAATATCTCCCTGTACTCGTCTCGCCACAAATATTTGTGGGTGTTGCATTTTTTGTATGATGCAAAATTTATCATAATTACCGGTAAAATTTAGCAGAAAATCCTGACGATAAACAACACGCATGCCCCGAATTTTAATTGCAACTTAATTTAGACTTGTTTAAATATTACTTTGTTAGTAGGGTGGTGTGGAACAGTTTGGTACCAATCCACAACGTTCTTAGACGTTCTTAACTTGGAGGAAGTAAATATGAAACTTTTGGCCCGTTTTGCTAAAGATGAATCTGGTGCTACAGCGATTGAGTACGGTTTGATTGCCGCCCTCATTTCTTTGGCTATTATTGTTGCTGCACGCGTTATCGGTACAAATCTTGACAAAACCTTCTCGAAGGTTGCCAGCAACTTGACATAAGTTATTTGTATTTATGTTTTGGAGAACGCGCATCTTCGTGGTGCGCGTTTTCTATTTCTTAACCATATTTTACTTCTTTTGTTCGCATTGATTGAAAAGCTCCGCTATATTTATTTCGCATTGTTTTTTGATGCGTTAAATGTAAAGAATTATGTAACCGCTGGAGCTAAAGATGATTAGAAAAATATGTTTATTATTTAGTGATACGGACGGCACTGCTTCTATTGAGTATGCGATTATCGCGTCGGTAGTTTCAATTAGCATTGTTATTGCCGCAATCGGTGTGGGCTATCAGGTAGACAAAATGTATGCGAGAATTTCTCAAGGCGTCGCTGATGCTACAGATAATTCTGATCCCTAACTCTGCCAGATGGACATTGGAATTGACAAAAAGTTTGTTTTTTTATGTTTTTTGTAATTTCGGTTCGATTGGTTTTACGGCGTTGATTGTCCCTTTCGGTTAAGCAAAAAAAACTCTCTGCGTCAACAGAGAGTTTTTTTATAAGCCCACTTTATGCATCTTAGAGTGCATCTTCTAAAGTCAGATGCATTCTCTTTTATTCTTTTGACGCAAATACGTCGTCAAAGATGGTCTCTACGAGCCCATCTTTTCGGGATTTGCTCTAGGCTGCTGCTTTTGTCGTGCTTTTGGATGTATTGAAGCATCCTGTGCCGTACAATGCACCATCCCCCAATTGTTCTTCAATGCGAATAAGCTGGTTGTATTTCGCCAAGCGATCAGTGCGTGACAATGATCCTGTCTTGATTTGACCGCAGTTTGTGGCAACTGCGATGTCGGCAATCGTTGTGTCCTCGGTTTCACCCGAACGATGGGAAAGAACAGCGCGGTAACCCGCTTTGTGGGCCATGTCAACAGCTTGCAGTGTTTCAGTGAGTGTACCAATCTGATTGACTTTCACCAGAATGGCATTGGCAATGTTTTGCTGGATACCACGTTGCAAACGGGTGGGGTTGGTCACAAACAAATCGTCGCCGACAAGCTGAATTTTGTTACCCAATGTTTGGGTTAGGGCACTCCAACCGCTCCAGTCATCTTCAGCCATGCCGTCTTCAATGCTGGCAATCGGATAGCGTGCGCACAAATCAGCATACATCTTGACCATGCCTTCGCTGTCCAAAATTTTTCCTTCGCCAGCAAGGTTATACTTGCCATCTTTGAAGAATTCAGTTGCAGCTACATCCAAGCCCAGCAACACGTCTTCGCCTGGGCGATAGCCCGCCGATTCAATCGCTTTCATGATGATCGCGCAAGCGGCATCGGCGGAGGGTAGGTTAGGAGCAAAACCACCTTCATCACCAACGTTAGTGTTGTGGCTGGCTGACTTGAGCTGTTTCTTTAATGATTGGAAAATTTCACTGCCCATGCGTACCGCTTCTGAGATTGAGGGAGCGGAAACGGGAAGAATCATAAACTCCTGAAAGTCGATGGGATTATCAGCATGTGCGCCGCCATTGATGATGTTCATCATGGGAACGGGCAGGGTGCGTGCGTAAGCCCCGCCGATGTAGCGGTAGAGCGGTAAGCCTGTTTCTTGTGCAGCAGCTTTTGCCACAGCGAGGGATGCCCCCAGAATTGCATTGGCGCCAAGGCGGCTCTTATTGGGTGTGCCATCTAGGTCAATCAAAAGTTGGTCAATGCTGATTTGATCTAGCCCTTCTTGACCCGTGAGAACGTCTTGAATTTCGCCTTCAACAGCAGAAACCGCTTTCAAAACGCCTTTGCCGCCATAACGTTTGGTGTCTTGGTCGCGCAATTCAACCGCTTCATGTGCTCCAGTGGAGGCCCCAGAGGGAACGGCGGCACGCCCTTCGGCGCCGCTGCTTAATGTTACTTCAACTTCAACGGTTGGATTGCCACGGCTATCAAGAATTTCACGCGCGATGACAGATGTAATAGATGTCATTTGAGAGTACTCCTCACTACAAAAAGGAAATCGCCAAAAATATTCGGCTCCTCTGAATAATCCAATTTGAGACGCTTTTAAAGCAGGAAGTGCAAAAAGAAAAAAATAACGCGAAAAAAACGGAAATCCGCCCTGTGGTTTGATCTTCATGGGCGGATTCTGCAGGTGGGGGGCAATGGTTTGCGTCAGGCAACGCGGGCGAGGTCCCCCAATTTGCCGAGAAGATAGTCCAAATCCTCAATCGCCAAGTCTTCATATTGAGTCAAGATGCGTTCAATCATGCGACGGCGGTAACGTTCACGATCCCCTTCTTCCCCATCAAGACGATTTTCACGCGCCACTTCAATTGCGATTTTGAATGCTGACATCAATTGTCGCGGCATGCCTGATTTCTCATACAATGACTTGAAGCCCAGCGGACCTGCATCATGCAAAAGCATGCGTGCATTCGTGATTGTAACGCCGGCCAACGTTGCCATAGACCACTCGTAAAAGGCGATGTCGCCCATGCATGCGGCACGCAAAATAATCGACGGGGTGAGACGGCTGTTCTTGAACAATTGTTCCACCAACTTGTGCACATCATTATCGGTTGCATCACCAAAAAGATTCACTGTTGCGCGCTCGCGGCTTTGCAAAATAAGATCCGCGGCAATGGTGGGGGGAAGTTCATGCTTCTGGACAAGCATATCTTTGAGTTTATCCGACACCAAGGTTACCAAGCGCTCAGCAATGGTGACAGGCAATTTGCTTCGCCCGACCATGGGTGTTTTGACAAGATCGCTCTCTTTAAAGCGGTCAATCGCGTGACTCATTGATTCTTCTGTGACATTCGCGCCCTCGTTCGACATAAGGGCTGCAACTACTTTTTCACCTGCGGTCGAAATGATCACATCAGAAACGGTGGTTGAGACTTCCGGTCGTTGGGCGATCGTTGTTTGTTTTTGCTCTGAGCCGCTTTTTAGAATCTCAATCAGATCCTGATCACTAAAAACCGAAGATGATTCAAGCAAAGGAATCGCTACTGATTCAACATCTTTTGCCAAGCGCATCGCAACATCATGGGGAACATCCTGCACATGACGCAGATTTTCGGCCAAGGCGTGACGCACCATGACAACGGCGTCACGCGCCATCAGCCCGATAATATCTTCCGCGATTTTGCGTTCTGCTGGCGTAAGTTCTAAATCCAGTTGAAGTGCAATCTTTCCCGCCATCGTTGCTCTGTTTTCAGAGGAGGGGTCCTGCAGCAGGCGATTGACGTCTTTCTGGGTGAGAGGTTGTCGCTGTTCCAAAATAATTCCGCCTTTAAACGTGTTAGCATTTCAAGGATAATGAAGCGCCCTTTATGAAATGTTAACAAGACTCCTGATTTTTCGCCAGTGTTTGGCTGTTATACTTATATATTTTGATTATTTCTTGCTAGGGTTGTTGCTTTTTGGTTGCGCCTTTGCTGAGGACCGAAGCAATCCAGTTTGTTGTTTGTGTCAAAACACTCTGTGACGCGTGGTCGAGGGCTTGATAGATTGCGGGCATGCTGCCATCACGTGCGGGTGCTGTTGCGCTAAACGTTGCACTTTCAACGATTACACGCCGAGGCATTGTAACAAGATTAACAGTTAGGCTTGCTTTTGCCGTTATTTGCGCGCCATCACGATAATCAGCTTGCAGGGCATTTAGGTTGATTTTTAAGAGATAATCACCGCGTAGGCCCATATTTTCGCGGCCAATCGCCAAAAATCGCCCTGAATTTTGCAAGGAGTTGACCAATAACGTTTGAAACATCACAGGTGCACGGTCGGTCCAGCTTACATCACTGTAGTAAGCCAATGTGTTGTCAGCACGCATAAAAGCGATGCGGGGCGTATCTATTCCAGCGGATGACTGCGGAATATCAATAAGAATTTGGCTGGTAATCGTTTGAGCGGTTGGGTTAGGTAAAAAATCAGAGGACTGTGGCGGATTAAGCTCATAAAGAGCTGGCGGCTCTCCTGCAAGATTGGGAAGAAGATTTGAGCATCCACTTAAAAACAGCATACCCAGTATGAAAGATAATTTTGCGATGCATTTAGCCCCCATCAGGGCAGGAAAAAATTGTTTCAAGGTCATGCTATTTTCCTTTGCTCTGGTTTTCTTTGCTTTGGGCAGCTGCTTGCGCGGGCGTTTCGCCGGAGCGGGGGCCGGCGAGGATAAATCCACCGGGATCACGCTCAATTTGTCCGGAAATGCGCGATAAATGGCCGACCAGTTCGCGCATTTCAGCCATCAAAAGCGCCATATCGTATAAACCGGTGGTTGTAAAGTCGTTGAGGGGTTGACGGTTTTCTTCGATCATTTTCTTGGCATCATCAACGGTTGCTGTGAATGATGTCATGGCGTTGCGCGCCTTTGGCGTGATTTGCGCAAGGTCTGCAAACACCTGCTGAGCGGTTGCTGTTGCTTTGGCGGTGTTGGCAAGAATTTGATTAAAGCTTGCGGCATTTTCCGGCGTAATAAAATATGAGAACTGATTCGTGAGATCGACCAGATTTTTCAGCAAACGTGGAGCTGCATCAACAAGCTCTTCAATTTGTGAAGGTTTGGAAGGAATAACCGGAATCTGTCCGAATGAGCGGGCAATAGGGGGACTGTTTTTGCTGCCGCCAGTGATTTGGATATAGGCTAACCCTGTGATTCCTTGCATTTCGATCGTTGCGACACAATCTGTGGTGATTGGGGTTGCTGAATCGATATCCATCGTCACCCGTACTTTGGTTGTGTCGTCACTGGCAATACGTACGTCACTTACAACACCGACACTGACCCCGCGATAGCGTACCGCGCTGCCGTTTTGCAATCCCGTTACTGAACCGTCAAAATAGGCATGATACGCTGTTGTCGTGGTATCAAACTGAACTTTTGCGACAAAAAGGATGAAGGTAAAAAAGAGGGCTACCATCAATAAGACGAAAGCGCCGACGAGGGCATAACTGGCTCGTGTTTCCATTCTTATTTCTCCTCGATCATTGTCGTCTGCGGAGAGGCAAAGCGTGCCCCTTTGGTTCGCTGTTCGTGAGCAAGATCACTTGTAAATGCAAGACGACCACGCGGTCCGGCAAAATATTCATGCACCCAGGGGTGACCGCTTTTGAGTAGCTCGTCAATTGTGCCGGTTAGGATCTTTTTGTCCACCAAAACCGCCACGCGGTCACAAATGCGGACTAATGAGTCCAAATCATGGGTGATCATTACAACGGTAAGCCCTAAACTGCGTTGGAGTGACAGAATGAGTTCGTCAAAATCATTCGCGGCAATCGGATCAAGGCCCGCAGTTGGCTCGTCCAGAAAAAGTATCTCTGGATCAAGTGCCAATGCACGTGCAAGACCGACCCTTTTTTTCATGCCACCCGAAAGCTCGGATGGTTTTTTATCGGCCGTTTCAGGTGCTAAGCCGACTAAAGCAATTTTTAGGGCTGCTAAATCACGGCGTAGGGGAATAGATAAATTGGTAAATTCGCGTAGCGGTAACAAAATGTTTTGCGCCACACTCAGTCCGGAGAACAAGGCGCCCTCTTGAAATAATACGCCCCAGCGCTGACGTAATGCTTCGGCTTCGTGTGGGTCGGCGTTATGCGGGTCGTGGCCAAGCACCCTAATCGTACCCGTAGCAGGCATCATCAGGCCGATCATCTCACGCATTAAAACCGATTTTCCAGTGCCTGAGCCACCAACGATGCCGATAATTTCACCACGTCTGATGTCAAGATTGAGATTTTGGTGGATGATTGTTTCACCGAAGCACGTCATCAACCCGCTTACCTGAATGACGACCTCACCGCTTGATGGGGAAGGCGGGTGTACGGGGTTGCTTTGAGCGATATGAAGCTGGGTCATACTTTCAACCACGCAAAAAGGATCGAGAAAAACGCATCCAGAAGAATAACAAGAAAAATGGCATGCACAACCGAGCGCGTGGTCAATTTTCCTACACTTTCAGCGCTGCCGCTGACTCTAAAACCTTGATAACATCCCACGACCCCGATTACAAAAGCAAAGACGGGAGCTTTAATTAATCCAACCCCTAATGTCCACATATCAATGGCAGTTTGAAGTTGATGTAAAAAAGTGCCAAAACCAATGTCTAATTGCGCCCAACACATGATCGCTCCGCCAAGCAATGCCATAAAGTTACTGAATAAAACCAAGAACGGAAGCGTTATCGTTAAGGCAATGACGCGCGGGATGACCAGAACCTCAATCGGTTGCAGTCCTAACGTGCGCATTGCGTCGGTTTCCTGATTAACCTGCATGGTTCCGATTTGTGCGGTGAAGGCCGAACCAGAGCGCCCCGCAATAATAATAGCGGTCATTAATACGCCAATTTCTCTCAAAATAGAAACACCCAGCAAATTGATAACATACAAATCGGCACCAAATTGCTGAAGCTGTTGTGCCCCCTGATATGAAATAACAATCCCGATCAAAAAAGCGAGCAGCGTGAGCAGCGGCAGTGCCTTTATCCCCACCTCTTCCATATGATAGAGGATTGCGTTGTATCGTAACCGCCATGGTTGAAACGTGCTGCGCCACAAGGTGAGCGTAATCTGGCCTAAAAAAGAGAGAAACGTATAGGCTTCCCCAATGACAGAAAAGGTTGCACGACCGAGCAGATCAAGTCGCTCAATCAATGCGTTCTTTTTTGTGTTCGGGGGCATATGCTTGCGACGCACCGCACCAACAACAGACAAAAGGGCTTTAAATGGCGCAGGGACATCACCAAAATCCGCAGCATATCCATTTTCTTTTAAATGATCGTACAGAATCCACACAAGCAGGGCACCAGCCGTATCCATATTTTCCACATCACTCATATCAATTCTGAGCGTGGGCAAAGCCTGTGTTTGGCGCCGTAATTCTTGGTTAAGAAGATTGACTTTTTTGTTAATAATTGCCGCGTTGTGAAGGGTCCAATGACCATGGAGAGAAACATTCGTTTCATTCTGGGAGGTCGATACCGAGATCCAGTGCGGCGGAGCTTTGTGAGTATTCATAATATGTTACCAGAAGTTATATTCTTTTTGCCCTTTGTAAAGGTTTGATCAACGAAATCTGGCGTAAACTTCGCTGTAGACGTTTGTGCGCCAAGCGATAAACTTGCTATCGTGCGGTTTTGCACAAAAAAATGAGAAAAGGGATGGCATCGAATGGACTATAAAAAATTTATCAAAGCCTACCCTGACTTTCCTAAACAGGGAAAGACTTTCTACGATGTTTCACCATTATTGGCTGATGGCCATGCTTGGCATGATGCAATCGATACACTAAGTCACAAAATTTTGGCATTTAACCCGGATATTCTTGTGGGGATTGAATCCCGTGGTTTTTTGATGGCTGCCCCCATCGCTCACCGTTTGGCGTGTGGATTTATTATGGTTGGACGCAACGATGTATTGCCGGGTGAATCGTTTTATAAGGAATTTGTCGGTGCTGATGGCCAGCCAGCGCGCATTCAGATCCAGAGCGATAAGCCCTTAAAAGGTTGTCGCGCAGTGGTTTTAGATGATGTGTTGTCAAGTGGCAAGACAACCACCGCCACGATAGAGCTGTTGCAGGAGATGGGCGCGACCGTCGTGGGTGCAGCTTTCTTACTTGAACTTAGCGCGGACGAACGTCAGTGCGATCTCAATATTCCATATTGTACGCTGGCAAGCTATTCGCTTTAAGATATATTGCGCAAACATCGTTGGGTTTGCACTTACTCGCGTTGTGGGAGCGGTAGTGTTTTTATCTCAGATAAATGAGCCACAATCGTACCGAGCTGCACATCACTCTGCACCCGTACCGGAATGCTTTTATCAAGCCCTTGGGGCTTTGCAAACCAGATAATTAAAGGATTGCGTTGATCTGCGTTGTCTTTGGCATTCCAAAAACCGCGCGCTTTTTCTTTTTTAGGGAAGCCAGCAACAGGCTCAAACGTGACCTCGCATCGGGTTGCGGGGCCAGAAAAGAGATTATAGGTTGTTTGCGGCAGGTTTTCTATTCCCTTGTTGTTTAAAATCAAATTGTAAACACGGCGACCGTCAAACGACTTGATTTTTCCCTGACAACTTTGTGTTTTCTGTGTTTCTCGTAAAATTACCTCAACGAGAGCGCTTACCGGGTCAATTGCGCCTTTAATCTGCTCTGTTGTCGCTTCGTTGCGGGTGCTCTTCTTTCGTTCGGGTTGGGTTTTTGTTTCGATTGAACCATCGTGCGCAAACATCATCGACACAGATTGCGGGCTATCGCGCCAGACCGTATCATACCGCGCTGTCTGCGGGTAAACATCGGATTGTTCAACGTGACCATGTGCGGTGATCATGTTGCTCCAAGGCACAAGCGTTTTCCACAGGCCGCGTGTTTGTGCAACCGCTGTGATGCCATACGTTGTGGATTGGGTATCCAGAGTTACATTAATTTGCACAACGTCAAATCCGCTCGCATAGAGTTGATATCCAAGCGAATAGCTGGCAAAGGGTGGGGAAGTTTTTTTAGGCTCAGGAGATGCCGTTGTCGTTTCAGTTTTCGCGACCCCATTGTTGCCTGCCTGTGCTGGACCGGACATCAAAAACGGGTCACATCCGATGAGCAAAAGGGCAAAAATGTATGCAATGTTTTTAGCTTTTGTCATCTTTTTCCTAGCTTTCTTATTTGCTCCGCACGAATCTTGCGTTTGCCCTGACATTTTTATGCTGTCATGGACTACATTTAACCATCTGTACATCTTTTTTCAACGGATGGGCGAAATGCCGCGTATGATGAATGCTGAAAATTAGATTTTTCGTTATTTAACGAGACCTTTTTGGGGGAGAAATGCGTTCTGAGGGAAGACGTTTCAGTGAAGATTTGCCGGATGTGTTGGCGAGTGCATCTCGCCAGGCAGCCTCGGCCCACTGAAGAAGTGTGTCAGAATCCTCTAACACTTCCTCACGTACACGGGCGTAACTCAGTTTAATTAGTTTTGATTTCTCGTCTTTTGTTTTTTTCTCGTAACTCAAATTTTCCCATTCTTCATGCAGGCTGCAGTCTTTTAAATTTATGCCAAGCTTAAAATAAAGTTGATCATCAGCAATAATGCCAAACATTAAAGCCCCGCGATAGAGGCCCCACCCCCCAAACATTTTACGTGCATTAACAGGTGTCCAAGGTGCAAGCATATCTTGCACATGGAGCAAAAAAGCATCGTCGGATGAAGTGCGCGTCATGTGCTTGATACTAACTTGCCTGCGAATAAAGTTCCTGTTGGAGAAAAATATCTACTTTTTTTAACTCGTTCGCAATGCTTTTTAGCAAAATTGCTTTTTCATCTTGAGGTAAGTCTTTGCCTTGTTCTGCACTTTTGCAAAGATGGCTAAGCTGTTGGGCTCCAAGATTACCTGATGCGCCCTTCAAGCGGTGTGCTGCCCGACGCCAGTTCTCGGCATTTTCTGGAAGTTGAGAGTCTTTAAGAGTTTCGATGCTCTCTTGCGCTTGCTGCGAGAAAAGTTTAAACAATTCACGTTCTTCAATAAGGTCTCCGTCCGTGAATAAGCGCAATTGCGAGAGGTCGACGGGTGGTTTTCGTTCACAGCGTGAAGGTGTTTCGTCATCGCTGACAATCTGATTTTTATGAGGAAAAATAATCCAGCGTTCCATTGCAGAGAGCAAATGTTGCGGATGGAGTGGTTTGCTGACGTATTCATCCATGCCCGATTTAAGACATTTTTCTCGATCGCCGATCATGGCATTAGCTGTCATGGCAATAATTGGCAGATGCTTGTTTGTTTTAGCCTCATGTTCGCGAATTTTTTCTGTGGCTTGGTAACCGTCAAGTTCGGGCATTTGGCAATCCATGAAAACAAGATCATAATCTTTTTTAATGATCTTCTCTATCGCCATAAATCCATTGACAGCGAGATCAATCGATTCAAACCCAAACTTCTTTAAAAGCTTTTGTGCAAAAATCTGATTAATGGGTGTGTCTTCAACAATAAGAATTTTTGCATTGCAAACAGGAATGCGTTCACTACATAGAGGTCCACAAAGATTTTTTGTCGCTCGTGCGCGTTTTATGTCTTCTTCACCGGCGATGTCAAACGGGAGGGAAAACCAAAAAGTTGAGCCTTTTCCTTCAGCGCTTTCAACATCAATATTGCCTCCCATCATGCTGACCAACTGGCGGGTGATGGCAAGCCCCAAGCCCGTTCCACCATAGCGACGGGTAACGGACGTATCAGCTTGTGTGAACTTGTCAAAAATAGCTTTCAGTTTTTCTGTCGGGATGCCGATGCCGGTATCTTCTACACGAATATCAAGTCTGCATTGTTCATCACAACGGATACTTAGCCGTACGTACCCTTGTTCGGTAAACTTGACAGCATTCCCGATAAGATTGATCAAAACTTGGCGGAGACGGGCTGAATCACCCCAGATAAATTCAGGTACATCCGGTTCAATATTTTTTAAAAGCTCAATATTTTTTCGCACAGCGAGCGGCTTAAGCAAATTGATTGTCTCATCAAAACTTTCATAAAGCGATAGGGGGGCGTGCTCTAGCGTAAGTGCTCCTGCTTCAATGCGGGAAAGATCAAGAATATCATTTAACAATGCACGTAAAGTTTCTGCAGAGCCATTGATAGCTGAGACAAAATCACGTTGTTCATCATTCAGGGGTGTGTCAGAGAGAAGATAGGCCATCCCGATAACGCCATTCATTGGGGTGCGAATTTCATGACTCATGTTGGCAAGAAAATCACTTTTCGACTGATTGGCCTGCTCAGCGACTTTTAAGCTTTTGCTCAACTCTTGCGTAATGATTTCGTTGCGCTCGTTTGCGCGCCGCAATTGATCTAAAAATTGACTGTGAATTTGTTCCGCCTTTTTGCGGAATGTAATATCTCTAATAACGCCGACAATATTTGCAATTTTCCCTTGATCATTCAGCACGGGTGTTAAGCTCACTTCAGCCCAATAAACATCCTTGTTTTTTTTGTAATGTACGATTTCTCCATAAAACGATTGCCCATTACGTAAACAGTTGGCTTTTTGTTCTAAGACATTTTTATCTGTATCAGGGCCATGAAGAATTCGTGTTGTCTTTCCTTTTATTTCATCAACCGCATATCCTGTCAGTTGGCTAAAAGCTTTGTTGATCATTATGATTTTTGGATCACCGATATCTTCACCTGGTTCAAAAATGATAATCGCATCCTGTGTGTTGGAGAACACCTCTTCAAGTAGACGTGCGCGATCACTTTCATTTTGCCAAAGAGTTTTAAGGCAGCTGAAAAATTTATAAACCAGAGGACATACTAAAGTCATGCTAACCTCATTAACAAACGATATGCCTTGTTTGAGTCTTTCAGCATTTGTGCAATCTTTGTGCCTTTTAAAAAGATGAAGATTTGAGCCGTTTTTTTGCACTGCAAGCAAGAGCGATGCATCTTGCATTGCATTTTGCATTGCATTTTGTCTTTTGTTTAATTTCTAGACGCTCAGTCTGGCCTAAAAAGGGATAAATTTTTTTGGCATGTTTATTGCCATTTACCTCCGTAGCTAAAATCAGATGAGTGATTGGAGGGCGCTGCACAATGATTCTGATTGATGAATGCGCAGAAGAACGACTGCTCGCTTTTCTGGAAAACATGAAAAATAAAATTGAAGCACCACGCTGCCTTCACTTGCACAATCAAGAGCAACAGGTCGCGATGGATCGTGTTATCCGTGCGGTTGAGAATATCCTGCCACCTACCCATTATGACGAGCGAGACCTGCAAGGATATTTTTGCACTGATGGGGATGTTTTTATCGTGTCCCAACGATTTTTGCCAAGCCAGGCGCGTGGTATTGCAAATCTTCTGGATTTGCAGCAGGGTGAATTGTATGAATTGGTACATGGATGGCGTCCGCTTCTGAAAATTGTTGATGAAAAAGTACAGCGTATTCGTGATGCCGAGCAAGAAAAGTTAAAAAAACTTGCAACGCAAAAACAAGAAAAATTACGTGAAAATATCTTAAAAGCAGATGTAAATCACGAAATGGTTGGCTCTCTTTCAAAGCGACGTGCAGCACATGAAACGGCATATGCTTTTGTTGTTGAAGATGATTCTTTCTCGCGTCGATTGGTGCGTAATGCTCTTAATGACAGAACAAATTTAACCATGATCAGTGAAGGTCGGTTTTTAGCCGAACTCTATGTTGAAAAAGCCCCACATATAATTTTTCTTGATATTGATCTTCCCGATGTCAGCGGTCTTGAGCTTTTACAGATGTTAAAATCCATTGACCCTAATGCTTTTGTCGTGATGTTAAGTGGTAATGGTGATCGTCAAAATGTGATGAAAGCTATTGACCTTGGGGCAAAGGGGTTTATCGGTAAGCCCTTCTCAAAAGAAAAACTCATCAATTATCTTAAGCGCGCTACATCACTCTAATATTTTTCAATCTACTTTTTCATTTAGAAAGGGGATTTTATGAGAATATTTTTTGAGAACGCATACAGCCAATTAACACTGCTTGAGCATTGTATTGCACGAGATTCATCGAGCCTTTCGGGATGGTCATGTTTGCACATTATTCGCTTCTTTGATGCAACGACATTGCGTTCGATGCTCACCCGGGAATCAATTTTTTCTCGCCTAGAAAGGCAATTTGATGCCTTGGACGGTACAATTATTGTATCCCTTGACGGAGATGTGTTGATTTTTATTCGCTTTGTTGGTGAAAATGAACTGGAGAAACTGGTTGGTAAACTTTCCCAGGTTATCAGAGGTCCAACGGCCTCTGCTTCTCCTTTCGATGCTTACAATGTTGAAAAGCAATCTGCTGAAGTTTGTAAAATTCTTCATGACAAGTCAATGAATGTGCCGTCACTATGGGTGGATGATGAAAAAATTTCGCGTTCTGCTTCATTGGCGGCAGAAGAAATTCGCGCAATGCGACATGTTTTGCGTGAAGCAAAATCAACGCGATTTTATCGTCGGCCGCTCCAAGTTTTGTTGGTTGAAGATGATGACCTTACGCGTCGGGTTGCTGGCAACGTATTGAAAAATGATTATACCCTTATCACAGCAAAAGATGCTTACGAAGCTGTTGTCAATTATCTTCTGTATGCACCTGATGTTGTTTTTTTGGATATTGATTTGCCCGATCAAAATGGCTTCACTGTTCTTGATCAGGTGATCTCATGCGATGAGGATGCCTTTGTTGTGATGTTTAGTAGTCATGATTCCCTTGATAACATTGTAAAATCCCTCACCCATGGTGCACATGGTTTCGTTACGAAACCTCTCCATAGGGGACGGCTACAACATTATCTTGATTGTAAATCAGGTGTGCATGATCTCGAAAAGAATGAAAATTGATCAGTGCTTAAAACATATTGCAATCAAAATATCACACTACGTAAACTATAACTTTCTCTTTAAGTCCTTATTTGTTGTTCAGAAAAGATTAACCTAGTAAATATATTCTACACGACACGATATTATAAAAACTGTACGGAGGTCAAAATGGGCTTAGGTTTTCGCAGCAGCAGGACTGAAATAAAAGAAAGTAATGCAATTGCCCAGCCTCTTCGTGTTGTGGGCGCTTCAGATGGTCTTGATGAAGAAAAAATTGAATCCTCTGTGCCTTACGCACAGGTTTTTCATCTAAGCGGGCAAGCGCCTGAGTTGCCACAAGGGATTTTTAATCAAGCCCAGCTCGCAATTGCATTCATTTCACCCCATCTTGATTTTGCAAGAGCATCCCACTATCTGCAGCAGCAAGCAGGAAAAGTTCCTCTTATTGCTGTCTCCAGCGCGGGGGAGCTTTGTCAGACACAAAATAAAAATGAGCCGCTTTACTGCTCCGCTGATGGTGCGTGGGATACGATCGTTTTGCAGATTTTTTCTCAAGACCTCTTCTCGAATGTTAGTGCACAGATTGTTCCGCTTTTTTGTCAAGACATACGCTCAGGCCAAATTTCACTTAAACATGATGAGCGCATCAGCAGAATTAAATCATCACTTTCATCTTTTAATATTCCGTTTGCCATTGATGCTCATGACACCGTATCCATTACGTTTATTGACGGCTTATCCGCTTCGGAAAGTTTTTTAATGGAGGCCGTTTATGCTTCTGGTAAATTTCCCTGCCTGATGGTCGGTGGATCGGCGGGAGGCAAACTTGATTTTAAGGCAACATATCTCTTCGCCAATGGTCAAGTGTTGGAAAATCATGCGGTCATGGTTTTTTGTAAGCTCCAACCTTCTATGCGCTATGGCATTTTGAAAAGCCAGAACTTTAAATCAACGGGTAAATCTTTTGTTGTCGTTGAAGCCGAAGCGGAAAAACGAACTGTTTCAACTGTTTTGGATCCTAATACCGGAGAAATGGTTAGCATCGTGGCCGGTATGGCTAGGGTGCTCGGGTGTGCGGCTTCTGAAGTGCAATCCCGGCTTTCTGGATTTACATTCGGTATTGAACTGGAGGGGGAGAATTTTGTTCGCTCCATTGCCTCTATCAATTTAGATGCCGGAACGGCCTCTTTTTATTGCGATATTAACGCTGGTGATAAACTTTATCTTTTGCAGGCAACAGACTTTATTGAACAGACTGTACGTGATGTTAAAACCTTCTTGCTGGATAAACCGGAACCCGTCGCGGTGATAATGAATGACTGTATTTTGCGCCGCTTAGGCAATGCGACAAGTTTAGGAAAAATGCCGAAATTGTGGTCTGCACCCACAGCAGGTTTTTCTACTTTTGGCGAATTACTTGGGATTAACATTAATCAAACGTTGACGGCAGTTGCTTTTTTCAAAGTAAATGAGGGTGAGCGATTTTTTGATGAATATGCCGATTTATTCCCCATCTACTATGCTCGGTTTGCAAACTACTTTACCCTTTGTCAAACCAATCAGCTCAAAACACTCAACCATTTACGTAATGATGTCATCAAACGGTTGATTGATTTTTCCGAGCAAACGGGACGTATCTCTCTTCAGCTTGATCAAATCATCGGTCAAAGCAAAGAGGCGCATCATCACATTAATTCAATTCAGCAGAATATTTCTCGACAGGCTGAAGTTCTTGTTCGTAACGGAAAGGACAATATTCTTCTCGAAGAGTTTGAAAAAATGAATGCCGTTATGATGCAGTTGCAGAAAATTGTAAACGTCATTGATAGCATCAATTCACAAACCAACTTGCTTTCACTGAATGCGACCATTGAAGCCGCGCGCGCAGGTGAGGCTGGTAAAGGCTTCGCGGTCGTTGCGAGTGAGGCGCGTAAGTTGGCTGGAAATACGAAAGATACTGTTCAGAAAACACGCGACACATTAACAGAAGTCAACAGCAGCCTGAAAACACTTGGCGAACATATTTCGTCATCTGATGACCGTGTTTTAAACACGCAAAAAGTATTCAATGATGTGCTTGATCAAGTTGGGCAATTCTTTAGCAGCTTTGAAAGTGTCAATGCTGTGGTGAGCACGATCGCGGACATTATTGGAGATCAGCGCTCTTCGCTGAACGGCATTGAAGAAGATATCAGCAAGTTGCGCCGTATGGAAAATCATTCGCACTAAAATACAGCATAAGTTGACGCTGTGCATTTTTTGCGGATATCGTTGGGGTGTGGACCGCGCGAGCGGTGTCACGCCCTTTTTTACGGCATAGTGAAAACGCATTATAGTGACGTGATGGTAGTCATGTCATAGCAAAGGTTGCCTCGCACGGTGAACGCAAAACACATCGTTTTTGAAAAGTTAAAAATTCAAACAATCACCACAAACCCTGCAGGGGCACCTATGTGACTTACTTTGAGGTGATCAATTGTGCTGCGATTTTTTCAACGTCCTGCGCGGCTTCTGTGCTTGGCGAGCGTGTTAATAGCGGCGTTTGATGTCGGATGGTCTCGGGGACACGCGGGTCGCGGCGAATAATGCCGCCCAACTGTGGAGATTTGCCCAAGAAGTTTTCGCAAGCCTTAAGGATGGTGGAATAGGTGCGTTCCCCATCACGCGGGGTTTGTGCCTGATTGACAATAATACGTAAGTCAGCTGTCGGATTGGTCGCATAGGTTACTTTGATAAAGGCATACGCATCTGTTATCGCTGTCGGTTCGTCGTTCGTGACTACCAACGTAATCCCTGCCGGGCCTGATAATACACGTACATTACGATCAATGCCAGCGCCACAATCTAGCAGAACATGATCATATTTTGGTGCCATCGCAAGAAGATCATTGCGTAGTTCAGACAGGCGTTGTGTTGTTAATGAAGCAAGGCTGCCCGAACCGCTGCGGCCAGCAATAATATCAAATCCGCCGGCAGGATAGCGTTGTGCTACTTGCTCCATTGATGCTGAATGATCCAAGACCGCGCCTAGATCGCGTTCAGGCATCAGTCCTAATTGAATATCAACGTTAGCTAAGCCTAAATCACCATCAAACAAAAGCACCCGTTTGCCTAAGCGAGAGAGTGCTTGAGAAAGCGAAATTGAAAACCACGTCTTTCCCACGCCACCCTTGCCCGAGGCGATGGCGATCAGATTTCGCCCGCGTAACGGTTGGATTGATGCAGATGGGGCGAGTGAGTGTGTGATGTCATTCATAGTTTTGTCCCTGTCTGGCGTTCAGAATTAACCTTTGATTCACTTTCAGGCAAGAGGAGCCTTGCAAGTTCAAGCGAATTTATTTCGAAGAGTGGTGTTGTCACACTAGAAGAGCGGGCCGCATCGCAAAAACTGAGTCTTCCTTGCCACGCTGCCGATAATAATCCGCCGAAACGTCTGGCGATATCAAGGCGTGTCATCAATAATCGTGTGGCGCCTGCAGCGTGGAAAGCGGATGCCATCTCTCCTGATTCTTGTGCATCCATCCCGGCAGGTAAAACGCAAATCGCTTCGGCGTTGACAGTTTTTATGAGACGCCCTAGTTGACCAAGCGCTTGAGGATCAAAAGGATTTTGTCCGGGCGTATCAATCAGTATCTGTTTAACGTTGCGCCGAACAGTCAACGCATCTTGCAATGCGTGGGTGTCTTCAACCTCGATCAAATCGACATTTAAGAGGCGTGTGAACGCGGCAAGCTGTTCAATGCCTCCAGCGCGCTCGGTATCCATCGTGATAACACTGAGGGGATGTTGGGCCATGGCCATGCGGGTGGCAAGTTTAGCAATGGTAAGTGTTTTACCTGCCCCGGGGGGGCCAATGAGCATCAAGGGTTTTTCGCATTGGTCTTGGGGAAGGGGGGCGAAGGTAAAATTGGCGTCAAGGACTGCACTGAGGGCCAACATCGGATCACTTAAATCATAGCCTTGAAGATCGTCTGTCAGTTTATCAATCAGGTTTCTTGGCAGGCCATGATGATTAAGAGCGAGAGAGATTTTTTCAACCACATCTTCTTCATCCCCATAGGTATCAACCGGTTTTTCCGCTCTGATCGAAAAGGGATTCTGCGGCGGAGCTGATAGGGGGCTGCTATCAATAGCGGCTGTAACGCGCACCATTCCCTCTTCTTCGCGGGTGGCAACGATAACCGCATCTCCTCCCAGAGTGCGGCGAACTTCCGCCATGGCTTCTGCAGCGGTCTTGGCCGTGAAAGACTTCAATCGCATATTAAATGTAACATAATCGTTAACGCGATTCCTGAAAAGCCTTTTTTAATGATTTTGCTAACTTTCATTTTCTTTTGGCGAGATTAACGCCTCTTCAACACTCTTGTAGCGAAATAGAAGAGAAGGAGTTTTATCATGAACTTCAATCCCCCTATCGCGATTTCCAAACAGGGGTCTGCGCAAGTCTCTTTATGGCGTCGACTATTTATGGAGGCACTGGTTGGCTTTCCCCCTTCAGCAGAAGAGTGTAAAAGCGCACTTTATTCTGCCGCATTGCTGAGTGATTGTCGGGTTAGTGATGTAGTGGACGGTCTTGTGGAAGCAGGTTTGCGGGCGTCGCTCGAATTTTTTCCTGAAGGTTGGGTGCACTCATTGCGCGCGCGCGTGCTTGATTTGTCAACGCGAAGTGATTTGAGTTTTGGTTTGGCCAGCTTTGCTGCACAACTCGGATGGATGCCCGCCCCGTTGCCACAATTAAAATTACACTGTTTGCTTTGTGCGGAAACTGATCCCTATGGGGCAGATTTAATTACGCTCACATTAGATGAATTAGGACCCGAGCCGCGTTTTGGTTATCGCCCTGCATCCATTCGGATGGCTTTGTTGAGATTGGCCTTTGCAATGGGATGCTCTATGGTTGATGTGGTCAATGCGCTCATCATACGGGGGGTGCGTCTGTTACCCGAATGTGTGCCGCCGGGTACCCATCAACAACTTCTGCTTACTGCATCTCACCCGCTCGTTGTTGAAGCTTTAGCCAGTTGGCGTGGTGGAAATCGCAGCGCCGTTGTTATTCCACTTCGGCGCGGAGCATAGGGGGATTTTGTCTTTGCCCTACTGTGGGATGATTTTGTGAGGAGGGAGTACTGAGTTGAAACGGGCTGAAGTTGGTTCCGTAATCATAAATATCAACGCCCTCAAGACGCTTTAAAAATGCAATTATTTTATACGTAATTGGTGTGGCAAGTGCTTCATAAATCACACAAAAAACCCACCCTGATCCGATCATAATAAGGCAATCCCTTAGCGAATAAAGGGTGCTGTAGGCAATGACAACATAGACAACGTTATCGGCCACCATTCCCACCATCGTCGAGCCGATTGTTCTGACCCATAAAGATTTTCCCTGCATAAAAATTTTAAGCTTCGCAAGCGTATATGAATTGGCAAACTCACCAGAAAAATAACTGCAGGCTGTGGCGAGTGCATAGAGTGGGGCTGTGCCAAAAATTTTTGAAAAAGCCTCCTCGTCATGCCAAATCGGGGCTGCTTTCAGAGAAGATATTATCCAAAACATAATTTGTGAAAAAACCAGAAGGCACAATCCTGTCCATATGATGCGGCGCGTGGCTCTGTACCCGTAAACCTCTGTAAAAATATCGGAAAAAATATACGTCACCGAGTATACGATAACCGTTCCGGGAAGAATAATCGGACCAAACGCCACGAGTTTGCAGGCTGCAAATGTGCTTACCAGCAAAGCGGTAATCCAAAACATTCCCAATAAATCAAGATACTTGTATGGCGTCCGGCTCGAGTATGTTTTGCGTAAGCGCAATTTGTTTTCCATGGTTGTAAAGATCTCCCTTCATTTTCATCAAGAAGGCGTATTGCATGCTGCAAAGTCAATTTTTATAGACAATTATGTGTATTTTACATATTTTATACCAATGATTAGTGTGGGACAAATAAAAGCGGCGCGTGGCCTCTTAGAATGGACACAAGCCGATTTGGCCAAAATTACTGGTTTGCATATTAATGCCATCAATAATGTTGAACGTCGCCGTGGCTTGCCGCGCCAAGAAACACTTGAGCTTATTCAGCAGGCTTTTGAAGAAAATAATATTCGTTTTAAAGGAACAACAGGGGTTGAACTTGTTCAGGAAACTTTGGACATTCGTAAAGTGGCCGGGCCAGATTTTATCCGGATCATGACTGACGATATTCTTCTTACTCTTAAAAAACCAGACGATGAAATCATCGCTGTTTTGCCGGATGAAAAGTTATTTTTATTCGATCGCAAACAAAATGATCGGTATTACCGAGCGCAGGTTCGTCTTGGGTTTAAGCACCGCCTTATCTTATCTACGGCTGAAGGCGAAAGCTACGCAGCGCAAAAAGACGTTCGGTTTCTTCCTGAAGCTGTTCTGGGAAAAATCAGTTATCAAGTTTACGGGAACAAATTTGTCCTGATTAACTGGCAATCACTTGAGCTTGTGATCATTCGAAGTACTACTCTTGCACAATCATTTCGTCGGCAATTTGATTACCTCTGGCATCAAGCTGAACCTTACAAAAAGAAAAAATAGGTGTGCCCAAGCTTCGTTTAGAAGGCGAGCACACCTAATTCAAGGTCTTGGCTTATTGAGGTTTTGCAACCAGATTGGGCATAAGGGGCTGACCAGTGCGTTGCTTGTTTTCAATTTCTTGAATGGTCATTGCTAATGCTGCTGCGCGCTCGGCAGAAGAAGGATGTGATGAAGCATATCGGATGGAGTTAGGATCTTGACGTGCAATGGCACGTGCAACACGTGGGCCTGCCTGAAGGTCATATCCTGTTGTTGCTAAAACGTACAAGCCCATATAATCCGCTTCACGTTCATATTCTTTACTGTAAGTCATACCCCCAACACCCGCTGCAGCCTGAACCACGTTGCCGCCCAAATCGATCCCACCAAATCCTTGAGCGATAGCCTCAATCGCCAGACCTGCTGCGGCACCGATCATTACATTTTTCTGCGATTTGTTAACGTGTCCCAAAATGTTGTGGGACAATTCATGGGCCAGAACAAAAGCCAATTCGTCGTCATTGACCACATCGTTCATCAAATCCAGCTCAACGTGAATGGCGCTGCCATCGGCATATGCGTTCCACGTTTGGCTATCTTCAAGAACAACATCATATCCACATGATGGGATTGGTTGATATGTCGTTTGAAAAACCCGTTGGCCGCGCTGTGCTGTGATCTGAAGTGGTAGATTTTTTTGTGCTTTATCGCCACCATAAAAGTTTAATGTTTTGAACGCTTGGTGCCCCGAGGGAGCCGGGCGGCCATCAAGTGCTAAAATTCTATCACCAGGGTGCAAATCACCGATTGCATTAACCACAACAGCAGGACCGTTATCCGGTGTGCCAATACTGATCGGGTATGAACGTATTACGTCCTTTCCGCAAAACGGGGCGGCAGAAATCAAAACGCGCTCCGCGACTGCGGCCAGCCTTTCTACAGGCTCTAGCCGGGTGGTGGGGGAAGCGGGTGATTGGTCAAAATTTGAAGACATTCCATTTTGAACCATCTGTTCTTGCTTTTGTGCTTCCGATTCAATTGCTTGAGGTGCGGCAACTTGATACTCAACCGCCCGTGAAGCACAACCTGTTGTTGTGAACATTATGCTCAAGGACAGGATAATGGTGGGTCCCCATGTCTGCGTTTTTTTCATTTTTATCCTCGTCATAATGGTGGCAATACGAATTACTATGTAAGGTTTTCACAAAAATGCCACTGTTAAGTTACTAAATCGTTTTTAAATCTATCATATGAAAAAAAATTATCGATGAGCGCTATTCTTTAAGATCAGGTGTGGCAAAAGCTAAAAAAATAGGTATAAGGAGGCTATGGATTTTTTTGCTGCTTTGGGCCGACCAGTTCTCCTTTTTCTCGCTGCGTGCGGGCGGTTGTCGCTTTTTGCGTTTCGGGCTGTAAGTCACTGTTTTCGTCCGCCTTTTTACGGTCGACTGTTGTTTCGGCAAATCATCGATATGGGCTATTATTCTCTTCCCGTTGTCGGGCTGACCACCCTTTTTGCCGGGATGGTTTTGGCATTGCAGAGTTACACCGGTTTTGCGCGCTTTAATGCCGAGGGTGCGGTGGCAACTGTTGTGATTCTTTCTCTTACGCGTGAGCTTGGTCCGGTCATGGCCGGCTTGATGGTGGCTGGGCGTGTTGGTGCGGCGATTGCGGCCGAGCTCGGCACGATGAAAGTGACAGAGCAAATTGATGCTCTCTCAACACTTTCAACGCATCCCTTTAAGTATTTGGTTGTGCCGCGCCTTCTGGCCGGAACATTGATGCTGCCCGCTTTGGTACTGGTGGGGGACGTCATCGGAATTTTTGGAGGGTATTTGGTGGGAGTTTATCGTTTGGGGTTCAACTCGGCCAATTACATTGCTCAAACGTGGCGTTACTTTGAAGCCGATGATGTTATATCCGGGCTAATTAAGGCTGCTGTTTTTGGTTTTATCATCAGCCTCATGGGGTGTTATCACGGCTTTAATTCTGATCGCGGTGCAGCGGGTGTGGGCAAGGCAACCACCAATGCTGTCGTTACGGCGTCGATCCTTATTCTTGTCTCCAACTATATGTTGACGGGGGTGTTCTTTGCCGACTGAGCCAAAAATATCTATCCGTAAATTAAAAAAGAGCTTTGGCTCTAAAACCGTTTTAAATGACGTTAATCTTGACGTTTTAAAAGGTGAGTCCTTGGTCGTTATCGGCGGATCCGGTACGGGTAAATCGGTTTTAATCAAAAATATTCTCGGGTTGCTTCAACCTGATTATGGCCAGATCATGGTTGATGGACATAATGTTGTTGACATGTCGTCACGCCAACGTCGTCAAATTATCACCCAATGCGGAATGCTTTTTCAAAACGCCGCCCTATTTGATAGCCTCAAAGTTTGGGAAAATGTTGCCTTCGGCTTAATTCAGGGACAGCATATGCCCCGTCGCGAAGCTCAAAAAATTGCCATTGAAAAACTTGCACACGTGGGATTACCCCCTGAAGTGGGCCATCTCTTTCCCGCTGAACTGTCGGGGGGGATGCAGAAACGGGTCGGATTAGCGCGGGCCATTGCAACACAACCACAAATCCTTTTTTTTGACGAGCCAACCACCGGCCTTGATCCAATTATGGCAGATGTTATTAACGATCTCATCATTTCGTGCGTCAGAACATTGGGGGCAACCGCCTTAACGATTACCCACGATATGGCCAGCGTACGCAAAATTGCGGATCGTGTCGCAATGTTACACGAGGGGAAAATTATTTGGGTGGGTAAGGTTGATGAAATGGATTGTTGTGGCAATCCTTACGTCGATCAATTTATTCACGGTCGTGCCGATGGGCCGATTAGCATGCCGGTCAGTAATTTATGAGGCAGTTTTTTATACGAGAGTAATACTTTATTAGGAAAGAAATGGTCTTAATTGTTTTTTGTCAATAAACTTTATGAAAAATTGTTCGAAAAGGTTGGTGGCGTTTGCAAAAAATATACTTGAATGATAGGATGTGCGACCATGTCTGAGCGATTTGTTGCGATTGCCCCCTCTATCCTTGCGGCTAACCTGTCGTGTTTAGGCGACGAGGTGAGGGCGGTCGGTGCTGCGCACGCTGATTATATTCATTTTGATGTTATGGATGGTCACTTTGTGCCCAATATCAGTTTTGGCCCCGGTCTTTTGAAGGCGGTTAAACAAACAACTTCATTGCCATTAGATGTGCATCTGATGATTGCTCCGGTAGATGCGTACATCAAAGATTTTGCCGAGGCTGGCGCAGATATCATCACCGTTCACCCTGAAGCGGGGCCGCATTTACACCGGACGCTACAGCTTATTAAAAGTTGTGGCGTGAAGGTTGGTGTTGCTCTTAATCCGGCAACGCCCTTGAGTGCCATTGAGCCAGTCTTAATGGATATCGATTTGTTGTTGATCATGACCGTTAATCCCGGTTTTGGGGGGCAACAGTTTATTCCTTCGTGTGTTGAAAAAATTGAGATGGCGCGTCGCTTGATCGACATCATCGGCAAACCCATCTTACTTGAAGTTGATGGGGGGATAAATGCGCAAACAAGCGCTATTGCGCGCTCAGCCGGTGCTGATATTTTAGTTGCCGGAACAGCAATTTTTGCAGCTGACAGGGGGGATGAAACCGATAACGGTGAATTTGATTATGCAGCGCGCATCAAAACATTGCGGGGTGGGGCATGACCACCTTGCTTACAAAAAAACCTGTCTCACCGATTAAAAACCTAACGCTGGGTCACAAAATCCGGGCGCATATCTGTCAGTGGCGATGGGTTGGGTCGCTTGCAGACTGGTCTTTTATCAAAGGGATGGATGGGCTCAACGTCATCCCGCCCGATAACTGGCCGGGGGATGCGGCACTGGGAAGTGCCATCGTTAAAGGTGATTTGTACTTTTGTGGGGAAACGGTTCACCTTGATCGCCCCAATTGGTTTCCTGAAAACGTATCGATCGGTTTTTTGCGCGCCTTACACAGTTTTAACTGGCTTCATGATTTGCGTACCCTTAATGGGGATGTAGCGCGCCGTCAGGCCCGCTTGATGGTGAGAAGCTGGATTGAAGAATTTTCATCATGGAGTGAATTTGCTTGGGATCCAACCATTCTTGGACGGCGCGTGACGAACTGGATCGGCTTATACGATTTTTTTTGCTCAACGGCAGATGATGAATTTTGCCAGCGTGTGCATATGAGTCTGCGACATCAGACACGTTATTTAATGCGCAGCATTCACATGATACCTTCGGGGTATCGTCGAATTTCAGCGCTTAAAGGCTTGTTTTATGCTGGTGTTTGTTTGCCGAACGGTGAGGCTAAACTAGCTTTGGCTTTACGCCTTCTTAATAGCGAATTGAGTGCTCAAATTTTGCCCGATGGGGGGCACTGTGAGCGCAATCCTCTTGCGCTGTTGGATGTTTTGCGCCACCTGATAGACATTCGTGCTGTATTACGTGCAGGTGCACAAGAAGTTCCTGAAAAACTACAACACGCCATTGACCGCATGACACCTGCATTGCGTTTTTTCCGTTATCACGATGGTGGTTTAGGGTTGTTCAATGGTGGTCGAGAAGGCCCGCCACAACTTATTGAACTCACGCTTCAGCAAGCCGATGCGCGCGGTAAACCTTTACGCAGCATGAAACACATGGGGTTTGAGCGGCTTTCACTCGGTAAAACCCTTATTATGATGGATTGCGGTATGCCCACGACCGCTGCGGCTCAAAAATCAAGTCACGCCGGAATTCTGTCTTTTGAAATGAGCGTAGGGCGTGATCGTTTTATTGTGAATTGTGGATCGCATCCTTCAGGTCACCATGTTTGGCAGGAGGCTCTTGCCAGTACGGCAGCTCACTCCACACTTACCCTAAATGACACAAATGCTTTTGAATGTTTAAGCAGTGATGTTACACGTTTGCCTCAACGTGTTAACTGTGAGCGGCAAGATGAAAAAGAAGCGGTTTGGGTGGAGTGCTTTCATGACGCATACGAAGCGCTTTACCAAACGTTGCATTTTCGCCGAATTTATTTGGGTGATGATGGAGAAGATGTTCGTGGCGAAGATGCTTTGGAGGGGCCGGAAGGTATTCCGTTTTGTGTTCGCTTTCACTTGCATCCCAATGTTCAAGCCTCTCTTATCCAGCAAGGGATGGCAGTTTTACTGGCACTTCCCTCAGGAGGGGGGTGGCGTTTTAGAGCTTCTGGCGCTTCAATCGCCCTTGAAGAAAGCATTTATTGCGGCAAAGACGATGAAATTCGCCAGTCAGTGCAAATTGTATTGACTGGTATTACAAATCCACTTGAGACTGTCATTAAATGGGCTTTTCAAAAAGAAAAAAAGTCCTAAATTTAGAAAGTGTTCGTTAATTAAAACACTCTAGTTTGGTTTTGTTATCGCGTTTTTTCTGTGACCCCTATCTGAGGATTGTTGAGGACGTAGAAGATGAATACTGTTGATATCCCGCGGGGGGGGAACGCTTCAATCCAGTCTGCGCTTCAAGGCGCGAATAATATTTTACGTCTCGACGTAAGCTGGGCAGGTGATGGCAGCCAAACCCCTTCTTGTGATGCGTTGGCTTTCTGCCTTGGTGAAAATGGAAAAATTCGCCAGGAATCAGACATGATTTTCTACAACAATCGCTCTGCTTGCAATGGGGCAGTGGTCTTAAGCGATCTGAGCGCTGATGGAAAAGGTGGATATACCCAGTCTTTTCGCGTGTTTGTCAATCAGATTTCCAATGACGTTGCCCGAGTTGTTTTCTGTATGAATATCGATACCGGTTTAGGCAGTGTTCTATCTGTTTCACAACTGAAAAAACTCAACGTAACACTCTTGCATGAAGGTACAAACGCTGCACTGGCAACGTGCGTAACCAACGTCAAAGAATCGCAAACAACAGCAATCATTCTGGCTGAGCTCTATCGTCGGAACAACGAGTGGAAAATAAAATCCGTGGGGCAGGGGTATGATGAAGGATTGTCTGCACTTGCTGAGGGCTATGGCGTGGTCGTTGCAGATGCGGCACAGGGAGTAAGTGGGCAGTCGCCCTCTGCATCAATTAGCACCATGCCTCAGCTTAACAGAGAAAATTTGACACATATGTTGTCCGCCGCGCTTGTTCCAGGCGGCACCACTGAAATGCGAATTAATTTAGTATGGGGAGATCCAAACCAACCCCATCCAGATACATTGTCTGTATCTGCACAAAAGAAAACACTTATCGGCTCTCTTTTAGGACGGCCAAATGTAAAGCGTTCTCTTGATCTCGATTTATGCTGTCTTTATGAGTTAAAAGATGGATATCGTGGTATTGTGCAAGCTTTGGGAAATAAGTTTGGGGCTTTTGCGAGTGCGCCCTATGTTGAACTGATGGGGGACGAAGGCCGGGTTAAATCATCCAAGCCACGCTCTGCCCAGCAAGTTGAAACATTGCGCGTCAACGGCATTTTCTGGCATGAAATAAATCGGTTGCTTGTTTTCGCCATGATCTTTGAGGGGGTGCCAGACTGGAAAAACAGTTTGGGAAAAACCTCGATTCTCATTCCCGATCACCCACCCGTGAGTGTTCGTTTGGACGAATGCGAAGGAAAAAATCGAACTTGTTCTATCGCACTGATTGAGAACGTTGACGGCAAAATTGTTATCAACAAATGCCTCAACACTTACAAAAATCCCCGAGAGCTTGATCTTGCTTTCGGATGGGGGCTGCGTTGGACAGCTGGATTAAAAGACTGAGTTTTATTTGACGAGGAGTAAAATATGGCTGTAACATTATCAAAAGGTGAAAACGTTAGCCTGAGTAAAGAAGCGCCAGGTCTGAATGTTGTTCGTATCGGCTTGGGATGGCAGGAGCGCGAGACCGATGGGGATGATTTTGACCTTGATGCCAGTGCCTTCCTTTTGAATGTTGATGGCCATGTTACAAACGACGTCGACTTTGTTTTTTACAATAATCTGATCTCTTCTTGCCATTCTGTTGAGCATGCCGGAGATAATTTAACCGGACAAAAAGAAGATGAAGATGTGGATGCTGAAACAATTCGGGTCACGTTGGAGAAGGTTCCACCAATCATTGAGCGTATTACTTTTTGTGTGAGTATTCATCAAGCCGAAATTCGTCAGCAAAATTTTGGTATGGTGACCAATGCCTATATTCGCGTTATCGATGACAAAAACGGCAATGTTCTTGCGCGCTATGATTTGAGTGAAGATGCCTCGATAGAGTCTGCAATGATTTTTGGCGAGCTTTATCGCTATGGCGGTGAATGGAAGTTTAGAGCAACCGGGCAAGGCGTGCCTGGCGGTCTTGGCGAATTGGCGCGTTACTTTGGTGTCAATGTTGAATAAATGAAGGTGTAATCGCGTGCCTTTTGAGCACCCTTGACAACTGTCTTGAGCAAGGTGTAAATCATTGCCACCTTTGGGGGATCGTCTAACGGTAGGACAGCGGACTCTGACTCCGTCAGTCTAGGTTCGAATCCTAGTCCCCCAGCCACTCAGTCACCCATTCCCCGAACTCAGAGAATATACCGGCTCAATGCCCGCCATTGCGGGGCGTTTTGCGCATCCCGAATTTCCGCCGAACCTGGAGAACGGGTGCTGCTGCCCCGTTTCTGCCGTTTTTCTCCAGAGGGGTTTTTTCCAGTTCGGCGGAATCAGGTTTTGGCTGCGTTCAAATATAATCCATCTATAATGCAAACCTACGTACAGAAAGCAGGGGAACGCCATGACAGAGCACATTCCAGTAAGTGTTAAAGATGATTTTCTGGCTCGCCAAACTAAGGCTGACCCTATTCAAGCGCTTTCAGAGCTTATCTGGAATAGCTTGGACGCAGAGGCATCATCTGTCCGAGTTGAATTCGAGCACAAAGATTTAGCTGGAGGGATGTCCAAAATCTTTGTTACTGATAATGGTAATGGCTTCAGCCGGGAAGATGCAAAAGAACAATTTGGTAATCTTGGAGGCTCTTGGAAACGTCAGTTTCCAATAACACCAAACAAGAAGCGGCGCGTTCATGGTCAAGAAGGACGGGGGCGCTATAAGGCTTTTGCACTTGGTGGCGCTGTAGAATGGAAGGTTGTTTCACTCAAAAATGATAAGCCACAATCTTATTCAATCCGACTTCTAGATGGTAATCTCAAACAAGTTGAACTTAGCGATGAACTACCGGCTCCCGGCAAATCTTCTGGTGTGATCGTTGAAATCAGGAATCTGAAACGTGACTTTAAAGTGTTTACATCTGAATCAGGGCTACAAGAACTTGCAGAAATTTTTGCTCTCTATCTAACAAATTACAGAGATGTCAGTATCGAAGTTGCGGGCAACAGAATTGATCCCTCGCAGGCAATACTCGATCATGCATATTATGACTTGCCTGTGTTGAAAGATGAGACGGGAAAAAATATAAATTTCAGCTTGGATATTGTTGAGTGGAAAGGCGATACAAAACGCAACTTTTATTTTTGTAATAATGAAGGTTTTCCTTTATCGCAATCGGCCACCAAAATAGCAGTAGGGGACTTCTCATTTTCCGCATACATTAAAAGCTCATATATAATGGATATTTATAATCAGCAAAAACTAGAGCTTGCTGAAATGGATGTTGTGCTCAAGGCCGCCGTAGATTCGGCGAAAGCAAAAATCAGAGAGCATTTTAGAAGGCGCGCAGCCAGCAAGGCAAAGACTGTTGTTGATGTATGGAAGCAGGAAAACATATATCCATTTCAGGGGGAGGCTGCATCAGTAATTGAGAAGGCGGAACGGCAGGTTTTTGACATTTTAGCTGTAAGCATGAGTAACTATGCGCCTGAATTTGAATCGGCTGATAAAAAGACAAAAGCCCTTAATCTAAGAATGCTAAGGCATGCGATCGAAACCAGCCCAAATGACCTCAAGCTAATATTGAATGAAGTTTTACAACTACCCAAGAAACAGCAGAAAGATTTAGCTGATCTTCTACAGGAAACGAGCTTGTCTGCTATAATTACTGCGGCGAAAACAGTAGCAGACAGGCTGCGATTCTTGTCAGGTTTGGAATATATTCTTTTTAATAGTGATGCAAAGGCTGTTCTTAAGGAGCGAAGCCAGCTTCATAAGATTCTTGCTGAAAATACTTGGATATTTGGAGAGCAATATAACTTATGGGTTAGCGATAAATCACTCACTACTGTACTGCGAAAGCACAGGGACATGCTTGATCCATCAGTCGCTATCGATGAGCCTGTCAAAATTGATGGTAAAAAAACAGGTATAGTCGACCTTATGTTTTCTACAGCATCCAGAAGACATCGGCCGGATGATATTGAGAACCTGGTTGTAGAATTGAAAGCTCCTGCTGTTAAAATTGGCGCCAAAGAAATTACACAGATTGAAAGATATGCTTTTGCGATCAATGGGGATGAAAGGTTTAAAGGCGTTGCAGGTGTACGGTGGCACTTCTGGGTTATCTCTGATGAGCTTGACGATTTCGCTAGTCAAAAAATCGATGGGGGGCCGAATAAACGAGATAAGCTCACTTACCAAAGTGACCGCATTAGAGTTGGATTAAAGACGTGGGGTGAGCTGATCGAGGAAAATAAGGCTAGGCTTCAATTTTTCCAAGAGCACTTGCAGTATACGGCCAGCGAAGATGATGGGCTTCGTTATCTACAAGAACGGCATAAGGAGTATTTGGAGGGAGTTATCAACGACAGCGTGCCGCTCGATAAGTCTGCTGAGGTGACCGAATCGGAATCGTGATCTATTGGTCATCCTCTCAAAAGTCTCTTTTGATGCGCGCTATAAAATTAGCCTACAAATCGAATGTCCTGAAGATATGCTGGCCGAGATAAGGTGCTGTTAGTCCTTCTCTTGCCGCAATATCCTGGATTGTCATTCCGCTAAAATGTTCGTCGCGCCAGATGAACCCCTGTATCAGCTTTTTGAGAGCCTCCGGCGGGAGGTCGAACATATCTTTCTTATTGCCGTGCACTTCAATCATCAAGGCTCCCTTTCTGCCACGGCGTGGTTCAAATGGAATATCCAGCATAACAGATTTAATTTCTGGATCGAGTAGTGATAACTGGAGCCTGTCGTTCAGCAGATTCTTCAGCTCACGGCAGCACAGCTCTAGTTTCAGCAGCTGCTCGCCAACGGTGACGCGCTTTATTACGTCCTCCACCAATGCTGCTGCACTTATCTCGCTCTGGTGCCGGGTAATATGCTCCAGTGCGTCGTGATTCTGCCCATCTCCCAGAAGCTTGGTAAGTTCTTGAATATTCTGGAGTTGGCTCCGAATCGCCTGTTCAATAGTGTGTTCCAGCCCCTGTGCGGGCAAACGCGCCATAATACCTTTGGGATGGTTGCGGTACTGGACAAGATTCTGGCTTATATAATAGCGGTACTGCTGTTTGCCCTTGGTTGTGTATGTCGGGCTGTATGGTGTGCCGTCACTATCAAAAAGCAGGCCCTTGAGCAGATTAACGTCGCGGGATTTCCTGCTGCCCGCCGCGCAGGATGTCTGTGCTTGCAGCCTGTTCTGCACTGCCTGCCACAATTCGACCGGTATAATCGCCTCGTGCTGGCCATCATAACTGCTGTCCTTGTGACGGATACGGCCGATATAAACCGGGTTTGAGAGAATGGTATACAGAGCGCCACGTGTGAACTGTTTTCCGCCGTAAACCACACCACTATCAAAATTGTGCAGCTTGCTGACATGCCCGTCCCGGCGCAGGTCAAGCGTCAGCGCGCCCACGCTGCCCAGTGCCAGGTAGCGGTCAAAAATATGCCTGACCAGTCTGGCTTCTTCCGGATGTATGGTGAGACTGCGTCCAGAGGCGATATATCCAAGCGGTGTTTTACCGCCCATCCACATACCTTTCTTCTTGCTGGCGGCAATCTTGTCCCGGATGCGCTCGCCCGCAACCTCACGCTCGAACTGGGCAAAGGAGAGCAGTACGTTCAGCGTCAGTCGCCCCATTGATGTAGTGGTATTGAATGACTGCGTGATGCTGACAAAGGTCACGCCATATTCATCGAACACTTGAACCAGCTTGGCAAAATCCATGAGTGAACGGGTCAGCCGGTCAATTTTATATACGACGATGATATGGACCAGGCCCGCCTTGATATCTTCCAGCAGCTTGTTGAGCGCGGGCCTGTCCATGTTGCCACCCGAGAACCCGCCATCATCATAGCTTTTCTTGACCGGGACCCAGCCTTCGGCTTTCTGGCTGGCAATGTAGGCAAGGCAGCTCTCGCGCTGGGCATCAAGGCTGTTGAATTCCATGTCGAGCCGCTCATCGGTGGACTTGCGTGTATAGACTGCGCAGTATCGGACTGGCGGCTTCATTATGTGCTCTCCTTCCGCTTCAGGCCGAAGAAGACCCATCCGTTCCATTTTGACCCGGTGATTTCTGTCGCTATGCGCGAGAGATTGTCATAGTGCCGGCCATTGAATTCAAAACCATCCGGCTGTACCAGCACACTGTGGCGCTCACCGTTCCAGACCCGCACCAGTCGCGTTCCGGGCTTGAGGCTGACCTGTGTTGTATCAAAGCAGCTTGGGTTACGCCGGTATGCTTTGATAAGCTGTTCAAGCCGCTTGAGTTGTTCGGCAGTCATGCCGAGGCCTTCCAGCTCCCGCTGCTTATAAACAAGGCTCTTCTCCAGCATGGTCCGTCCGATTCGGGCGTGGGGTTGCATGCCCCACGCTTCGGACCACTGCAGGCGCAGTTCTTCTATCGGCATCACTCCGGGTTTTGTCTGTCTTGGCATATTTTCCCTCCTATGAGGGCATGCACGCTTCCTTCTGCTGAAAAGTCCAATCATTAAGCCGGAACTATTGATGTTTTCCCTTAATTCCTCTATTTTCTCACCACAAATTCGGAACTTGGGACGCATGACAACAGACATCATCACAATCCGGGATCTCGCGGTCTATCTCAAGATGGCCGAAAAAACGCTCTACCGCTTGGCTGCTGAAGGTGCGTTTCCTGGCTTCAAGGTCGGCGGCGCTTGGCGCTTCCGTAAGAGCGAGATTGATAAGTGGATAAAAGCACAAGAAAAGAATTTGGCGGAGTAAGGCTTTGAACGCGGTAGAAATTGAAGAAGCCATATCAAGATTAGCTGAGCAGACATTTGACGCTGCTGAGTTCCCTTATGCTTTTCTGGAAGCGTTTGGAAATAAGGCGACTGAAATTCAGCGATTAAGAAAAGGCAATAGCAACAAAACTGACGTTGAAGGCGCTGTTTTACAGGCCAAGAACATTCACCTTACCGTAAGTCCCAAAGGTGAAGTGTTAAAAACGCTGGAAAAGCTAAAAGCCAGCCCCGCTACCTCCAAGCAAAAGGCCAAATTCATCCTTGCCACGGATGGCGATGAATTTCAGGCCGAAGAGCTGACAAATGGCGATACCGTCGCCTGCGCCTATACCGATTTCCCCAATCACTTTGGCTTTTTCCTGCCACTAGCAGGTATTTCCTATTCTAAGGAAATCAAAGAGGTTGAGTTAGACATGAAGGCGAGCAATCGCCTTAATCGGCTGTATCTTGAATTGTTGAAGGGTAATCCCGAGTGGGGAACAGAAGCCCGGCGCCACGACATGAACCATTTCATGGCGCGGCTAATCTTCTGCTTCTTTGCCGAAGACACCGACATTTTCTTTGGCGATAATCTCTTCACCGCCACCATCGAGCAGATGAGCGCCAAGAACCCAGGCATTACGCACGAAGTCATCAGCGAAATCTTCCGCGCTATGAACACCAAGCGGGATGATAGAGCCAGCGCCAAGCTGCCCCGCTGGGCCGATGCCTTTCCTTATGTAAATGGCGGCCTGTTCTCTGGCAGCACCGAAACCCCGCGCTTCAGCAGAATAGCCCGCAGCTATCTGCTCCATGTCGGCCATCTAGACTGGAAGAAGATAAACCCAGATATTTTCGGCTCGATGATTCAGGCCGTGGCCGATGATGAAGAGCGCGGCAGCCTCGGCATGCACTACACCAGCGTGCCGAATATCCTGAAGGTTTTGAACCCGCTGTTTCTGGATGATTTGCGCGAGCAACTGGCAGCAGCAGGCGATAGCGCACAAAAGCTGCTGAACCTGCGCAAGCGCATGGCCCGCATCCGCGTGTTCGATCCCGCCTGTGGCTCAGGCAACTTTCTGGTCATTGCCTATAAGCACATGCGGGAAATTGAGGCAGAGATCAACAAGCGCCGTGGCGAGCCAGACCGCCGTACCGATATTCCGCTCACCAATTTTCGTGGCATAGAGCTGCGCGACTTCCCTGCCGAAATTGCCCGCCTTGCCCTCATCATCGCGGAATACCAGTGTGATGTGCTGTATCGCGGTCAGAAGGAAGCATTAGCCGAATTCCTGCCTCTCGATTCACAAAACTGGATCACTTGCCGCAATGCGCTGCGGCTTGATTGGCTCTCCATCTGTCCGCCCACTGGTAAAGGCGTAAAGCTACACGGTGATGATCTGTTCAATACACCATTGGACCAAGCGCAAATTGATTTTGAGAATGAGGGCGGCGAAACCTATATCTGTGGCAACCCACCTTATGTTGGCGCAACTGTGAAAGCCCCCAAAGGTGCAAGCAAACAAGTAAAAGAACGCCTTAAAAAAGAAGAAGAAAGTCGTAAGTCAGACCTTAAAACTCTATTTCAAAATAGAACAGACTCTTGGAAATCTCTAGATTACGTTGCTGGCTGGTTCATCAAAGCAGCAGATTACGGCACGAAAACAAATTCTGCTTCTGCCTTTGTATCAACAAATTCTATCTGCCAAGGCCAACAAGTTTCAATTTTATGGCCACTAATTTTCAAGACCGGACATGAAATTTCTTTTGCTCACTCTAATTTCAAATGGGCAAATCTAGCCAGCAATAATGCTGGAGTTACAGTTGTAATTGTTGGGATTTCCAACAATGCAGGAAAGAATCGCCGTTTATTTTCAATCGCAGAAAATGACAGCATCATCGTTAAAGATGCTGAATATATAAATGCTTACCTTGTTGTAGGATCGCGAATAGAGATTCAAAAAGTTAACACGCCAATTTCTGGGCAAACACCGATGGCGCGGGGCAATATGCCTACAGATGGCGGAAATCTAGTGATGAGTCGCGCCGCCGCAGAAAAGCTAATAGAAGAGAACCCCATACTCGAAAATTATATCCGACCTTTCTGGGGAGCGGCGGAGTTAATTTCAGGAACCCCTCGATTTGTGCTTTGGTTAAATGATGAAAACGTTTCAAAGGTCAGCGGCATAGCTGCAATCCGCACAATTCTTCATAAAGTGTCCGAGTCAAGAAGGAGCAGTCCTAAAAAGTCAACGCAAGAACTTGCCAAACGCCCGCATTCTTTTGAATTTGTGAGTCAGAATGCAAAACTACACTCGATTGCCACACCGAGAGTTAGCTCTGAAAACCGCCCTTATTTACCGGCAGAATTATATAACGAAAAAGCAATTATCTCTGATAACGCGTATGCAATGTATGATGCTCCTTTATGGAATATGGCTTTAATTTCTTCGCGGTTACATATGGTTTGGATTTCCACAGTATGTGGTCAGTTGGAAACGCGGTTGCGCTACTCAAACACTCTCGGCTGGAACACGTTTCCCCTCCCGCCGCTTACCGAGAAAAACAAAGCTGACCTAACCCGCTGTGCCGAGGATATTTTACTAGCGCGGGAGTCACATTTTCCCGCCACCATCGCTGAACTTTATGATCCCGATAACATGCCCGAAAACCTGCGTCATGCTCATGAGCGCAATGACGAGGTGCTAGAGCGTATCTATATCGGTCGCCGCTTCAGAAACGACACCGAACGGCTGGAAAAGCTGTTCGAGCTTTACACCAAAATGACCGCTGAGCAGAAAAAGCCAGCAGCCAAGAAAGCGAGGGCTTAGACATGTGGGAGGTCATTGCAACTTTAGTCACCGGAGTGATTGGCTATTGTCTTGCCAAGTTCATTTTAGACCCATTGTTCAACGTGTTGGCACTGCGCAAAGAAATACACATAGCAATTTTAAAGTATGCCAATAATTGGGGAGCAGATAGCGAGTGGCAAAAGGCAGCTTGCGAAGAATATCGGCTTCTAGCTGCCAGAGGGATCGCCGAGAATGAGAGCCTTGAGGTACCTATATATCTTCCATTTCGCTACTTATTGAAACGATTTGGGATTCACATTGGTGAAGCAGCAAAATGCCTATGGATTATGGACGCAGACGCGGCAAGGCCAGATAAGCAACTAAGAGATGAGACTGTTGAGAAAGTTTATCAGTATTTAAGCCTTTCAAGCGGAGCGGAAAAGAAATGACCACACCTAAATCCATCCCCTCCGTATCCGTCAATTATGCCTGCAATGGCAGTTCGACCAAAGCTAACGAGATGGGCATGCGCGTTATGCAAGAGCGCGCCTTTGAGAAGCGCGGTGAGCAGTATCTGCTGATTAAGTCTCCGCCTGCATCGGGCAAAAGCCGCGCCTTGATGTTCATTGCGCTGGATAAGCTGCAAAACCAAGGCCTGAAAAAGGCCATTATCGTGGTGCCGGAAAAGTCTATCGGCTCGAGCTTTAACGATGAGCAACTTTCCAAGTCCGGCTTCTGGGCGGATTGGACGGTATTGCCTCAATGGAATCTCTGCAATGCCGCTGATGCTGATAGCGGCGGCAAGGTTAGCTCGGTCAAGGCGTTCCTTGAGAGTGATGACCGCATTCTGGTTTGCACCCACGCCACCTTCCGCTTTGCGGTAGATCGCTTTGGCGTTGAAGTTTTTGATGACTGCCTAATTGCTGTCGATGAATTTCATCATGTCAGCGCAAATCCCGACAATAAGCTTGGTTCCCATCTAGGCCAGTTTATGGCTCGCGATAAAGTTCACATTATTGCCATGACCGGCTCATACTTCCGTGGTGATGCTGAGGCTGTGCTCGCCCCGCAGGATGAGCAAAAGTTTGAGTCAGTAACTTATACCTATTATGAGCAGCTGAATGGTTATCAATACCTGAAGCAGCTCGATATCAGCTACTATTTCTATTCCGGCTCATATGTCGATGAAATCGCCGCTGTGCTGGATACTGATCTGAAAACCATCATGCATATCCCCAACGTTAATTCCCGCGAGAGCACTCAACGTGGCAAAACCACTGAGGTGAGCGAGATTATGGATGCTATGGGCACTTGGAAGGGCAAAGACCCAGTCACAGGGTTTGACCTAGTAGAGCGTGCTGATGGTCGCGTCCTTAAGGTGGCTGACCTTGTGGATGACGGTCCAGATCGTCACTCCAAGGTTCTGACGGCCCTTAAAGACCCTGCCCAGAAGGACAACCGGGATCATGTTGATGTCATCATCGCGCTTGGTATGGCGAAGGAAGGTTTTGACTGGATCTGGTGCGAACATGCACTAACCGTGGGTTATCGCTCCAGCCTCACCGAGATTATCCAGATTATTGGTCGCGCCACCCGTGATGCTAAGGGTAAAACCCGCGCACGCTTCACCAATCTGATCGCCGAGCCGGATGCCTCTGAAGAGATGGTCACGGACGCGGTGAATGACACGCTCAAGGCTATCGCCGCTAGTCTGCTCATGGAACAGGTATTGGCTCCCAAATTTAACTTCACACCCAAAAATGCCGATAGCAAACCAATTGAAGGTTTTGACTATGGCGAAGGTGGGTATAACCCCAATAAGGAAAACATCGGCTTTAACGAGAGCACAGGACAGTTCCAGATTGAGATCAAGGGCCTTGCAGAGCCCAAGAGCAAGGAAGCCACACGTATTTGTCAGCAGGATCTGAACGAGGTAATCGCCGCTTTTGTGCAGGATAAAATCGCCCTGGAGCGCGGCCTGTTTGATACGGAAATGGTGCCAGAAGAGCTAACCCAGCTACGCATGGGCAAGATCGTCAAAGACAAATATCCCGAGCTGGATGATGAAGATCAGGAAGCTGTTCGCCAGCACGCTATTGCTGCTTTGAACCTCACTCAGCAGGCCAAGAAAGCCCTTAATGAGGGCGCGCAAGCTGGAGGTAACACAGCTCTACTTGATGGGGTTCGAAAGTTTGCGATGGATGTGCGTGATCTGGATATTGATCTGATCGATCGCATTAATCCGTTTGGTGAAGCATATGCCATCCTGTCCAAGCCCATGAATGAAGATAGCCTGAAGCAGGTGGCTAGAATTATTGCGGGTAAAAAGGTCAGCTTGACGCTTGAAGACGCACGCGAACTGGCTAAAAGAGCACTTAAATTCAAGCAGGAGCGCGGTCGCCTGCCTTCATTGACGGCACAAGACCCGTGGGAGAAGCGCATGGCTGAGGGTGTAGCCTTTCTGGCTCAAAAGAAAGCCGAGGCTGTAAATGGCTAAAGAGAAGTTTACTGATGAAGACGATGCACTCCTTTCTGAACTTGGCGTAGAAGTTGAGGCCAAGAAGGAAGGCGCGCGCTCAGCCCGCGAAGAGAGAATTATTGCAGGCTTCGAAGATATTGAGCGATTTTATGAGAGTAATAACCGGTTACCACAACATGGCGAAGATAAAGAAATTTTCGAGCGCTTGTATGCTGTTCGCCTAGATAAGATCCGCTCTAGTGAAGAATGCCTTTCGGTGCTGACGGGGCTTGATAAACACGACCTTTTGCGCGGGGCCAGTGCATCAACTCAAGATGCAGTCAAAGAGCTAGACGATGATGAGTTACTTAATGAGCTGGGCGTAAGCGACGTAGGATCCAGTGATATTACAAAACTGACCCATGTGCGCACCCGCGCCGAGATCAAGGCTGCTGAAGAGATTGCTCAAAGATCCCCATGCCCGGATTTCGAAAATTATAGACAGCTATTCAAGCAAATTCAGCAGGATCTGGATAACGGGGTGCGCATTACCCGTCAGATAAGAAAAGATGCCGGTTTCCTTAAATCTGATATTAAAGAAGGTGAGTTCTTTATCCTGAGTGGGCAAACTGCCTATGTAGCAAAAGTGGGAGAACTGATTAAGGCCCCAAATGGCCAGACCGATGCGCGCTTGCGCGTAATCTACTCAAATGGCACTGAGAGTGATCTTTTGCTGCGATCACTACAGCGTGCATTATATAAAGATGATACGAGTCGACGCGTATCAGAACCGACAGCAGGCCCTCTATTTTCGGATGAAGAGGAAGACAGCGATATTTCCAGCGGAACAATTTATGTACTGCGAAGCAAGTCTGACCATCCTTTGATCCAGCAGCACCGAGATGTTATTCATAAAATAGGCGTGACAAGTGGTGATGTAAAAAAGCGCCTAGTTAATGCGAAGCTAGACCCCACTTTTCTCATGGCTGATGTCGAGGTAGTTGCGACTTACGAGCTTTCCAACATCAACCGCACGAAGCTCGAAAACCTTCTCCACAGGTTCTTTGAGCCTGCCAAGCTGAATATCGAAATCAAAGACCGCTTCGGCAACCCCATCGTCCCCCGTGAATGGTTTCTTGTTCCGCTGTTCGTCATCGACGACGTGATTGAGAGGGTCAAAAACGGGACTGTTGTGAACTGCACCTATGATGTCGATAAGCAAAAAATAAAAGGATTTGCTGTATGATTCATTTTGTCAAAAAATACATTGTGGAGTGATGGCCAGTAACCATGGATGTCGTGACACCTCATAAAGCAACAAATGATGAAAATCAGGCGCATGTTGAATCTTATTATATTGATGCCAATACACTACTTTCTTTAAAACAACATACGGAAATTCCGATATTGGCTGCAGCATGTAAGAATGGACATATAAAAGTCTATCTCTCAGAGATAGCTGTATATGAGTTTGCTAGGAACGTATTTAGCCAAAAAACAAAAGATCCACTTGCTTATTCTCTGCCACCAGAAGAACAAAAAAAGTATCTTCAAGATTTAATAAAAAATTTTTATGCTTATTTTCAGGATAACCGGATCGTTGTTCTTCCATATGACCCAGAACGTCACTCTGATCAGCTAAATAGACTTCTTTCCTCGGAAGGAGCATATTTTAAGCCTGATGATAATAATGACTGTCGGGACGCACAGATTCTGGCGATTGCTCTCTGTGATCTTGATCCTAAGAATATTAAATATTTGGGTTATGATAGGAATCTGAGCAAGATCTTTAAAGAGAGTGGATTTGATACGCTAGAATGCGTTATTCAGTCGCAAGAGGATGTTAAAAAATTTATTACACAGGTAATCGGTGGAAAGACTGGAAAACAAAATTTTTCTTGGACGTCATCTAAGGGGCGAATTAAGACTATACCAGATAGTATCCTGAGTATCGCTCAACAATACGATCCTGACTACTTTCCACTATTAAAGGCATCAGCCAGCTCCTCTGAAACAAAACAGTATCTCAATGACGCACTGAATAACCTCTCTTCAGAAGACCGTAATTATCGGGAATTAGTTATGGCTTACGTCCACGCGCTGGCTCCTGTAGATGAAAGTAGATTAATTCAGTTGGTTGGGACGGAAACACGTGGGCATATAGTGCGCTCGAACATTGAGAGACTTATTAGCAGCAATATCTTTCTTCGTATTGGTAAACAGCTAATTCCGTCTTCGGCCAAACAAGGTGGCAGCCTTCTTTGCGAGGCGGCATTTTATGCCAGAATTGATGACGTCTTGAATCTACTATGAGGTTGAGCATGAATATTGAGGAACGCGCAAAAGTCCTAGCCAAGCTTACGTCAGCGCGTATTGAGGCTGGCGATAAAGTCCTTGAGCAAGAGCTATCTCGAATTCAAAGCAACCTTTCGAGTGGCAGTGAGTATTCTTTCTTGATGGCTCAACTTGAGCTATTTGAAAAATTTGCGGGACGTTTTCCTGATAAAACAGTCGAAATACTTGAAGAGTTTATGACTAAGCTAAACTCCATTGATCTCACTCACTCCTGCCCTAATGGTCTATCGTCAAGTTATATGAGTAGATTTGAGACAAAAGAAAAATTGATCACAAAATCTTTGGGGATTCTGAATTCGAATAGATATGCCGATTTTGATTCCTTGCCGAAATTATTGGACCTTCAGATGCTGTATGCCAGGGATACACGTGAAGATGTGGCCAAGGCAGCCCGCGAGAATTTGGGAGAGATCGCAAAGTATAACCTGAGGGTTTATGACCATCCTTATCCAGGCAAGCAGGGGCATGTGCTGGGTCCAGTTTGCCAACACCTAATCCTTGAGCATCTTGAAAAGTTCAGTGATGACAATATCACTTGTAATTGCACGGCCATCCGTATTCTCTGTGAGGGAATTCTTTCTCCAACCATTGAGGGTACGGATTGGACGTACAGGACCCTAACTTTTAATACAAGGCCAGTAACGCCATCTGCGGTTGAGCAGGTGCGTGACAGAGCCCTTAAGTTACTTGCCAAAATATACATGCTTTCTGAATCTCCTGAAGAGAAGAAAGCCTCAATCCTGTCGATGCAATCGGCTACGCATACGCCGCATCAGGGAGACTACCCTGATGATCTGCTTAACCTTATTGCGGCAAACACAGCCTGGATATTAGATTTTTACATTGGGGCACTGGATGGTTTGGATCCATGCAAGCTAGCTGATCTGGATCTGATGATGGAGATCGAGCACAATGCGTATTGGCATCATAAGCGTATGAATAATGTTGCAGTTCGTGATGCTGCACTGAAAGTAAAATCAAAAATCGACTCTAATCTGGAGTACGACACTTATAAAACCCTAATCGGCTTTAATGGTATTTTTAATACCTGGGTATCACCTGTAGATAACAAAAATGAGAACATTGATGACGAGGTCCGCGAAGAAACAGAAACCCGGGATTCTAAACTGGAACGGCTTTTAGAGAGCGTTACCCCATCTTCCTATGCGGAATGGACTGACCGTATAGTCAGGTATGCGCAGATCAAATCAAATGACTTGGCAACTTTTCCAAACTTTGGAAAATTTATCGAGAAAGTTTCTATCCAGCACCCGGATCTGGGGTTGCTGTGGCTCACGTCGCATGAAGATGAACTGGGCGGATTTATACCGGCGATACTATGCGGCATACTGATCTCGGATAGGAAGGCAGATGCCCTTGATATGGTCCAATCCTGGGTCACCAAAGGCAGGTTTCTGGCACACACTGCAAGAGCACTTCAGTTTCAGAAGGAAGAGTACCCCGATCTAATCAAACAGATTGCGGACATTTCGATCGAACGAAGTGATGTCCCCGCTTTGAGGCAAATAATTGCTACCCTGACTACTGGCTATACCAGTGCCCGGAAGGAACTTGTTGCCGATGTTATTCCTATGGTCCTTGATAAGCTCGGAGATCTGGGTGATTACAGTGCACCTGCCGCCATCTGGTATATGCCGGAGAAGGATTCCTTTATTGCTGATTTACCCAAAGCTGCAGCTCAGAAGATTCTGAATCTGCTTCTTCCTGCCCCCTCCTTAAGGCATGAGCTTGAAGAGATATTGGTGGCTATTGCCAAATACCATCCGGACATCGTGCTTAATCTTCTGGTCGCCCGTATCAAACGAGAGGATGCTGGAGGTGATGAAAAATATGATGCAATTCCTTACTCGTTCTATTCCTTGAAAAAAGTATTGGCTGGACAGGAATCTGCCTGTATCGCAGCCGCTCGCTCGCTGTATGATGGTAACTACGGTATGTTCGTATATAAAGGTGGTCGCCTTATCAGAAGTATCTTTCCTGAATTTTATGAGGAAATTTCGCAAGCTTTGTCTACTCTGGTAGATAGCGGAGACGAAACTGATATCCAGTTTGTTATGGCCATTCTCAAGAGTTATGATGGCGATGTGCGTATACAGGATGTCTCGAGAAAAATAATAGAGAAGGTCCCGGAAGATAGCCCGCTTGCAAGAGAGATGGTTTGGATACTCTCTGCAACAGGTGTTGTCAGCGGCGAATTCGGATTTTCAGAAGCCTATGAAGAGAAAGCCAGGCAGATTGAAGCCTGGCTTAAAGATCCAAGCCAGAAAGTCAGGACATTCGCAGAGGGCTATATCTCATATCTGCGGTCTGCTGCCAAAGAGCGGCGCGAGCAGGCTGTAAATGAAATCAAGCTTCAAAAATTTGTATACGGGGCCAAGGAAGAAGACGATGAGAGCTGATAGTGTGCTGGTAAGAGATCCAAAGTGCTGCACTGGTTGAATTTTGATGCACATCCTGGCAGGACGTTGCAGTTGCAAATAGAACACATAAAGAACATAAACAGCGTCCAATTGTGCCAGCGCGTGTCTGTTTCCATGTAAAATATTGATTGTAAATCATAATTACTTTCATGCGGCTTTATTTCTTCCTGGCTCTAGGATATTTTTATGGCATTATGTCCTTAAATATTCCCAGATGCCGGGAGGCAAAATGTCTGCTGAAATCCTCTCTCTCCTCGAACAGGCCTGCACCCGTTACGGCCATGGCGAAGTTGCCGAGCTGCTGGAGTGCGATCCCAAGACGGTCACCCGCTGGAAAACCGGCAAAACCAATCCGCCCGCTTTCCTGTCGGCCCGCCTGCGCGAACTTCTGGCACCGAAGAAGAAACAGACTGCCGGTGACTTCACCTTCATCGACCTGTTTGCCGGCATTGGCGGTATCCGTCTGGGGTTTGAAGCGGCAGGTGGTGAGTGCGTATTCACCTCCGAGTGGAACGAATTCAGCCAGAAGACCTACCGGGAGAACTTCGGTGCTGATCATCCGCTGATTGGAGACATCGTTCCCTATGATGCCAATCTGATTCCGGACCATGATGTGCTGCTGGCAGGATTCCCATGCCAGCCATTCTCGATTGCGGGTGTAAGCAAGAAGAATGCTCTTGGCCGTCCGCACGGGTTCCTCGACAAAACACAAGGCACTCTGTTCTTCGATGTGGCTCGGATCATTGACGCCAAGCGGCCCAAGGCCTTCCTGCTCGAGAACGTCAAGAACCTGCGCTCGCATGACAAAGGTCGCACCTTTGATACCATCATGGACGTTCTCAAGAACGAACTGGGCTATAAGGTCCAGTGGCGCATTATCGACGGCAAGCACTTCGTGCCCCAGCACCGTGAGCGTATCCTGATTGTCGGCTTCCGTGAGGATGTGGAATTCGACTTCAGTGGACTGGAACTTCCTGATGTCGACTTTGGTCCCAAGCTGAAGGCCATCCTGCACCCCGAGGATGGGTCTGAATGGGACGCTGACGGTGGTCGCTATATCGACCCTGACACCGGCAAGGTTCATGATAAATACACCCTGACCCCGAAATTATGGCAGTACCTGCAGGACTATGCAGCCAAGCATCGCGCTGCCGGCAACGGCTTTGGCTTCGGGCTGGTGACCGGCAATGATACCAGCCGTACGCTGTCAGCGCGTTACTACAAGGATGGCAGCGAAGTGCTGGTTTCCCGGGGGGCGAAAGCCCGTCCGCGTCGCTTGACACCGCGCGAATGCGCCCGCCTGATGGGTTTCCCGGATGATTTCAGGATACCGGTCAGCGATACCCAGGCCTACAAGCAGTTCGGCAACTCTGTGGTCGTCCCGGTCATGGAAGCTGTAGCCAAACATATGCGGCCGTTCCTGCTGGAGATGGCCGAAGCAGAGGCGAAGCCCGCGAAGCGCCGCAAGGCAGCCTGATCTTGGTCGATGTTGTCGACAGAGCCGCCCGTTCACGCATGATGAGAGGGATCAGGGGCAAAAATACGCAGCCAGAGATCCTGATCCGGCATGGCCTGCACCGGCTTGGTTTCCGGTACCGGCTTCATGGCAGCAAACTGCCCGGCAGACCCGATATCGTTTTACCCAAATACAACGCCATCATAATGGTTCATGGCTGTTTCTGGCATGGCCATGACTGCAGGTATTTCAAATTGCCCTCTACACGCACTGATTTCTGGCAGGGCAAGATTGATGGCAATCGTGCACGTGATGGTCGCAATACTGATTCCCTGCTGACGGCCGGCTGGCGGGTGTGTATCGTGTGGGAATGTGCCGTGCGCGGCCGGGCTGCTGATACCGGGAAAGTCTGCAACAAGGTCGCGCGCTGGATCAGGGGCAAATCGCCCATGGCAGAATTCAGGGGCAAATGATGGCTCTCAGGGATGTAACAGACTGGATCAGTGAATTCGGCACGCCGGGACATATCTGGTATGCCAAGCGCCTGTCAGCGAATGATACGCTGGCCAACAATACCCATCAGGCGGGCCCCTATATCCCGAAAGACTTCCTGTTCAGCATTTTTCCTGCCTTGAACCGCCCTGATATCCAGAACCCGGATATCAATTTTGACCTGCGGATAGATTCCCATCCGGACGAGCGCCGTGTCCGCGCCATCTGGTACAATAACAGGCTGCACGGCGGTACACGCAATGAAACCCGCGTAACCGGCTTTGGCGGCTCATCCTCGGCGCTCTTGGATCCGGAAAGCACGGGCGCGCTGGCGGTTTTTGCCTTTGTGCTGGACGCTACAGGCAGCGCAACCAGCTGCCGGATCTGGGTATGCCGCAACAGCACTGAAGAAGACCTGTTCGAGGAGCGTATTGGACCGGTTGAGCCCAAGAAATTCACCATCTGGCGTGCAAGTGAAGCACCCGTTCAGTCTGCCCCGCAACCTGCGCCAGCCACGGGTAGCTGCAGACTGCTGCCAGCTGAAGTCCCTCCGGCATGGCTCCTCAAGTTTCCGAGCGGTGAGGAGATCATCCGCAAGGTACTGGAACGCCGCCCCAAGGCCGGACTTGCTCCGGACGAGCGCCTGATCAAGCGACGCGACTGTGAATTCGAGATGTTCCTCGGGCTGGAAGAAGCTTTCTACCTGCCAAAAATCAGTGCGGGCTTTACCGGTCTCGAGGGCTTTCTGGGACTGGCCCAGACAATCCTGCAGAGCCGCAAATCCCGTTCCGGCAAGTCGCTTGAGCTGCAGGTCCGTGAAATCTTCGTCGAAGAAGGACTGCGCCCGGATATTGATTTTGCCCATGGCCCGGTGATTGAGGGTGGCAAGCGGCCGGATTTCCTGTTTCCGTCCGTGACCGCCTATAACGATCCGGCCTATCCGGCCGACCGCCTGCGGATGCTGGCCTCAAAGACCACCTGCAAGGACCGCTGGCGTCAGGTTCTTAACGAGGCGAACCGCATTCCCGTCAAACACCTTGTGACCCTGCAGGAAGGTGTATCGGTCAACCAGTTTCGGGAGATGCAGGAAGCAGGCGTCCGGCTGGTTGTACCTGCTAGCCTGCACAGCTCATATCCGGAAGCTATTCGCGGCCAGCTGACAAGCCTGTCAGGGTTCATTTCCGGACTGGCTGGAACCGGTACCTGATATATGACGATCAGGCTTGTGCAAGGAGCCCCTTACATGAACCCGCAATCCTTGGTGCCATACATGAATTTTAAAACCGGTTCGTCGACACGATGTGTCTTCAGCCAGTCCAGTACCTGGGTGGTGCAATCAACCATGTCATCATGGCGGACATTGGGAAATCCCAGAAGCTCGATCATGTATTCGCCGTAGTTCGACATACTCTCGAGCACATAGTATCTCCGCGTTTCGAAGGGTGCCAGATTCCTGAGGACGCGTTCCTCCTTGCTGCCCTGTGGCATCACCGGCGTGGCATCGATGCCGGAGCTCTTGAGCGACCCGATGAGTGAACTGCCGGACCCTTTGTCTTCGATAAGCAGATGATCCGGATTGAACTCCTGGTAGGCATTGCGAACCTTGCCTGCCAGCACATCATAGGACCATCTCCCTCGCTCAATGTGCACGAGATATATCTTCTCGCCATAAATGTGGAAAACACATATGGCTGAATAGTCGTTATTGTCCCCGGTTTTTATGGCCGTATCGCAGCTCATGATGGTGGTGGACAGGAACTCATCCTCCGGAAGCTTCTGCACAATATTGACCCACTCCCTCTTGACCATATTTCCCTCGTGGGGAACGGGTGACTGCTGATACTGTCCCTCGAATATGGTCGGACCCTGTTCTGCCTTGATCCTGTCCAGCGCTGCCCGGCTGAACACAGCGGGACTGAGGACATCACCCGGCCGCCGTGTATGAAATTTATTAGGCCTGATCTGGAATGTCTCTTCTACCAAGGCTATGGCAGGAAGAATGATACTGGCAAACTCCGTGGTGTCACGGAGATAGCCGCTCAAGTCGTCCTCATGGAGCCGCTGCATGACAACAAGGATGGAGCCTTCATCCGGATTGTTGAGGCGGCTGACCAGTACATTGCGGTAGAAATCGATGACAGCCTTCCGTTTGCTTTCGGAATGCATATCCTGCGCCTTCATGGGGTCATCAACAATGATCAGGTCAGCACCGCGCCCGGTCAGGCTGCCGCCAACCGAGAGCGCGAGCCGGAAGCCGCCTTTGGTGGTGACTGTCTCTGTGGCAGAATCCTTGGCTCCGATCTTAACTCCGGAAAACAGGGCACGGTACCATTCAGAGCTGATAATCCGGCGGAAATCGCGCGCCAGGGTTTCAGCCAGCTCATAGCTATAGGAGACCACAATGACGCGAAGCGTCGGATCATGGCCAATAAGCCACGCTACCAGTGCCACAGACACAATAGTGGATTTCAGGTGGCGTGGCGGCATGTTGATGATAAGCCGCTGGCGATCGCGCTTTCTGAGCCCGGACAATTTTCAGGCCAGATAGTCAATAAACCATGATTCATGAAAGCGGCTGGCCGGGTTCAGCTCATTGAACACCTTCTGGATAAAGGCCGAGAAATCCAACCGTAATATGGACAGTAACACGAGCTGTTCATCACTCATCGCTGCTCTCCTTCATTTTCTGGAGGAAACTGGCGATGATTTCCTGATCGGCGGGGGCAACTTCAGTGGCAGCAGCATCCTTCGGAGCAGCAATTGCAGCTTCAAGATAAGTGAGAATAGTCCGGATTGCGCGGTCATCACCGCTCAATGCCTTGCTGAAGGCCCGTTTGACGATGGCCTGCTGCTTGGTAATTTTGCGCGTCTTGCCAGCCTCCTGTATCGAGATCTTTTCGTTGGCCTCCTGCTCGATGAGCGAGCGGATATTTTTGGCCCCCTTGGGTCGGCCGGACCTGTTGCCCGACTGGCCGGGTTTAAAGCGGGTTGAGACAGGTGGTTTACGGTAGCCCACCTCATGGTCATTACTCATGGTCAGCGCCCTCCTGTGCAACGAGAGACTGGCTGGCACGCAGTTCATCAAAGGTCTTGTCTGTACCCTGCAGAATGGCAGATTTGCCGGTCAGATCCTGCCAACGCTGCATAATGAGGTCGACGTAGATGGGGTCGAGCTCAATACCGCGTGCAATGCGGCCAGTACGTTCAGCGGCAATAAGGGTTGTGCCGCTGCCCATGAACGGGTCGAGGACAATGCTGCCGCGCAGCGAGCAGTCGCGCAGGGCATCAGCGACCAGTGAGACCGGCTTGGGTGTGGGGTGGTTGGCAAGCTCCTGCCGGGTTTTGCCGGACACGGAATTGGCGCCGGCATAATCCCAGACATTGGTGCGGTATCGCCCGTTCTCACCAAGGCCGAAGTTGTTGATATGCTTGCCGTTTCCGTTCTTGAACACGGCAATAAGCTCGTGTTTGGAGCGGTAGAAGGCGCCCATACCGGCATTATCCTTGTTCCAGACAATCAGCTGCTTGTATTCGGAATAGTTCTCGCGCCCGGCAGTCAGCAGCTCAATCAGGTGACGCCAGTCCATGCAGTGGAAATGGAGTGACCCATTCACCGTATAGCGGCAGAGCTGGGACATGTTCTGGCCGAGGAAATCGGTGAACTCTTCCGGGGTCATCTCTCCGCTGGCCATGCCGAATTCACGGTGTTTGACCTTGCCAAGCCCACAGACATGACCATCAATTTTCACGTTATAGGGCGGATCAGCAAACACCATGACGGCGCGGTCTTTAACCATGAGTGCGCGATAGGCAGCTGGATCAGTGGCGCTTCCACATATAAGGCGATGACCACCGAGTATCCATATGTCACCTGTGCGACTTACTGGAGTTACAGCAGGAATTTCCGGAAGAACGTCATCAGGGTCACTTTCCCGCTTTTCTTCCGGATCAAGGATCAGGTCGATTTCTTTGGTTGAAAAACCAGTTGCTTCAACATCGAAGCTCACCTGCACCAGAAACTGCAGTTCTATTGCGAGGATTTCCTTATCCCAGCCGGCCAGCTCTGCGATCCGGTTGTCAGCGATGACATACGCCTTCTTCTCGGCATCCGTGAGATGGCTGATCAGGATGGCTGGTAAAGCCTGATATCCGAGCCGTCGCGCAGCCTCAACGCGTCCATGACCAGCCATGACTGTGTAGGTTTCATCTATGATGATCGGATTCAGAAAGCCGTATTTGCTGATACTGACAGCAATATGGCTTATCTGCTTGTCGGAGTGTTTCCGCGCATTTCCCTGATAAGGCTTCAACTCATCAAGGGCAACTTCTATGACTTTGCGTGCGTACCCATGCGTTCTAACCATTCTACCCTCCCTCACATGCCGAGTGCACAATGCGCTCGGTCTGAAAACGAATTTCTTATCCTTCGTTTTCCTGTGAGAGACGGGACTGGCCGCATCTCTTTAGGACATAGACAGAATTCTATAAACGGCGGGAAAATGCAAGAGGCGATTTCTCGCCCGCGCACACGAACACACACATGAGGTAGGGTAAAAGAAATTGCCCGCCGCTTCCGGCGGGCAAGCTCAGGGCAGGCTATTACGCGATACGATACACGCGGCCGCGCCCATCAACTTTTTCTGAACTGACGCTTAGCCCAAGCTTGCGTTTTACGGTCACTGTGATTACGGCGCGGGCAGTATGCGGCAACCAGTTGAATGACTTGGCTATTTCATCAATGGTTGCACCGTTCTTGGCGCGCAGCAACTCGACCAGTCTGCCCTGCTTGCTGCCCGTCTCGCCAGTGGAGTTCGCAGGCTTAACAATCGGTTTCTTCTGCTTCTGAGTGGTTTCAGCTGAAGCGGTTAGTTCGCGCTCAACTCCCAGCGCCTTAAATCCATCATCTGCCAGGATGAGGGTTACGCCATACCCATCCTCATGCTGCCGCCAGACGGGCGCATCGCCCACGGCTTCGGTTTCCTCAATCAGTCCCTTGGTCAGAAGCTGTTTCAGAACCTTGGGACCGTCTCCACGTTTAATACTGCGCGGAAGGGGGTAGACCGAAAAGTCCCGGCGGCGGCTGGCGGCTGACAGGATAACAAGCTGGGTATCATTGAGTTTGGTCATGGTGGTCTCCTTATTATAATGGGACATGATGAATTGGCGGGAAGCGCGTGGGTGCATAGGTCATTTATTGCTCCTGCTTTATGTGGACAGTTGCCCCTGTCGGGATTCCGGCTCGCTTGTAGGCAGCCAATAGATTGGGGCCAGTCTGCTGGGTGAGGAGGAAGTAGAAGTCGCCATCCTTATCTTTAAGTGCCAGATTTATGAACTCCTCATCGTCAATAATCTGTATTGTTGCGCCTTCAATCCTGACGCCACTTCGCTCGCCGGTAGCGTGCTCCAGCACTCCATCTCCTCCTATCGGAATCCACATGGTCGCTTTTTTGTTGTTCTGCATCATTCTCTCTTCTTTCCTGTTGGACATATCGTCTCTGGTGTTGAGGCCCAGACCATTCTGGCGCCCCTACCACCACAAGCCCCGCCGGCGTTACCGGACGGGGCTGATATTGGCTGGAGCAGGTCAGGCTGCGTGCTCGTCCTCTTTGAAGGCGGCATCGGTAATCTGGCGCAGCAGTCCGGCGTAGTGGCTGAGGTCGCCCACATGACCCCAATGGATGCTGTCTGGGCTCTGGTGAAAGTGTTCGTCACTCAGCGCCTGCAACCGGGCGAGTTGTGCATCGATTTCTGCTTTGCGAGACATGAAGGCGTCTAAGGCTGATTGGGTGGTCTGGGGCTTGAGCATTATGGTCTCCATCTTGTTGATGGTGACAACAACGCTTCTTTTCAGGACTTAATCCAGTGGAAATATGGATAATTAAATGGCTTAATTGCGATAGGTATGGCCGGAATATGTTTTAGCCCTGCACAGTGTATTGAGCAGCTTCATCTGGTCTTAGTTTCTGTATTATGGATTATGTGGGCCAATTCATAAGTATCTGGGACAAATTTTCATTCAGCACGCACTCCTTCACCTCCCCGAAGTCAACGACCGCATTAATTGCTTGCAAAGCCTTCTCTGGATGGCAAGCAAAAGCCTCGCGAGCAAGCTGTTCTTCATTGCCTTTAAAATAGTCGACATAAACTTGATATGCCTTCAGCTTGCCATGAATTTCGCTTTCGATTTTCCCAGAGGCGTCAATATAAAAATATGTCAACATTTCCCAATCACTGGCATTAGCATAAGCATATTGATTAAGGCTGGCATTTCTCATTTGCACATCATCTGATTGTCCGATTTTAACTAATTTTGCTGATTTTGATGCGGCAAGATAAACATATCCTGGTTTTCTATGTCGTAGCCAAAAGCCGAATTTGGCGGGATCACAAACAATGCAATGACCAGATCTAGTTCTTAATCTGTGCCCATATTTACATTTAACTCCTAGTGCAACCGATTTATTTAATTCTCTCATCCGCTCTTTCCATAAATCAGAAGGAGAATATCTCGCATCATAAACATCTTTTTGGGTTAACCCGTATTTCGATAAAAACTCTATCTCGTCTGGTTTTAGATCCATTTTAACTTACTCCCAATCAAATTGGCCTGCATGAAGTTAGGTCTGTAAATTAAGATATTGCTGTATGAGGGGTTATACTGCGTCAGTATATTACCCCCAGCGCTGCTGAATAAGTTTTAGCCCAACAAAGCGTATTTACCAGCTTCATCTGGTCAACGGTTGAGCAGGAAATCTCAAGCAGTTTGGGGCTGGCAACCAGAACTGCAAGGCATTTGGCGCGGGATATGGCGACATTCAGGCGGTTGCGGCTGTAAAGAAACTCGATATCGCGCGGCATTTCCTCGCCGCTGGATGTGGCCATCGAAATCAGTACAATAGGTGCTTCCTGGCCCTGGAATTTGTCGACAGTGCCCACCAGTGCTCCATCGGGCAGCCTCTCCTTGAGGAGATTAACCTGTAGATTATAGGGGCTGATAACCAGAATATCTGCAGATGTTATTGGATGCTCAGTACCATTTTTGTCGGTATAGCGCTGGCTCAGGAGCCAGGTGTAGGTCTCTTGAATATAGGCGGCTTCCTCCTCGCTGGATTGCGAGCAGCCGGCATGATCCATGGAAACAAAACTCAGGCCAGTTGGTTTGATACCCGGAGGTGAGGAGCTGCCGAGAACAAGTTTTTGGTTGCTGCAGTCCGGATGGGCTTGAAGTTCGCCAGCATATATGACGTCAGAGATAAACTGGCATACATCCGGGTGCATGCGCCAGCTCTCGCCCAGAAATAGGCCCTGTTCGGGGCGAACGGTCGGTTCACCCTGCAGCAGATAGTCCAGAACCGACTGGCCGGATTCCCCGGGATGAACACCTTGAACCGGTTGGCCCAACTGCATCTGGTCGCCGACTAGGATAATATTTCTGGCACAAGTGCCCATGGCAACGACATTAGCTAA